>NZ_VFUV01000001.1:0-671356 GCF_006441315.1 Mesorhizobium sp. B2-4-19 | reverse complement strand
CGCTGGACGATCGAGGAATGCTTCCAGCGCGCCAAGGACGATCTCGGCCTCGATCATTGCGAGGTCCGTTCATGGCATGGCTGGCACCGCCATATGACGCTGGTCATGGCGGCAGCGGCTTTCCTGGCCAGGCTTGGTGCCGACCTGCGCCGTTCGGCTCTCGGCAAACCGAACGAAACGAGTCCAAAACCCGCTATCGCAGCCTGATGCGCAAAATCGCCCTGATCCCCCACCGTCGCCGAAATTCGAGTGCTGATCATGCGCCTCCTCATGCGAAAGCTTCACAGCACGAGCTTCATATTCGCTTGGTCGCTATGGCGACGAAAACATCAGGCCCAAGCCATGATCGCCCACTACAAGAAAAGAGAGCATCTGCGACTGTAGTACTAGCTCGCGCCGGCTCCGTGTGCCGCGAACCGCTGAAACTGCAATCCAGTCGCCGATCACTTACGGGCGCCTTTCCGCCGTCGCTGTGCCGAGCGGGTCCTCTCGGCAACCTTTATCGGAGTCATCAATACCGGCATTCCCACAATGAATTGGCCGCGTACGGAAAGACAACGAAAATAAACGAAACAGAATGACGACTGCGAGGAAATGAATGGCGGCGGAAACGACAACAAAGGACATGCAATGGATACAGGCGATCCGTGTTGACCTTCTGCCGGTCGGCGACGCGACGCGCATGGAGCACAGCGGGGCATGCATCGCAATCTTCAATCTCGGCGGCAGATTTTATGCGACAGCCGGCGTCTGCACCCACGCACACGCATTTCTTTCCGAAGGCTACATCGATGGCCAGACGATTGAATGCCCGCTGCATCAGGGACTGTTCCATATCCCGACCGGCATGCCGCTTTCGCCACCGGTCACCGAGCGGCTGAAGACTTACGAAACCAAGGTGGCGGATGGCTACGTCCACATCCTGGTGGGAGGAGGAGAGTAGCACCGACGTCTTCGGGACATATCCCGGGCTGAACCAAAATATGGGAGGAAATCTTAATGCTGAAATTATCTCGCCGTCATCTCTTGAAGACGGCCGCGACACTGACTGTGCTTGCTGCTGCCCCGCTGGCGATTGCCCCGGCTGCGGCTGAGGAGTCGGTTCATTCCGTCATCAACGCGCTCATCAAGGAATACTCCGACCAGGCGAAGGCCGGAATGTCGAACGGGGACGTGAGTGCGCTGTTCGAAAAGGACGGCTTTCGCGATTACCTCGACGTCTATCCTGTCGGCGATCTCGCCGGCGGGTTTGTGTGGAAACCCGGCATGGGGGCGAGTTTCGTCGGTCCTTACAGCAAGCTCCAGATCAAGTCGCCGTTCACCGACTATCTGCCACTGACCGAAGGTCCGGTGCTCGATCACAACAAGAAGTACCGCATTGGGCTGGTCTTTCACGGCTTCAACCACCCTTGGCTGATCAGCCTCGCGGACACCGCCGCCTGGGAAGCCAAACGCCACCCCAACATCGAGCTCGAGGTGATCGACGCCGAGTTCGACGACAACAAGATGGGCCAGGTTATCGATACCTGGATCGCCAAGCAGTATGACGGCATCGTGCTTTGGCCTAGCCGCGAAGCACCGATGGGGCCACCGGTCGATCGCGCCATCGCGGCCGGCATCCCGGTGGTTAGCCTCGATCGCCGCACTTCGTCCGAGCAGATCAGCTCGGAGGTACTTGGCAACTTCTATGCCAACGGTCTGCAGCAAGGTCTCTATCTCAAGCATGCTGCGCCCGAGGGCAACATCATCTTCAATCGCAAGGATCTCGGCAGCACGGCGGACTCGATCCGCACCGGCGCCTTCCTGGAGGCGATCGGCAACACACCTGGCTATAAGGTGCTCGCCAACTATCACACCAACAGCCAGCGCACGCTGGCCTTCAAGTCGACGGCGGATGCGCTGCAAGCCTTCCAGGACATCTCGGTGTCGTTCAACACCGGCGGCGAGGAAGCCATGGGTGCGCTCGACGCGATCCGCGAGGCGAACCGGTTGAACAGCGCCCCAGGCGGGAAGAAGATCATGATCCTCGCCAATGACGATGCCCGTGAGGTGCTGAAGGAAATCAAGGCCGGCAACATCGAGATGGTGTCGCCCTACACGCCGCTGATCGGCGACATTGGCATCCGCGCCGTTGTTATGCATATCGGCGCCAAGGCAGGGCTCAACGAAGCGCCGCCGAAGCTCATCATGACGCCCAACCTGCCGATGATCACCAAGGAGAAGATGAACATCGAGGGCATCGAGACGCTGACGCCGGACGAGTGGCCCTACGCCTACGGTCCGGAAGTCGCGGGCTGATCGCCAGCTTCTTCCACGCGCCTGCCGGATTCTCTCGCGAGGACCGGCAGGCGCTGACCGAACAGACAGGCGAGCACGTCATGACCATGAGCACTCTCGAAACAAAGGTCGCCTCACAGGCGCGGCCTCCCGACGCTTGGCGGCACCTGAGCGTTGGCGAAACGAGCCGCGTCGCGGTGTTGATCGCCCTGCTTATTGCCGGGCAGGCGATCACACCGTCCTTTCTGTCGCTCGCCAACATCCATGTCATACTTCTCGCCGTGGCCGCGGTCGGCATCATGGCCTACGGCATGACGCTGGTGGTGATCACCGGTGAGATCGACTTGTCGATCGCCGGAGTCGCGATCCTATCCTGCATCGCCGGCGGGCTGTTGATCCCGACAGGCTCCGCGGCGCTTGTCATCGGCGCCACCTTGCTCACAGGCCTTGCCATCGGCCTGGTCAACGGCATTCTTGTCGCCGCGTTGGGCATTCCCTCGCTGATAACCACGCTCGGCATGCTCGGCATAAGCCGCGCGCTAGCCAACATCTTCTCGGGTGGCCAGGCGCTTTATCCCGAACCGATCGCCGCCTACCTCTGGCTCGGCCGCGGCGACCTCGCAGGCATTCCGCTGCCGGTCGTGCTGCTCGTCGTGCTGGGCGCAGCCGCAATCGCGCTTACGAAATACTCGATCTTCGGACGTGCGCTCTACGCGACCGGCGGCAACGTCAAGGCGGCCGCATTGTCCGGCATCAATGTCGTCGGCGTCCGCGCCGTCGTGTTCGCGATTTCCGGCGCCTGTGCGGCGCTTGCCGGCATGCTTGAAAGCGCCAGGCTGTCTTACATCAATCCAGCGGGCTTCGAAGGCATGGAGCTTTCTGTTCTGGCGGTCACCGTGCTGGGAGGCGCGTCGCTGTCCGGGGGCTCGGGCTCGATCATCGGTACGGTTGTGGCCGCCCTGATCATCGGCATCGTCAACAACCTTCTCAATCAGCTCGGTGTCAGCATTTATCTGCAGCAGGTCGTGACCGCGGCAGTCATCCTTGCCGTCGTGATGCCCGGCATGTGGCAGCGGGGGATTGCGAAATGAGCGTCCTGGAACTCTCCACCCCGCGCGTCGCGCCCTTCCTGCAGGGGTTGCTGCGTGATCCCATCATCTGGCTGATCCTGCTGATCTTCGCGGTCGGTGCGCTGACGTCGGAGTATTACCTCACCGCGCTCAACATCGAGAACCTCATGCGCAGCATCGCCGTCATCGGCCTGTTGTCGCTCGGCATGACGGTGGTGCTGCTCACCGGCCGCATCGACCTGTCGGTCGCGGCGCTGATGATCTTTTCGGTCATTGTCGGCGTGGTCGTCATGGCCGAGATCGGCCCAATGCTGGGAAGCCGTTGGCTGGTGCGCGGCAACACCTATGCCGGCCCGATCGTCCCGGTCATTTTGATCGCCCTGGCGACCGGTATCGCGGTCGGCGCGCTCAACGGCATTGGCGTGGCGTATTTCAAGGTCGCGTCCTTCATCATGACGCTGGTGTCGCTGACGGCCTTGCGCGGCTTCAACTATGTGCTCACCAATGGCCATCCCTACTATCTCAAGGCGCCGTTCTACAGCTGGATCGGCGACAGCAAGATGGTCGGCATCCCGATCAGTTTAGTTATCTTCCTTCTCGTTCTTCTTGCCCTCATCGGTTTCATAAACGGCAGCATGCGGGGCGGCCGCTTCTACGCCATTGGCGGCAACGAAAAAGCCGCGCTCTATGCCGGCATCAAGACGCAGCGCTACGTGGTGCTGGCCTATGCCATCAGCGGATTGTGCGCCGCCATTGCCGGCATCATCTTTACCGCGCGACTGAAGTCGGTCGATGCGCCGCTCGCCGCTGGTTATGAATTGACCGCCATCGCCATCGCCGTCATCGGCGGCACGGCGCTGGCTGGCGGCATCGGATCGCCCTGGCGTACGCTGCTGGGCAGCGTTGCGTTTGCCGCCGGTCTCAATCTGCTTGCCATCTGGGGCGTCGGAACCTGGTATCAGAACCTCGCCATCGGCGTTGTTCTCATCATATCGGTCGGCTTGTCGCAGATGAGCCGCAAGAAAACACAAGCATAACGACTTAGGGAGGAGCGATTTCATGGGTGGACACCTCACGCTCGGCATCGATATCGGCACGACCAATGTGAAGGCCGCGGTTCTGGACACCAATACCGGCAAGGTAGTGGCGTCCGGCTCGCAGGAGCATCCGCTGTTTCACCCGTTTCCCGGCTGGGCCGAACAGGATGCGTCGAATTACTGGGGCGCCGTGGTCTCATCCGTGAGGCAATGCCTGGAGCAGGGCCGCTTCGCCGACGACATCGCGGCCGTGGCGCTTTCGGGCCTTGTCGGCGTAACGCTACCCGTCAGCGATCAGGGCAGGCCGTTGCGTCAGGCCATGATCTGGATGGACTCCCGCTCTGAGGAAGAGTGCGAAGACATCCGCCGCAGCGTCGGCGAGGCGACCATCAACAAGAACAACGGCAACCGTATCGCGCCCTGGTTCATCGACCCCAAGGCGCTGTGGATCAAGAAGCACGAGCCGCACATCTTCAACGCCACGCACAAGTTCCTGTCGCCTTCCGGCTATTGCACCTACCGGATGTGCGGCAACTTCACGATGAACACTGGCGACGCCGGGCTCGCTTACGCCTACGAATATCGTGAGCAGCGCTGGAACGAGTCTGTCGCCAGGGCGATCGGCATTCCGCTCGAGAAACTGCCGCGGCTCTACCAATCCCATGAAGTGGTGGGCGAGGTTACCAGGCAGGCGGCCGAGGAGACAGGGCTGCGTCCCGGCACCATAGTCGCCGCAGGCGGTACCGACATCAGTTCGGCAGCACTTGGGGTCGGTGTCACCAAAGCCGGTGAGGCCTACTACTCCATGGGCACGGGTTCCAACCTCGGCATCATGATCCCGACCGAGCAGAACGTCGAGGAATACCGCATCCTAAAATGGCCGCACGTGCTGCCCGGCCTGACCATGTTCGATGGCCCGATGGCCTTCACCGGTGCGTCGTTGAAATGGTTCCGCGACCAGTTCGGCGATGCCGAATTCCGCCTGGCCGAGCGCATGGGCCACAATGTCTTCGACCTTTTCACCGAGCAGGCGAGGCGCGTGCCGGCTTGTTCCGACGGCCTGCTTTACCTGCCATATCTCGGCAACACGCTGGCACCCAACTGGAACAGCAATGCCTGCGGCAACTTCTTTGGCGTACGCCCAACGACGACACGGGCGCATTTCATCCGCGCGCTCATCGAGGGCGTCGCCTTCGACCTTTACTCCAACGTCCGCGTCGCCAACACGGCCGGCGTCAAGGTCGACGGTTTGATCCTGAACGGTGGCCCGACCAAAAGCCGGTTCTGGAACCAAATCACCGCCAGCGTGGTGAACCTGCCGTTGAAGACGCCCGACATCGGCGAGGCCGCCCCGATCGGCGACGCCATCCTGGCCGGCGTCGCCGCCGGAATCTACAAATCGCCGACTGAGCCTCTTGCAAGCATCGTTCGCATCAAGGAGACGATCGACCCCGATCCGAAACTGCATGAGCGTTATCGGGACTTCTTCGAAGTCTGGTCGTCCGTCTATCAGAATCTGCGCGGCGACATGGATCGGCATCGCGCGCTTCTCAACAAATATCATTCGGCGTGATCGCAATGAGCGCCCCGCTGCTCGAGGTCCAATCGATCCGCAAGACATATCCTGGTGTCATTGCACTTTCCGACGTGACCTTCGATCTGAAGGCCGGTGAGGTACATGCCCTGGTCGGCGAGAACGGTGCCGGCAAGTCGACGCTGCTGTCGGTCATGAACGGCCTCGTCGCGCCTGACAGCGGCGAAATCAGGATCGACGGACAGGCTGTGGTTCTGAACGATCCCACGGTGGCTCTCGCCAACCGGCTGGCGCTGGTCCACCAGGAGCTGGTGCTGTGCCCGAACCTGAGCGTCGCCGAGAACATCTTTCTCGGTCGTGAACCGGCCGGACGTCTCGGCAAGACGCGCGCGATGCTCAACCGCATGGCGAAGGACTTGCTCGATCAGATCCATGTCAACCTTGATCCTTCGCGGGCGGTCGGCGAACTCAGCCTCAACGAGCAGCAGATCGTCGAGATATGCCGCGCCTTGGCGAGCCGTCCGCGTGTCCTCGTCTTCGACGAGCCGACAGCCTCGCTGAACGATGACCAAGTCGTGCATCTGCTTGCCGTCATTCGCAAGCTGAAGGCCAACGGTCTCGGCATCGTCTACGTTTCGCACCGGTTGAGCGAGGTGATGCAGATTTCGGATCGCGTCACCGTGCTCCGCGATGGCCATGTCGTCGCCACCCAGGACACAGCCGGCTTGAACGAGGCTGCTCTTGTCACGTTGATGGTCGGGCGTGAACACAAGCCGGGTCAGTCCGCCTACAAGGAGAGGCGTTTTGGCGACGTCGTGCTGGAGGCGAAGGGGATCTGCAAGGCGGGGGTCTTCGACGATATTTGCCTGCAGGTGCGGGCAGGTGAGATCGTCGGCATCGCCGGATTGCTTGGCTGCCAGCGCGAGGCAGTCGTGCGCGCGATCTTCGGCGATCGGTCCATCGATCGCGGCGAGATCCGTGTTCAGGGACGCAAGGTGCAACTGCGCTCTCCGCGTGACGCCATCGCCTTCGGCATCGGCTTCATGCCCGCCGATCGCAAACGTGAGGGCCTCGTCCTGCCGATGAGCGTCGGCGACAATATCGCAATGACGATCCTGCGCCGCCTCGGCCGCCTCGGCTTCACGAAGCGCCGGCAAAGAAACGCGACGGCCAACGGCCTGGTGCGCGCATTGGCAATCAAGACCAGCGGCCTGTCGCAGCTGGCGTCACAACTCTCTGGCGGGAACCAGCAGAAGATCGTCATCGGCAAATGGATCGCGCGCGGCGGCGACATCGTGATCGCCGAGGACCCGACCCGTGGCGTCGATGTGGGCGCCAAGTTCGAGATATGGCGCACCATCCAGGACCTGGCGGAACAAGGCAAGGCAATCCTGCTGCTGACCACGGAACTGCAGGAGATGATGGATGCCTGCGACCGCGTCCTCGTCATGAGCCG
The DNA here is from genome assembly GCF_006441315.1 of Mesorhizobium sp. B2-4-19. Taxonomy (NCBI): domain Bacteria; kingdom Pseudomonadati; phylum Pseudomonadota; class Alphaproteobacteria; order Hyphomicrobiales; family Phyllobacteriaceae; genus Mesorhizobium; species Mesorhizobium sp. B2-4-19. Next base: position 663,982 of record NZ_VFUV01000001.1, on the reverse strand, counting down.
CGGTCGGGTAACCGGACATTTTCACCGCAAGGACTTCTCTGCGGAAGCAATCGCGCATTGCTTCGTGGCCTGACGCCGAAGCGATAACGCCATGGGAACAATGAATTTTTCTTCGATGTGGCGACCCGTTAGACCTGTCGCGACAATTCGCAATCTGAAGGAGGATCGGCATGCAAGGCGATAATTCCGCGAGCTATGCTGGGATCGGTGGCATCGGCAGCAAGATATGGCCGCTGACGGGACCGGAGATCATTTCACGCGACAAGCTGAAGACGCTCCGCACGCGGTCCAACGGACCGGGGCTGACCAGATTGGCGGTCCATCTTGCGGCCCTGGCTCTCGGCGTGCTCGCCGTCTGCCTCTCCGGTGGAACACCGTGGCTCCTGATACCTTCAATGCTCGCTTACGGCATCGTCATCGTGCTGCTGTTCGCGCCCTTACATGAATGCTCGCACGGCACCGCTTTCCACTCGCGATGGATCAACCACGCCGTTGGTTTTGTGGTCGCTGCCTTCACCTTTCGTCCGTTTCTCTACTTCAAATACCGGCATGCCGCGCACCATACCTTCACCCAGCACGAGGACCATGATCCGGATATCGTGCCGTTCCCGACATCGCTTCGCGACTATTTCGGCCAGATAATCGGCCTCTCCTTCTGGCCGAAGCTGGTCGGTACGCTCTGGCGCGGCACGACCGGGCGCTTCACCGAGGAAGAGCGTGAGTTCCTGCCGGAATCGGTCTGGAAACAGGTGATGCTGGAAATCCGGCTGCTCGTCCTCTTCTATGTCGCCGTCGCCGCCGTCTCGATCTATTTCGGCAGCACGATCGCGCTGGTCTATTGGCTGCTGCCCCGGGTGATGGGCGAGCCGGTGCTGCGCGCCATCCGCATGGCCGAGCACACCGGCGCCGAGGAAAGTCCGAACCTGCTTGCCAATACCCGGACCACGCTCGCGAATCCGTTGCTCAGGATGCTCTACTGGAACATGCCGTTCCATGCGGAGCACCACCTTGCTTCCTCGGTGCCGTTTCATGCGCTGGGCCGGCTTCATGACGAGGTCTCGCCGCATCTTCAATGCGTCAGCAAGAGTTACTTCCATGTGCATCGCGAGATAATCCGCGAGGTGCTGCGCAATGGCCGCGCCGGCGCCACGTCTGCCGGGCAAGGGGCCTGAACGCAGTGGCGGGTCCAGGGAGGACGGCCGGGGTTGTGATCGTCGGCGCAGGACACGCCGGCGGTCGCGTCGCGGAAAGGTTGCGGCACGGCGGCTTTACCGGGCCGATCGACGTGGCCGGGGCCGAAACGGAGCTGCCTTACGAGCGGCCGCCTTTGTCCAAAGGCGTGCTGACATTGGCGGGCGTCCCGGCAAATGCCTATCTTCTATCGCCGGCACGATGGAACGAGATCGGCGTCCGGTTCCATCTGGGTGTCGAGGCGGTCGGCATCGACCGGCGAGAGAAGATCGTGGCTCTCTCTAACGACGCCAGCCTCTCCTACCGAAAACTGGTTTTGGCGACGGGATTGTCGCCCCGCCGGGTCCGATCGCTTGGGCCTGTCGCGGCACGGACCTTCCATCTTCGCTCGTTCTCGGATGCGCTCGCGCTGCGCGGCCGCATCGTGGCTGGCGCGCGGTTGGTGCTTGTCGGTGCGGGGCTGATCGGCCTGGAGGTCGCCGCAAGCGCGGTCAAACTCGGTGCGGTGGTTACGGTTCTGGAAGCCGCCGACCGCCCATTGAGCCGACTGCTTCCGCCTTATCTTTCACAATGGCTCGCCGATCTCCATGAACGGGCAGGCGTACGCATTCTCTGTGGACGGCAAGTCGTCTTGTCCGAGGCTCTGAGCACCGCCGGACGCCTCCATCTCGATGACGGATCGATGCTGGAGGCCGACCTTGTCGTGGTGGGCATCGGCGGCACACCGAACGACCGGATTGCCGGCGAAGCCGGCCTGCATGTCGACAACGGCATCGTCGTCAATGAGTTCGGGCAGACCAGTGATCCCGATGTCTTCGCCGCGGGCGATGTCGCGGCGCATGAGAATCGTGTCTTCGGCCAGCGCTGGCGGTTGGAGTCGTGGAAGAATGCTGAAGACCAGGCGGCCATCGTTGCGTCCTATCTGTGCGGCAATCCATCCCCTTACAGCGAGGTGCCCTGGTTTTGGACGGATCAATACGACCTCAACATACAAGTGGCAGGGGTGCCAGGCATCGGAGAGCCGGCGTATGAGCGCGGCAAACCGGGCGACCGTGCCTATCTCGCCTATTTCACGGCGGGTGACCGGCTGATCGGCGCAATCGGCGTCGGCTGCGGCCGCGATATCCGCATCGCGCGCGAGACGATCAAGGCAAGTGGAAAGCTGGACGCCACCGATCTCGTTCGCAAGGGGTTTGCACGCTTTGCCGGTACGCTCGAGAGGCAGGTGTCATGATCCGGTCATCTGCGGCGATCTGCTTCGAACCCGACAAGCCGCTCGCAATAGAGGAGGTGCAGGTTGCGCCGCCCGGTCACGGCGAAGCGCTCGTCGAGATCGTTGCCTCGGGCCTTTGTCATACGGACCTCACCGCGCTCGACGGCGTCAATGCGACGAGCGTCTACCCCCTCATTCCCGGGCATGAGGGCGCAGGGCGGGTGGTCGAGGTGGGCAAGGGAGTCCACCATCTCGAGCCAGGCGATCACGTCATTCCGCTCTATGGTCCCGAATGCCGACATTGCCGCATGTGCAGGAGCGGACGGACCAATCTTTGCTGGACCATCAAGCCGACGCGCGACAAGGGCGTCATGCCGGATGGAACTTCGCGCTTCTCGATCGGATCGCAGCCGGTGCACCATTTCATGGGCACCTCGACGCTTTCCCGCTATACGGTCGTCCCTGAAATTGCGCTGGCGAAGATCCGCAAGGATGCCCCGCTGGACAAGGTCTGCCTGTTCGGCTGCGGCGTCACGACAGGCGTCGGCGCGGCGCTGGCCGAGGTCCGCGAGGGCGACGCCGTTGCCGTCTTCGGGCTGGGCGGCATTGGCATCAATGTCGTGCAAGGAGCGCGGCTTGCCGGCGCCGCAAGGATCATTGGCATCGACCTGACGGACAGCAAGTCCGAACTCGCCCGCTCCTACGGCATGACCGATTTTGTCCACGCGTCACGCGAGGGCGGCAAGCTCGTGCCGGCGATTCGCGCCCTTACCGACGGCGGCGTCGACGTAGCCTTCGAATGTACCGGCATCGTGCCGGTCATGCGGCAGGCCTTCGACTGCTGCCAGCCGGCCTGGGGCACCGCAGTGCTGCTCGGTGTCGAGCCACCCGGCGCCGAAATGGGGTTCCCGCCGGTAGGCGTCCGCTACGGCCGCTCGATCCGCGGCAGCTATTTCGGCGGCGTCAAAGGGCGCAGCGGGCTGGGCACGCTTATTGACCACTACATGGCCGGCCGGCTCGATCTCGATGGGCAGATCACACACAGGCTGGTCCTCGATGATGTCAATCGCGGCTTCGAGCTGATGCGAGCGGGAACGTCGGTGCGCAGTGTCGTTCTCTTCGAATGATTGGCGCGAATTCCAGCAAGGAATATGGCTACGTCTTCCGCGACCGTCATCCTGAAAGAACGGACGTCTATAGACGTTTCGATGAGACGAGCGCCGCTGCCCGCAGTTCACTGACATGCAGGCGCAACGTCGCCTACGGCGCGCATCCGCGTGAAGTGTTCGACCTGTTTGCGGCTGGCGCGGGTGCGCCGCTGGTGGTTTTCGTACATGGCGGTTACTGGCAGAGCCTCGACAAGGACCGTTATTCCTTCGTCGGCTCGGCGCTCGTTCGTCGCGGCTTCTCCGTGGCGCTGCCAAACTATCCGCTGGCGCCTGAGACCCGTATCGATGCGATCGTTGCGCGCATCGGGGCCTGCGTGCCGGCGATTTTGCGAAACCTTGCAACGCCCCCGGCTTTCTGGATCGCGAGCGGCCATTCCGCCGGCGGTCATCTTGCTGCCACACTTGCAATGAGAAGCCTCACGGCAGGCGCGCCGCTGGCGGGCTGCGTCACGATCAGCGGCATCTTCGATGTCGAGCCGCTGGCAGAGACATCACTCAACGCGGCGCTTGGGCTCGATCGAGAGCGGGCCGCAAGGATCAGCCCGATCCGCTGGCCAGTGCCGCATTGTCGGCTCGCAGCCGTCGTCGGCACAGACGAGACCCAGGAGTTCCGCGACCAGTCCCGGCGGTTCTCTTCCTATTGGAGCGGCTCGGGCCAGCACGCTGAACTGGTTCCGATGCACGGAAAAAACCACTATACGATATTGTGCGATCTGTTGGAGGAACGCTCGGAAATCGCTGAACAAATCGTGCGGATGGCTGAAGCCTTTCGCAAGGAGACAGGTCGTGGGCGGCATTAACAAGCTTCATTTCGTCAATTTCAGCCAGCTGCGTTCCTTCTACGCGGTGGGTCGCGAGCTTAGCTTCACAAAGGCAGCCGATCTGCTCTGCATCGGCCAACCGACCGTGACTACCCAGGTCAAAGCGCTTGAAGAGATGTATGATGTTCAGCTCTTCTTGCGATCGCCGCGTGGCCTGAAACTGACGGATGCGGGAGAAGCGCTTCTGACCGTGGCGCGCCAGATATTCTCGCTGGAGGAGCAGGCAGTCGGCATACTGCGCGCCGAGGGCAATCAGATCTCGGGCAAGTTGCGCGTCGGCACAGTAGGTCCGTTCTTCGTCATGGAACTTCTCTCCGCGTTCCATGCTCAATACCCCTTAGTGCAGGTCTCGCTCGAAAGCGGCAATTCCGATGTTATCTATAACAAGCTCATGAATTACGAGGTGGATGTCGCCATCATCGGCCGAGACTACGACGATCCGCGTCTTGATCTGGTTCAGCTCGGCCGCCATGAGATCATCATCTTCGTCCACCGCAACCATCCGTGGGCGGGCCGGCAGCAGATCGATCTCGAGGAACTCGACGGGCAGCGGATGATTTTTCGCGAACCCGGTTCGATGACGCGTCGGGCGTTGGAGGAGATGCTGGAATTGCATCGGATCCGACCAAACGTGGTCATGGAGATCCCGCGCGATGGTGTTCGGGAAGCGGTCGCGGCAGGCTTGGGTGCCGGCATTGTGTCAAAGACCGAGTTCCAGCTCGACGACAGGCTGACGCCACTGTCTATCGCGGACCATAAACCATACACCGAATCCTTCGCAACATGCCTGAAGGCGCGTCAGGGGCTTCGCCCGATTGGGGCCTTCATGAAACTGGTGACGGAAGTTTCGAATCTGAAATTCAACGAAATGGCCGGTGCGGCGCCTGAATGAATGAACCTTGACTATACGCGTCAAGATGAGAGGGTTTGGAAGCGATCTTGGCGAATTCGTATAGAGTAGCCTTCTTTGATTGCTCTTGAGAAACTCCGGGGCGCTATAGATCCTTGGCACTTCCACGTCCGCTGGAACGACAATCATGATGCTTTCTTCCTGCCGGCGAGATACCGCTTCACCCTGCAGTAACATCGGATGATCAGCGTGAAGGTCGATCGATGCAGATATAGTCGGCCATTCGGGATCTTGCGTTAACCACTGTGAGCTGAGCTTCCGCTTGCGGCCCCAAGCCGGCCACGCTTGTATCCTTACGATCCACATGCGCTCATCGACCCTTTTGTGGGAAAGAAAAACCGCTGCGTTCCGCCAGATGAGCGGGTGATCAGGGACAACCCGCAGTTCTAAAAATTCTTCGATCAGCCGCGCATTCTTGCGCTTGCTGGCCATCCAGCAATCCCAACGATCCAACCTCCTCGCTGGACCGGTGCTTTGACCCGTTCCGGTCGGTCGGTTAGGCGAAGCCATTGAGGCGTTCGGTGACGAGGGACCGCATGCGCTCGGCCGTCTGGACTGTTGTTGACCCTGCAGGCAGGATCCCGGGTAGCCTGAACCCCTCCAGCCCAGCTCGGAGCCGGGTGACGAGGTCGTCGATCACCGCCTTTGCATGGATTGCCCTGATGCCCGCGGTCGCGGCGAAACTGCGGAAATCCGACCGGCGCAACCGCTCGTCTTTGCCATTCAGTTTGAGCGCCATGCGGTCCCCCTCCAGGTTGGGAAACACCCGCGTCGTCGCTGCATCGTAAAGCGGCGCGATATTCACACTGTCAAATTGTGAGCTATTGGGTTCGGCGATCTTGAGAAGCGCCAAATTCTTAAGATGCATGTCGCCATCTGCGATCAGCCAAGCAAATAAAGCGCGTTTTAGCAACAGTAGCAGATCTGCGTCCGGCGCGGTCGACGGCGGTCAGCGCCTTCTCGGCCATGCGGCGCGGTTCGAGGAAACCTTGGAAGTAGCTTCCCTTCCTGAGCTTCGGGATGCGCAGCTCGACCGTGCCGGCCCGCGTCTCCCAGTCCCGGTCGCGGTAGCCATTGCGCTGGGCGAGCCGCAGCGGGTTCTTCTCGCCATAGGCGGCGCCGGTGGCCGCGCCCACCTCCATTTCCATCAGCCGCTCGGCGGCAAAGCCGATCATCTCCCGCAGCAGATCGGCATCCGGGGTCTTCTCCACGAGCGTGCGCAGATTCATCATGTCGTCGGTCATCGGTGGCCCTTCCGAAATGGGGCTGGCGTCAACAACCAAACCCTACCGGAAAGCGCCGATGACCGACACGCCGCTCACTCGCTACAGCGCTACTAACGGCGCGCTCGTGAGCGGCTTCGTAACCGCCGAGCTACACCACCTGATGGGACACGACCTTCCATCTTGTGCGATCACTTGTCCTGACGAGTACTCAGTTATCGAGTAGGTGCCTCCAGGTACAGGAGTCGTCAGCGCGGCAATATCGTTGCTAGGCAACTTGAAGAACCATCGCTCCATCATGGAGGGGACGATCCACGCATCAAAGACTGCCTCAGGCGTCGCGTCCAGATGTATGGAAACTCTAGCTCGTACATCAGCGGTGACCATCGCATACATCTCCTCTACAAACAGCTTCCTTTCGATTGAGCGGTTCACGGTGACCTAATTTTCGTAGGGCATCCACCCAATTCATCACCGGCAAAGCCGGCCGAATTCAGAACGGCCGTCTACGCCGGCCTTGAGCCAGCAGGTGAAGCGCGCATGGACCGTCTTCCACTTGCCGTGGCGCTCCGGCCGGTGTTGCCAGAACGCCCTGAGCGCAGCACCCACCAAACCCCGTTCACGAACAACCGGTTGTCAGCTCCGCTGCGCTCCGCCCGGATCGCCTAGCTTGCCCGGAAGCAGAGGTGCGATCCGGAACGGATTGATTCAGCACATCTCACGCAGGGACTCCTGAAGTGGATTGGACCTAGCCGCCACCACGCGCAACTATGACAACCCCCGAGGTTTTAGAGATCGCAAGCTGCTGGAACTTTGCCTTCGGTATTTCGTTTCGTTTTGAGGGACTGGAAGGCGCGCGCTTTGACCGGGCGTGCGAGAAGATACTCGTGGATTGCGCACTTCCAAGGTTCTCCCGCTGCCGCTGAGCACTTTCGGTCTTGGAAGGTGGCAAATGCGTTTACGTAATGGTCACCTCCTCCGTTGAGTGACCACATGAGAAGCCGGCAGAGGACTTGCAGCAGATGTCCGCCGTCAATTCTAAGTCTCATCGCCGAGTATCCAGTGTGCTTCCGTGCAATGGGCACACGATCGACCATATGAAGGCCGTGGCTGTTGATCGATTTGGTCCACCATCAGCTCTGACCCTGCATCGGCTTCCGGTGCCGAAGCCCGGCCCGCATGAAGTTTTGATCGAACTCGACACGGTTGGCGTCGGGAGTTGGGATGCCTCGATCCGCGATGGATCGTGGCGGAAGCCAGGGCGCGCCCATTTTCCGTTGGTGCCAGGTACGGACGGCTCCGGGACAGTTGTCGCCAAAGGCGCACGCGTCAGACGCTTCAAGCGGGGCGACCGGGTCTACGCTTATGAGTTCGGCAACAGGCAGGGCGGGTTCTACGCCGAGTTCGCCGTGGCGGACGCCGATCATGTCGGACATGTGCCCAAATCGCTGTCATTGGAGGAGGCCGGCGTCGTCGCCACCACCGGCTTGACCGCGCTGCAGGGGCTCGAAGCACTCCAGCTCAAGCGCGGCGAAACCGTGCTGATCTTCGGCGCCACCGGAGCGGTTGGGACGATGGCTGTGCAGTTCGCCGCACAAAGCGGTGCGCGCGTGATCGCCACGGCCAGCGGCAAGCCAGCTGAGCGCCTGGTGCGCTCTCTCGGCGCAAATGCGGTCATCGATGCACGCAGCGACAAATTTGCCGAGCAACTGCGCCGCACCGCACAGGCGGAGATCGATGCCGTGCTGGCGCTCGCGGGCGGCAAGGAGCTCGAACGCTGTCTCGATTTCGTGCGCACGAACGGACGTGTGGTTCATCCAAATGGCATCGATCCGGCGCCGCAGCCACGGCCTGCGCTTCGCATCCATAGTTATGATGCCGTCGCTTCGCCCCGTGCCTTCGACCATCTGCGTCGCGTTCTCACGGCCAAGCACATTCGCGTGCCGGTGGCCGCCACCTATCCGCTCGGCAAGGCCGCGCTTGCGCATCGGCGCCTTGGCGAAGGCCATGTCGTCGGCCGGCTTGCGCTGCGTGTCGGATTCTAAAGACAGGAGATTGAAGCGATGGATGGAAAGCTCGAAGGCAAAGTCGCCATCGTCACAGGTGGCGGCACGGGCATTGGCGAGGCGATCTGCCTCAAGTTCGCGCGCGAGGGCGCGAAGGTTGTGGTGAATGGCTTGCCGGACGATCCCATTGGCGATGTCGTCGAAACGATACGCGACGACGGCGGCGACACCATCGCCTTCGAAGCGGACATTTCCGACGAGAGGCAGGCGCGTGCGTGCGTGGAGACAGCGATCAAGGAGTTTGGCAGGCTCGACATCCTGGTCAACAATGCGGGCGTGCTTCTGGTCAACGCCGAGACCGACGATTTTCCGGTCGACAAGTTCGACGAGCATATCCGCTGCAATGTGCGCTCAGCGTTTCTGATGACCAAATACGCGCTGCCGCACCTGAAGGAGTCGCGCGGAGTCATTCTCAGCGCCGGTTCGGAAGGCGGGGTCAACGGTCAACCGCGCAACGCCGCCTATGGCGGCACCAAGAGTTTCTTGCATGCCTTCATGATGGGTGTGGCGGTGGAACAGGCGCAATACGGCGTTCGCGCCAATTGCGTGAGCCCAGGCCCCATCGACACGGCTTGGACGCACAAGGAAACCGGCGCTGTTGATGAGAAGATCGAGCAGGCGCTGGTGACGGCGGTCCCGTTCGGCCGCCGTGGCACACCCGAAGAAGTCGCCAATGTCTATGCCTTCCTCGCCTCCGACGAAGCCAGCTTCGTTACAGGCGCTGTCTGGCTTGTCGATGGCGGCATCACGCCCGCGAAGGGCGCGGTCGGCGCCATGGCCAAGCACGCAGTGGCGACGCCGCCACCATCAACACTTCATCTCCAGCACTCACGGGATGGCACCCGCAACAAGGACATCGTGAAGGTTCAATAGAGGGGTGCGCGCGGCGATGCGAGCGTTGAAAGAGATAAAGGTCGAAGGGCTAACGCTCGCGGTGCGTACATCCGGCGAGCGGAATCGGCCGAGCCTGGTTCTCTTGCACGGCTGGCCGCAGACAAGCTTTGCTTGGGAAGGCGTCTTGGGAGAGCTGGGGCGCGATCACTATGCGCTAGCCTTCGATCTCCCGGGCGTGGGCGGGTCGCGCGGAGCGCCGCGCTCGGCAGAGAAGACGGTGCTGGCCGACCTTATCCTCACCGCCGCCGAGCAAGCCGGCGCAGAAGAGACGATCATCGCGGGCTATGACGTTGGTGGCATGATCGCCTTCGCGGCGGCGCGCGATCATGGGGCGCGTGTCAAAGGCGCGGTGGTGATGAACACCGTGATCCCAGGTCTCGATCCCTGGGCCAAAGTGCTCGCCGATCCGCGCATCTTTCACTTCGCCCTGCACAACGTACCGAAGCTTCCCGAGACGCTCATTGCTGGGCGTGAGCGGCCATACTTCGACTTCTTCTATGACGTGATGGCTGTCGATCCCAAACATCTCGGCGAAGAAGCCCGTGCCGCTTATGTCTCCGGCTACACGCGGCCGGAGGCGCTGAAGGCAGGTTTGGACTGGTATCGCTCCATGGCGAAGGATGCGGAGCACAACGCCGGGCGCATTCCGATAGCGACGCCTCTCCTCTATCTCCGCGGCGACGCAGGGCCCGCTTCCACCACGCTTGACGATTATGCGCGCGGGTTGCGCCAAGCAGGCGCCGAGCGGCTCGAGACGGGTTCGCTGCCTCATTCCGGCGAATACGCGCCGGAGGAAGCCCCTGAAGACCTCGTCGCGGCCCTGCGGCGTTTTCGCCGCTTGATTGAAGGCGGCGAGCGCATGCTTCAATCGCATCAGAGGCCTGGCGAGCAACGTGCATGAATGCGTCACGCTTCGGGCCGGCAGCCGCGGCTGCGCAAATGGGCGCTATTGCCTCGCTGTGGCACCACAATCGGAGATCCCTCATGGCAATGCGACCGGAACGCTATCGAGACGCGGTCGTCCCGCATATCTACATCGATGGCGCCGATGCCGCGGTGAGATTCTACAAAGCCGCGTTCGGCGATCTCGATACGGCTGTCCGCTACGACCTGCCGCTCACGATCATCATTCTCAATGATGAAGGCTTCGGACAGGAGCGTCATGCGCTCGGCCACAAGGGCCTCCCGGAACGCCATGCGCGTTATGCCTCGCCTGATTTCGCCCGAGAGTCTTGGCGGGCGCGGCCTGCGGCTCGAGGGGCTGGCTGGCCTTGACGAACTCCGCTCCTGGGTCTGCGATGGCGAGTGTTCGGACGGCCTTGTCATGCTGGACATCCCGATCAATGGCGCGGTCGAGCTGCCGGTTTCACAGGAGCTCGTCAGACATATTCACTAATCGGCAGCGCGTTCGGACAACTTCAGCGTCCAGGCGAAAGGAGAACAGGCCATGGCATCCGTCCGATACATTGCGACCGACATTGAAAAGTCGGTTGCGTTTTATCGCGATAAACTCGAATTCAAGGTTGACATGCACAACCCGGGCAAGTTCGCGGCGCTTATTCGCGACGATCTCACGCTTTACCTTAGCGCTCCGGGGGCAGGCAGCGGGGGAACTGCCGGCGGTAAACCAGAGCCCGGCGGATGGAATCGATTCATGATCGTCACGAAAGACATAGACGCCCTGGTCGGCCGGTTGAACGATGCTGGCGCCAAGTTCAGGGGAGAAATCAGTGAGGCGGGAGCTGGTCGCGCCAGACTTCTGGAAGATCCGTCAGGCAATCTGGTTGAACTGTTTGAGTTCAAGAAGAAATGAGGGCTCCGGAAGCGGTGTGTTAGTGCGGTCGCCGATGAAAGGGCGTCTCGTCGACGAATTTGTGCTGCAAATTCACCCGATCGTGCTTGGCAAAGGCCATCGTCTTTTCGAGCCAGGCCTACCCAAGACCGACTTCACGCTTGCGGCCAGCACCAGCACGAAGTCGGGTATCATCGTTGCTGCCTATCAACTGCGCCACTGAGTGAGTTTCGTTCAGAACAACGCGACGCGGATGGAGCAGATCGGCGCCGCGCGGGTTTCTTGAGTGCCGGTAAGGGCCTGGCGCGGCGATACCCGACGCGGTCACGATACCATCAGGCCAGCCCCATCCTGTTGCCGCTGAGACGTTGGCACGGAACGCGGGAATGGCAGGCAATGGGGCCACAGGGATCGACCAGCGACAGTCCAAAGCCGCAAAAGCGCAACAAGCGGACAAACATCTGAGCGCCCTTGGGCAGGAACATTTCCGCAGGTCGGCCGGCATCGTGACGGACAATATAGCTTCTGGCAGGAACAGGACGCCTCGAAGCGCGTTTCTCCTGGGCGGCCGGTTGGGCTGTGCTGGAGGAAGACACAATGGGTTTGGGCACGATCCTCATCATTATCTTGATCCTCGCACTGCTGGGCGGTTTCAGCGGTCTGGGAGGCGGTCCGTTCTACGGGACTGGCTACTACGGCGGCGGTGGCCTCGGACTGCTGCTGATCATCATCATTATCCTGGTCGTCCTGGGCCGCATCTGACCAGAGACATGTCGCTTGTGACGAAACGGAACGAGCGTCGGTTGATACCGGCTTCGCGTGGACGGCTACACACGGTTTCGAAGTGGATCCTTCCACGGACCCGCGCGCGTCTTGAGTGCCGATAAGCCATCATCAAGATGGGCGCTTTGGAATATCCCGTTCAAGCAGGTCTGCCAGCACCGTCGCTGTTTCGCGCAGCAAGGAGCGAAGATCCTCGTCGCGCAATTTCTCGAGGTGATCGGCTGCGGCGAGAAGGTCGAGCACCAATTCCAATCCGCGCGCATGCAGCTGAGGCATTTCCTGGTCTCCATCTTGCAACGGGAACAGAAAGTCGCCGGCCCGCTTTGTCAACGTCATATGTTGCATCCCGTGCGAGGTTTTCGGAAGACACTTTGCTTCGGGCGTGCGGGAACTTTTTATGGTGCGGGACGTTCGCGCCACCATGACAATTTACTACTTCGATGTCGAAGAGAATGGCGAGTTGACGCCAGATCGCGCCGGCGTTGAATGTACCGACTTCAATCATGCCAAGAAGGAAGCCGTGCGAGCGATCGTCGACATGACACGCGACGCGTTGCCTGATGGCGACCATCACGAACTGCAACTGACGGTTCGTGACAAATCGGGAGCCGTGGTGCTTGAGGTGACGCTCAACTTCGACGCACGCAGCGGCAGTCGATAGAGCCCTGATGCATCGGCACGCGGCTCAGCTGCCTTGCGAATTGGCTGCCGTCGCTCGCCAAACGGTATTCCCGACATCGTCGGCGATGAGCAGCGCTCCGGACTTGTCGATCGCCACGCCGACCGGCCTGCCTCTGGCTTCGCCCTTGTCGTTGAGAAAGCCGGTGACGACGTCCTGCGCCATTCCGTTGGGATGGCCGCCGCTGAACGGCACGAAGACCACCTTGTAGCCGTTGAAGCGGTCGCGGTCCCAACTGCCATGCTCGCCGACGAAGGCGCCGCCGCGATAGGACTGCGGCAAGCTGCTCCCGGTATAGAAGACCAGCCCGAGCGGTGCGACATGCGAGCTCAGCGCATAATCGGGCGCAATGGCCTTCGCCACCAGATCCGGCCGCTGCGGCATGACGCGCGGATCGACATGCTGTCCGTAATAGCTGTAAGGCCAGCCATAGAACGCTCCATCCTTCACCGAGGTCATGTAATCCGGTACCAGGTTCGGCCCGAGTTCGTCGCGCTCGTTGATGACGGCCCAGAGCGCTCCGGTCTCAGGCTCGAACGAGAGGCCATTTGGATTGCGCAGGCCGCTGGCGAAGATACGCGAACGCCCGGTTGCCCGGTCGACCTCCCAGATCGCAGCGCGGTCCTTTTCAGCCTGGATGCCGTTCTCGGTGATGTTGCTGTTGGAGCCGACGCCGACATAGAGCAGCGACCCGTCGCGGCTGGCCACGAGGCTCTTTGTCCAGTGGTGATCGATCGGTCCGCCCGGCAGTTGCGTCAGCACCGTCCCCGGCGCGGTGATCTTGGTGTCACCCGGCTGATAGGGGTAGCGCACGATGGCGTCGGTGTCGGCCACGTAGAGGTCATTGCCCACCAATGCGACACCGAACGGCGAATTCAGATGGTCGAGAAACACGCCCCGATAGTCCGGTACGCCATCGCCATTGCTGTCGCGCAACAAGGTGATGCGATTGCTCGGGCCCGTGTCTCCGCCGGAGGTCGCGAGCGATTCGATCCAGCCCATCACCAGATCCTTCGGCCGTTTGATCGATGCCGCCGCGGGCGCCTTGGACTCCACCACCAGGATGTCGCCATTGGGCAGCACGTAAAGCGAGCGCGGATGCTGAAGGCCCTTGGCCAGCGCCTTGATCTCGAGACCTTGCGAGACAGTCGGCTTCTCGTCGTTCTTCCACCCGACCACGGATGCGAGATGCATCGGTGGGAACAGATACTGTTTTATGTCAGGCAGTTTGGGGTTCGCGCCGATCTGCGAATTCGGATCGGTGTTGTCGTCGCTGCAGGCGGCTACGCCCAAGGCAGTGGCGCACAGAAGTATTGCAGTCGCCAATTTGGGGGTTCGATCAAGCGGTCTCATCGGCGACTCCTACGTGATGACGATAGACCAGGGCCCAACCGAGCCAGCCCGTGACAATCAGGATAAGCACGACCAGCGTCGACAGAATCAGTCCCGTCGGCACGACAGAAGTCCAGGCATCGCGCGTGTGCACGAGCATGTTGAAGAAGGACAGGATGAGTGCGAGCAAATTGCCGGCCATGTGCAGCCATGCGACCGGCTGTGCCCGTATCGCGCGCTCACCGACGAAGTCGATGAGGCCGGCCAAAGCGGCCAGGATCCCGACGATGACGCCGACGGTGACGAGCCAGGCCGAAAAATCGGCCCACATCATTTCCGCGGTCCGCCAGTAGGTTATGTCGGTCAGCAATGTCCCCACGAAGCAGGTTATCGGGATCGTCACCAGCATCGGGTGTATCGGATGGCCGGCAATTCTGGCCGTTGACTGCGGATTTTCCCTGTCCATCTGGCATTCCTTCCCACAATCGGTCACCTGAAACAACAAGGCGATTGTGAGAAGGTTCCGTCGCGGCTTGCCGCCTTCACGGGAAGGTGAATATGCCGCCTGCTGTATTAAGCGCAGCCTCCGACAAGTTGGTGAAACTCCTTGGCGTACAATTTAGTCGGTTGACTTGGCCGATATGACGAAGCAAGCAGTCCTTCGTCCAATGAATCGTCAAATTAGCACGGAATTTTGCTTGGCCCCATCCGTGACTACATGTTGCTCGCGCGGCGGGATCGGTGGTCGCGGCTGATAGGATGGTATTTGTTATGATGTCCACGAGCGAATTTCGCATCGGCCCATCTTGGGCGGTCCGGTAGTGGACAGTTCGTATTTTGGAGAGACAGGATCGCGCCTGTCTCAGCCCGCCGGCAATGCGTAGGCAATGATCTGGTCGCCGACCTTGGTCTCCATGAAGTGATGGCCGCCTGGGGCAATGACGATGTATTGCCTGCCATCGGCTTCATACGTCATCGGCGTCGTCTGGCCGCCGGCCGGCAGATCGGCCTGCCAAACCGTCCTGCCGGTCTTGATGTCGATCGCCCGCAGCTTGTCGTCGGTCGTCGCCGCGATGAAGATCAGGCCGCCGGCGGTGACCAACGGGCCACCATTGTTCGGCGTTCCGATGCCCAGCGGCAGCATCGACGGAATGCCGAACGGACCGTTTTTGGTGGCGCTGCCAAATGGCTCGTCCCATAACGTCTTGCCGGATTTGAGGTCGATGGCGCGGATATGGCCGTAAGGTGGCCTTGAACAGAGCAGACCCGTGGAGAGGCGCCAGCCGGCATTGACGGCAATCGCATATGGCGACCCGGCCTGGGGATCGCCGATATCCTGCACCTTCTTGGGACTGCCGCCCTTGTCGATGGACTTGAAACCCATCTGGTCGGCCTTCTGGCGCGGGATAAGCTGATTGTAGTTCGGCATATCATTGTAGTTGGCGATCAGGACGCCGCTGTCGGTATCGACGGCGATGCTGCCCCAATCGGAGCCACCATTGTAACCGGGATATTCGATGAACGGGCGGTCGACCGTCGGCGGCGTATATTCGCCTTGATAGGAGGCGCGGCGGAACTGGATGCGGCAGTAAAGCTGATCCAGGGGGCTCATGCCCCACATATCCTTCTCGGTCAGGACCGGTTGGTCGAGATGTGCATAGCTCGAATAGGGTTGCGTCTTGGACAGCGTTTGCGGTTCGACGCCGCCCGTTGGCACATTGCGTTCCTCAACCGGGAACAGCGGCTTGCCTGTCTTGCGGTCGAGCACGTAGATCTGCCCTTGTTTGCTTGGCACGATGATTGCCGGGACCTTTCCGTTCTCCGCTGGAAAGTCGACGAGCGTTGGCTGCGAGCCGAGGTCGTAATCCCAAAGGTCATGATGCACGGTCTGGAAATGCCAGACCGGTTTGCCGGTGGTGACGTCGATGGCGACAATCGACGAGTTCAACGCATTTTCGAAATCCTTGCGGTCGACACCGTAATAGTCGACCGCGGCATTGCCGAGCGGCAGGTAGACATAGCCGAGCTGCGGGTCGGCGGCCGCGACCGTCCACATGTTGGGCGTGCCGCGCGTGTAGGGCTCTCCCTCCGGCGGTGCGCTGGTGCGGTCCGGGTGGCCCATGTCCCACGCCCAGTCGAGTTTGCCTGAGACCGCGTCATAGCCTCGCACAACGCCGGACGGTGCGTTCTCGGCCTGACCATCCTTTACCTGCGCGCCGACCACGGCGACGCCACGCACGATCGTCGGCGGTGCCGTGACGGAATACCAGCCGGGCACGGTCTCGCCGATACCTTGCGTGAGGTCGACCACGCCTTGCTGGCCAAAATCGGCGCAGGGTTTGCCTGTCCTGGCGTCTATGGCGATCAGCCGCGCGTCGAGCGTGCCTTCGAGGATCCTGGTGGCGCAGGCCTGGTCTGGGCTCACGCCCGGCATGGCAAAATAGGCCACGCCGCGGCAGGTTGCTCCATAGGGAATGGCGTCATCGGACACCTTCGGATCGTATCGCCATTCCTCCCTGCCGGTCTTGGCATCGACCGAGATGACGATGTTCTTGGCCGAGCATGCATAGAGATGTCCGGCGATTTCGAGGGGTGTGTTCTCCGGCGAATACTTATCCTCGGCGGCCTTGCTTGGCATGTCCCCGGTATGGAACGACCAGACCTTTGTCAGCTGCGCGACGTTGCCTGCGGTGATCTGGTTGAGCGACGAGTAACGTGTGCCCAATTCGGAGCCGCCGTAAACCGGCCAATCCTGGCCGGATTGGTGAATTTCAGTATCCGTCGCTGCTGATGCTTTTTGAACTGGTCCCGGCACTGGAGACGCTGGCGGCGTTTGCTGCGACCGTGCTTCGGACGTCAGGTGATGGAGGCCAAATGTGCAAGCCACGGCCAGAACCGCGATTGATGCCACCACTGTTGCAGACCCTTCGCCTCGCCTCGCCGGACCGCGAAACGCTGGGAGGGTCAGAAGAACGAAGATGAGTATGATGGTCGGCGCAAAAACGCGGGGCATCAAGGCCCACCCGTTCGAACCGACCTCCCAATAGGCCCACAGCAGCGTGGCGAGCCACGTGATCGTGTAGATCCACACTCCGGCGGCACTGCCTCTGAGCAACAGAGAACCTGCCAGCAGCAGGCCTATGCCGGCTGGGAGATAGTACAACGATCCTCCAAGCGCGATCAGCCAGATGCCGCCGGCGCCGATCAGAAGCCCTAACAGGATCAACAGCACGCCGACAAGCATGGTCCACCAGAAAGCGAGGCCGGTGCGGCGGAATGGTTCTTGGGGTGTCGCGGAAATGGCCATGACGATCTTCCGGCAGGACATGAAAAGTAATGTCTGGCGAACGCATGGAATTGGCGATGGTTGCGGTGCAAGGCGGAACTGACAGGGTCAAAAATTTGTGACCGTTGACCGGCTTCCGGAACCATCCCGACGAGACCCCGTTAGCTCGCAGGCACACAAGTCAGCAAATTCGGCCAGGGGATGCCGCAAATCTTTTCCAAGAGCGCCAATGGTGTCGCCCGATTTGTGATCCTGGGCGTTTGTGCGGCGTTGCTTTTGATCACCGTCATCGGCATCGCCCTGCCGCGCTCCGGCTTCGTTACAGGAGTGGGGCAAGCGGTCGCCCAGCCCGTCCCGTTCAGCCATAAGCATCATGTCGGCCAACTCGGGCTCGACTGCCGTTACTGCCATGATGGTGTCGAGACCTCGTCATCGGCGGGGCTACCGGCCACCGAGATATGCATGACCTGCCATTCGCAGCTGTTCACCAACGCCGAAATGCTGGCGCCGGTGCGAGCGAGCCTGGCATCGGGACGGCCGCTCGAATGGCAGCGCGTCAACAGCGTTCCCGACTTCGTCTACTTCAACCATTCCATCCACATCGCCAAGGGCGTCTCATGCGAGACATGCCATGGCGAGGTCGATGACATGCCGCTGACCATACGGGCGCATTCGCTGAGCATGGGCTGGTGCCTCGATTGCCATCGCAATCCCGGACCCAATCTGCGCCCGCCGCAGGACGTATTCCTGATGCATTGGAGACCGCCCGACGACATAGAGCGGATCAGGCGCTCGCTGATCAGCGTGCTCGGCACCCATCCCGAAACGATGACGGATTGCTATGTCTGTCATCGCTGATACCAAGCCAATTCCAGCCACCGGGATCGCCGCTTTGCGCGAGCGGCTTTCGAGTGGGAACGACATGTGGCGCAGCCTCGACGAGATCGCCCGCACGCCTGAATTCATGCGCTTCGTCGAAGCCGAATTCCCGTCACTGGCCGACCGCCTGCCAAGCCGGCTCGATCGGCGAACGCTGCTGAAACTGATGAGCGCTTCGCTGGCGCTTGCGGGGCTTGCAGGCTGCAGCCAGGCGCAGAGCATCGTTCCCTATGTGCGCCAGCCGGAAAATGTCATACCCGGCAAGCCGCGCTATTATGCGACGACGCTTGCAAGCGACGGCTTCGGCATCGGCGCCGTGGTGGAAAGCCACGAGGGACGTCCGACCAAGGTCGAGGGCAATCCCGACCATCCGGCCTCGCGCGGCGCCACAGACGCCATCATGCAGGCGGCTGTGCTCACCTTGTTCGATCCTGACCGCTCCCGCACCCTGCTGAAAGACGGCGAGCCGGCGGCCTATGGCGATTTCCTCCGGGATATGGCCGTGCTGGCCTCCAGGCTGGCTGGATCGGGAGGCCGAGGGACAGCGTTGCTGATGGAAGCCACGACATCGCCGACAGCCAAGGTCCAGATTGATGCCTTACGGAAACAATATCCGCAGTTGAAGATCTTCCGTCACGATCCCCTTGCGACCGCCGCTGGCGAGCAAGCCTCAATGGCACTGTTCGGCAAGGCGTTGACGCCCATCTATCGCTTCGACCGCGCCGAGACGATCTTCAGCATCGACGCGGATTTTCTGGGAGAGGGACCGGGCCGGCTTGCCTATGCCCGCGATTTCGCCGCTCAGCGGCGGGTTCGCAGTCCAAACGACGCTATGAGCCGGCTCTATGCGGTGGAGGCGACGCCGACCATAACAGGAGCAGCCGCCGACCATCGTCTTGCGATCAGGCCGAGCGAAATCGAAGCCGTTGCCGCGGCACTCGATGCTGCGCTGAGCGATCCGAGAAGTTCGACGCCTTCTCCCGTCGATCCCAAATGGATGGTGGCGCTAGTCCGGGATTTGCAGAGCGCCGGCGCCAATGCTCTGGTCGTACCGGGTTCGCATCAAAGTGCCTTCGTGCACGCCGCAGCGCTAGCCTCCAATGCAAAGCTTGGATCGCTTGGCAACACCGTCGAATTCATCGAGCCCCCGGATGACTTTCGTCCCGACGGTGATCTGGCGGCGCTCTGCGGCGCAATCGCCGGCCACTCGATCGATGCGGTGGTGACGCTCGGCGCAAATCCGCTGCGCACCGCGCCTTCTGACCTAGACGTCCACAAATTGTTCTCCGAATTGAAGCTGCTCATCCACTTCGGCCTTTACAGGGACGAAACGGCACTCCTTGCCCATTGGCATGTACCGGCCGCGCATGAGCTTGAAAGCTGGAGCGACTGTCGTGCCTATGACGGCACCGCGTCGATCGTGCAGCCGCTCATCGAGCCGTTGTTTGGCGGCAAGACCATTCACGAGCTTCTCAGCGCTGTTGGTGGCCGGTTCGACGCAGAGGCGCTGGCGTTGGTACGCCAGACCTGGGCAGCCCTCGACGACACTGCGTGGCGGAGGGCACTTCGCGATGGTGTTGTGCCCAACAGCGTCTCCAATCCGGTGCCGGTCACGATGGTGCCCGGTCCGAGCAATTTGCAACGTCGGCCGGCGACGGCGGACGGCTTCGACGTCCGTTTCGTTGCCGATCCGTGGCTGCGCGACGGGCGCTACGCCAACGCAGCCTGGCTTCAGGAATTGCCGCGACCGCTGACCAAACTCGTCTGGGGCAACGCAGCACTTATCTCACCGGCGAGTGCCGAGCGGTTGAAGCTTGAGAACGGCAGGATCATAAGCATCGCGCAAGGCACCTCCAACTTGGATGCGCCAATCTGGATCACGCCAGGACATCCGGATGACACGGTGACTCTGTCCCTTGGCTTTGGGCGCAAGATCGGCTCGGTCGCGACACTTGCTCATGGCTACGATGCATTTCGGTTGCGAACCGGCGATGCCGATTGGATCGCCACCGGCGCCACGGTAACTCCGCGCGAAGGCAAGGCCCAGGTCATCACCACGCAGCATCATCAGGTGATGGAAGGCCGCGCCATCGTCCGGCACACATCGCTCGATGATTTTCGCGACAATCCGCATTTTGTTCGCGACGGCGTTCCGCCGGCACCCACAGAGTCACTCTATCCCGATTGGAACTATGACGAAGAGGCCTGGGCCATGGCGATCGACCTGTCGGCCTGCATCGGCTGCATGGCTTGCGTGTCGGCCTGCCAGGCCGAGAACAACATCGCGACGGTCGGCCCGGACGAATGTTCGCGCGGCCACGAGATGCACTGGCTGCGGATCGATCGCTATTACTCCGGCCCGGTCGACACGCCTGACGTTTTCTTCCAGCCGGTGCCTTGCATGCATTGCGAGAAGGCACCGTGCGAGGTGGTCTGTCCGGTCAACGCGACCGTGCATACCCATGACGGCTTGAATGCCCAGGTCTACAACCGCTGCATCGGCACGCGCTATTGTTCGCAGAACTGCCCGTACAAGGTGCGGCGCTTCAACTTCCTCGACCATCAGACCTTCGACAAGGACAAGGCGGGCCCTGAGCAGGCCGTGCACAATCCCAATGTCAGCATGCGCTCGCGCGGCGTGATGGAAAAATGCACCTACTGCGTCCAGAGGATCAGCGCCAGGCGCATCCAGGCGCAGATCGAAAATCGCGATATCGCCGACGGCGAGGTCGTCACCGCCTGCCAGCAGGCTTGTCCGACACAGGCCATCACCTTCGGCGATAAAAACAAGAAGGCCGCCAAGATCGGGCAGGAGAAAAGCGCGCCGCACAACTATGCGCTGCTGGAGGAGCTCAACACCAGGCCGCGCACGACCTATCTCGGCAAGATCAGGAATACCAATCCCAAGCTTGCTCGACCAGGCGAGAAGGCCGATGGCTGAAGCCGCCGCGAAAAGCCCTGCAGTGCTGCGCGGCCGCCACGATCTTCCCGAAATCAGCGGGCGCATCGGCTCGATCGTGCTGAATGGCAAGCTGCCGCGTCATTTCTGGACCGCATTTTTCCTCTGCTTTTTGCTGATGCTCGTCTTCCTTTACTCCATCACCTACCTGATCTCGGTCGGCGTCGGCGCCTACGGCATCGATATCCCCGTCGCCTGGGGCACGATGATCTCGAACTTTGTCTGGTGGATCGGCATCGGACATGCCGGCACATTGATCTCGGCCGTGCTGCTGTTGTTGCGCCAGCCATGGCGTGCCTCGATCAACCGCTTCGCCGAGGCCATGACGCTGTTTGCCGTCGCCATGGCCGGTCTCTTCCCGATCCTGCATCTCGGCCGGCCGTGGTTCTTCTACTGGCTGTTGCCCTTGCCCAACACGCATATGCATTGGCCGCAATGGCGCAGTCCGCTGGTGTGGGATTTCGCGGCGATCTCGACCTACGCCACCGTCTCGCTGCTGTTCTGGTACATTGGCCTGATGCCCGACCTTGCCGTGCTGCGCGACAGGGCGAAGTCACGCGGTGGGCAGCTCTTCTACGGCATCCTGGCGCTTGGCTGGCGCGGCTCGGCCTTTCACTGGGCGCGCTACCAAAGGGTCTATTTCCTAATGGCGGCGCTGGCCACGCCGCTGGTCGTTTCGGTGCACTCGATCGTGGCGCTCGATTTCACCTTCGCCATCACGCCCGGCTATCATTCGACGATCTTTCCGCCCTATTTCGTCGCCGGCGCCCTGCTTTCCGGTTTCGCCATGGTGCTCACCATCGCCATCCCGCTGCGCTGGGCCTTTGTCGTCGAGGACCTGATCACGCTCAGGCATATGGACAATGCCGGCAAGCTGATGATCGCCGCAGGCATGATCGTCATCTATGGCTACGCGTCGGAAGCTTTCTTCTCCTGGTATTCGGGCGAGCCGTACGAACGCGCCATGATGTGGCAACGCGCCTTCGGCCCGTACGCCCCGCTGTTCTGGGTGATGCTGGCCTGCAATTGCGGCGCGCTGCAATTGCTGTGGTTCCGGCGCGTGCGCCTTAACATGCTGCTGCTGTTTGCCATCGCCCTGGTCATCAACATCGGCATGTGGCTCGAGCGGTATGTCATCGTCGTCACTGGGCCGAGCCGCGACTACCTGCCATCTTCATGGGGCGAGCAGTCGTTGACCTGGCTCGATTTCGGCATCCTGTTCGGCTCGGTCGGCACCTTCTTGGCGCTGGTCTTCCTGTTCATTCGCATCCTGCCCGCGATCACCATCTTCGAGGTCGAGGAACTGGCGGAGGAAGAGGGCAAAGCGACATGAGCCTGTACGGCATCATGGCGGTGTTCGCCGATCCCGAAGCGCTGGCCGATGCGGCACGGACGATGCGCGCGCGTGGCTATCGGCGCATGGATGCCTTCTCGCCCTTCCCGGTGCGTGGGCTGGCCGAAATTCTCGGCATGCCGAAGTCGCGTCTGCCCTGGGCTATACTTTGCGGCGGCATCCTGGGTGCCGTTCTGGTCTACGGGCTGATCCTCTACTCGGTCGAGATCGACTATCCCGTCAATATCGGCGGCCGGCCACTGCATTCCTGGTCCGCTTTCGTGGTTATCGCGTTCGAGGCAGCGATACTGGGCGCGGCCCTGGCGGGATTTGTCGGCATGCTCGCCGCCAACCGGTTGCCGCAATATTATCATCCGGTCTTTAACGCCGACAGCTTCAGCTATGCGCGCGGCGGCAAGTTCTATCTCCTTATCGAGGCCGCCGATCCGAAATTCCGCAAGGGCGTGACCAAGGGCCAGCTGACGCGGCTCGGCGCGCAAAGCGTCGAGGAGGTGGAGGCGTGACCGCGCGCTTCGCTCTGCTTTTGGCGGTCATGTTCCTCGCCGGCTGCCGGCAGGACATGGAAGACCAACCGCGCTACAATCCGCTGGCGAAGAGCAATCAATTCGCCGACGGCATGTCGGCACGGATGCCGGCCAAAGGCACCGTTGCGCGCGACGCCGATCTTTCGCCGGTGCCCGAGACATTCCCCTATCCGATCACCATGGCGCTGCTGCAACGCGGCCGGCAGCGTTTCGACATCTTCTGTTCGCCTTGCCATGGCCGCACCGGCGACGGCCACGGCATCATTGTCGAGCGCGGTTTTCCGGCGCCGCCTTCCTATCATCAGGATGCGCCGCGCAAGGCGAGCGACAGGCATATCTACGACATTATCACCAACGGCTACGGCGCGATGTATCCTTACGCTGCGCGCGTAGCGCCTGCCGATCGGTGGGCGATCGTCGCCTATGTCAGGGCCTTGCAATATTCGCGCGATGCGCCTGTTGCCGCGCTTCCGGAAAGCCTGCGTATCCGCCTCGATGCGGAGGCGGCGCGATGACGCGGCCTACCATCGATCGTCCCGCAGGGCTGGCGTCGGCCGCGGCCACGGCAGGACTGCTATTTTGCATTGTGGGAGCGACTACCGATGTCCGGGCGATGCTCGTCGCCTGGCTCACCACAGCGCTTTTTCTGATCGGCTTGCCGCTCGGCGCGCTGACCGTGTTGATGGTGCACGGGCTGACCGGTGGGCGATGGGGCGAGACAGTCCGCCAGCCACTGCGCGCGCTGGTGGCGACCCTCCCGCTCGGCCTGCTTTTCCTTCTCCCGGTTCTGGTCCGGCTTGACCTCGTCTTTCCCTGGGCGGGAGCCGACACGGCCGCATTGCCCGATACGGTACGCCAGAAACTCGCCTATCTGAACGTGCCGTTCTTCCTGCTGCGCTTTGCGATCTGTTCCGCGATCTGGCTGTTGCTGACATCGCTTGTGCTTGGCTGGACAGCCGACGACAGGTCCCGAGGCAATATGGGCAAAGGCTGCACCGCCGGGCTGATTGTCCACGGCGCGGCGGTGACGATCTTCGCCATCGACTGGATGTTGTCGCTGGAACCCGAATTCACCTCGACCATCTATGCCTTCCTGGAAGCAGCCTCGGAAGTTGTCGGCGCCTTCGCCCTTGCCATGATCATGCTCGCCGCAAAGCGCGCCATCGAGACCATACCCGGCGGCGAGGAGGATGTGGCGCTGAGCGAAGACGTCGCCAACATGGCGTTCGGCTTCATGCTGATGTGGGTCTACCTCGCCTTTATGCAATGGCTGGTGATCTGGGGTGGCGATCTGCCCGATGAGATCCACTGGTATGTCATCCGCGCCAGCCATGGCTGGCAGTATCTGCTCTGGCTGCTGATCGCGCTGCAGTTCGCCTTACCTCTGGCCGGGTTCCTCAGCCGCAATGTGAAGCGTAGCCATGCTGGTCTGCTCATTCTCGCCGGCCTGTTGCTGGTCGGCCACTTTATCGACGTCCTCTGGCGGATTCGGCCGCCGCTTTCCGTCAGCGGCATCCAGGAGCTTTGGTGCGATCTGGCAGCGATGGCAGGCGCGGGT
The DNA here is from genome assembly GCF_006441315.1 of Mesorhizobium sp. B2-4-19. NCBI lineage: Bacteria > Pseudomonadati > Pseudomonadota > Alphaproteobacteria > Hyphomicrobiales > Phyllobacteriaceae > Mesorhizobium > Mesorhizobium sp. B2-4-19. Next base: position 639,349 of record NZ_VFUV01000001.1, on the reverse strand, counting down.
GGACTCTGGCTGGCGCTCCTGTTCTTCTTGGCTGCCCGGCCCGAGCGGATTGCCTTCTGGCGGCGGATGCTTGTCCATGGCTAAGGCTATCCGTCACCCCGAAACCCGCGATGTCCGGCCGCGCACCGTGCTCGGTTTTGGAGCCGGCCTGCTCGTGTTCCTGGCCGCGGCGGCAATCGCCATCAGGCTCATCTTCGACACCACGCCAGTCTGGCCGTTACCTGGTGCATCGACGTCAGGCAGCCAGAACAGTCCAGCCTTGCAACGCACGCCGGAGAGCGATCTCGTCACTTTCCGGGCACAAGAGGACCAGGAGTTGCAGAAACTCGGCTGGGTCGATCGCAATGCCGGTATTGCCCGTATTCCGATCGATGAGGCGATGCGGGCGCTCGTCAGCCATGGCCTGCCCAATTGGGGCCAGCCGGCAGCGACAACCGGCGGCGGCAATTGCGCATTGCTTGAGGGCGTGCCGCGATCGCCGCAGGCGGATCGCTGCGGCGGATCGGCGCCGGATGATCGCGGAGCAAGCCGATGAAGAGATGGTTTGCCGCGCTGTGTCTGCTCATCGCTTTGCCGGCCATCGCAGCCGAGCGCCCGACCTTCGATCCGCAAATAGGCGCGCAACTCGATCTGAGCCGGAAGCTTCGCGATGCAACCGGCCAACAGCGAACGCTCGGTGAAACGCTCGAGGGGCGCCCGGCGCTGCTCATCTTCGGCTACGACAAGTGCCCCAGTCTTTGCGGCGTCACCCAGCAGGCGGTTGCCTCGGACCTGAAGAAGACGTCGCTCAGCCCGGCAAGCTATCGGGCGCTCTTTGTCTCCATCGATGATACCGAGACACCGGCGGATGCCGCCCATGTGCAGGCTGCCATCGCGCCGGCGGCCGGCAATGGACTGTCGTCTTGGCGGTTCCTGACCGGCGCTGAAGGCGTCGGCGCGGCCCTTGCCGCGCAAGCCGGCATCGCCTTTGACCGTCGTGCCGGCATCGACCAGTTCGTGCATCCTATCGCCATCATCGCGCTGACGCCGGCGGGCCGCATTGCGCAGGTGCTGCCGGCGCTGACCTTCACGCCGCGCGATCTCGAACTGGCGCTGGTCGAGGCCTCCGCCGGCAAGCTTGGGTCGATCGGCGACCATGTCTTTTTGCTTTGTGCCGGCTTCGACACGTCGAAGGGCCAATATACGCCGGCGATCTGGGCTGCGCTGAAGGTTGCCAGCATCGCCATGGTTCTTGGACTCGCAACGACGGTTATGCTGCTCATGCGTGGGAGGCGCCCATGAGCTTCGGCATTCCATTCTTCCCGCAGGAAGCGTCATCAGCCGCGCGCGGCGTGGATGTGCTCTTCTACACGTTGTTCGCCTTTGCCGTCGTGCTTGGTCTTTTCCTCACCTTCCTGGTGGTCGGCTATGCCGTCAAATACCGCGTCGGTTCGTCTGCCGACCGCACCGGCGAGCGGGCCCGCAGCCTGCCGCTGGAACTGATCTGGACCATGGCGAGCCTGATCATCGCCTTCATCTTTTTCGGCTGGGGCGCCGTGCTGTTTGTCCGCCGCGATCATCCGCCGGCGGACGCCATCGAGATCGCCGGTCTCGGCAAGCAATGGATGTGGGAGTTTCGCCATCCAGGCGGCCAGCGCGAGATCAACGAACTGCACGTGCCGGTCGGCAGGGCGGTGGTGGTGTCCTTGGCATCGCAGGATGTCATCCACTCGTTTTTCGTTCCGGCCTTCAGGGTCAAGCAGGATGCCGTGCCCGGTCGCACCACCCGTGTCTGGTTCATCGCCACGGAACCCGGCCGCTATCATCTGTTCTGCGCCCAGTATTGCGGCACGCAGCACTCCGCGATGGGCGGCTGGGTGACCGCGATGGCACCGGAGCAGTACGCCGCTTGGCTGGACAGCCAGGGCGAGGGCGAGACGCTGGCGGCGAGCGGCGAAAAACTGTTTCGGGCCCTTGGCTGTTCGGGATGTCACGGCAATTCGAGCAAGGTCAGGGCGCCCCCGCTTGAGGGCATCTTCGGCCGGCCAGTGGCACTGGCCAACCAGCAGACGGAAATCGCCGACGACCGCTATCTGCGCGATTCCATCCTTGTCCCCAACAAGGAGATCGTCGCTGGCTATGAACCGGTCATGCCGAGTTTCGACGGGTTGGTCGATGAGGGGGAGTTGCAGATGCTCCTCGCCTATCTCAGATCGCTTTCACCTCCGACGCCAGCAAGCAACGAGGCAGTCCGATGAGCACTTCCGTGACGCCCGCGAGCTATCTCTACGAAGGCAGCGGCCCGCGCGCATGGCTGCTGACGACGGACCACAAACGCGTCGCCTGGCTCTATCTTATTTCGCTGACCGCATTCTTCTTCCTCGGCGGCGCCTTCGCGGTCCTGATGCGCATCGAGCTTGCGACGCCGGCGGGCGACCTCGTCTCCGACGATGTCTACAACAGGTTGTTTTCGCTGCACGGCATCATCATGATCTGGTTCTTCCTGGTGCCGTCGATCCCGGCTACCCTCGGCAATTTCCTGTTGCCGCTGATGATCGGCGCGCGCGATCTTGCCCTCCCGCGGCTTAACCTCGCCAGCTGGTATGTCTTCATTTTCGGCAGCTTCTTCGCGCTGTTCTCGGTCGTTGCCGGCGGCGTCGACACCGGCTGGACCTTCTACACGCCGCTGTCGACGCTCTACGCCAATGGCTTCGTCTCGTCCGCCGCGCTTGGGGTCTTCATCGTCGGCTTTTCGACGATCATGACCGGCATCAATTTCATCGTCACCGTGCACACGCTGCGCGCGCCGGGCCTCACCTGGTTCCGGCTGCCGATCTTCGTCTGGACGATGTACGCGACAGCCTTGGTCATGGTGCTGGCGACGCCGGTGCTCGCCGCGTCGCTGATCCTGATCGTTCTGGAGCGGGTCTTCGGCATCGGCATCTTCAACCCCAAGCTTGGTGGCGATCCGCTGCTGTTCCAGCATTTGTTCTGGTTCTACTCGCATCCGGCTGTCTACATCATGATTCTGCCCGGCATGGGCGTCGTGTCGGAGGTGCTGCCCTGCTTCAGCCGCCGGCCGCTGTTCGGCTACAAGGCGGTTGCCCTGTCCTCGATGGCCATCGCCATCTTCGGATTCCTCGTCTGGGGCCATCATATGTTCGTCAGCGGGCAGTCCGCCTATGCCGGCGTGGTGTTTTCCTTCCTGTCGTTCTGCGTCGCCATCCCATCCGCGATCAAGGTTTTCAACTGGAGCCTGACGCTGCGCAAGGGGGAGATCAGTTTCGAGACCTCGATGCTCTACGCGCTGTTTTTCCTGGCGCTGTTCACGTTCGGGGGGCTGGCCGGCCTGTTCCTGGCGGCACTCGCCATCGACGTGCACGTCCACGACACCTACTTCGTCGTCGCCCATTTCCACTACATCATGGTCGGCGGCATGGTGACCGCCTACATGGCCGGACTGCATTTCTGGTGGCCGAAGCTCACCGGCCGCATGTATTCGGAGACTTGGGGCCGCATCGCCGCGACCGTCACTTTTCTTGGCTTCAACCTCACGTTCTTCCCGCAATATGTGCTTGGTTTCGTCGGCATGCCCAGGCGCTATCATACCTATCCGCCGGAGTTCCAGTTCTGGCATGTGCTGTCGTCGGCGGGCGCGGTTGTGCTGGCCATCGGCTATCTGATGCCGCTGTTCTATCTCACTTGGTCGCTGTTTCGCGGCGCACGCGCGCCGGACAATCCCTGGCAGGCAACAGGCCTCGAATGGCAGACCAGTTCGCCGCCGCCGCCGCACAATTTCGAGACGATGCCGGTGGTGACACAGCCTGCCTATGCCTACGACATGAAAGGCCTGGAACATGAACGCTTCAGCCCGCATCTGGAAGCGGGCCGATGAGCAGTGAGACCGAAAGCGTCGCCTTCGACAATGCGTCTCGCGAGAAGGCAGCCGACACCTTCGCCATGTGGGTGTTCATCGGCTCCGAGGCGATGCTGTTCGGCGCCATTTTCCTAATCTTTCTCATCGCGCATATGAGTTATGGCGCCGCCTTCGCGGCGGCGTCGAAACATCTGTCGTTGCCGCTTGGCACGCTGAACACCGCCATACTGATCACCAGCAGTCTCACCATGGCGCTGGCGCATATGTATTCGACCGACAGCCGCTGGCGCGCGGCGACCTGGTCGCTGGCAGCGACCTCGCTGCTCGGCCTTGGCTTCCTCGCCGTCAAGGCGACGGAATATGGCAGGGAATTCAGCGAGGGGCTGGCGCCGGTCCTCGGCGCACCGTTCAACTACAACGGGCCGGATCCGGTTCATTCCGAATTCTTCTTCGGCCTCTATTTCGCAATGACCGCGTTGCATGCCCTGCATCTGATCGGAGGTATTCTCGCTGTCGCCGGCGTGCTTGCCTTGTGGCCGCAAGCCACGCCGGCCAGCCGGGCACGCCGGATTCAGGCCGTCGGCCTCTACTGGCACTTCGTCGACATCGTCTGGGTCTTTCTGTTCCCGATCCTTTATCTGATCAACCGGGGATGACCATGCGATGACCGAGCTTCGAAGCCTCTTCTTCGCCTATGTCGGACTTCTGCTGCTGCTGGCGCTGACTGTCGGCTCGTCCTTCCTCGATCTCGGCGGCTTCAACTCCGCCATCAACCTCGCAATAGCCGCCGCCAAGACAGCAGTGATCGCGCTGGTGTTCATGCACCTGGCAGGCAAAGGCCTTCTTCCCAGGCTCGTCGTCGCGGCGGTTGGGCTATGGCTGGCAATTCTGTTTGGGCTGACGTTGATCGGGCAGTAACCCCCGAGTCTCACCCGACGCAAGCAGCAACTTCGCGTCGTTCCATGCGTTGCACAGGAACACAAGGAGTTGCCGATGCCTCTCAAAGCCTTCGCCCTCAACTGCATTTTGAAGAACTCCGATGACAGCGAAAAATCATCGACCGACCGGCTGCTCGCCGATCTGCTGGCCGCGATGGGTGCCGTACGGCGTGAACGGCGAAATCGTTCGCGCGCCCGATCATGACGTTAGACTGGGCGTCCTGTCGGATATGGGCAAAGGCGACGACTGGCCGAAATTACGCAAGAAGATCGTCGACGTCGATACCTTCATTCTTGGCCTGCCGATCTCGTTCGGCCAGCCATCGAGTGTCGCCAAGCGCGTTCTCGAGCGCATGGACGCATTTCTGTCCGAGAACGCCAGAGGCCAGGCCCGTTGCCTTCAAATGCCCGGTCGCATTGGGAATTCTTCGGCGAGAATTCGCAGGCCTTCCTCATATTTAGCAGTCGAAGCGCCCGTTTGCTGGACCTGCCATAGATTATCCCTGAGGTCCGCCCACTTGACCGGCAACGCCAATTTGTTCGACGCGGCCCTGCGCACGAAGGCGGCGTCATCCTCGCCATCCCATTTGGTCAGCGCTTCGACCGCCGAAACAATCGCAGGGCCAAACCCTGCCTCTTCAAGCCGGCCCCGCGTCCAACCTTGGCCTTTTTCCAGGACATCATGCAGATAGGCGATAACTTTCTGATCGATTGTTTCGACGGCATCGGCCACGCGCCTGCAATGTTCGATGTAGGGTCGTCCCGTCTTGTCTGTCTGTCCCCTATGCGCCTCCTCGGCAATTTTTGCAGCTCGAAAAAACAGGCTCATTTCGGCCTCCATCAATCGATTTGTTCGAACGTGCACTGTTGCGGAGCCTTGTCGGGTCGCCATCGCAACAGCTTGGTTCCGTGCCGGAACCGGTTGCCGGTGACATGGTCGAAGCGGACTTCGACCACCAGTTGCGGTCGCAGCGCTTCCCATTCGCCGCTACGCTCCGTGCTCCAGCGGCTCGGGCCGCCCGGCGCTTTTCCGGTAAAACCGGGACCGCCGCGCAGCTTTTCCAGCTTTCTGGTGAGCGCAGCCCTGCCGTCCTTGCCTACGGTCGATGTGAAGCCGACATGGTCGAGCTCGTGGCGATCATTATAGAGGCCCAGCAGCAGTGAGCCGACCTCCCTGCTGTTGGTCAAATAACGGAACCCGCCGACGACGCAGTCGGCCGTACGCAGCCGTTTCACCTTGACCATGGCGCGTTCGCCCGGCCGATAGGGCTCAGCGCGCGCTTTTGCCACGACGCCGTCAGTCGAGCCGTGGCCAGCCCCTTGCAGCCAACGCTTGGCGACGGCTGGATCGTTGGTGCAGGGCGATAGATGCAATGCGGACTTCGCCATCTTGGCGACGAGGTCTTCGAGGGCCGCTCGCCGCTCGGTCAGGGGCTTGTCGAGCAACACCTCGCCGCCCGGCGCAACCAATATGTCGAACAAAGTGAGCCGGGCAGGGGTCTCCACGCTCAGCCTACGGATTCTGCTCTCGGCCGGATGCAACCGCATCTGCAGTGCGTCGAAGGAAGAACGTCCATTGATTTCGATCGTGATTTCACCGTCGACAACGAAGTCCCGAGCTTCGATCTCACTGAACATAGCCACCAATTCCGGGAAATATCGCCCCAACGGTTTTCCCGATTTTGCGCGCAGCTCGACGCTCTCCGCGTTCTTGAAAACCAGGCAGCGAAAGCCGTCCCATTTCGGTTCATACTGCCAGGAGCCATCGTCGACCGGAAGGCTATCTGCAGCCTTGGCTTCCATGGGGGGAGTGTCCAGCGGCAGTGGATAGGGGTCTTTGGCCACGGCTACGATCGCTCTTCCGTTCTCTGGCCACTGCTTTCGGCAACGATCTGCGATTTCATCTTGCGCTCCGGGCTAGCGCTTTTGAGGTTTCGGTTTGGCGGATTGGAGCAGCAGCGCCAGGGGAACGAACAAAGCGGTCGCAACCGCGCAATAACGGAAGACGTCGACATAGGCGAGCAGCGATGCTTGGCGGGCGATGAGCTGGCCGATCCAGCCGACGGCCTGCTGCTTGGCTTCGACCAGGGGCGAACCCTGGGCGACGAAATGGTCTGTCACCTGGCGAAGCGTTTGTTGATAGGTGACGGACGACTGCACGGTTTGACTCACCAGATTGGACTGATGCAGTTGCGCGTTCTGGGCGATCACCGTGTTGGACAGCGACACGCCGATGCTGCCGCCGATGTTGCGGGCGACATTGATCAAGGCCGAGGCCTGGTTGGTCTGTTGCGGGCGCAGGCCGACATAGGATGCGGTCGAGATCGGGATGAAAAGAAATGGCAGTCCGATCATCATGAACACACGGGCAAAGGCGAAGAAGCGGAAGCTGGCGTCGGGCGCAAGCGAAGTCATGTGCCACAGCGCGACCGCCACCACCGCCATGCCAAGCATGATCAGGTATTTGGGCTGGACGATGCCGGCAGCGAATCCTGAAATCGGCATCATTACCAGCATGGCGATGCCGCCCGGCATCATCGACAGGCCCGAAAGGGTTGCCGTGTAGTCGAAGGCGGTCTGCTGCAGCTGCGGCATCAATTGTGTGGTGGAGAACAGGACGGCGCCAACCGCCATCATCACCAGGAAAGAGGTGCCGAATTGGCGCGTGAACAACAAACGTATGTCGACGACCGGGTCGTCGCGGCTCAGTTCCCATGGAATGAGCAGCGCGAATGAGATCGCCGAAATCACCGCGAAAATGGTGATGAAGTTCGACGAAAACCAATCGTTGCGCTGCCCCTCGTCAAGGAAGATCTCCAGGCTGCCGAGCGCCAGTGCGACCAGCAGGAAACCAACCCAGTCGATCTTGAGGCCGCGGCGCAGCCGATCCTGGCGTTCGCGCTCGAGGACTTTCGGTTCGACCAATAGCCATTGCACCAGCGCCAGCGACAGGATGCCGAACGGCACGTTGATGAAAAAGATCCAGTGCCAGGAGAAATTGTCGGTCAGCCAGCCGCCGAGGGTCGGCCCGACCGTTGGCGCGACAATGACGGCGATGCCATAGAGGGCGAATGCCTGTGAGCGCTTTTCAGGTGGGAACGTGTCGGCCAGAATGGACTGTTCGCTGGGTGCCATGCCGCCTCCGCCGAGGCCCTGTAGGATCCTGAACAGGATGAGCATCGGCAAATTGGTTGCCAACCCGCACAACAGCGAGGCGACGGTAAAGGTCGCGACACAAAGCATGTAATAACGCTTGCGGCCAACGATGCCGGCAAGCCATCCGCTGACTGGAATGATCACGGAATTGGCGACGAGATAGGTCGTGATGACCCAGGTGCTTTCGTCCATGCCAGCCGCCAGGCTGCCGGCTATGTTGCGCAGAGCCACGTTGGCAATGGAGGTATCGAGTACCAGCATGAACGTAGCGATCGAGACCACGACCGCGATCAGCCAGGGATTGCGTCCGCCGGCAGCGGAACGGCTTTCGTCCTGTTCGCTGATCGCCTCGGCGGTCATTGCACCTTGACCGTCGGCACCACCGACAGGCCAGGGCCGAGGAGCACATCAGGCGGATTGTCGAAGACGATCTTGACCGGCACGCGCTGCACGACCTTGACGAAATTGCCGGTGGCGTTTTCGGCGGGCAACAGGCTGAAGGCGGTGCCGCTGCCGGCCTGGACGCTGTCGACATGGCCGTGGAAGGTCTTGCCGGGATAAGCGTCGATACCGATGTCGACCGGCTGCCCGGCGCGCATCAGGTCGAGTTGGGTTTCCTTGAAATTGGCTTTCACCCAGACCTCGTCGGGAACGAACATCATCAGCACCTGACCCGGCTGGGTGTAGGTGCCGAGGGCCGCTGAAATGCTGGTTGCTCGTCCGGCCATGGGCGCGGTTATGGTGGTGCGGGTAAGCGCCGTTTTGGCCTGATCTTCAGTGGCCTGTGCCTGCCGGAGCTTGGCCTCGCTGCTTTTGGTCTGCGCCCGCATGACCGAGACTTGGCTCTTCGCTGCCGCCACCTCGGCTTCAGCGCTGTCCAATGTTGCCTGGTCTTGCCGCAGCGTCGACGCTGCCTGCTGCGCCTGCTGCTGCGTCACCGTGCCCTTCGTCAGCAATTCGCGATTGCGTTGGTCTTCGGCCTTGGCGAAATCGAACGCTGCCTGGGCGAGCGCCACTTGCTTCTGCGCCGCGTCGATCTTGGAACTCTGCGCCTGGATCTGGGCAGCGATGTTGGAAATCTCCGCTTGCGCGGCGGCGACGCCGGCGTCGGCCTGTTCGAGTGAAGCGCGATAATCGCTGTCGTCGATGCGCAACAGGACATCGCCCTTCTTCACCGGTTGGTTGTCTGTAACGGTGATGTCGGTGATGCGTCCGGCGATTTCTGCGCTGACCGTGACCGTGCGAGCATCGATGAAGGCATCGTCGGTGGATTCGTACTGACGCGCATTGAGCCACCAGAGGACGGTGCCCACGACAACAACTATCAACACGATGACAAGAGCAGCAGTAACGAAAGGGTGACGTCTGGGGAAACCGAGCAAGGAGGCACTTTTGACCTGGTCAGTGCCAGCCCCTGCCTCGCCATCGGACTTTCCATCGCGTCCATGGGGCTGGCCCGGCTCTTTCCGCGCCTCGTCGTCGCGGTCGCTTTCTCTTTCAGGTCTCTCGACTCTATTATCCACGGGAACGGCTTTCAGGCTATCGCGGCTTTGTCGACGCTGTCAGGCGGACGCAGATCAACGACGGGCTTTGGTAAAGGTTCCTGTCTCGAGGTACGGGACGGCAGCCGCGCAGGACGCTAGCCGATCGCAAAAACGCAGCACGATTGCCAGCACGATGATGCCGACCAGCCCGGCTATGAAAACGATCCGGCGCGTGCGCGTTCTCAGGATGATTTCGCCTTGCCTTGCGTCCTGTGCGGAAAAGACTGGCCCTGGCTTGTCGTCTTCGGTGTTCATCGTTGGGCATCCGGAGCTGTTGCTGGAGCTGTGTAACGCCGAGGTACCGCGTCGAGCACGACCTTGCGGCTCTCCTGCGACGACAATGTCTCGTCCTTCTCGACGACAGTCGTTTCGAGCGCCAGGTCTTTGTCCCTGATCTGGTGCCGGAACCAATCGGAATAGTCGCCGGCGCGCAAATGATAGTCCCGGGTCTTGTCGTCGATACCTTCGGCCATCTGGACAAAAATCATCAGATTGTGCGCGCGCCAGGCTCATCATCTTGTCGGGACCCTTGAAATAGAAACCGGCTTCATCAAGCAGTCCTTCGGCATATTTACGGCTGTGCCGTTTGAGCGACTGGCGCGGCGCGATTGCCTTCACGGTTATTGGTGTCTTGCCCGTTTGCGAGCGCCAGAACAGCACGCGGTCTCCTTTCGGCGAGGGCATCTGCTTTGGCAGTTCAGTTCCTATTTCCCGGCAGAATGTCTTGATTACGCTCTTGGCGTTCGGGCCAAGAGCGATCACGACGGTCGCCAGCCGCAAGACAAGCTGTTCCTCTTCGACGAGCCGCTTTCCAATCTCGATGCAAAGCTTCGTGTGGAAATGCGCACGGAGATCAAGCGCCTGCACGAGCGTCTGGGCACCAGCATCGTCTATGTGACGCATGATCAGATCGAGGCGATGACGCTGGCCACCAAGGTGGCGGTGATGAAGGGCGGCCACATCCAACAGTTCGCCGATCCTCGCACCATCTATGAACGGCCCGCCAACGTGTTCGTCGCAAGTTTCATCGGATCGCCGGCGATGAACTTCCTGCCCGGGCGCCTGGTCTCGGACGCGAACGGCGTGCGTTTCGCATCGGGCGGCGTGTCGGTCGCATTGCAGGCCGGCAAGCGGCCGGTTCAATCCGAGCGCCCGGTGATCCTGGGCATACGGCCTGAAGAACTAAAGGTAGTCGGGCGTGATGAAGCTTCGGTCACGGGGGTGATCGATGTCGTGGAGCCGACAGGGCCGGAAACCATGGTGACGGTGCAGGTTGGCGAACAGTCGATCATCGCCCGCCTGCAGCCGAGGTTTACAGGCCGGCGAAACGAGCCGATATTCCTTGCCGTCGATCCGGCCAGCGTCAACCTGTTCGACCCCGGCAACGAGCAGCGCATCGATATTTAGGGGCCAGACGCCAGGGCGCTTCCGATATCGTCGGCGAGAAAGCAACCTTTTACCCCGACGCCTTCCCAGAGGGGCATCGGGCGATCGATCATTCATCAACCACGCATCATACCACATTGCATGACAGCCACCGAAGTCTGGTCTATCAAGGCTGTTATCGACGTAGCGGGCACCGGCGTCGACATCTTCGCGCACTATAGCGCCGGCGCTGCCGCCATGACGGCCGCCGCCCGACACTTCGCGCTCAATGCGGCGGTTGCCGAGGCTTACGCGGGACGGTATCGCCTGTGTGGCGACATCAACCAGGCGATGATTCCGATGTGCGAGCGCATCGCGGGACAGCAGGTACGCATGTGAGCGCAACTTCATCATCCCCTTTCGGCGATTACGACTACGTCATCGTCGGTGCCGGCTCCGCCGGCTGCGTGCTCGCCAACCGGCTCTCGGCTGATCCGCGCAACCGGGTGCTGCTGCTCGAAGCCGGCGGCAGCGACCGCTATCACTGGGTCGATATTCCGATCGGCTACCTCTTCTGCATGGGCAATCCGCGCACCGATTGGATGATGAAGACCGAGCCGGAAGCCGGTCTCAACGGACGCAGCCTCAGCTATCCGCGCGGCAAGGTGCTTGGTGGCTGTTCGTCGATCAACGGCATGATCTACATGCGCGGCCAGGCCGCCGACTATGAGGGCTGGCGACAGGCCGGCAATGTCGGCTGGGGTTGGAACGATGTGCTGCCGTATTTCCGCAAGTCGGAAGACTATCACGGCGGCGAGAGCGCCATGCATGGCAGCGGCGGCGAGTGGCGGGTCGAACGGCAGCGTCTGTCCTGGCCGATCCTCGACGCGTTCCGGGACGCCGCCGAGGAACTCGGCATTCCCCGCACCGACGATTTCAACACCGGCACCAATGAAGGCTCGGGCTATTTCGAGGTCAACCAGCGGCAAGGGGTGCGCTGGAACACATCGAAGGCGTTTTTGCGCGGCATTGCGGCACGTCAGAATCTGCGCGTGGTGACGGGGGCGGAGACCGAACGGCTCGAATTCGACGGCCGGCGCGTCATCGGACTGGTCTTCCGCCAGGGCGACCGCCTGCACAGCGTCAGCGCCGGACAGACCATCCTTGCAGCCGGTGCCGTCAACTCGCCGAAGATCCTCGAACTGTCGGCGGTCGGGCGCCCTGACCTGCTTTCGAGCATTGGCGTGGATGTTCGACGCGCCTTGCCGGGCGTTGGCGAAAACCTGCAGGATCATCTGCAGATACGCACGGTTTTCAAGGTCGCCAATGCCGCGACGCTTAACCAGCGCTATCACAATCTGATCAGCCGCGCGGCGATGGGTGTGGAATATGCGCTCAAACGCAGCGGGCCGCTGTCGATGGCCCCGAGCCAGCTCGGCATCTTCGCCAGAAGCGATCCTCGGCTCGCAACACCTGATCTGGAATACCACGTGCAACCGCTGAGCACCGACCGTCTGGGCGAGCCGCTGCATCGCTTTCCCGCGGTCACCGTGTCGGTCTGCAATCTGCGCCCGGAAAGCCGGGGTACCGTGCATATGGCATCGTCCGATCCGCGCGAGGCGACGAAGATCCGGCCGAACTATCTCTCCACCGCGGGAGACCGCAGCGTCGCGGTCGCATCACTGCGCCATGTGCGCAGCCTGATGAAGGCACGGGCCGTGGCACGCTTTGCGCCCGAAGAGATGCTGCCCGGCACGCAATTTGACAGCGACGAAGACCTCATCCGCAAGGCCGGCGATATCGGTACGACGATCTTTCACCCCGTAGGCACCTGCAAGATGGGTTCGGACTCGATGGCGGTGGTCGACGACCGGCTACGCGTTCACGGGCTTGCCGGACTGCGCGTGGTCGATGCCTCGATCATGCCGACAATCGTCTCGGGCAACACCAACTCTCCGGTCGTCATGATCGCGGAGAAGGCAGCGGAGATGATCTTGCAGGATCCACGCCAATAATGTCGCGGCGATATGCGGCATTCTGCGGATGACGAAGCCGCCGCGACCCACGCTGGTCACCGCTTCGCGCGCGAAATGGACGAATACGATATCGGCGATGCGCTGCCGTTCCGGCGGGAAGTGACGGCCCTGTCGGCGGAATAGGCCGGAGCTGCCCTCGCGACCATCGATCCAATCCATCAGGGTTGCCGCGGTCCCGGCCCATGCCGTAGACAGGCGGCCGTGAAGGACGTTGGCGGAGAAGAAACAAGATGTCGGACCGGATGAAGACCCTCTCCTCGGCCAAGTCGCATGGCGGCGTGCAGGGCGTCTATTCCCATGCTTCGTATGCCTGCTCTTGCGACATGATTTTCGCCGTCTTCGTGCCGCCGCAGGCCCGTGAGAAACCTTGCCCTGTCGTATGGTACCTCTCCGGCCTCACCTGCACCCATGCCAATGTCATGGACAAGGGTGAGTACAGGCGCATGGCCGCGGAGCTTGGCCTGATCATCGTCTGTCCCGACACCAGCCCACGCGGCGCCGACATTCCCGACGAGAAGGACAATTGGCAGTTCGGCAGTGGCGCCGGCTTCTACGTCGATGCGACGCAAGCGCCTTACGCCACGAACTACCGCATGTATTCCTATGTCACCGAGGAATTGCCGGCGTTGATCGCCCGGGAATTTCCGGCCGATATGACGCGCCAGGCGATCTTCGGCCACTCGATGGGCGGGCATGGCGCGCTGACGATCGCGCTCAAGAATCCCGAACGCTTCAAAAGCTGTTCGGCCTTCGCGCCGATCGTGCAGCCAAGCACCGCCGGCTGGTCGTGGCCCGCCCTCGAAAAATATCTCGGCGTCGATGAGGCGTCATGGCGGGGCTACGATGCCACCTTGCTCATCGAGGATGGCCACCATTTCCCCGAGTTTTTCGTCGATCAGGGAACGTCTGACGGCTTTCTCAAGGACGGGCTGAGGCCCTGGTTGCTGGAAGCGGCCTGCGCCAAGGCGGGCATTGCGCTGACCTTGCGCATTCAGGATGGCTACGACCATTCGTATTTCTTCATTTCGACATTCATGGACGACCATCTGAGATGGCACGCCGAAAGATTGTCTGACCCGGTTCCTGGCACCGGGCCACGCTGAAGCAAGGGAATATCCCCGAGAGGGCTAATTCCGCAGCAGGTCGAACATCAGCTTAAAGAAGCGGTCGGCGTCGACTTCGTGGGCGATGCGCGCATTGTCCTTTTCGCCGCGCTCGCCCCAGAAATCGGCAACCGTGGCGCCGAACGCATAGGTGCCGGACAGATCGACCCCGATATGGGCCGGCCGCGTGCGCACCAGTGTCGGATCGATAGCCAGCGCCAGCGCGAGCGGATCGTGCATGGCGCCGCCGACGCCCATCGAGTTGCGGTGCAGCTTCTCGTAGAACAGCAGCCAGTCATTGACGAGCTTGCCGAGCGGCGTGTCGATGGTGGCGAGTTCGGCATATTGCGGCGCCTCGATCAACACCTGCATCGTGACGTCGAGCCCGACCATTAGGATCGGCACGCCACTGTCCAGCACGATCTTCAGCGCTTCGGGGTCGCAGAAGGCATTGAACTCGGTCGGCGTGATGATCTCGCTCTTGCGGTAGAAGACGCCGCCCATCCAGATCAGTTCCTTGATCTTGGGCAGCACGTCACGGTGCTTGAGGATCAGGAGGCCGATATTGGACAGCGGGCCGGTGGCGACGACCAGGATCGGTTCGGGCGCGGCACGCAGCTTGTCGGCCAGGAAATCGACGGCGTGCTTGTCGACCGGCTTGATCGTGGCCTGCGGCAGATAGGGTGAGCCCTCGAGGCCGCTCGGACCGTCGGCGGTGCCGAGCACCAGCGGCCGTGCCAGCGGGCGGTGACACCCCTGCGCGACTGGCACGTCGCCGGCGCCGATATATTCGAGGATGCGCAGCGTATTGGCCGTCGTCTTCTCGACCTCGGCATTGCCGCAGGTGGTGGTGACGCCAAGCAGTTTTATCGCTGGCGAACGATGCGCCATGACCAGCGCAATGGCGTCGTCATGGCCGGGGTCGCAGTCGAACAGGATGGGAGTGGCAATGGTCATTTTCTCGATCCTCACGCCGCTTGTTCGTAGCGCGCGATGGTTTGCTTGAAGATGTTCAGGAAGCGGCGGCCGTCGAGATCGGTGCAGATGCGCGTGGTCTTCGGTCCGCCGCCGGGCAGCAATTGCCGGCCGCGATGGGCAACCGTCTGCCCACGCGCAAGGCGCCCGTCCAGCACGACATCGACGAAGAGCGGTTCGGTCATCGTCGCAAGGCTGGGGTCGAAGGCCAGCGCCACGGTGATCACGTCGTCCATCGGGAAGCCGACCAGGTCGAAGAACTCGCGCCAGATATCGATGTAGATCGGGAAGCTGTCGGCAATCATGTCGAAGACGGCATTCTTCCGGGCAACGGCCTGCATGTCCGCGATGTCGTCGCGCGTCAGCATCGAGGCGGCGACGCGGTTGTCCTCGCAGATGTCGAGCGGCACCAGGATCTTCTCGACATCGGCATTGAGCACGATGCGCGAGGCTTCCGGATCGGCCCAGATGTTGTACTCCGACAGCGGCGTGATGTTGCCGGGCGTCTGGAAATTGCCGCCCAGCACCAGCAGCCGCCTGAGCGCGCCCGTCAGGCGCGGCTCCTGCAGCAGCGCCATCGCCGCATTGGTCAGCGGCCCCGTCGTCACCAGCGTGATCTCGCCCGGATTGGCCATGACCGTATCGATGATGAAATCGACCGCGTGCCCCGGCGTTGCCGGGCGGGAGGGTGGCGGCGCCGGCGGGTTGAATTTCTTCAGCCGGTCGCCGAAGCGGGCGACGAGCCGCTTCTCGAAATGCACCGGCGCCTCCATGTCGGCCTTGGCGTTGCCGACGATCGGCCGCCACGCGCCGGCGTGGACCGGTATGTCGTCGCGCCCGGCAAGCGTCAGCGTGTTGAGCACGACATTGGTGACCTGTTCGATCGGGCCGGCGGCACCGGTGACGGTGGTCACGCCTTCGAGCCGGAGATTCGGATTCGCCGCGGCGAACAGCACGGCCAGAATATCGTCGCCGGCAGAATCCACGTCGAGGATTATGCGTTCCATGAGAGTTCCTTCATTGTGGATTTTCGTCGACCGGGGCGCTGTTCCTGTCCACGGACAGCAGTTTCTGCATCGACGCCAGCGTCTCCCTGATGATTTTTGACCGCGCCCGGTAAGAGAGCGCGAACAACGCCGTCAGCGCGACGACATAGGGTACGGTGAGCACCAGATAGGACGGGAAGCCGAATGTCTGCAGGCGCAGCGAGAAGGCATCGGCAAAGCCGAACAGCAGGCAGCCGGCCAGCACTTTCAGCGGATCGCCATTGGAGAAGATCAGGATCGCCACCGCCATGAAACCGCGGCCCGAGGACATGTTCTCGGTGAACATGGTGATGTAGCCGAGCGACAGATGCGCGCCGGCCAGTCCCGCCAGCAATCCGCACAGCAGCGAGGCGATGTAACGGACGCGGGTAATCGAGATGCCGAGCGCCTCGGCGGCTTCGGGCTTTTCACCGACGACGCGGATATAGAGGCCGAGCCGGGTGCGTTTGTAGAACAGCACCAAGAGCGGCACGGCGATGAACGCGACATAGACGATCGGTGTGAAGCCGGAGATCAGCGGCGCCCATGAGCCGAGCAGCGCCTGGGCGCCTGGTACCTGCACCTTGGGCAGGCCGACAATGCCGTGACCGACGATCGATCCGCGCGTGCCGAAGATCGCTTTCATCAGCGAGATCGTCATGCCGCCGGCAAGGATGTTGAGCGCCAGGCCGACGACCACCTCATTGGCCCGGAAGGTTACCACCAGCACGGCAAAGGCAAGCGCGAAGGCAAGGGCCGCGGCGACGCCGCAGGCGACGCCCGCGAATGCCGAACCCGTCCAGATCGAGCCGATGACGGCGAAAAAGGCGCCAGCCAGCATCTGCCCCTCGAGGCCGATGTTGAAGATCCCGGCCTTGGTGGTGAACGACCCGCCAAGCGCGACCAGCAGGATCGGCGCGGTTGTGCGAAGCGTCGCCGCGATCAGCGCGACGTTGATCAGCCTGTCTAGAATTTCCATCGCCGCTCCCCGGCCTGGCTGTCGCCACGGCGTTTGATCAGGACCTGCGCCGATACGCTCAGGATGATCAGCGCCTGGATCACGGTGATGATTTCGCGCGACGCACTGGTGTCGACCTCGAGCAGCAGCGACCCGCTGCGCAGCGCGCCGAAGAACAGCGCCGTGACGATCGTGGCGACCGGCGAGCCGTTGGCGAGCAGGGCGGCGATCAGCCCGTCGAAGCCGAAGCCCGGTGCAAAGCCCTCCATGAAGCGGTGATGCACGCCGAGCGTTTCGACGCCGCCGGCGAGGCCCCCGACGGCGCCTGAAAGTAGCAGCACGACAAAGCCCTGCCGCTTGACGTTGACGCCGCCATATTCGGCGAATTTCGGCGCCGACCCGACCATCGTCACGCCGTAGCCCCAGCTGGTGTAGCGGAAGATCAGCGCCACGCCGACCGCCAGCAGCAAGCCGATCACCAGCCCCCAGTTCAGTCGCGAGAAGGAAAAGATCTCCGGCAGATAGGCCGTCGCCAGGATCGGCGGCGTCTCCGACCAGCCGCCGGGCCGTTTGAACAGGAAGATGGTGAAATAGGAAGTGAGCAGCACGGCGATGTAGTTCGACAGGATGGTCGAGACGACTTCGTTGGTGTTGTAGCGGGCGCGGAAAAAAGCGGGGATGGCGACCCAGGCCGCGCCCGCGACGACCGCGAGCGCCAGCGCCGCCAGCGTATGGATGCCCGCGGGCAGGGAGAAGGTGAAGCCGACCCAGGCGGCGGCAAATCCGCCGAGGAACAGCTGGCCCTCGATGCCGACATTGAACATGCCGCCGCGCAGGCCGATGCAGGCCGCGACGCCGCAGATCAGGATCGGCGTCGTCTGCAGCAGGGTGCCGGTAATCTTCTCCTGGTCGCCAAAGGCGCCGCGCAGCAGCGTCATCAGGACACGCACCGGGCTTTCGCCGACCAGAAGGATGATGATCGCCCCCAGCAGCAGAGCTACGCCGACTGCGATGACCTGGCCGGAAAAGGCGCGCAAACGGTCGTTCATGTGGGCTCCAACTGCTGCGATATGCCCGCCATCATCATGCCGATCCTGTCTTCGTCGGCATCGTCGCCGGCGACTTCACCCATGATCCGCCCGTTGAACATCACCAGGATGCGGTCGGCGAGCGCCGCCAGTTCGTCAAGCTGCACGGAAATCAAGAGGATGGCACGGCCGGCCGCGCGTTGGCGCATGATCTCGTCATGGATGGCCTCCTGGGCGCCGATGTCGACGCCGCGCGTCGGCTGGTCGATCAGCAGGAAGTCGGCGCCATTGGTGAATTCGCGCGCCAGCACCACTTTCTGGATGTTGCCGCCGGAGAGCCGCTTGACGGCGTCGCCGGCTCCTTGCGCGCGAATGTCGAAGCTCTTGATCAGCGCCCCGGCATTTTGCGCGATCGCTTTCCAGTCGAGCACGCCATTGTGGCTCCACGGCGCGCGGTAATGGCGGCCCATCAGCGTGTTTGCCGCGATCGATGCATTGCGATCGACTCCGCGCACCATGCGGTCGCCCGGGACATGGGCAAGACCCGCGTCGCGAATCGCGGCGGGGGAGAGCGTGGTGAGGTCCTGGCCTTTCAGCCAGGCTTCGCCATGGCTTGCCGGCCGCAGGCCTGAAAGCACTTCCGCCAGTTCCGTCTGTCCATTGCCGGCGACGCCCGCAATTCCCACCACCTCGCCGGAGCGAACGGCAAAGCTGGCGCCACGAACGGCCGGCAGCCGGCGATCGTCGCGCGCCCACAGATCCTTGACGTCCAGCACGATGTCGCCGTCGAGCGCCGCGCGCGGCCGCCGGTCGAAACTGACCTCGCGGCCGACCATCATGCGCACCAACTCGTCCTTGCTGAGTTCCGATGTCGGTTGGGTCGCCACCTTGCGACCGTTGCGCAGCACCGTCACTGTGTCAGACACCTCCATCACCTCTTCCAGATGGTGCGAGATGAAGATCACCGTCATGCCCTCGGCCACGAAGCTGCGCAGCGTCTGGAACAGTTCGCGGCTCTCCTGCGGCGTCAGCACGGCGGTCGGCTCGTCGAGGATGATGGTGCGGGCGCCGCGCACCAGGACTTTCAGGATTTCGATGCGCTGCTCGATGCCGACCGACAGCAGCCCGACCCGCTCGGTCGCATCGACGTGCAGTCCGAAACGCTTCGACAGTTCCTGCGTGCGTGCGATCTGCGCGGCATGGTCGATCAGCCCATGACGACGGATTTCCATGCCGAGAAACACATTGTCGGCGACCGAGAGCGAGGGAACCAGCTTGAAGTGCTGGTGCACCATGCCCAGCCCTGCCTTGATGGCGGCGGCCGGGTCGGCGACCACCGTCGCCTCGCCGTTCAGCCGGATCGAGCCTTCGTCCGGCTGCAGCAGCCCGAACAGGATGTTCATCAACGTCGTCTTGCCGGCGCCGTTCTCGCCGATAATCGCGTGAATCTCGCCCCGGCGCACGGCAAGGTCGATGCCGTCATTGGCAATGAAGGCGCCAAAACGCTTGGTGACGCCTGTCAACTCGACGGCCATCGCGGCTGTGCTGTGGAGGGTCGGGGACCCCGGCGCGTTCGACAAGATGCTCTCGCAGATTGGGGGGACGCTGATCCGCCACGGCATGCCGCGACGGATCAGTGTAGCGCTTTCTTGGGAGGGATGCGCTGTCGCTGGCTTATTTCGCCTTGGCGATCACGATCTTGCCGTCGAGGATGCCCTTCTTGATCTCGTCGAGCTTAGTGGTCACGTCGGCCGGGATCTTCGGCGCGATATCGTCACAGACCTTGAACTCGACGCCGCCCGATGCCAGGTCGAAGGTGCGGGTGCCGGCGGTGACCTTGTTGCCTCCGACCTCGTTCTTGATCAGCGTGTAGACGGCGATGTCGCCGCGCTTCAGCATGCTGCCGAGCACATTTCCGGGGGCAGAGCCGCACATGTCGATATCGACGCCGATCGAATATTTGTCGGCGGCGGCACTTGCCTGCATCACACCTTCGCCTGTCGGGCCGGCGACGTTGTAAACGATGTCGGAGCCCTGGCCGTACAACGCCTGGGCGAGCTCGCTGCCCTTGGCCGGATCATCGAACGTGCCGGCGAAGACGGAGTTCACCTTCACATCGGGCGCCGCATATTTGGCGCCCTGCTCATAGCCGCCGAGGAAGTTGCGGATGACCGGGATGTCGCGGCCGCCGACGAAGCCGATTGCCTTGCCGTCGCCGATCTTGGGAAATTCACTGCCCTTGGCCTCGATCATGCTGGCCAGCGCGCCGGCGACGAAGGAGCCCTGTTCCTCTGCGAAATTAGCGTAGATCATCTTGGGATTGTCGAGCACGCCGTCGATGAAGACGAAGCGTTGGTCGGGATATTCCTTGCTGACCTTCTGCAGCGAATCCACCAGCTCCCAGCCCATGACGAAGATGAGGTCGTACTGTTTGCCCTTGGCCAGGTTTTCGAACTGCTCCTGATAGTCCAGGGCGCGATTGCCGGTATCGACCAGCTTGAGGTCGATGCCGAAATCGGCCTTGGCCTTGTTGAGGCCGTTGACGATCGAAACGCCGAAGCCCTGTGCGAAATATCCCGAGATGGCGGCCACCGAAACCTTGGCCTGTGCGGCGGCCGATCCCAACGAAACGGCCAGCATCGTGCCGGCCAGAAACAAACTCTTGAGCGCCCTTTTCATGTTATTCCCCTTCAGCTTTTTTCAGCTTTTGAAGCCACGCCTTGACCATCCCCCACATATCGCCGGAAGGCCGAACGAGTTCGTTGATGGTCATATGAGTTTAGGAGTGGCCAAACTGGCTGTCAATCGCCATCCGATACAGTTTTCAAGGCCCGTCATTGGCGTCCTCCACCTCTGTGCTTGACAAATATCGGCGATGCATAATTGTTGATACTCTAACGAGTTTTCATGAGTGACGTGACGAAGGATACGTGCAATGCCAGCTGTGTTGGTCAGGAAATTTCTGGTCCAGGTCGAGGAGATCTTTCATGAGGGCGGTCCTCCCGCCGCACGTCCGCCCAAGCGCGGCGCGATCGTCGCCGTCATCGCCAACCCCTTTGCCGGACGCTACGTCGAAGCGATCACCGGCTTCATGGAGGATCTGAAGCCGCTCGGTCTCGAAATGGCGCGACGCCTGATCGATGCGATGGGCGACGGCGTCGCCGCTATCGAAGGCTATGGCAAGGGCGCCATCGTCGGCGCCGCCGGCGAGCTTGAACATGGCGCGCTGTGGCACAATCCGGGCGGCTACGCGATGCGCGAACTTCTCGGCAATGCCAAGGCCATCGTGCCGTCGACCAAGAAGGTCGGCGGCCCCGGAGCGCGCATCGACATCCCGATCACCCACATCAACGCCTCGTACGTGCGCAGCCATTTCGACGCGATCGAGATCGGCGTTGGCGATGCGCCGCGCAGCGACGAGATGGCGGTCATCCTGGCGATGACCACCGGTGCCCGCGTTCATGCACGGGTCGGCGGCCTGGCGGCGGCCGACATCAAGGGTGGCGACGGATTGCGATGAACCCGAATATCCGCCGCATCATCACCATCGTCGAGGAGACACGGATCGAAGGCGGCCGCGCGGTCGACCCGCCGACGCGGCGCGCCGCTGCGATCGCGGTGATCCGCAACCCTTATGCCGGCACGTTTGTCGAGAACCTGTCGGCGCTGAGCGATATCGGCGAAACCCTTGGCGACATCCTGCCCAGGCGGGCGGTCGCCGCACTCGGCATTGCCGCCGATCAGGTCGAAAGCTTCGGCAAGGCGGCCGCTATTGGTGCCGACGGCGAGCTTGAACATGCCGCCGCCATCCTTCATCCAAAGCTCGGCGCCCCGTTCCGCGATGTGCTGGGCAAGGGCGCCGCGCTCATTCCTTCGTCGAAGAAACGCGGCGGTCTCGGCGTGCCGCTCGACATTCCGCTCGGCCACAAGGACGCTGCGCGGGTGCGCAGCCATTTCGACGGCATGGAGGTTCGTGTTCCCGATGCACCGCGCGCCGACGAGATCGTCGTAGCCATCGCCGTTACCGATTCCGGCAGGCCGCACCCGCGCGTCGGCGGGCTGACCAAGGACAAGATCGTCGGGTCGACGGTGTGAGCTGATGCCGGCGAAGGCTATTACGCAGCCTTGATTTCCGGCACTCGCATAGCCGGTGGGGTGTTGCGGCTCCGGCCGGTCCGCGCCTCGCCGTCGATGACGACCATGCCGATGCCCGGCAAATTGCCGAGCGCCACGCTGTCGAGCAGCCCGTCGCCGGCGCCGCCGATCGCCTGATCGATGAAGATCAGGTCGGCGGCACGGCCGACCTCGATGATGCCGCGATCAGCCAGCCCGCGCACGCGCGCCGTGTTGCCGCTGGCAAGGCAGAACGCCACTTCCGGCGCAATGCCGCCCAGCGAAGCCAGCATGGTCAGGGTTCTGAGGATGCCGAGCGGCTGGACGCCGGATCCGGCCGGGCTGTCGGTGCCGAGGATGACGCGCGAAAGTTCGCCGCGCTGCCTCGCCAGGTCGAGCACGAACAGGCCCGTGCGCAGATTGCCATTGTGGACGATTTCCAGCGCGCGCGAACCGTTCTCGCAGATCTGCCGGATTTCGGCTTCGGGAAGCGCGGTCGGTCCACCATTGACGTGGGCAACGATGTCGGCGTCGACCTCAAGCACGACATCGGCGCCGATGCGGCCGGAGCCAGGCAGGGACGGACCACCCGTATGGGTCATCGAGGTCATGCCGTATTTGCGCGCCCAGGCGATCATCTGCCGGCCGGTCGGGCCATCCTTGACGCCGCCAAGTCCGACCTCGCCGACAAGTGTCACGCCGGCTTCGGCGAGATATCGGAAGTCGTCCTCAACCAGGCCGTGTTCCAGGATCGGAGCGCCTGCCAGGATCTTCATGCCGTTGGGGCGGAAGTTGGAGAAGGTCCGCTGCGCCGCGATCGCCAGCGCCTTCAGCCCGATCAGGTCGCGCGGCCGCCCTGGCGTGTGGACCTCTCCAGCCGAAATGATTGACGTGACGCCGCCATGCACGGTCGAATCCATCCAGCCGATCTGGTTCTGCCTCGGCGTCCAGTCGCCGGCTACCGGATGGACATGGTTGTCGATAAGCCCCGGCGCCACCGCGCAGCCCATCGCATCGATGATCGTCGCCGCATTGCCGCCATCGACGTCGCCTGCCTTGCCAATGCCTGATATACGCCCGTCGGTCACGACGATGGTGTCGGCATCGAGGATCGGTTGGCCAAGGTCACCGCTCAGCAAGAGGCCGATATTGCGGACGACGAGCGTTTTGGCAGACGACTTGGGGTCGGGCGGCATCGGTTCTCGCTTCTGCTGGTACGGAAAAGGGTCTGGAGGCGGCCTATTTGCCGCCGTCTCCATTCGTTGGATCGTCGTCATTGATGCGCTTGAGCAGGCGGAGCAACGTCACCTGTTCGGCGGGTGAAAGTGGCGACAGGAAGCGCCGCCCGACCTCGACGCTGCGAGCGAGCCGCTCGAGCGTGTATTCGGTCCCTTTTTCTGTCAGCGCGATCATCGACAGGCGCTGGTCGGTGTCGGAGGCGCTGCGCGTGATCAGCCCGTGTTTGAGCAGCTTGCGCATGACGATGCTGATGGTCGACGGGTCCATTGCCGTCAGCCGGCCGAGATGGTTCTGCGAGACCTCGCCATGTTTGAGGATCGTGGCAAGGGCCGCGAACTGGGTCGGCGACAGATCCTCGCCGGCCATGACCTGCTGGAAACGCAGAGTCGCGCGCTGATGCGCCTTGCGGATGACGTGCGCCGGGTGCTGGTCCAACGCGTATCCGGTCTCGGCGTATCGCTCCAGCACCTGCTCGCGGCTCAATGGTTCGGCATTGCCGCGCGGCTTCGCGGTCGCGCTTTTCTCGGATTTCTTTTCGGTCGTCAAACCGGACTCCTGTTGCCTTTGTCGGATGCCGCCGGCCCTGGATGGTTCACGCCGCGACTTCGATCGGTTGCAGCGACGTCCCATCGCGAAGCGCCGCGACGACATCAGTTGAATCGCTGACCACGCCGAAATGCGTCGCTATGTCGTAGAGCGAGCTTTCCTGCTCGCGCGGTCCGGTCGCCGCGCAGCAATCGCTCGGCACGACCACTTCATAGCCCTGGAAAAATGCGTCGTGGACGGTCGATCGCACGCAGATGTTGGTGACCACGCCGAAGATGACCAATTGGTCGATCTGCATGTCCTTGAGCGTCAGGTCGAGGTCGGTCTGGAAGAAGGCCGAGTAACGCCGCTTGATGACATGGATCTCGTCATCGCGGGCGCCGAGATCCTCGATGATCTCCGGTCCCCAGCTGCCTTCCAGGCAATGCGGCGTGCGCTTCACCCATTCGCGCTCGCGGCGCATGCCCGGCCGGTGCGCATCGTGAACCCAGATCACCGGCACGCCGCTCGCGCGGGCGGCCTCTATAATGGCCAGCTGCGGGCCGACCAGCGTCTCGTATCCAGGCAGGACCATGGCCCCGCCCGGTTTGCAGAACTCGTTGACCATGTCGATGACGATAATGGCTGCGCGCTGTGGATCAAGGCGCATAGCGTCATCATGCCGATGTGAGGAAAAAACGTCCACGGCCATGGCGGACTCCTTTGGTCGATCGTTGATGCTCATACAAAAAACCCTGGCGGATGCCAAGTCAATCCCGTTCGACGCAAAGCTGTGGCCACCGGCCTTGCGCACGCCGCTGCGACAAGCGTATGCGCTATTCGTCCAGCGCGATATGGCCTTGACAGGGGATGGCAATCATGTGCTCGATTTGTATGACCATCAATGATATTCAAGCCGCTGAGTTTGCCGCGCCGAGGGCCCTGACATGAGGACGATCGTCACCGGAGCCAGCGGCCTGCTTGGCCGCCACGTCGCCGAGGCCTTGCTTGCCGCCGGCCATGATGTGCTGGGCATCGACACTGTGGAACCGGTCGGGGGCGCATGGCGTCACGCCACCGCCGACCTGGCGGATCTGGGTTCGGCCCTGCAGCTGGTGCGCGAGTGCGATGCCGTCGTGCATGTCGCGGCCATTCCGCGTCCGACCGGGCGCGCCGGCGGCGAGGTGTTCAGGACCAATGTCGCGACCGCCTACAATGTCGTCGAGGCCGCCGCCATGGCCGGTATCGGGCGCTTCGTCTATGCCTCGTCCTTCAGCGTCTTCGGCTATCCCTTCTTCGAGAAGACGGTCATTCCGCCCTATCTGCCGGTCGACATGAACCATCCGGTCGGCGCCCAGGACCCCTATGGCCTGTCGAAATGGCTGGGCGAGGAAATCGTCGACGCCGCGGTGCGGCGCTGCGCCTTCTCGGCGGTCAGCATCCGCATGCCATGGATACAGACCCCGCAATCCTTTTTCGCCGGCGTCGGTCCGCGCCGCGCCACCGCCGACAGTGCTCGCGACCTGTGGGCCTATCTCGACGCGCGCGATGCCGGGCAGGGTTTTCTGCAGGCTCTGGAATGGCAGGGTGACGGCCATCTGCGCGTCCTGCTCAGCGCAGCCGACACCTTCATGGAGGAAGAGACCGAAGCGCTCGTGCGCCGCGTCTATCCAGGCGTCGCCCTGTCGCGGCCGATCGCCGGTTTCGGATCCGTGCTCGATACGATCCATGCGCGCGAGACGCTCGGCTTCGTCCCGGAGCATTCATGGCGTTCCTACCCGAAGCCGGAGACCAAGGGATGAAACGGTTCGAGCAGAAGAAGGTCCTTGTCACCGGTGGCGCCGGCGCCATTGGCAGTGCCGCGGTCCGGCGTTTCCTCGACGAGGGCGCGCGGATCGCCATTGTCGACCGCAAAGGCGCGGCTGCGCGCGAGCTGGCCCGCTCTCTCGGTGACAACACCATCGCCATCGAAGCCGACGTCACCGACGAGAAGAGTGTGAGGGGCGCCGTCGAAACCACCGTCGAGACATTGGGCGGGCTGGATGTCGTGTTCAACAATGCCGGGATTTCGGGCGTGGTCGCTCCCGTTCACGAGCTGCCGGTCGAGGATTGGGACACCATCATCCGCATCAATCTGCGCGGCATCTTCCTCGTCCTGCAGGCCTCGCTTCGGGCCATGATCGAGGGCGCAGCTGGCGGCTCGATCGTCAATATGGGGTCGTCCATGGCCGGCTGGGACGTGCTTTCGGGCGGCGCCGGCTATGCCGCATCCAAACATGGCGTCGTCGGGCTGACGCGGGTGGCCGCACTCGATGCCGCACCCTACGGGATACGCGTCAATGCCATCTGCCCGGGCGTGATCGAGACCACGCTCGGCGTGCCGGCTTCCGGCGATGGCGATTTCAAGAGCAGCGTCCAGCATTTCGCCGACCGCATCCCGTTGCGCCGCATCGGCCAGCCAGACGATGTCGCGGCCGCCGTGGCGTTCCTCGCCTCGGACGAGGCAAGGCACGTCACCGGTGTCGACTGGCTGATCGACGGCGGCCAGACATTGCAGAGCTGGGCCAACGCGCCGGCCGGCGACGCGTTTCCGAAGTATCGCTAATCTTGATCTCACGCCTCAGCTGGCGTCTCAAAGCCTCTTCGGCGGCATCGCCTGGATGATCCGGACCGCAAGATCAAGATCGGCAAGCCCGCCTGAAAGCGGCGTGCGCGGCTTTGCCCCCGCCAGGATGCAGGCGGCGAAATGCTGCCATTCACGGCGGAACGAGGTGTCCGGGATACCCGGTATGATACGCTCGGACGCGGTTTCGGCTGCCGCCTCGCGCAAGTGGACCGTCGCCGAGGCATTGCGGAAATAAGGGTTCTGGAATTCGATCCGCACCTCGTCGCGCTCGCCATGGACGTGGATCCACTCGTCCCACCATTCATACTGGGCAAGGGCCATGTCGAAGAGGCAAGGGATGCCGCCATAGTCGAGCACGGCCAGCAACTGGTTCGGACCGGTCTGCTGTGCGTGGACCACGCGGTCCGGCGTGCCGAAGGCGCCGCGCATGACGGCAAGGTCGTGGCTGCTGAGGCCTAGCAGCAAGAGATAGAGGTCGCGATAGCCGGCATGATCGGTCCCGAGTGCCGCCTCGACGCGCCTGGCGACGGCATCGCGTCCCGCCGAAAGCACGTCCGCCGGCACGTCGGCGATGCGGGTCTGCGCGTAGAGCTTGCCGTAGCGGTCGAAGCGGCCGGCGAAATCATGGACATGGATCGACTTCGGCCGCCCGACGGCGGCAATGCGCTCCAGCCCGGTCTCATAGCCGGGATCGTAGAATTTCATGTAACCGACAAGGGCGACGAGGCCGCTTCGTTCGGCCTGCTCGACCAGCGGGCGCGCCTCTTGCGGCGTGAAGGCGAGCGGCTTCTCGACGATGAGGTGCTTGCCGGACCCCCATCATCGACCGGGTTCTCAAAAACCGGGTTTCGCTGCATCGTTCCCAGGGGAGCCGGGTCACCGACGGGCGCGCGGGTGTAGCGAATTTGTTAGGAGTAGCGTAGCCGAAACTGTTTGTATATGCTTGTATATGTAACTTGATCTGGTAGTCTCGCTATGGGAACGGAAGCTCGACACCGGCAAGGAGGATCACATGCGCAATGCTTCTCTGTTCGATCTCGCCGGCAGGAAAGCGCTTGTCACCGGCGCCAGCCGCGGAATCGGCCGCAGCATCGCCGAGGCGTTGAGCGCTGCCGGCGCCGACGTCGCGGTCACCGCGCGGAGCCTGGCGTCCCTCGACGGGACCACGGCGGCGATCCGTGCGGCCGGCGGGGTTGCGCATGCCATCGCTCTCGACGTCATCGATGTCGGCCGCTGCCGGACCGCCACCGCCGAGGCTGCGGGCCTGCTTGGCGGTCTCGACATCCTCGTCAACAATGCCGGAATGGAGGAGGTCAGGCCCTCGCTCGACGTCGACGAAGCGCTGTGGGACCGGATCGTCGACACCAATCTCAAGGGGGCGTTCTTCTGCGCCCAGGCGGCTGCACTGCAGATGCGGGATGCCGGGCATGGCGGCGCCATCATCAATCTCTGCTCGCTGACGTCAGAAGTCGGCATTCCCACCGCAGTGCCCTATGGCTCGTCGAAGTCGGGCCTGCTCGGCATGACCAGGGCGCTGGCGGCGGAGTGGGCGGGTCTCGGCATCCGGGTCAACGCCATCGCCCCGGGTTACTTCCGGACGGCGATGACCGATGTGTTCTACAGCAACGAGGCATGGCAGCAGTCCATGCTCGCCAAGATCCCGCAGCAGCGTTTCGGCGATCTCGGCGACCTGCACGGCGTTGCCGTCTTCCTTGCCTCGGATGCGGCGGCCTACATAACCGGCCAGTCCATTCCGGTGGATGGCGGCTTCCTGGCATCGATTTGAGGCGGCGCGCTAAAGGTTCGAAATCAACGTCTTGCGCAACGCAAACGGCCGGCGCGCTGCGTTCCAACAAAGAGGAATATCCATGTCCGACATCAGCTTCCACGATCTGTCATCGCTCGACGCCGCCCAGCGGGCCAGCCTGCTGAAGCGCGCCGAGGCCGATCTGTCGGTCTTCGTCGAAAAAGTCCGCCCGATCATCCAGGCCGTCAAGGACGAGGGCGACGCCGCCCTCATCCGGTTCGCCAGGGAGCTCGACAAGGCCAATGTCGCCGAAGGCGGACTGCAGGTGTCGGAAGCCGAGTTCGACGCGGCCTTCGACAAGGTCGAAAAGGATGTCGTGGAGAGCATCGGCTTCGGCATCGACAACATCAGGCGTTTCCATGAGGAGCAGAAGCCGGAGACGATGTGGCTCAAGGAAGTCCGGCCGGGCGCCTATGCCGGCGACCGCTATACGCCGATCGCCTCCGTCGCGCTCTACGTGCCGCGCGGCAAGGGCGCCTTTCCGTCGGTGACGATGATGACATCGGTTCCGGCGGTCATTGCCGGCGTACCGCAGATCGCCATCGTGACGCCACCGACATCGGATGGTTCGGTGGACGCGGCGACCCTGGTCGCGGCTCGCCTCGCCGGCGTGCACACCGTCTACAAATGCGGCGGCGCCCATGCCGTCGCCGCCGTCGCCTACGGCACCGAGACGGTGAAGCCTGCGCTCAAGATCGTCGGTCCCGGCAGCCCATGGGTGGTGGCGGCGAAGAGCATCCTGTCCTCGGTCATTAACACCGGGCTTCCGGCCGGCCCGTCGGAAGCCATCATCTTTGCCGATGACAGCGTCGACGGCGGCCTTGCCGCGCTCGATCTGCTGATCGAGGCCGAGCACGGACCGGATTCTTCGGCCTATCTGGTGACGCACAGCCGCAAGGTCGCCGAGGCGGCGCTCGCCGCACTCCCGCAACACTGGTCGCGGATGACCGAACAGCGCGTGGAGTTCTCGCGCGCGGTGCTGACGGGCAAGCGCGGCGGCGTCGTGCTGACCGCGTCGCTGGAAGATAGCTACCGCTTCATCAACGACTATGCGCCCGAACATCTGGAAATCCTGTCGAACGAGCCGTTCGCGCATCTCGGGCATATCACCGAGGCGGCCGAGATCCTCATGGGCCCGCATACGCCGGTGACCCTTGCCAACTTCGTCCTTGGGCCTAATGCCGTGCTGCCGACCAGCCGCTGGGCGCGCACCTATGGGCCGCTCTCAGTAACCGATTTCGTCAAGCGCTCGTCTGTCGGCTACGTCACCTCCGCCGCCTATCCGGAATTGGCGAAGCATGCCCGCAGGCTCGCCCGCTACGAGGGCTTCAGCTCGCACGAAAACGCGGTCTCGGAGATCCGCGACCGCTACCTCGCCGGCTGAACGGAGACGATCGCGATGAAGGCGGCACGGCTTTATGGATCGGGCGATCTGCGGGTGGAGGACATCGCCGAACCCGGCTTCCCGGATGCCGGCTGGGTGAAGCTCAGGGTCGATGCCGCCGGCATCTGCGGTTCGGACCTGCACAATTTCCGTACCGGCCAATGGATAAGCCGCTCGCCTTCGACCGCCGGCCATGAACTGACCGGCACGGTGACCGCTTTGGGTGAGGGCGTCGACACCGTTGCCGTCGGCGACAGGGTGGTTGCCGATTCCCGCTTCTGGTGCGGGGAATGCGCGCAATGCCGTGCCGGCAGGCGCCATCTCTGCGCTTCGCTGGGCTTTGTCGGCGAAGTCTGCGACGGCGGCTTCGCCGAACAGGCTGTTCTACCCGCGCGACTGCTGCATGTAGTCGATGCAGCACTTGACGAACGGGTCGCCGCGATGGTCGAGCCGCTCGCGGTGGCGCTGCACGCGGTACGGCGCCTGCCCAAGACGGTGGGCTCGGTGCTAGTCGTCGGCTGCGGGCCGATCGGCGGTCTCGCCGCGCTGCTGCTGTCGCGGAGTTTTGCCGGCACCGTGCTTGTCGCCGACCGCAACCAGGCCCGCTGCGCCCGCGTGGCGCGGGTGACTGGCGCAACAATCGTCGACCTTGACCGCGATGCGATTGCCGCAGCGACTGGCAACGCCCCTTTGCTGGCGTCCGTCGAGGCGACCGGCAGCATCGCCGCATTCAACCAGTTGCTCGGCGTTCTCGATTCCGGCAGCGCTGTGGCGATGGTCGGCATCTTCCATGGTCGCCTCGACATCGACCCCAACCTTCTGGTCGAACGCGAGATCGCGCTGCTGGGGTGCCATGCCTTCGCCGACGAGTTGCCCGACGCCGTGCGGATGCTGGGTGAGTTGAGCGAACCGCTGCTCGCCCTGATCGATCGCGAGATCGGCCTCGACGATATTCCGGCTACTTATGAGCGGCTGTTGGCGGGACAAAGCGACGGCTTGAAAACAATCATCCGCATGCGGCAACCTGTTGAGCCGGCATGATTTCCGATAAATTGCCGGAAAGGATTTTGAAATGATCGATTTGCCCGATACGGCGAGCCCCCTTTACGAGAAGGTGAAGGACTACATCCTGACCAACATCGGTACGGGCCGGTGGGGCAAGGATCGCAAGCTGCCGTCCGAGAACGAGCTGGTGGTTTCGCTGGGTGTCTCGCGCATGACAGTCCACCGGGCCTTGCGGGAACTGACCGCGGCGGGCTTCCTGATCCGGCTGCAAGGTGTCGGCACCTTCATCGCGCCGCCCCGTCCGCAATCGACGCTGATCGAGATCAACAACATCGCTGCCGAGATTGTCGAGCGCGGCAACAGGCATCGCTCGGAAGTTCTCGTGCTGGAAACCATCATGCCTACGGAGGAACTCGCACTGTCCTTCGAGTTCCCAAAGCGCGTCGCGATCTATCACTCGGTCGTCGTCAATTTCGAGAACGATTTGCCGGTGCAGCTGGAGGAGCGCTTCGTCAATCCGAGCCTGATCCCCGACTACGACAAGCAGGATTTTTCGAAGACGGCGACCTACGACTACCTCATGCAGAAAACCCCGGTGACCGAGGTCGAGCACATCATCTCGGCGATCCCGGCCGACGCCGAGACGGCGCGGCATCTCAATATCGATGTCGGCAGCTGCTGCCTGTTTCTGCACCGCCGCACATGGACGGGCGCGATCGTCGCCACCATCAGCAAGCTGACTTATGCCGGCAGCCGCTATTCGCTCGGCAGCCGCTATTGCCCCTCCAAGACCAACTGACGCCGAAAGCCAATGCAGATCACGAACTCTGCGACGCAGATGTATGTACATGTACTGTTAAGAGCTGTTTCGCGCCCTGCGGACGGATCGGCTGGAAGGGACGACCGATGATGCACAGCCGCACGGCGCGGATCCGCGCGCTCGCGCAACTCGATGTCGGCGAGGCGCAACACGCGCT
The DNA here is from genome assembly GCF_006441315.1 of Mesorhizobium sp. B2-4-19. Lineage (NCBI taxonomy): Bacteria > Pseudomonadati > Pseudomonadota > Alphaproteobacteria > Hyphomicrobiales > Phyllobacteriaceae > Mesorhizobium > Mesorhizobium sp. B2-4-19. The sequence continues at coordinate 607,689 of NZ_VFUV01000001.1, read as the reverse complement.
GGCGACCTTGCTGGGCGATCTGTTCGCAATGACCCCCAGCAATGTCCGCATCAATGTCGACAAATACAGCCTCAATTCGTTGAACGGCTTCTTCGACAGCGAGGGCCAGGCCTATTTCTTCAAGTTTCACCAGGAGGAACGCGAAGAAGGCATGACCGGCGAATACTACCAGGCGGAGATCCTGTCGCGTGCCGGCCTCCCGGTCGACCAGCCTGTCCATATGTCCACCCAGCCGGGTGAGCAGATCCTTGTCTATCGCCGCCGCACGGATCCGAGATTTTCGGATGTGCTGTTTGCGCTGGATGGAAAGGACGATGCCGGCAAGCGGCGCGAGGCGGTTCTGGCCGAGCGCGACCTGTCCGCCAGGCTGCTCGAGGTCTATCTCGATACGCTGCATCCGGTGACTGTCGCAGAGGTCTCGGCCGAGCCGATCCACCGGCTGTTCCATGAGCGGCTGATCGACGCCGATACGCGTTTATCGCCGGGCGGTCGCCTGGCGGATTTCTATATTGGCAAGCCGTTTGTCTTTCCCGGCATGGAACTTGGCTGGGATCGGTTCTCCCGGTTGAAATTCGTCATCAACGGCCAGCTGTATACCAGCAGCATCGGCGAGCTTTTCGACGCTGCTGCGGCGCGCTTGCGGCCGGAGCGGCTGGCCGATGCCGGCGGTGTGGTCGCGCATGGCGACGCCCACAATGCCAATGTCTGGTACACGGAAGAAGCGGGGAGGGCGGAGCTGTCCTTCTTCGATCCTGCCTTTGCCGGCTCGCACATCCCGACACTGCTGGCCGAGGTGAAGGCAACCTTCCACAACATCTTCGCCCATCCGTTCTGGCTCTACGATCCAGCCATCGCGACGGACGCTTTTCGCGCGCGGGCGCGGCTGGACGGAGACCTCTTCCATGTCGACACGGACTGGGATTTGAGCCCGGTTCGCCGCGACCTGCTGGAGGTCAAGGCCACTGCTTTGTGGCGACCCTTGCTGCTCGAGCTCAAGCGGCGCGGCATGCTGCCGGCGGATTGGCGGGCGGTCCTGCGCTCAGGGCTTTTCCTGTCGCCAACCCTGGTCATGAACCTGCGCGCCGGCGTACGCAGCCACACGCCGGCCTCTTCCCTCATCGCCTTTTCAGTCGCGGTCATGGTCGGCAGCGAGCCCGATGCCGGAGCCGATCGGGTGACCGACTTCCTCGACTTGATCGATCCTGAAAGCGCGAGCCGATGCGCCTGATCCATGGGGGAAATTGAGCCATGCCAACTTGTATATGCATGTATGTATTTTAGCCTTGACATCTGCTCCCGCGGACGCTGAAATATCCCTGCACTTCACCACGAAGTGGTGGGCAAGACGCCGAGGCACAATGCCGCAAGAGCAGAAACCCGCAGTCTCACCAGACCGGATGCCTGGGAAAAAAGCGGTCTGATCATCAAGGGGAACTTGAGATGATGCGTAACCTAGCAGGACAATTTCGCGCGCTCATGATGGCCGCCGCCATCGGGCTCGCCGGCGCGCCAGTGGCCCACGCGGCCGACGCGACCATTCCCGCGACGCCCGAGGCCGGACCGTTCAAGATCGGCATCGAGCCCTGGCTCGGCTACGGCCAATGGCACGTCGCCGACGCCAAGGGCCTGTTCAAGACGAACGGCCTGTCGGACGTCCAGATCGTCAATTTCGCCGAGGACAAGGACATCAACGCCGCTTTGGCCAGCGGCCAACTCGACGCCGCCAACATCGCGACCCACACGGCGATGGGCATGGTGGCCGCCGGCCTGCCGGTGAAGATCGTGCTGCTGCTCGACGTCTCGATGACTGCCGACGCCATCATCGCCGGCAAGGACGTCACCTCCATCGCCGACCTCAAGGGCAAGCAGGTTGCTTTCGAGGAAGGCACGACCAGCGACATCCTGCTCAAATACGCGCTCGCCAAGAATGGCATGTCGATCGCCGACGTTCAGCCGGTTCCGATGCCCGCCTCCGACGCCGGCGGCGCGTTGATCGCCGGCCGCGTGCCGGTGGCGGTCACCTACGAGCCCTACCTCACCGTCGCCATGGCGCAGAACAAGGACGTCAAGCTGCTGTTTTCCGCCGGCGAGGATCCCGGCCTGATCAGCGACGTGCTGGTGGTGCGCGACGAGGTCATCAAGTCGCGGCCCGGCCAGGTGTTGGCCATGATCAAGAGCTGGGACGCCGCACTCAAGGATTACAATGCAGACACACCCGGCGGCCGCGCCATCATAGCCAAGGCGGTCGGTTCCGACGTCAAGGACCTGAACACCGCTTTCGATGGCGTGCGCTACTATTCGCTCGCCGAAAACAAGGCGGCGCTGACCGGCGATTTCACCACCAAGACATTCGCCGACGTCGAAGCGGCCGCCAAGAACGCCAAGCTGCTGCAGGCCGACGTGACGCCGGAACAGATGATCGACCCGTCCTTCGTCAAGGCGGCGCAATGATAAAGGCCGGATCGCGGTGGTAGCGCAGATGTCAGCGGATCCCCCCGCGAAAACCGGCCCGGCCGCGCCAAAGGCGGCCACGAAACAGGCCAGGCGCCGCCGATCCTCCGGGATCGGCGCGCCCATCGCCAGGTCGCGTTTCCTGATGATCGCGGTGGCCGTCTTTGTCGGGCTTGGCCTTGCCTGGTGGGCGGCGACCGGGCTGGAATGGGTGAAGCCCATCTTCCTGCCGTCGCCCGGCAGCGTTGCGACCCAGATCGTCAAGCTCGCCGCTGACGGCACGCTGTGGCTGGACCTCACGGCCTCGGCGTATCGCATTTCCATCGGCTTCCTCATCGCTTCGGCATTGTCCATACCGATCGGTGTGCTGATCGGCAGCTTCCGCTCCTGGGAGGCTGGTATCGAGCCGCTGGTGGATTTCATCCGCTACATGCCGGTCGTCGCTTTCGTGCCGCTTTCCATCCTGTGGGCCGGTACCGGCGATACGCAGAAATTCCTGATCATCTTCATCGGCACCTTCTTCCAGCAGGTGCTGATGATCATGGACAATGTGAAACGGGTTCCTGCCGATTTCATCGGCCTTGGCCGCACGCTCGGCCTGCCGGACCGCAAGATCCTGACGCGCATCGTCGTGCCCAGCGCCCTGCCGGGCATCTGGGATACGCTTCGCATCAGCCTCGGCTGGGCATGGACCTGGCTGGTGCTGGCCGAACTTGTCGCGGCGACATCCGGCTTGGGCTATCGCATCACCGTGTCGCAGCGCTATTTCCAGACCAACACCATCATCGGCTACATCCTGCTCCTCGGCGTGCTCGGTCTCATCACCGACCAGGTCATGAAGGCGCTGGAGAAGGTTCTGTTCCGGCAGGATGGCCATTCGCAATGAGGAACCGCCGATGACTGTTCCCAAATTGCGCATCGCCGGTCTCGACAAGAGCTTCGGCACTGGCGAGCGGCGCACGGAAGTGCTGCGCGACATCAACCTCGATCTTGCCGACAATGAGTTCGTCTCGCTCGTCGGCACGTCGGGCTGCGGCAAGAGCACATTGCTGTCGATCGTTGCCGGACTGCAGGACTTCGACGCCGGCGATCTCAGCATCGATGGCGCGCCGATCCTGCAGCCGGGTCTCGACCGCGGCGTCGTCTTCCAGTCCTACACGCTGCTGCCCTGGCTGACGGCGCGGCAGAACATCGAGTTCGCCCTCAAGGCCGCCGGCTACGATCGCACGGCCTGCCGCGAGATCGCGCTCGAGCATCTCGACCTCGTCAAGCTTTCACAAAGCGCCGACCGCTATCCGTCCGAACTGTCGGGCGGCATGAAGCAGCGAGTCGCCATTGCGCGCGCACTGTCCTATCGGCCGAAGATGCTGTTGATGGATGAACCGTTCGGCGCGCTCGATGCCTTGACCCGGCACCAGATGCAGGAACTGCTGACCCAGATCTGGGAGGAACACAGGCTGACCGTTCTCTTCGTCACGCATGATGTCGAGGAGGCGGTCTATCTGTCGGACCGCATCGTCGTCATGGGGATCGGGCCGGGACGCATCATGCAGACCTTCAACGTCGACATCGAGCGGCCGCGCCGGGAAGAGGTGATGGAGACCCCGGCCTTCATGGATCTGCAGCGCGGCGTGCACAAGGCAATCCGCGAGGCATCAAGACGCCCCGAAATGGCGTAGACGATTGCGGCCACTTGCAGGCGCCGTTCACGTCGCCTTGCCGACCGCGGCGTCCAGTTCCAACTCGCCTTCCGCAATGTCGTCGAACGAAGCGTAGTTCATGTTGTAGAGGCGGGCGTAGAGGCCCTTCCTCTGCATCAGCTGTTCGTGGTTGCCACTTTCGACGATCTCGCCATTCTGCAGGACGATGATGCGGTCGGCGCCGCGTATGGTGGCGAGCCGATGGGCGATGACCAGCCCGGTGCGGCCCTCCAGCAGTTTGATCAGCGCCTTCTGGATCAGCATCTCGGTGTAGGAATCGATGCTGGCCGTGGCCTCGTCGAGCACCAGGATCTTGGCGTCAGCCACCAGCGCTCGCGCGAAACTGATGAGCTGGCGCTGGCCGAGCGAAAGGTTGCCGCCGCGCTGTTCGAGTTCGGTGTCGTAGCCGGCGGGCAACTGTTCGATGAAGTCGTGCGCGCCGACGGCCTGTGCGGCGCGCACCACTTCCTCGCGGGTTGCGCCGGTCTTGTGGTAGCGGATGTTCTCCAGCACCGTGCCGGAGAACAGGAACGGCTCCTGCAGCACCATGGCCACCTGGTCGCCGAGCGAATCCTGCGTCAGGTCACGCACATCGTGACCGCCGACCAGGACTTGCCCCGACCAGACATCGTAGAAGCGGTGCACCAGCGCCATCGAACTCGACTTGCCCGATCCCGTCGGGCCGACAAGGGCTACCGTCTCGCCCGGGTTGACGCGGAAGGAGATGTTCTTCAGCACCGGCTGGTTCGGCCGGTAGCCGAAGGTGACGTTCCTGAACTCGACCGAGCCGTCCGTATCGCGCGACAAGGCCACCGCATTGTCCTTGTCGCTGACATCCACCGGCACGTCGAGCACTTCGGAGATGCGCTGGCCGGAGGCCATGGCGCGCTGCATGACGCTGTACTGCATGGTAAGCGAACGGATCGGGTCGAAGAAGCGCTGGATGTAGAACAGGAACGCTACCATCACGCCGACATCGAGGCTGTGCGACAGCACCATCGAGCCGCCGACGACAATGACCGTCGCCATGGCGATGCCGGTCAGCGTGTCGACGATTGGCACCATCACCTGCGCATATTTCGCCGACCGCAGATGGGCGTTGAGGTTGGCCAGCACCTTCTCGTCATAGAGGTCGAAATTGACGTGCTGGCGTTCCAGGCTCTGCACGGTGCGCACGCCATGGATGCCTTCGGCGAGTGCCCCATTGGCGATGGAATTGGTTTCGTGCGCCGCCATGAAGGCGACCTTGGCGCGCGGCAGCCAGAACAGCCGCACGATGAACAGCATCGGCATGGTCGACAGCGTCAGCAGTCCGAGCCGGAAATCGAGCCACAAAAGGACGGTGACGATGCCGAACAGCAGCACGATGTCGCCCACCGACATGACGGACGTTTCGAGGAATTCCTGCATCGAATTGACGTCGCCCTGCAGGCGCGACATCAGCCGGCCGACCTCGGTCTTGTCCATGAAACTCAGCGACACGCGCTGCAGATGGCTGAACATGGCGCGGCGCAGGTCGGACAGCACATTCTCGGCCACCTTGCCGACGACGCTTTCCTGCACATGGCTGGCGGCATAGTTGATCAGGATGATCACGGTGAAGGTGAGGATCGCGGAGATCATCACCGAGCGGTCGAACCTGCCCGGGGCCATGCCGTGGTCGATGGCATAGCGGATGATCAGCGGGATCGCCAGCTGCGTCAGCGTGAACACCAGCACCGCCGCCACCGAGATGAAGATCCGGCCCTGATAGGGTCTGACGAAGCTCCAGATGCGCCTGACGATGCGCGGATCATAAGCCTTGCCGAAAACCTCTTCCTCGTCGCGATGCGAGCCGACGACGGCCTTGGTCGGCCGGCCGCTTTTGTCGTCCTTCTCGTCGTCGTCCTGCGTCGACATCATGCGGCTCCCTCGAGCCGATCGTCGTCCGGCCGCAGCTGCAGGTCGTAAAGCGCGCGGTAGCGCCCGCCCAGCGCCAGCAGTTCCTCATGCGTGCCGCGCTCGACGATGCGGCCGCCCTCGACGAACAGGATATGGTCGGCATGCATCAGTGAACTCAGCCGGTGCGAGATGATCAGCGTCACGCGATCCTTGGCGAAGCGCATCATCGCCGCGCGGATACGCTGCTCGGTGCCGGCATCGATTGCCGCGGTGGAATCGTCGAAGACCAGAACCGATGGCCGCAGCATCAGGCTGCGCGCAATGGTCAGGCGCTGGCGCTGGCCGCCGGAAAGCGACGCGCCACGTTCGCCGACGACCGTGGTATAGCCGGCCGGAAGCCCGATAATGTAGTTGTGCAACTGCGCATATTCGGCGGCCTGCCCGATGCGGGTCTCGCGCGCCCAGGGGTTGCCATAGGCGATGTTGTTCTCGATCGAGGTGGTGAACAGGAAGGCGTCCTGCTGCACCACGCCGACCGCCTTGCGCAGCGATTGCAGCGTGACCTTGCTTATGTCCTGGCCGTCGATGGTGATCGCGCCCGAGGTGACGTCGTAGAAGCGCGGGATCAGATGCGCGATGGTCGACTTGCCGCTGCCGGGCGGTCCGACAATCCCTATCGTCTCGCCCGACCTGGCCTCGAAAGAGATGCCGGACAGCGTCGGGCGATCGCCCGCGCCTTCATAGCGGAAGCCGACATTGTCGAAGCGCAGCACGCCCTCGGTGATGACGAGCTCCCTGGCGTCGGGCGCATCCTCGATGTCGAGTTCGGTGTCGAGCAGTTCGAACAGCCGTGTGCCGCAGGTCGAGGCGCGCGCGAACGAGTTGACCATCAGGCCGAGCTGGCGCACCGGCATCTGCAGGATGGTCATGAAGGTGAGGAACTGCGCCAGCGTACCGACGCTGATCTGGCCCGCGATCACCTTCTGGCCGCCGAACCACAGCACCAGCCCCATGGCGGCCAGGAAGGAAAAGTTCATGGCGCTGGTGTTGAAGACGCGGATGTCGACGCGCTGAGTGGCCAGCTCCAGCGCGTCCTGCTTGGCGCGGTCGAATTTGGCGAGCTCATGGCGCTGCGCCGCGAAGGCGCGCACGACACGGATGCCGCCAAGATTCTCATCCATCACCCGGCTCAGCACCGACAGCCGTTCCTGCAGCGTCAGCCAGGTGCTGCGCAATCTGAGCTGGGTCACCGAGGATCGCCAGGCGACGAAAGGCACGAAGCTGAGGCTGAGCAGCCCGAGCACGAGGTCGGTGCTGATCAGGAGATAGGCGCCGACGCCGATCAGCACGCCGAGCAGCACCACGCGCAGGATGCCGGTGGAAAAGAACATGCGCACGCCGTCGAGATCGAGCAGACCGAGCGTGATCAGGTCCCCGGTATGGACCTTGTCGTGGAAGGAGAAGCTCAGGCGCTGGATCTTTTCATAAAAGGCGAGCCGCAATTCATAGCCGGTCTGATGGCCGACGGCCTCGCCATAATAGTTCTGCGCCATGGTGAAGAGACCGCGCAGAATGCTGACGACGAGCAGCGTCAGCGCTGTGTGCCACAGCGCCTGTTCCGCGACAGTGCCGGCACCCGCGGCCATCACGCCTTGCGCCTGGTCGATGGCGCGTCCCAGCAGGCGCGGGATGAAAAGCTGCAGCGTCGCGGCGATGAAGGTCGAGACGAGGGTGATGGCGACCTGCCAGGGATGGCGCAGCGTCATGCGCACGATGCGCAGCAAGGTGCTGAGCCCCTTGCCCCAGGAGGCTTCCGCCACATGGGCAAACGATTTGCCGCGCTTCGCCGCGCCGCTGGTTGCATCCGTAGGCAAGGAAAATATCCAGTCCAATCCGGACATTAGCCCGGACGCATGAAGCAGACTCAGTTCTGATGACGCGATGTTACGCGTGTCCGACTTGACCCTTCAAGGGGCCAATGGCGGCATCGCGCTGTGCCTGACAGACGGTGCTGCCGTCGGTCGTCGCCGGGCGCTTGGGGCTTTGCCGCCAAAGTTCCTGTGAGGGGTGTCGAGGCGACGTTCGCTGGCATAAACAATTCATTGCATTGACGCGCAGATTCTCCAGCTCGACCCAGCCTTGACCGACTATCAGTTCTGTCACGCGGCGCCGGCACGGAAGCAGCTGGGGCCGACGCCGCCGTGAAAAGCAAGAGGGCAGTCTTCCTTGACAAGTTTTCCCTTCACCGAAGCGATGCCGATCCAGTTTCAACCACCGTTGCCGAAGGCTTCGGAGGTTGTGGTCATCGGCGGCGGCGTCATCGGCGTGACCACGGCTTTGTTCCTGGCGCGGCGCAACATTTCGGTGACATTGCTGGAAAAGGGCCGCATCGCCGGCGAGCAGTCGTCGCGGAACTGGGGCTGGATCCGGCAGCAGGGCCGCGACGCCGACGAACTGCCTGTTGTCATCGAAGCGCAACGCCTCTGGCGGCAACTGGCCGAGGAATGCGGCGAGGACATCGGATTGAAGCAGACGGGCGTTACCTACCTCGCGCGAACCGACAGGGAGATGGCCGGCTTCGCGAAGTTCCTGAAGATCGCTCAGATACACGGCGTCGACACGCGTCTCCTCGACCAGGGTGAGACGGCCAAGCTGATCCCGACCATGTCGCGCTCTTTCAAGGGTGCGATGACCACCCCATCGGACATGCGCGCCGAGCCCTGGGTCGCGGTTTCAGCGCTTGCCCGCTTGGCCGCCCGGGAGGGCGTCACCATCATCGAGAATTGTGCGGCGCGCATGCTCGACATATCGGCTGGACGCGTCAGCGGGGTCTGGACCGAGCAGGGCCGTATCGCTACCTCGAGCGCGGTCGTCGCGAGCGGTGCGTGGACGTCGCTCTTCCTGCGCGCGCACGGCGTCTCCATCCCGCAGCTCAGCGTCCGGGCGACCGTCGCCGCGACCGGACCCATGCCCGAAATCCATTCGGGCGCCGTCGCCGACGACCATATCGCATTCCGGCGCCGGCAGGATGGCGGCTATACGCTGGCATCGGGAGGCACCAGTCAGCTTTATGTCGGGCCTGACGCCTTTCGTCATGCGACCAAATACGTTCCCGCTCTGATGGCGAATCCTTTTGGCACCTCCTACCTGCCGGCGGCGCCGCGCGGCTATCCGGACGGCTGGTCGACCCCACGCAGGTGGAACGCGGACGAGGCAAGCCCGTTCGAACGGATGCGCATCCTCAATCCCGCCCCCAAAGCTTCGGCATTGCGCGATATCGAGCGCGAATTCTCGGCACTTTTCCCGCAGTTCAAGACGGTGCCGATCAAGGCGAGCTGGGCGGGCATGATCGATGCGATGCCGGATGTCGTGCCGGTCGTTGATCGTGCCGCCGAAATTCCGGGTCTCGTCATCGCCACCGGGATGAGCGGTCACGGCTTCGGCATCGGACCCGGAATCGGCCGCGTCGTGTCCGACCTCGTCCAGGGAAACGAGATCGGACATGATCTTCACAGGTTCCGTCAATCCCGCTTCAGCGACGGCAGCCCGATCAAGCTGGGACCCAGCTTGTAGATCGGGCCAGCGGGCGTCACGGGCCAAGAACGTCATCCATGCCTTCGGCCATGGTCATCAAGGCCTCGTCGGTGGCGCCGTTACCGGCAAGATCGTGTCGCAACTTGCCGCCGGTTTGCCGCCGACAATCGATCTGACGCCCTTCCGGGCGGATAGGTTCTGGTTACTTAGAGCGCGCTGCCATACCGGCTACCTTTCCGTTCTTGCATGGGGAAACGACGTGACCGCAAACACCAATACCCAGGCCTTGGAGCCGATCGATCCGCAAAGCGCCTACGCCGTGCTGATCTGCGATCTGGTCGGCCTGCGCTTCGGACCTGACGGCAAGCCTGATCCCGGCGAAGTGCGCGCCCATATCGAAGCCAAGGGCGGGCGCTTCCACCTGTCCGCGCTTGGCGACAAAGCGGGCCTCGAGCGGGGCCGGGTGCATTTCTTCTACCAGCCGGACCTCAGCACCCGCGAGGAGCTGATCGAAGCCGCCGGCGATGGCCGCTATGACGCCGTCATCGCCGCAGCGACCTTCCTCCCTGCCGAAACCGTCTTTGCGCTGGCCGGCGTGCGGATCGGCGCCGGCACCGGCAATATGGGTTCTCGCTCCTGGGGCGGCGGCAGCGGCGAGGGCGGCACCGCGGTGCTGATGAACACGCCCGGCATCAACAGCCGCGCCACCGCACAGATGGTGATGAAGGCGATCCTGAAAGTGCTGCCGGATCTCCCGGTAGACACGCTTCACGACCGGGTGGCACGCGGCGATTTCGACACCGGCAGGGAACTGAGTGCTTTCCCGACCGAAAAACTCGAAGGCAAGACGATCGCGATCATCGGCTACGGCAATATCGGCAGGGAAGTGGCCAAGCTCGCCCGTGCCTTCGGCATGCGCGTGGTGATCCATGCAAGGCCGCGGCACCGCGACTGGGTAGAAGCCGAGGGCTTTGCCTTCGCGGCGGACCTCGCCGACGTGGCTGAGGGTGCCGATGTGCTCAGCGTTCATGTCGGCCTGGGCAAGCAGGATACGCAGACCGGCCGCTACGCCAATGCCGGGCTCATCGGCGCCGATGTTCTGAGCCGCATGAACAAGGGCGCTGTGCTGGTCAACTACGATCGCGGCGAGCTTGTCGACGTTGTGGCGCTTGGCGAGGCGCTGGACGCGGGGCAGGTGCGCCACGCCGCCATCGATGCCGATCTGTTCAGGGATGCCTCAACCGGACGTCTTTCCGGCCCGATGCTGCCTTATCTCGACCTCGTCGAGAGGCACGGCGAAAAACTTGAACTTCTGCCGCACGCCGCAGCCGATACGGACCATCCGTCACGCGTTGCCGGCGCCAAACAGGCCGTCGACCAGCTGTTCGACGTCTTCTGCCGCAAGTCGGTGACCAATGCCAAAGGCACGGTGCCGCCGGGTTATCTCTCGCTTGGGGCGACAACGCCCCCAGGCATCGGACCGGTGACGGCGGATCATTTTTTGAAATTGACTGCCAGCGACTGCTCCGAACTGGCGGATATCTGTGATCGGCAAAGCCGGCTGTGGAAGGTTCTGTCGGACGCGCCGCCCGCAGAGCGCAACAAAATCGTCGTCGAGCAGGGCGAGGAGCTCGTCCGGCTGATCAACCGCTTCTGTCTCCTGGCTGAGAGCCTGAACCTCAGAGGCCCTTACCAATAGGCTCTACCTGCCGCAGCGGATCTAAAACGGGAGCTGTCGGATGAGAACGTCGGCTCAGTGGCGCGGACCCGCCACCATCCGCGCCACCCGCGTCATGTCGGTGCTCATCTCGCGGTCGTCGTCGAGCGGGCTGACGAGCGCACGCACGGCGGCGAAGGTGCGCTGCGGCCCTTCGCCCATGCTGTCGACGACACCGCGCAACTCCACGCCCGTCGCCGCGAAGATCAGCTCCATCGCCACGAGATAGCGCATGCGCTCGATGATCTCCGCCGTCTTGGCCACCACACGCGGCGCCATCGACGACTGGTCCTCGATGCCGTCCGAAACGGCGAGCGGGCTGAGGGACATCGGGTTGGCCAGGTGCCGGATTTCGGCTTCCAGCGCGGACAAGGGCTTCTGCAGTTCCGCATAGCCCTGACGGCTGCCGCCTCTCGCCGACAGGAAACGCGGCAGTTCGGCTGTTGTCGGCGACATCAGCTTCATGCTGCGGTTGGCGGTGCCAACCGCGCAATGCGCCAGTGCCTGGCCGAGCTGCTCCCAGGCGAGCGTCATTGCCGTCAGGTCGAAATTGCCGTTGGAAATCACCCGACCGCCGTCGGCCAGGATCACTGGGTTGTCGCCCGAATGGGTCAGTTCGATCTCGGTAGCCAGCCGCGCCTGTTCGAACGCATTGAGCAGGCCGCCCCAGACCTGTGGCACGCACCGATAGCTGAGCGGATCCTGCAGGCGCCGCGCCGCCCTGTCCTTCCACAAGCCGCTTCCCGCCAGCTCCGCGCGCAACCGCGCGCCGATCTCGCGCTGGCCGAAGGCCGGCCGTGCGGCCAGCGCTTGCTCATCGATCGCGGTGAGGGAGGAGCGAAACGCCTCGTAGTTGAGCGCCACGGCGGCCAGTGCCCAGTCGATGAGATGGGCGACGTCTTCGAGGCACAGGCACGCCGTTCCGGTCGACAGGCTGTTGGCGACGATGATGGCGTGGCCGTCCTTCTCGCGCAGGTCCAGCGGCCCGAGCCCGGCCAAGGCAAGCGCCTCGGCGGAGGGCATGATCCTGCCCTGGAATTCCGCCTCGCCATCGCCGCGCAGCGACCTCGCCATATGGCCGAGATGGGCAAGGTCGGCCGCGCCGATCGAGCCCCAGGTCGGGATCACCGGATGGACGCCGGCATTGAGCGCCGCGACAAGGCCCATGACCACGCGCTCGGACGTGCCGGTGCCACCGGCGGCCATGCCCGAGATGCGCGCGGTCATCAGTGCCCGCACCGCCTCGGTGGGCAGCGCCGGTCCGATGCCCATGCTGTGGCTGAGCGGCACGCTGTGCTGGAAGGCGATCAGGTCCGCCTGCGCGAGCGGCGTGTCGACACAGGCGCCCAGGCCCGTGGTGACGCCGTACATCGGCCTGCCAAGCCCGGTCAGATGCTCGATCAGCGCGCGGCTCGCCCGGATGCGGCGCATCGCCTCCTCGCCCAGCATCAGTCGGGCGTTGCGGCGTGCGATCTCGGCGACGTCGGCCACGCCGAGCGGCTTGGCATCCAGCAATATCATTCGGCCTGTCATGTCTCGCCCCGTATCCCGCGACCAGATGCCCGGACCAGCATGACTACGGGCGCCGCCGTTTGTGACGGCTCGCAGACACGACTGCAAGCCATTCCCATTGGGACAGCGACAGAAGGTGGCTAGAGCGAGGGGCCAGGAACTACGCCGGCCGCTCCGCGACGGCATCAGGTACCACCACCAGCTTGCCGACGAAATCCTTGGCGACGAAGTCGGCCTGTGCGCGGTGAAAATCGGAGAGCCGGTAGACGCCGCCGACCAGTGGCCGGATCTTTTTCGCCTCGATGTAGCCGACGATCCGGCGGAAATCCGCCCGCGTGCCCTGGCTCGAGCCATGCAGCTGCAATTGCTTGAGATACATGGTCCTGAGATCGAGCTGCACGACCGGCCCGGCGATCGCGCCGGCCGTGGTGTAGCGGCCTTCGGGCCGCAGAATACGCAGAAGGTCGTTGAAGATCGCGCCGCCGACAAGATCGGCCACCACATCGATCGGCTGGCCGCCGGTCACTTCAGCCACGGCCCGCGGCAGATCGGCGACGCCGCGGGTGATGACAGCCTCGGCGCCGATGTCGAGCACCGCCTGTTCCTTGCCATTGCCGACGACGGCGTAGGGAATGGCGCCGCGCGCCCGCGCCAATTGCACGATGCCGGAGCCGACGCCGCCCGAGGCACCGGTGATAAGCACGCGTTCGCCGACCTTCAAGCCAGCGCGCTCCAGCATCTGTTCGCCGGTCAGGTAGGCGCAACAGAAGGTGGCGAGTTCGACGTCGCTCATATCCGTGTCGACGACATGCGCATTCTGCGCCGGCACGGTCTGGTACTCGGCGTAACCGCCGTCGCGGCCATGGCCCATATAGTCGATGTCGGCCAGTGAATCGTCGTCGCGGTTGTAGATGGAGAAATCGACCATCACCCGCTCACCGATACGGTCCGGCGAAACGCCGTCGCCGACGGCAACGATGGTGCCAACCGTGTCGGTGCCCTGGATGCGCGGGAAAACAAGCGTGTTGCCCTGGCGCCGCCAGGTCGACACGGCGCCGGCATCCTCCTCCGTACCATAGGCACCCTGGCGCACCCAGACGTCGGTGTTGTTCATCCCGCAAGCGCTGACCTTGACCAACACTTCACCCGGTGCGGGCGAGGGTACTTTCACATCGGTGCGGTAGACGAGCTTTTCCGGTCCGCCGTGCCCGGTGAGCAGCACGGCGGCCATGGTGGCGGGAACGGTTCTGATCATGGCATTCATCGTCGATCTCAAAGGTTGGCGAACACGCTTTTCACCGCATCCGCCGTCTTCGAGACGACGACGTCGGCCTCCTCGCGCGTCAGGCAGAGCGGCGGCGCGAAGCCCAGAATGTCGCCCTGCGGCATGGCGCGGCCGATAACGCCGCTGGCGGCCAACGCCGTCGCCACTTGCGGCCCGATCTTCTGCGAAGCGTCGAAGAACACCCGGTCGTCCTTGTCGGCGACGAACTCGACCGCCGCCAGCATGCCGTCGCCGCGCACGTCGCCAACGTGTCTGTGGCCGCCGACGGCCTTGGCGAGCTCGGCACGGAAATAGGCACCGGTCTCGCCGGCATTCGTCACCAGATCCATCTCGTCGATCAGTTCGAGATTGGCGACACCGGCGGCAACGCAGATCGGGTGCGCCGAATAGGTCCAGCCATGGCCGAGCGAGCCGAGCTTGTCGGACCCGTCGACCAGCACCTTCCACACTCCGTCGGCGACGATGACGCCCGACAGCGGCGCATAGGCCGAGGTCAGGCCCTTGGCGATGGTGATCAGGTCCGGCTTGATGCCGTAATGATCGGAGCCGAACATGGTGCCCAGCCGGCCAAAGCCGGTCACCACTTCGTCGGCGACCAGCAGCACATCATACTTCTTCAGCACCGCCTGGATCTTCTCCCAGTAGCCGGCGGGCGGGGGCACGATGCCGCCGGTGCCGAGGATTGGCTCGCCGATAAAGGCGGCGACGGTTTCGGGACCTTCGGCAAGGATCATCTCCTCGAGCTTGTCGGCGCAGTGCTGCGAGAACTGCTCCTCGCTCATCGAGCGGTCGGCGCGGCGGAAATAATAGGGCGCTTCGGTGTGCAGCACCGGCGCGCGCGGCAGGTCGAAGGCGTTGTGGAAGAGCTCCAGCCCGGTCAGCGATCCCGTCATCACGCCCGAGCCGTGATAGCCGCGCCAACGCGAGATGATCTTCTTCTTCTCCGGCCGGCCGAGCACATTGTTGTAGTACCAGATGAGCTTGATGTTGGTTTCGTTGGCGTCCGAGCCGGAGAGGCCGAAATAGACCCTCGACATGCCCTTCGGCGCGCGGTCGATGATCATCTTGGCCAACGTGATCGAGGCTTCGGTGCCGTGGCCGACATAGGCATGATAGTAGGCGAGGTTCTTCGCCTGGGTGGCGATGGCGTCGGCGATCTTCTGGCGGCCATAGCCGACATTGACGCAATAGAGGCCGGCAAAGGCATCGATGCTCTTCCTGCCATTGTTGTCCCAGACGGTGACGCCTTCACCGCCGGCCATGATGCGGGTCGGCGATTCACCGCGCGCGTGCGTGCCCATATGCGTCGAGGGATGGAAGAAGTGGTCGCGATCCCAGGCGTTGAGTTCGTTGGATTGGTCGAGCATTTTTTCTACTCCTGACGAAAGGGCGATTCCGCTGCAGCTTAGGCTACATCGAGACAGAGATATTTGAGATCGGTGAAAGCTTCGATGCCATGGCGCGAGCCTTCGCGACCAATGCCGGACTGCTTGATGCCGCCGAACGGGATTGGCGCGCCGGTGATCTTCACCCGGTTGATGGCAACCATGCCATAGTCGAGCGCGCGGCCCATGCGCTGCTGGCGGGCACCGTTCTCGGTCACGACATAGGCAACGAGGCCATATTCGGTGGCGTTGGCGCGGGCGATCACCTCGTCCTCGCTGTCGAAAGGCGTCACCGCGGCGACCGGTCCAAACGTCTCTTCGCGCATGATCAGCGCCGCGTCGGAAACGTCGGCCAGCAGCGTCGGCTGGTAGAACAGCGGCCCGGCCTGATGTCGCTTGCCGCCGGCAAGGCAACGCGCGCCATGGGCGAGCGCATCGGCGACCTGCTCCTCGACTTTCTGGACAGCGCGCTCGTGCATCAGCGGCCCGATGTCAGTCTTGTCGTCAAGGCCATTGCCGGTCCGCAGCGCCTCGATCCGCTTGGCGAAGGCGGCGCAGAAGCGATCGTAGATCGGCCGCTGGACGTAGATGCGGTTGGCGGCGAGGCAATCCTGGCCCGATGTGGCGAATTTGGCGTCGACGGCGATGTTCACCGCTTTGTCGAGATCGGCATCGGCGAAGACGGTCAGCGGAGCGTGGCCGCCAAGCTCCATCACCAGCCGCTTCATTGTCGGCGCGCTCTGAGCGGCAATCCGCCTGCCGATCTCGGTCGAGCCGGTAAAACTCATGGCGCGGACGCGCGCGTCTTCGCACATCCGCCCGACGATCGTCGCGGCCTTGCCGGTGACGACGTTGAAGACGCCGGCCGGCAGTCCGGCGCGCTCGCCAAGCTCGGCCAGTGCCAGCGCCGACAGCGGCGTTTCCGAGGACGGATGCGCGACAATGGTGCAGCCGGCGGCCAGGGCTGCGGCCGCCTTGCGGGTCAGCATGGCCGAGGGGAAATTCCATGGCGTGACGATGCCGACGACGCCGAGCGGCTCGCGCCGCACCATCATTTCCGCATTCGCCAGATGGCTGGTGACGCTCTCGGCGTTGAGGCGCTTGGCTTCCTCCGCATACCACTCGACGAAAGAGGCGGCATAGTCGATTTCGCCGAGCGATTCCTGCAAGGGCTTGCCCTGTTCCAGGGTCATCAGCAGCGCGAGGTCGTCTTTCGCGGTGATGATCAGCTCGAACCATTTTCGCAGGATTCTTGACCGTTGCTGCGGCAGCAGCGACCGCCAGGCCGGAAAAGCGCGCGCGGCGGCGTCGATTGCTTTTGTCGTTTGCCGTGCATCCAGCGCCGCGACGAAGGCGACCGTGCTTCCTGTCGCCGGATCGGTGACCTCAAAGCTTTCGGCGGCCTCGCTCGCCGTCCAGTGGCCGTCGACATAGGCGAGTTCGCGCAGCAAACGGCGGTCGGCGAGGCGGTCGAGCGCCTCATGGCGATGCGAGCGGGCGAAATGCGCGGACATGGTCGAAGCCTCCCGGTTCGGTCTGATCCTGGGAGACTATCCATCGTGGGCAGACAGAGAGGCTGTTTGGGTGTCCTGAAGTAGAGAGATTCTCTCTATTGTGCCGCCTCTGCAGACGATTTCTCCGGCACTACGGCGACACCGGCAGCAACTCGGCGATGGGAAGTGCGATCTCTTCCTTCACCGTCTTGGTCACGATGTAAGTGAAGTAGCGGTCGATGCCGATCTCGCGGTCGAGCAAGCCGTCGACCAGCCGCTGGTAGGCGTCGATGTCGCGAGCCATCACCTTCAGCACATAGTCGACGCCGCCGCCCACCGACCAGCAGGCGACGATCTCGGGGATATCGCGGATGACACGCTCGAAGCGGTCGAAATCGACCTGGCGGTGGCTGGCCAACGTCACCTCCATCAGGACGATGGCCACCGGCGCCACGACGCGCATGGCGATCCTTGCGTGATAGCCCGAGACGATGCCGGCCTTCTCCAGCTTGCGCAGCCGCATCCAGCATGGGGTAGGCGACAGCCCCACCTGCTCGGCCAGCGCCAGCTTGGTGATGCGCCCGTCACGCTGGATGGCGTCGAGGATTTTGAGGTCGATCGCGTCGAGTTTCGCAGCAGTCATCAGCGCCCACTTTTTCGTCCACAGTACCATGATGGCGCATAATTTCGATTGTCAATTGCACTGATTTCGATCTCTAATAAGTCATGACATTGTGGCAACCCGATCCAGCGCTCATAAGGCGGCCAGCCTATCAATCGCTTGCCGACCAGTTCGCGCGCGCCATCCATGACGGGCGTCTCGCCAATGGCGCGCGGCTGCCGACACATCGACGGCTGGCCGACGATCTCAAGCTTTCGGTGCAGACGGTCAGCCGCGCCTACGAGGAATTGATCCGGCGCGGCCTGATCTCGGGCGAGATCGGCCGCGGCAGCTTCGTCCAGACGCAACGCCGCGAGCCGGAGCCGCCCTATCTGCCCGAACGTCTCGGCGAGGTCATTGATCTCTCCATCCTGAAGCCGGTCTGCGAGCCGATGCATCTGGAGCGGCTGAAGCAGGCGCTCGGCTGGCTCGCCGAAAACCTGCCGTCGAGTTCGGCGCTGTCTTTCCGGCCCAACATGGTGTTTCCGCGCCATCGTGCGGTGGCGGTCGAATGGCTGAAATTGTGCGGGCTCGACATTTCCGCCCAGAATATCAGCCTGACCAATGGCGCCACCGCCGGCATGACGGTGGCGCTGATGAGCGTGGCGCCGCCTGGCTCGACCGTTGCCACCGAGGCGATCGGCCACCACACGCTGGTGCCGCTGGCGCGCTATCTCGGTTTCAACCTCGAAGGCCTGCCGATCGATGATAACGGCCTGATCCCGGAAGCGTTGGACGAGGCCTGCCGTCTTTCCGACATCCGCGCGGTGTTCGTGCAGCCCTCGGTGATCAACCCGACGGCGACCCTCATGGACGCACGGCGGCGCGAAGAAATCGCCGCGGTTGCGCGCAAGCATGACATCGCCATCATCGAGAATGACGTGCTGGGGCCGCTGGTCGAGGACCGGTCGCCGCCGGTCGCCGCTTTTGCCCCGGAGCGCACGCTCTACGTCACCTCTTTCACCAAGATCACCGTGCCTGGCCTGCGCATCGGCTATCTCGCCGCGCCCGACCGCTATGTCGCTGCCGTCGCCAACCGGCATCTGGTGTCGAACTGGATGGCAACGCCGCTGGTAGCCGAGATCGCCACCAAATGGGTGACCGACGGCACGGCGATGGAACTGGTGCGCTGGCAGCGCGCCGCGTTACGGCGGCGGCAGGATATCGCCGCCGAAGTGTTGGCAGGGATCGACTATCGCGCCCGGCGCGACGGGCTGCATGTCTGGCTGCAACTGCCCGACGACCGCGCCGAGGAGGGCTTTGTCGCCCAGGCCCGGCTGCAGGGCGTGGCGATCGCGCCGGGCACATCCTTCCGCATTTCTGATGCGCCCTGGCATCCGGCGGTGCGCATCTCGCTGGGCTCGACCACCGAAGGGGAACTGCGTGCCGGTCTCGGCGTTGTCACCAAGCTGCTGCTTGGCGATCCGGAGCATTTGCTGCTGGCTATCTGAGCATGTCGCCCAAAGTGCGAAGCGCTTTCGGGACGATGGCATGCCCAAAAAGCCAGCCATGATTGACCGGAAAATGTGCGCAATCAGAATAATTGTCATGATATTATTTTCCCAATTGACATGATTTGGCGCGTTCCGCATCGTTAAGGGCACAGGCTTCTCCAGCACGGGGAAATTCATTTGTCCGCACCCATCATCAAGGTCGATGCCATTTCGAAGAGCTTCGGTGCCTTCAAGGTGCTGGACGGCCTGTCGATGCAGGTCATGCCGCGCGAGAAGCTGGCGCTGATCGGCCCCTCCGGCTCGGGCAAGACCACGATCCTGCGCATCCTGATGACGCTGGAGCGCATCGATGGAGGCCACATCCAGATCGAGGGCGAGCAGCTCTACCATATGGAGCACAACGGCCAGCTGCTGCCGGCCGACGAGAGGCATCTGGCACGGATGCGCCAGAAGATCGGCATGGTGTTCCAGCTGTTCAACCTGTTTCCGCACAAGAGCGTCATCGACAATGTGACGCTGGCGCCGATGCTGACCAAGGGCATGCCGCGCCCCGCCGCCGAGAAGCGGGCGATGGAACTGCTTGACATGGTCGGCATGGCCGACAAGGCAAAGGCGATGCCGGCGCAACTGTCGGGCGGCCAGAAGCAGCGCGTGGCGATTGCCAGGGCGCTCGCTCTGCAGCCGAAGATCATGCTGTTCGACGAGGTGACGTCGGCGCTCGATCCGGAACTGGTCGAAGAGGTGCTCAACGTCTTGTGGCGGCTTTGCGCCGAGACCGACATGACCATGCTGCTGGTCACCCACGAAATGGGTTTTGCCCACGACTTTGCCGATCGGGTGCTGTTTTTCGATCGCGGCAAGATCGTCGAGGAAGGCAAGCCCGACGAGATTTTTCGCCATCCCAAGCAGGAGCGCACGCAAGGCTTCCTGAAGAAGATCATCGCGGCCGGACATCGCGTCTGACCGCTTTGCGGGGTGGAGGATCGCCCCGGACAAACCACGACAAGAAGTCAAACCAAGACAAGAAACAAGGAGTTGGGAACAATGAAGAAACTTGGCATTCTGGCCGGCGTCGCCGGCCTGGCACTGACCGCGGTTCTGGCCGCCTCGATCCCGGGCTCGGCCGACGACAGCAAGCTCGAGCAGTTGAAGGGACAGGGTTTCGCCCGTGTCGCCATCGCCAACGAGCCGCCCTATACGGCGGTTGCCGCGGACGGCAAGGTCTCGGGCGCGGCACCGGACGTGGCGCGCGAGATCTTCAAGCGGCTTGGCGTCGCCGACATCGTCGCCTCGATCTCCGAATATGGCGCCATGATCCCTGGCCTGCAGGCCGGCCGCTTCGACGTCGTCACCGCCGGCCTGTTCATGAAGCCGGAGCGTTGCGCCGCGGTCGCCTATTCCGAGCCGGTGCTGTGCGACGCCGAGGCGATGCTGGTGAAGAAGGGCAATCCGAAAAGCTTCAAGAGCTACGAGGACGTCGCCAAGGACACCTCAGCCACGATCGGCGCGCCCGGCGGCGGCACCGAGGAGAAGCTGGCGCTCAACGCCGGCGTGCCGCGCGAACGCGTCATCGTCGTGCCGGACGGCCAGAGCGGGCTGAAGATGGTGCAGGACGGCCGCATCGATGCCTATTCGCTGCCGGTTCTGTCGATCAACGATCTGATGAAGAAGGCCAACGACCCGAACCTAGAAGTCATTGCCCCGGTGCAGGGCGCCCCCGTTTATTGCGACGGCGCCGCCTTCAAGAAGGGCGACGAGGCGCTGCGCGATCAGTTCGACGTCGAACTCGCCAAGATGAAGAAGTCGGGCGAATTCGCCAAGATCATCGAGCCCTACGGTTTCTCGGCCGCCGCCGCCATGTCGACGACACGCGACAAGCTCTGCGCGGCGAAGTAGCTCGCACTTTTTTACCTTCTCCCCGTTCAACGGGGAGAAGGTGCCCAAAAGGGGCGGATGAGGGGCAGCCCCAAGTTTGGAGAAGCTAGCGCCGCCCTTCATCTGCCTGCCCGTCCTACGCAGCAGCCGCGGAGGGTAAACCGGCATCTTCTCCCGTGAACGGGGAGAAGGATCCAAGAACCGCCAATGTTGGAACCTCGAATTTCATGACCCAGTGGTCCGGCTATCTCGGCCTGATATTGCAGGGAGCGCTTGTCACCATCGAGCTGACGCTGATGGGGTCGGTGCTTGCCCTGATCATGGCCTTTCTGGCCGGCATGGGACGGCTGTCGCGCTTCTTCGTTTTGCGGGCGCTCGCCACAGCCTATATCGAATTCTTCCGCGGCACCTCGATCTTCGTGCAGCTGTTCTTCGCCTATTTCGTGCTGCCTTTGATCGGCCTCGAACTGACCCCGCTGCAGGCCGGCGTGCTGGCGCTGGGCCTGAATGTCGGCGCCTATGCCGCCGAAGTGGTGCGCGGCGCCGTGCAGTCGATCGGCCGTGAACAGCATGAGGCCTGCATCGCGCTCAATCTCGGCCGCTGGCAAGGCCTGCGCCATGTCATCCTGCCGCAGGCCTTTCTGGTGATGCTGCCGACCTTCGGCAACAACGCCATCGAACTGCTCAAGGCCACCTCCGTGGTCTCGCTGATCTCGCTCGCGGACCTGACCTTCCAGGCGCAGGTGGTGCGCGCCCAGACCGGCAACACGATGGTGCCGTTCGCCACCATCCTGGTCATTTATTTCATCCTGGCGCTGCTCATTTCGTGGGGCGTGCGCTCGCTGGAGCGCCGCATGGCGCGGGGCCTCGACGGGGTGCGCGTCTGATGGAGTGGGACTGGAATTTCGTATGGCAGATCATGCCGACGCTGATCCAGGGGGTGAAGATCACCATCCTGGCCACGCTGCTCGGCTCGGTGCTGGCGGCGATCGTCGGGCTGGGCATCGCGTTGGCGCGCCGCTCGCCAAACAGGGCTTTGTCGCGCACGGTGGGTTTCGCTGCCGAATTCATCCGTGGCACCCCGCTGCTGGTGCAGCTCTATTTCATCTTCTACGTGCTGCCCGACATCGGCATCCTGCTGCCGCCGCTGGTCGCCGGTGTCATCGGGCTTGGGCTGCACTATGGAACCTACACGGCCGAAGTCTACCGCGCCGGCATCGACAATGTGCCGCGCGGCCAGTGGGAGGCCGCCAAGGCCTGCAATCTCAACGCCAGGCAGACCTGGAGCCACATCATCATTCCGCAGGCCATCCCGCCGATGATCCCGGCACTGGCCAACTATTTCATCGCCATGTTCAAGGAAACGCCGCTGTTGTCGGCGATCACAGTGCTGGAACTGATGAACCAGGCTAAAAGCGTCGCCAACACCTACTATCGCTACATCGAACCGATCACGCTTGTCGGTGCCTTTTTCCTCGCCATCAGTCTTTGTTCGGTCGTGCTGCTGCGCTGGCTGGAACGCCGTTACGGCAAGATCGAGAGATAGCAGATGAAACCTTTGCCCGAGATCAAGGTGTATCCGAGACGGCCATCACTCGACAAGCGTCCGCTCGACAAGCGCGTCGGCCTGATCATCCTGGCCACGGATCACACCAGCGAACCGGATTTTCGCCGCATAGTGGCAAGCGAGCGCATCGGCGTCTATGTCGCGCGCATTCCCTATGCCAATCCGACGACGCCGGAAAATCTGCGCAAGATGCAGCCGTCGCTGACGGCGGGCGCCGCCCTGATCCTGCCCGACGAGAAGCTCGACGCCATATGCTACTCCTGTACGTCAGCCTCGGTGGTGATCGGTGATGCCGAGATCGAGACGGCGGTCCAGGCGGCCAAGCCTGGCGTTCCCGTGGTCACCCCGCCAATGGCCAGCGTGCGCGGGCTGAATGCCTTCGGCGTGCGCCGGATCAGCATTCTAACCCCCTACACGGTCGAAACCTCCAGGCCGATGGCGGCCTACTTCGCCGCGCGTGGTTTCGAGATCGCCGGCTTCACCTGTCTCGGCTTAGAGGACGACCGCGAGATGGCGCGCATCCCGCCGACAGCCCTTGTCGATCTCGCACGCCAGGCGACGCACCCGCAGGCCGATGCCCTGTTTGTGTCCTGCACGGCGCTGCGCGGCGCGCTTGCGGTCACCGGCATGGAACAGGCAATCGGCCGTCCTGTGGTGACCAGCAATCAGGCGACCGCCTGGAACTGCTTGCGGCTGTGTGGCGACGAGACGCCGCATCCCGAATTCGGGCGGCTGCTGACGCTGCCGCTGGGACGGTAAGATTATGTTCCGTTTGCGCGAGCACCTCCCTCTAGCCTGCTGGGAACAGACGGATCCATCATGAATCGCAACGTCTCCCTCTCAGACATCCGCACTGCCCGTGCGCGTATCGCCGGCAAGATCGAGCGGACGCCGACCGTGCTGTCCGAGGTTCTGTCGGAACGTCTCGGCGTCCCCGTGCATCTCAAGCTCGAGCATCGCCAGACCACCGGCAGTTTCAAGCTGCGCGGTGCCTCGAATGCCGTCGCTTCCCTTAGCGCGGAAGAGAAGGCGCGCGGTGTCATCGCGGCCTCGACCGGCAATCACGGTCGCGCGCTGGCACATGCGGCGAAGCTTGAAGGCATGCGCGCGATGATCTGCATGTCGCGGCTGGTGCCCCAGAACAAGCTGGACGAAATCCGCCGGCTCGGCGCGGAGGTCCGCATCGTCGGCAACAGCCAGGACGACGCCCAGCGGGAGGTCGAACGGATGGTGGCGCAGGAGGGGCTGGTGATGCTGCCGCCCTTCGACCATCCCGCCATCATCGCCGGTCAAGGTACGCTCGGGCTCGAGATGATCGAGCAGGTTCCTGACGCCGGTCTCGCGCTGGTGCAGCTTTCCGGCGGCGGCTTGGCTTCTGGCGTTGCCGCAGCCGTCAAGGGTGTCAGCCCCGGCACAAAAATCATCGGCGTTTCAATGGCGCGGGGTGCTGCGATGAAGGCGAGCCTCGATGCCGGCCGGCCTGTCCTGGTGAAGGAATTGCCGACGCTGGCGGATTCGCTTGGGGGTGGCATCGGCCTCGACAATAGGCTGACCTTCGCCATGTGCCGCGACCTGCTCGACGACGTCGTCCTGCTCAGCGAGGACGAGATCGCCGCCGGCATCCGCCATGCCTATGCGCAGGAGCGCGAGATCGTCGAGGGCGCCGGCGCGGTCGGCATCGCCGCGCTGATTTCCGGCAAGGTGAAGCCGAGCGGGGCGGTGATTGCGCTTCTCTCCGGTCGCAACATCGACATGGACGCGCACCGCAAGATCGTCTGCGGCGACGCAATCGCGGAGCGTGCAGCATGAGCCGGATGACCATCCTCACCGAGAAAGAACTGCGCAAGATCGTGACGCTCGATCTCGATGCCGTCGCCTGTGTCGAGAACGCTTTTCGTGCGCTCGCCACTCTGCCCGTGGCGATGCCGCCGATCCTGCGGCTCGACATTCACGAGCATCGCGGCGAGGTCGACGTGAAGTCCGCTTATGTGCCCGGTATCGACGGCTTCGCAGTGAAGATCAGCTCCGGCTTCTTCGACAATCCAAAACTCGGCCTGCCGAGCGGTGGCGGCATGATGGTGCTGCTTTCGGCAAGGACCGGCGTGGTCGAGGCGCTGCTGCTCGACAATGGCTACCTGACCGATGTCCGCACGGCCGCTGCCGGCGCGGTCGCGGCGAAGCATCTGTCGCGCGAGGACTCCACCGTGGCAGCGATCTTCGGCGCCGGTTTGCAGGCGGGCCTGCAATTGGAGGCACTGCGTCTTGTCAGGCCGATCGCCGAGGCACGCATCTGGGCGCGCGACGCCGCCAAGGCCGAAGCCACTGCTGCCCACTTACGCGAAAGACTGGGCATTGTCGTGCGCGCCGAGCCTGATGCAGCAAATGCCGTTGCCGGCGCCGACATCATCGTCACCACCACACCATCGACCGAGCCGCTGATCAAGGCCGGCTTCATCACCGCCGGCCAGCACATCACCGCCATGGGCTCGGACGCCGAACACAAGAACGAGATCGCGCCGGCCATCTTGCGCATGGCCGATCTCTATGTCGCCGACAGCGCGCGCCAGACGCGGCGTCTGGGCGAACTGCATCATGCCATCGCGGCAGGGGTGATGGCCGCCGAGGAAGAAGTGACCGAACTCGGCCAGATCATCGCGGGCGAACGACACGGAAGACGCTCGGCCAGCGATATCACCATCGCCGACCTCACCGGCACCGGCGTGCAGGACACGGCGATCGCCACGCTCGCCCGCGACCGCGCGCGGGCGGCCAATGCCGGAACCATTTTTGAGAGCTGATGCTGGCTGCAAAGCATGATCCGGAAAAGTGCGAACCGGTTCTCCGATCAGATCATGCTCAAGCAAAAACTCCTGGAGCCGGGTTCAACGAAGTTGAACGGGCTCCAGGGCCTAACAAACGAGGAAGCAAAAGAATGCAACCGAACCTGAAATTCTCGCGCGGCGAATTTGCGGATCGCCTCGCCAAGACGCGGCGAGCCATGGAGGCCAAGGGCGTCGATCTCCTGGTCGTCAGCGACCCTTCCAACATGGCCTGGCTGACCGGTTATGACGGCTGGTCCTTCTACGTGCACCAGGCGGTCATCGTGCCGCCCTCGGGCGAGCCCGTCTGGTACGGCCGCGGCCAGGACGCCAACGGTGCCAGGCGCACCGCCTATCTCGCGCAGGACAACATCGTCGGCTACGCCGACCACTATGTGCAGTCGACGGAACGCCATCCGATGGACTTCTTGTCCAGCGTGCTCGTCGATCGTGGTTGGGGCAAGCTCACCATCGGTGTCGAGATGGACAATTACTGGTTCTCCGCCGCGGCCTTCGCCTCGCTGCAGAAGCATCTGCCCAATGTCCGTTTCGTCGACGCCACCGCCCTGGTCAACTGGCAGCGCGCGATGAAGAGCCCGACCGAGATAGACTACATGCGCAAGGCCGCCCGCATCGTCGAAGCCATGCACCAGCGCATCTTCGACAAGATAGAGATCGGCATGCGCAAATGCGATCTCGTCGCCGAGATCTATGATGCCGGCACGCGTGGCGTCGACGGCATTGGCGGCGACTATCCGGCGATCGTGCCGTTGCTGCCGTCCGGCGTGGACGCCTCGGCGCCGCATCTGACCTGGGACGACCAGCCGATGAAGCGGGGCGAGGGCACCTTCTTCGAGATTGCCGGCTGCTACAACCGTTACCATTGTCCGCTGTCGCGCACCGTCTTCCTCGGCAAGCCGACGCAGGAGTTCCTCGATGCCGAGAAGGCGACACTGGAAGGCATGGAGGCGGGGCTCGCCGCCGCCAAGCCCGGCAACGCCTGCGAAGACATCGCCAATGCCTTCTTCGCCGTGCTGAAAAGATATGGCATCGTCAAGGACAACCGCACCGGCTACTCGATCGGTCTGTCCTATCCGCCGGACTGGGGCGAACGCACGATGAGCCTGCGCCCCGGCGACCGCACCGAACTCAAGCCAGGCATGACCTTCCACTTCATGACCGGCCTCTGGCTGGAGACGATGGGGCTGGAGATCACCGAGTCCATCCTGATCACCGAAACCGGTGTAGAGTGCCTGGCCAATGTTCCGCGCAAACTGGTGGTGAAGAATTGAGCCCGATGTCCAGCCTCCGCCCTTCGCCGATCGCGCCGACCGTCGATTTCGATCGTGACGGCGTCCAGCACGGTTTCCTGCGCCTGCCCTACAGCCGCGACGATTCGGCCTGGGGCTCGGTGATGATCCCGATCTGCGTCGTCCGCAACGGCAACGGACCGACGGCGCTGCTTTCCGGCGGCAACCACGGCGACGAGTATGAAGGGCCGCTGGCGCTCTACGATCTCGCCCGCACGCTCGATCCCAGCCAAGTCCGCGGCACGGTGATTATCGTGCCGGCGATGAACTATCCGGCCTTCCGCGCCGGCACGCGGACCTCACCGATCGACAAGGGCAACATGAACCGCAGCTTTCCCGGCCGTCCGGACGGCACGGTGACCGAGAAGATCGCCGACTATTTCCAGCGTGAACTGCTGCCTCGAGCCGACATCGTCTTCGACTTTCATTCTGGGGGAAAGACGCTGGACTTCGTGCCGTTCTGCGCGGCCCACACCTTGCCCGACAAGGCGCTGGAGCAAAAAGCCTTCGATGCGGTGGCGGCATTCTCGGCTCCGTTCTCGATGCGCATGATCGAAATCGACTCGGTCGGCATGTACGACACGGCGGCCGAGGAGATGGGCAAGGTCTTCGTCAGCACCGAACTGGGCGGTGGCGGCACCTCGCGTGCGAAAACTGTGGGCATCGCGCGGCGCGGCATTCTCAATGTGCTGCGCCATGCCGGCATCGTGGATGGTGCGGTCGAGAAGAGCAGAACTCAATGGCTGGACATGCCGTCAGGCGATTGCTTCTCGTTCGCCGAGGAGGACGGCATGATCGAAACCATGGTCGATCTCGGCGAGCCTGTCAAAGAGGGCGCGGTGCTGGCACGGATCCATTCGGTTGGCCGCACCGGCATTGCCCCGCAGGAGATCCGGGCAAAAATGCCGGGCATGTTGGCGGCGCGGCATTTTCCCGGCCTGGTCAAGGCCGGGGACTGCGCGGCGGTCGTAGCCGTGGAGGTGGATTGATCGACACGGCTGCGTCCAGGCACATCCCGCGCGGTTTCCGGCGATTGCGGCTGGCCGCGCCGGACATCAATTTTCTCCATGGAAGTGTAAATTAACGAGAGGCAGACAAACTAGGCATTGGCGAGCGGACCCTCGCTCTGCTGCCATCGTTGCGGGCATTGGACCGCGCGACATGGCGATGATCGTTGAACGCCCGGATGCCTGGTCTGAATCATGAGATCTTCGACTGGAGAACACTTGCCGGCGCTGGACCATGTTCGTGGCCTAGCGGCTTTCCTGGTCTTCACCTGGCATTTCCTCCATCAGTCTCCCGAGGGGCCGGTGCCCTATGATTTCGTGCCTGCCGTGCCCATTTTCAGCCTGCTGGATGAGGGGTTCACCGGCGTTTCATTGTTCATGGCGCTCTCCGGCTACCTGTTCGCCAAGCTTCTTGATGGGAAACAGGTCAGCTATCTGCCTTCTTCGCCAACCGAGCGCTGAGGTTGCTTCCGCTCCTGCTGGCCGTGATAGCCGTCGAGGCTTGCCGCGTAACTATGGCAGGCCAACCCCTGGGCGGCTATTTCACGGCGGTTGGTCGATAACCGTGGAAGCTCACTTCTGCTGCCGTTCCTGCTGATGGCGTCCAGACGCTTCCTGTTCGCCCCTTTGCTGTTTATCGCTGAAAGATATTCGACAGAGACCATCGGCGCGGGGCATCTCGCTATCCACGCTGGCCAGTCTGCAGCGGGTCTGGTGCGTTCGTACACGAGGATACTCATATCCAGTCCGGCGGTTTTCCACTACGCTGGAGTCCGCGTCTCAGGGAGCATCGATTGCGTGGATTTGCGGAAAGCCTGATCGAGAGGCCGCAGACGGTGGCGGAGCAGGTCGCCAACGTGCTGCGCGAAGCCATTGCCAGCGGCGCGCTGAAGGCCGGCACCGCTTTGCGCCAGGACGAACTGGCCGAACAGTTCGGCTTCAGCCGCATGCCTATTCGTGACGCGCTTCGCCAATTGGAGGCGGAGGGCATTGTCTCGATCCATCCGACGAAGGGTGCGCATGTCGCACGGATGGATGAAGCCGAGATCAGCGAAATCTACGCGGTGCGCGAATTGCTCGAATGCGAAGCGCTCCGCCTCTCCATTCCGGCTTTGTTGGACGGCAATCTCGATGTGGCCGAACAGGTGCTCGACCAGATCGACGCGGAGCGCAATGTCGGCCGCTGGGGGGCGCTGAACCGAACCTTTCACCTGTCGCTCTACGCTGCCTGCGGCAATCAGCGTCTGCTCGGCCTGATCGAGGCGCATCACAACGCGGCCGATCGCTATGTCCGCATGCTCTTGTCCAACCTCGACCATCGCGCCCGGTCGCAGGCGGAACATCGCGACCTGCTGGCCGCCTGCCGCCGGCGCGACGGCAAGAAGGCCGTGAGCATTCTGCGGCAGCATCTGCGCGAAGGAAGCGACACGCTCGTCAATGCGATAGAGGGCGGCGGCCTGTCGCGAAAATCATAGTCGGGATGGTCCTGCTGCTCGCGGCTCAAGCGCATCACCGCGCGCGACCGGTTCGTAAGAACCACGCTGTTTTTCAGCTCTGCGCCGGCTTGCGTTCGACGATGTAGATATGATCGGCCGCGAGCACCACTTCGCCGCGCTGGTTGATCACCTCGCAGCGTTCGATCACGCGTCCCGAGCCCGGACGCTTGGGATCGTCCTCCTTGGCCGTAATGGTGGTGCGCGTGCGGATCGTGTCGCCGATGAACACCGGCTTGATGAAGCGCAGCCGGTCATAGCCATAGGAGAACGCGAGGGGGTTGATAATGCTTGCCGTCAGCCCGATGCCGACCGAGAACACCAGCGTGCCATGCGCGATGCGCTGGCCGAACGGCGTCGTCTTCATGTATTCGGCGTCCATGTGGTGCGGAAAGAAATCGCCGGTGTGGCCGGCATGGACGACGAAGTCGGTCTCGGTGATGGTGCGGCCGCTGGTCAGCCGCGAAGAGCCGATCTCATAGTCCTCGAAATAGGTGATCTGTTCCATCAGGGTCTTTCCGCGATCGGCGTCGCCGGCGCCGCGCTCGATCTATAGGCGGCTTCCACCAGCGCCATTGTGCTCCAGGCGTCCTCGACCGAGCTGACCAGTTCGCCGTCTTCTCCTGCCGCAAAGCGCTGCACATTGGCCATGCGCCCGACGAAGGCGTCGGGGAACCATTCGCCGGCAAGCGGTACCGCGATCCAGTCCGTTGCGCCCTTCGGATGGATTTCCAGAATGTCCGGTTCGCCCCGGGGATAGTCGAGGTTGAGGCCGAGCTTGAGATAGGCCGCTCCCTCCGTACCGCAGATGCGGAACTCGCATGCCTGATGCCGGCGGCCGAACTTGTGGTCATGGTTGATCGACAGCGCGCAGCGCACGGTGTCACCATAGTCGAGAATGGCGCTGGTGCGCGTCTGCGCCACCTTGTGGTTGGGATGGCCGAGCGTCTTGGCGTGGACGCCCTTGGGATCGCCGAGCAATTGCCTGATCAGGTCGAGATAATGGATCGAGTGCATGGCGATCTCGACGCGCGGCGCCTTGAGCAGGAACTCCCACAACTCCCACGGTGTTGCCAGCGCCAGCCAGGCATCGAAGTCGACGACTTCACCGAGCCAGCCCCTGGCGACGGCGTCCTTGAGTGCCAGCATCATCGGCGCGAAGCGCAGCTGGAAGTTCACGGCCGCCTTGAGTTTTTTGGCGCGGCAGATTTCGAGGATTTCGGTGGCCTCGCCGAGATAGTTGCCCATTGGCTTCTGGATCAACGCGACCGCCCTGTCGGGCAGAGCTTTCAGGATCTCGGCGTGCCGTCCAGGCGGGGTCGCCAGATCGAAGATCGCGTCCTGGACGGATGCGGCTTCGTCGACCGAACGGAACGCCGTCACGCCCCATTTGTCGGCCAGGGTTTTCGCCTTGGCCTGGTCCGGATCATAGAGGCCGGCAATTGGAAAGCCGGCTTTGCGATAGGCGGGAAAATGCGCGTCGCCGACGATCGATCCGGCACCGAAAGTGACGATCGGGCGAGGCTTCGAGGGCATTGGCCAGGACTGGACGAGTAAGGCAGGGTCGAAACCGCCCTCAGTCATGGTGGAAGACCTCGTCCATGCTGGCCCACCATTCACCCTCCTTGCGGGCCGCGAGCGGCTCCTGGCATGGTATGCAGACCGCCCACCATTCCTGCGTCTTCGGATCGGCGGCCATCTTGGCCATGTCGGCCGCATAATCGGTGCCGTGATATTCGAAATAGGAGAACAGCAGATTCTCCGGCCGCTTCAGATAGATCGAGTAATTCTTGATGTTGCAGGCGGAGATCATGGTCAACACGTCGGGCCAGACGGCGGCATGCAGGCGGACATACTCCTCGACCTTTTCCGGCTTCAACCCCAGCACCATGCCCATTCGCTGCATATCCGACTCCTATCTGGTGATCGCCGTGGTGAACTCGGCGATGCTCATGGCCTTGACCGCGTCCCAGTCCCAGTCGATGCCGATGCCGGGTTCGTCGGGCGCCAGCGCATGCCCATCCTCGATGCGCATATGCTTGCCGGTCAACTGGTCGAGTTGCGGAATGTACTCGACATACCTGCCGTTCTGAACCGCGCAGGTCAAGCTGACATGCAGCTCCATCAGGAAATGGGGGCAGACCGGAATGTCGAAGGCCTCTGCCGCATGGGCGATCTTGAGCCATGGCGTGATGCCGCCGATGCGGCCGACATCGACCTGCACGATCGAGCAGGCGCCTTTCTGCATGTATTCCCGGAAATGGCGGATCGAATAGAGCGACTCGCCAATGGCGATCGGCGTCGGCGTCGAGTTGGACAACCTGATATGGCCGTCGATGTCGTCGGCTGGCAGCGGCTCCTCGATCCAGGCGAGATCGAGTTCGCGCAGCCGCGCCGCACGCCGGATCGCCTCGTCGACCGAAAACCCCTGGTTGGCATCGGTCATGATCTCGTAGCCGTCGCCCGCCGCCTTGCGCACCGCCGACAGGCGGGCGAGATCCTCCGACCCGTGCGGCCTGCCGATCTTCACCTTCGAGCCGCGGAAGCCCTTGGCCTTGGCAGCCAGCGCGTCGTCGACAAGTGCTGCCGTCTCGATGTGCAGCCAGCCGCCCTCGGTGGTGTAGAGCGGGCAGCGGTCCTTGGCACCGCCGGCCAGTTTCCACAACGGCAGGTTCTGCTTCTTGGCCCTGAGATCCCAGAGCGCCGTATCGATCGCCGCGATGGCGATGGCGGTGATCGCACCGATGGTGGTCGCATGGGTGGCGAATTCGAGATCGTGCCAGATCGCCTCGATCATATCGGGGTCTCGGCCGATCAGGCATGGCGCCAGATGGTCGGACAACAGCCGCATCACCGAGGAGCCGCCGGTGCCGATCGTGTAGCTGTAGCCGGTGCCGACCGCGCCGTCGGAATCGGTAATGGTGACGATCGGCGTTTCCTGGCTGATGAAACTCTGGATGGCGTCCGTGCGCTTGACCTTGGGCACAAGGTCCACCATCCGCAGTTCGATTTTCTCGATTCTAGCCATCGGTCAGCTCCGCAATGTCTTTCCAGTCTCGGCGGCAAACAGATGCGCCTGCGACAGGTCGAGGCTCATCGCCACCCGCTCGCCGGAGCGCAACGGGCGCGGGTTCAGCATGCGCGAAACCCAGTCCGTGCCGTTGAACTCGACGAACACCAGCGTCTCGTTGCCGAGAGGTTCGGTGACGGTGATCGGCAGGTCGATCTGATGGACGTCGGCCGCGCCGCCGGAGCTGATGCCATGGCCGGTCGGATAGATGTCATCAGGCCGCAGACCGAACACGACCTTGTCGCCGGTCGCGACATTGGCCTTGAACTGGGCGGGCAGCGGCAGCCTTTCGCCGCTGACGAAAACCAATTGGCCGTTGTCGACAGTCGCCTCGTGCAAATTCATCGGCGGCGAACCGATGAAGCCGGCGACGAAGCGTGTCGCCGGGCGGCGGAAGACCTCGTCTGGCGTGCCGACCTGTTCGATATGGCCGTCGCGCATGATGACGATGCGGTCGGCCAGCGTCATCGCCTCGACCTGGTCATGGGTGACGTAGATCACCGTCGACTGCACCTTGGCATGGAGCTTCTTGATCTCGGTGCGCATCTGCGTCCTGAGCTTGGCGTCGAGATTGGAAAGCGGCTCGTCGAAGAGAAACACGTCAGGGTCGCGCACGATGGCGCGGCCCATGGCGACGCGCTGGCGCTGGCCGCCCGACAGTTGCGACGGGCGGCGGTCGAGCAGCGCATCGAGGCCGAGAATGGCCGAGGCCTCGGCGACGCGGCGCTCCATGTCGTCCTTGGCCACGCCGGCGATCTTCAGCGAAAAGCCGAGGTTTTCGCGCACCGTCATATGCGGATAGAGCGCATAGGACTGGAACACCATCGAGATGTTGCGCGAGCGCGGCGGCAGATCGTTGACGATACGTCCGCCGATCTCGATCGAACCGGCGCTGATTTCTTCCAGTCCAGCGATCATGCGCAAAGTCGTCGACTTGCCGCAGCCCGACGGGCCGACCAGCGCGATGAATTCGCGGTCGGCGATATCGAGATCGATGCCATGCACGATCCCGATATTGCCGTAGCGCTTGGTCAGCTTCTTGAGGAAAACGGTCGCCATGGGATCAGCCTTTCACCGCGCCGGAGGTCAGGCCGCCGACAAGGTGTTTCTGGACGATGTAGGTGAGGGTGAGTGCGGGAATGATCATCACCACGGCCAGCGCGCACATGCCGCGCCAGTCGATGGTGAATTCGGCCGTGTAGTCGAGCAGGCCGACCGGCAGCGTCTTGGCGCTCACCGAACGGGTCAGCTGCGAAGCCAGCGCGAACTCGTTCCAGCAGGTCAGGAAGGCAAAGATCGCGGCAGAAGCGATGCCTGGTCCGGCAAGCGGGAACTCGACCTGCCAGAAAGCCTGCCAGCGCGTGCAGCCATCGATTTGTGCTGCCTCCGCGAGGTCTCTCGGCACCTGGCGGAAGAAACCGTCGATCAGCCAGATGGTGAACGGCACGTTGAGCGCGACATAGGCCAGGATCAGCCCGAAATGCGTGTCGATGATGCCGAGCCGCACATAGAGGAAGAACAAAGGCAGCGACAGCGCGATGCCAGGCACCGTGCGCGTAAGCATCAGGCCGAGGAACACGCTCGATTTGCCGCGGAAGCGGTAGCGCGCGAAGGCATAGCCGCCGGCCATGCCGATCGCCACCGCAATGATCGTCGAGGTCACCGAGATGATCAGCGAGTTGCGGAAATATTCGATGACTGGGATGCCGCCTTTGCCGATGCCTGAGAACATTGCGATGTAAGCGTCGAACGAGATCTCCTGCGGGATCCACACCGGCGGCTTGGCCATGATCTCGACGGTCGGCCGCAGCGATGACAGCACGATCCAGAGGCCGGGCAGGCAGATCGTCAGCATCGCCAGGAACAGGCCGACACTATGGACGATGCCCAGCAGCCGGCGCTTCAGGCGGGCGGAAGAATTCTCGTCCATCACCACTCCGCGCCGATCTGCGTGCGCGCCGCGGCGAGCTTGTTGAAGAAATAGACGGTGAAGGCGATCGACAGCAGGATCGAGAAGTAGGCCATGGCGTTCGCCATGCCCATGCGGCCGTCGCTGTAGGCGGTGCGTGCCACCAGCGTCCACAACAGCTCGGTGCGGCCCGCCGGTCCGCCATCGGTCATGATCTTGACGATGTCATAGGCGCGCGCCACGTCGAGCGAACGGATTGTCATGGCGATATAGGCGAAAGGCATGACGAACGGCCACGTCACATAGCGGAAGGTCTGCCACGGCGTGCAGCCATCGACCCGCGCCGCCTCGATCGGCTCCTTCGGCATTGCGAGCAGTCCGGCGAGGATCAGGATGGCGAAGATCGCGGTCGACGACCATATCTCGGCAACCGAAATGGCGATGAAGGCAAGATGGCCTTCGATCAGCCACGGTATGGCATCCCCGGTGATGCCGAGCGACTGCAGGGCGTTGTTCACCAGGCCGATATTGTCGTTGAACATGAACTTGAACTGGAAGCCGACGAGGATCGGCGAGAACATCATCGGAAACATCATCAGCGTGCGCAGGATGCGCTGGCCGCGCGTCGCCTTCTCGACCAGCATGGCGAGGCCGAGGCCCAGCAGCATTTCGAGATTGAGCGCGATGGTCAGCAGCAGCACCGTGCGCCCGAACGCCCACCAGAAATCGGAATTGGCCAGGATCGAGAGATAGTTCCTGAAGCCGACGAAGATGAAGAACGTTTCGGGCCTGGTCAGGCGGAACGGTGTGAAGCTCGAATAGAGCGACAGAAGCAGCGGCACGACGACGACCGCGGCCAGCACGATGAAGGCTGGAAGCAGCAGCAGAAATGGCGCCGATGGCTTGAAGCCCTTCATCAGAATCCTGTGGGGTTTTGCATTGCGTGGGCGGGGCGCCGAAAGGCGATGTGCATCGCGAACCTTCCGACGGGACGCGATCGCCTCCCCCATTCATCATGGGGGAGGCAACCTTGGGGCTGTTCTAAAGCTTGCCGGCATCCTGCAGGATCTGCGTCGCCTTGGCGGCGGCTTCGTCCAATGCCTGCTTGGAGGTCTTGTCGCCCAGGATCGCCGCCTGCAGTTCGGGATAGACGGCGTTCGAAATCTCGATCCACTCAGGCGTCTGCGGCACGGCGAAGGCGTGCTTGGCTTCTTCCTGGAAGGCGGAGAGAACCTCCTTCTTGTAGGGATCGTTTTCGGCCTGCTTCAAGTCCCAATCCCACACCGCCGTGCGTGTCGGCAGCGGGCCTGCGGCGGCTTCCAGTTTCTGGCTGTCCTCATTGGTCAGCCACCAAACCAGCGAGGCTGCGGCCTCCTTGTTCGGGCAGTTCTCGGTCACCGAGAAACCGTGGAAACCGGACCAGCCGGTGCGCTTGCCGGAAGAACCCTTCGGCGCGACCTTCACGCCGACATTGCCCGCCACCTTCGACGACTTCGGGTCGTTGAAGAAGCCGGCCCAGCCCGGCCAGTCCAAATTGATGGCGACGGTGCCCGAGGCAAAGCCCTGGCCAAGATCGTCCCACAGATAGTTGGTCGTTCCGGCCGGCACGGCCTTGGCCTTGTAGAGATTGACGAACCAGTCGAGCGCCCGGATGCCGGCCTCCGAGTTGAAGACCGGCTTGCCGTCCTTGTCGAGATACTCGCCGCCCTCGGCGACCACCATCTCGTAGAAGCGGCCATTGATCGCCTCTTCCTTGCCGGCGAACTGCGTGCCGTAGAAATTGGGCGGGTTGGCGAAGAACTCGGCCTGGTCGGTGACTTCCTTCCAGCTGT
This sequence comes from Mesorhizobium sp. B2-4-19, assembly GCF_006441315.1. Lineage (NCBI taxonomy): Bacteria > Pseudomonadati > Pseudomonadota > Alphaproteobacteria > Hyphomicrobiales > Phyllobacteriaceae > Mesorhizobium > Mesorhizobium sp. B2-4-19. Next base: position 571,734 of record NZ_VFUV01000001.1, on the reverse strand, counting down.
CCGGCGGCACCAGGTCATAGCCGTATTTGGCCTTGAACTTGGCCTTGTTGTCGGCGTTCTCGTAGAGGCTCTTCTGGTAGTAGAGTGCCGAGACGTCGAACTGCGCGCGCGGCAGCATCTCAAGCTTGCCGTCGATGGTTGCCGCCTTGATCGTCGACGGCACGAAGGCGTCGATCTCTTCCTTGGGCAGCAATTTGCTGAGGTCCGTATAGAGGCCGGTATATTGCGGCGCGAAGGACGAATGGTTCCAGCCGACGCACCAGTTGGTGCTGCCAGAGGCGATGTCGGACTTCAACTCCTTGTCGATGTCGAAGCCATTCTTCTTGGTCAGGATGTTGACCTTGGCGCCGGTGGCCTTCTCCCATTCGGGAATGCGCTCATAGAGCTTTTCATATTGCTGGCCGCCGATCAGTTTCACGTCGACGGTGACGCCTTCGAACTTGCCGGGCAGGTCGCCGGCAAGGGCCGTGCCTGCACCGAATGCAAGCACCAATGCGCCGGCGGAGACGCCGGAAAGCAGTCTATTCATTGGTTTCCTCCCTTGGTGCGCCTTAGCGGCGACCGCAACCTGTCCACGTGACAGGAATGCTACATTCATATACAAACAAAACATTCATACGTACGTCAAGGCGAAATTTGTTTCCGCCGGCCGCTTTCCTGCGTATATGAAGAGTCGAATTCACTGGAGAAATGCCTCATGGACGACAGCGAAGACGAGCGCTACCGCGCGCCGGCGCTCGACAAGGGGCTCGACATCCTTGAGCTGCTGGCCGGCGTCGACGGCGGCCTGACCCAGGCCGAAATCGCCAAGAAACTCGACCGCAGCCCGAACGAATTCTACCGCATGCTCGACCGGCTGGTGCGGCGTGGCTATGTCACAAGGCTGGATGGCGACCGCTATTCGCTGACGCTGAAACTGTTCGGCCTGGCGCAACTGCACGCTCCGGTGCGGCGGCTGGTTTCCTACGCCACGCCGCTGATGCGCGAACTGGCCGAGACCTCGCAGCAGGCCAACCAACTCGTTGTTTTTGATCGCGGTTCCGCCGTCGTCATCGCCCAGCAGGAGGCGCCGAACTACTGGGGCATCTCGATCCGGGTGGGCTCCCACATCAGCCTGTTCGACACCGGTTCGGGCCATGTTCTGCTTGCCTTCCGCTCGCAGGAAGAGCGGCAGATGATGATCTCCGAACACGTCCGCAGCACCGACAAGACGGCGCAATCGACCGAGTTCTTCACCCGGCTCGACCAGATCCGTGACCGTGGCTACGAGATGATGGCCTCGATGCAGACCGCCGGCGTCTTCAACCTGTCGGCTCCGGTGCGCAGTTCCGACGGCAAGGCCATCGCCGCCCTGTCCATTCCCTACATTACCGTGGTCAATGCGCCGTCCGCGCCCGATATCACCAGAACGATCGAGCTGTTGCTGGCGACGTGCGAGAAGCTGTCGCATCTGGCCGGCTCGGCTGTAGGGTCGGCAGCATAAGTTCTTATTTGAATGAAGAATTCCTCCGTGAGATGATTTGACAAAGCCAATTTGGAGGAGCTCCAGTGATCATCGACACCCATCTGCATCTCATCGATCGCTCGGCCTTGCGCTATCCCTGGCTTGCCGGCGTGCCGCCGCTCAACCGCGATTTCTCCTACGAGGACTATGCCGCCGAGGCGCGGCGTGTCGGCGTCGAGCGCGTGCTGCACATGGAGGTCGATGTCGATCCGGCTGACATTGAAGCCGAGACCGCACGGGTGGAAGGTCTGTCGCGACAGGCCGGCAGCATGCTGGTCGGGGCGATCGCGTCCTGCCGGCCGGAAGACGCGGATTTCCCGGCCTATCTCGAAAGGCAGCGGGCAAATCCTTTCGTCAGGGGTTTCCGCCGCGTACTCCATGTCATGCCCGATGATCTGTCGGAAGGCGCGGTGTTTCGTGACAACATCAAGCGGCTTGGCGGCACCGGCCTGACCTTCGATCTCGTCGTGCTGCCGCGCCAGATTCCGAAAGCAATAGCGCTGGCCGACCTCGCACCCGACGTCCGGTTCGTTCTCGACCATTGCGGCGTCCCCGACATCAAGGGTGGAGCCGAGCATCCCTGGCGCGAGCACGTGGGCGAGATCGCGCGGCGTCCGAACGTCATGGCCAAGATTTCCGGTGTGGTCGCCTATGCCGATCCCGGCAGCTGGACGGTCGGGACGCTGCGGCCCTATGTCGAGCACACCATCGCTTCGTTCGGCTGGGACCGTGTCGTCTGGGGCAGCGATTGGCCGGTCTGCACGCTTGGTGGCGGCTTGTCGACCTGGGTGGCAGCAACCCACGCACTGCTTTCCGGTTGCAGCGTCGCGGAGCGCGACAGGTTGCTGTCGGGCAATGCCCGCAAGCTTTGGCGGTTGGAATAGTTGGATTTGCCTCGGCGTCTCGCCGGGGCGTAGTCCAGACGTTCGCCTCCGTCGGGTTTCGTTCAGACTCCTCTACCAGCAGCGCCGGACACTTGCGCCGGGGGCACTCTCCCGGAACAGGCTGACGAGATCGGCAACGACCCGGGCGGCTTTATGCCCGGAGGTCATGCCGGACAGGATGCGGTCGGGCGCCGCCTGCTGGAACGCCATGTAGCCGTCATGACGCGGCCGCACCCATGCGCCCTCCAGCGTCGCGCGCGTGTCGCGATAGAAATTGCCGGTCACGGCGTTGACGGTCTGGTCCTCCCAGGCGGCAGCATGGCCTGGTTGGCCATCGGCAGCGGCATAGGCGCCGCGCTGCACGTCGCCGCTGGCGACCCAATAGGCAAAGTCCGCCGCTGCATCCTTCGCCTTGGAAAAGGCTGACACCGCTATACCGGTGCCGCCGAGCGCTGAACCGATAGGGCCGCTGGAGCCGACAGCCGGGATGTCGGTGAAGGCCAGCCGGTGCGCGCGAAACCCTGACATCGCATAGGAAACGTAGCCGTAGATGAGTGGAGCGCAGACAATGCGGGAATCGGCCTCCGCCATGCGTTCGGAAACCGCGATCGGATCCATTTCCAAACAGGCCGGGTCGACCAGCGCGGCGATCTCTCGCATCATCTCGAAGACTTCGCAGCCGGTCTCGCTATCGATGAGATCGCGGGACGGATCGGTCGCGCAAGCGTGCCCGAGATTGCCGGCAAGCGTGTAGAACACCATCAGCGCATGCGGCGGCCGCAACGGCAAAAGCACGCGGCCTTGCCGGGCGAGATCGAGCACGTCGCTCCAGCGCGCCGGCGGCGCGTCGAGCGCGTCCGGCCGCCATGCCTGGACCTGGCTGGCCGCATCGATCGGAAACGCCCATTGCCGTCCTTGCCAGGCGTAGCTCGGATAGGACTGGCCGACGCTGCCTGAGGCGAGCGCTGCGCGCTCGGCCTCGCGGCCGACGACATCCAGCGGCGCGAGGCAGCGTTCCGCAGTAATTTGGCCGACATGCGGGTGGTCGATGACGATCAGATCATAGGCGCGCGCCAGTTCCTCGACCGGGAAGGATTCGAAATCCTGCAGCGAGCGCTTGTCCCAGTGGATGGCGACGCCGGTCTTCTGCTGCCAAAGCGACGAGCAGGCGACCATCGGATCATAGCCGCGCGGATGGCTCCAGGTCATGCCCTTGAGCGTGGTCACAGGCCGAACTCCTCGCGGATCGCGGCACTGTGCTCGCCGATGCGCGGCGCGGCGCGATCGACCTTGGCCCTGGCACCGTCGACCCTGAGCGGCGAGCTGGTGGTGAGGATCGAGACATCGTCCTCGCGCGTCACCGTCTGCAGCATGTCGAGCGACTGAAAGCCTTCGCTGGCCAGCATCTCCGGCCAGGTCAGCACCTTGGCGCACCAGATGTCGGCCGGCTCGAGAATATCAAGCCATTCGTCGATGGTTTTGCTGGCGATCCTTTGCGCGATGATCGCCTTGATGTCGTCGCGCGCGGTGAACCACGAAGCCGGTCTGTCGCGATAGGGCGCCAACTCATTGAGCGACAGCAGGTCGGCAAGTGTCGGGATCGGCGTCATGGCGATGGCGAGATAGCCGTCCTTGGCCGGGTAGACGCCGTAAGGCGCCGAGAGATAGGCATGCGCGCTGCGGAAGCTGGAGCGCCTGGGCAAGCGGCGGCCGTCATTGAGATGCGTGGTCAGCACCTCGAACTGGAAATCGACCAGCGCTTCCAGGAGGCTGGTTTCGATATGGCTGCCCTGACCGGTGATGCCGCGCCGCACCAGCGCTGCCAGAATGCCTTGCGCGCAGGCGGCACCCGCCAGCATGTCGCCGATGGCCAGCCCGAAGGGCACAGGTCCCTGGCCCTCGTCGCCATTGAGCCACATCACGCCGGACCGGGATTGCGCCAGCAAATCCTGGCCGGGCCGCTTGACCCATGGGCCGTCCTCGCCATAGCCGCTGATCGATGCGTAGACGAGCCGCGGGTTGATCTTGCGGACGGCCTCGTAGTCGAGGCCGAGCCGCTCGATGACGCCGGGCCGGAAATTCTGGATAAGCACATCGGCCTTGGCCAGAAGCCCGCGCAGCGCCTCGAGATCCGCCTCGTTCTTCAAGTCGATGGCAAAACTTTCCTTGGCGCGATTGATGGCGTGGAAGATCGTGGAATCGCCGCCGATCTCGGTGTCGCTGAGGTAGAGCCGGCGCGACAGGTCGCCGCCATCCGGGCGCTCGATCTTGATGACGCGCGCACCGAGGTCGAGCAGCCGCAGCGAGCAATAGGGGCCGGACAGAAACTGGCTCATGTCGACGACGACGAGACCGGCAAGCGGCAATTCGGCCAAAGCCGGCATTTTCATTTCTCCGTCTTGCCGACGAAATCGGCCGGGTTGCGGTACTTCACCGTCTGCAGGTGCTCGCAATAGAGGACCAGCTCGCCTTCGCCCTTGAACACTTCGTAGCTGGCACGGATCAACCCCATCTCTCTGTAGCGCGGCTTCTTGTCGAGGTTGGAGCGGATCGAATAGATCGTGTCACCAATGAAGACAGGCTTGATGAAACGGAGCTTGTCATAGCCATAGGAAAAGGCGTTGACGCAGTTGGTGGCGACCAGCCCCAGCCCGGCCGAAAAGACGAAAGCGCCGGCGATCAGCCGCTTGCCGAAAATGCCTTCGCTTTCGGCGAACATCTGGTCCTGCACATAGGGGTGGATGTCGAGCACCAGCGTGTTGAAGAGGTGGCTGTCGCCCTCCGCCATCGTGCGCCGCAACGAGCGGATTTTCTGGCCGACCGGCCAGTCCTCGTAGAACCAGTTCTCGGCGTTCCACACCGGCAGTGCCGCGTGCGCCTCAGGCATGTTTTTGGGGTAGGTCGAGGCAACGCCGACGGTGGGCGCGAAGTCGCTCATGGCCGGCTCCGGCAGTCTCGCAGGAGGCTCAGGCCAGCCATATGAATACGTCTCAAAGCGCCGGACTGCATGACGTCTTCTCCCGCTAATCTTCTTTTGTAAATAGTATTTTCACATATGGGGCTATGTTGCAAGCGAGGGCGGGCGAAATTTTGCCCATCCCGCGCGCTCAGGCGCGGGCCGGCAGGGGAGGAAATCATGAAAAAGAATTGCCTGGTCTTTGTGGCCCGCCTGAATCGGCAGGCGCGCCTGGTTTCAGCGCGCAGGCCTGCTGACCGACATCGGACGCACAATCGAGATCGGCATGCCGATGTGCGTCAGGATCACGCGCTAAGGCGCCCGCGAGGACCCTCGTTCAATGGTCGGGCTCAGGCCTGTTGTATGGCCGAGAGCTTCCAGTTCGAGCCATTCTGACGCGTGAATGTCCACAACTCGGTCGTCTCTGTCGGATGGTCTTCGTCGCCCTCGACGACCTTGCCGCTGGCCCGCTCGCGCATCACGTCGCGAGACTCGTAGCGCAACGCGGCCGTGGCGTAGTCGCGGTCGTCCTCGCGCCAGCTTTCCGCGATGTCGGCCTGCAGCAAGGTGATATCGGAGACCTCGTTCCGGAGACCTTTCTGGGCATTGTCGGCCAGCTCTTCCGAGAGATAGGACACCATCTCGGGCGTCGTCGCCCGGCGCAGGGCGGCATGGTCTTCGCGCCCGAATGCTTCCTGGACATCGGTCAACAGCTTCTGGAATGCGTCGAGGTCGCTCTGAGCCAGCGTGATCTCCACGGAGACGTCAGCCGGAGAGCCTCCGCCCGAACCACCGCCAAAGCCGGGGATTGTGAACGCGCCGGCCGTCTGCTGCTGTGCCGGAGCGCGGTTCTCAAATCGCGGCGCCTGGGCATTGCCGGCACCGGCGAGCGCCGGGGTAGGGCCCTGCGCCGACCGCGAGCGGAAGAAGCGGATGGCCAGCATGATCGCGCCACCGATGAGCAGGGCCTGAAGCAGGAAGCCGAACATGCCGGCCAGGCCGCCGAACCCTTGACCGACGAGCAGGCCGATGAGGCCGCCGAGCAGCAGGCCGCGTATCATCGTTCCGCCAAAACCGCTCATGAAGCCTGGCCGCTGTGGGCCGGCCTGCGGCTGCCGGGCGGCAGCGTTCACACCGGTGTTGGGTGTCATCGAACGCTCGACGGGAGCGGTCGGCGCCGGCGCGGTCCTGGTCGGCGGCGCCGACTGGAACGTGCGCGTGCCGCGACTGCCGAAACTGCCGCCGCGCCGCGCCTCGGCATGATCGATCGCGATCATGGAGAATGCAAGGAACAGTCCGGCAAACAGGGTTGCAAATCGGCTGGTGCGAGACATCATCGGAGATGAACCTTTATCGATACGACTTTTTGGAAATTTCAGCAGGCGCTGGGCCTGTCATGCGGTCAATCGAACAATTCCTCGAAGAAGGATTTCTTCCGCTTGGGATAGCGATGGCCCTGCGAGCGCGAATAGTCGTCATCGCGGCCGTGTTGCCGCTGGGAGAAGGCTGCCGGCTGTGGCTGCGGCGCAGGCGACGCCTCCCTGCCGGAACGCTCGACGATCTTGTCGAGTTCGCCTCGATCAAGCCAGACGCCACGGCACTGCGGACAATAGTCAATCTCGATACCCTGGCGTTCGCTCATCACGAGCGCGACGCGGCAGGAGGGGCAAACCAAACCAAGGAGGGAAGATGTCATACGGGGCTCCAACCGAAAGGATTGAGCCCGCTTGACCGAAAAAGGTGGAAACGGGCCCGTTAAAGCGGTCCGACATCACAATCACCAGAAGCGATCGTCAGAGGGGCCCGGCCCGCACCAGACAGTTAGGAATGCGGAGCCAGGCCTTCAAGAGCGATGTTGCCGGCAAGAATGATTTGTTCGCCGCTGCCGTCGATCAAACGGTTACGACGATCTTGCCGAACTGCTCGTTCGATTCGAGGTAGCGGTGCGCCTCGACGATCTGGTCGAAAGCAAAGATCCTGTCGATGATCGGCCTCAGCGCGCCGGTTTCCAGGCCTTCGAGGATGAACGCCTTGGCGATCTCCAGCTTCTCTGCGGCGCCGGTTATCTCGTGCACGAGATAACCACGCAACGTCAGCGTCTTGCCCAACACGGCAGCCAAGGGGAACGGCGTCGGCTCGGGGCTCAGTCCGCCATATTCGATGAGAATGCCGCCCTTTGACATTGCCGCTGTCAGCGGCTCGAAGATCGGACCGCCGATGGCATCGAGCACGACGCGCACGCCTTGCGGTCCCGCGATCTCGCTCAGCCGTGCGGCGAGATCTTCCTCGGCCAGGACCACAACATGCGCCGCGCCGGCATCGAGCAAGGCCTGTTTCTTTGCCGATGTTCGCGTCACCGCGATCGCTGTCGCGCCAACCTTGTTGGTGATCTGGATCGCGGCAAGCCCGACGCTGCTGGAGGCCGCGGTGATGACGACAGCGTCTCCATTGCTCAGTCCGGCGATGTCGATCAGGGCGCCATAGGCGGTGAGATATTGCATCCAGACAGCCGCCGCTGTCTGCCAGTCGAGCGACGGTGGGTGCTTGACGATGAGCCCGGCGGGATAGGTGACCAGCTCGCCGTAAGCCGGCCAGCGCGCCATCGATTGCGGCGGGATGACGCTGACAGCGTCGCCCGGGACGAAATCGTTCACGCCTTCGCCTACCGTTTCGACAATGCCCGCCGCCTCGAGACCAAGCCCGGAGGGCAGGGCGGGCGTCTCGATATAGCTGCCCGCACGCAGCAGTGCCTCGGCGCGATTGAGGCCGAGTGCCTTGACGAGGATTTGAACCTCACCCGGACCCGCTGGAGCGAGGTCGATATCCTCGATGCGCAGGACTTCTGGACCGCCATGCTGATGGAAGCGGACAATACGAGCCATTCGGGTTACTCCAAATTATCTGTACCGAATGGGCTATGCGGCCAAAGGCTTCATGGATAAATGGGCGTAAGGATAAAGCAGTAGAAACCAGAGGTTTCGAATATGGATAGGCTCGAGAGCATGGCCGTGTTCGTCAAGGCGGTCGACCTTGGCTCGTTCGCGGCTGCGGCGGTAGCGCTCGACCTGTCCGGGCCGATGGTTGGCAAGCATGTCCGCTCTCTCGAAGAGCGGCTCGGCGTACGCCTCATCAACCGCACCACGCGCCGCCAGAGCCTGACCGATTTCGGCCGCGCCTATTACGAACGCTGCCGCATCGTGCTGGTCGAGGCGGAAGCCGCCGATGCGCTGGCCGCCGACCAGTTTTCGGAACCGAGAGGCAGACTGCGCGTGACCATGCCGGCGCATTTCGGCCGCCACTGCGTTACCCCCGTGCTGCTGAAGCTGGCGCGGCACTATCCGATGCTGGAACTCGATTTGTCACTCAGCGACCGCTTCGCCGATCTTGCCGAAGACGGCTTTGACCTTGCCATCCGCACCGGCGATCCGGACGATAAGGCGGGCATCATCGCGCGCCGCGTTGCGCGGCAAGGCATGGTCGTCTGCGCCTCGCCCGCCTATCTCGGACTTCACGGCGAGCCGCGGCGGATCGAAGACCTCGCCGATCATCAGGCGATTGTCTATCGCCGGCTCGGCCAGGTCGTTCAGCCCTGGCTGTTTGCGCGTGAAGGGCAATCCGCACGGGAGATCATGCCGACCGGCCGCCTGCGGCTCGATGATCTTGATGCCATCGCCGATGCAGCGGCCGAAGGCATGGGGCTGGCGTGGTTGCCACGGTGGCTGGTCCGCGAGCGCATGGAGGCCGGTGGGCTGGTGGCGCTGTTGCCGGACCAGCCGCACTATCTCTACGACTGCCATGCGCTCTGGCTGCAGACCCCGCATCTGCCGCTCAAGGTTAGGCTCGCCATCGACGCGCTGGCGGCCGCCCTGCCGAAACTGATGGGCTGATCGCCAGCAGAACTGGCTTGCGCGCTTTGAGGTGCCGCTTTCCAATGCCATATGAAGGCGGAACGTGTACATTGCAGGAGAGGCGGTTCATGACCAAAGGTTCGGATCTGTTCGTGGCGGCCCTCGAGAATGAAGGGGTCGACCGGATTTTCGGCATTCCGGGCGAGGAGAATCTCGACATCGTCGAATCGATCCGCCGCTCGTCGATCCAGTTGATCCTGACCCGGCATGAGCAGGCCGCTGCTTTCATGGCCGCCACCTATGGCAGGCTCACCGGCAAGGCAGGCGTGTGCATCACCACGCTTGGCCCTGGCGCACTCAATCTGACGACCGGCGCGGCCTATGCGCTGCTCGGCGCGATGCCCATGATCATGATCACCGGCCAGAAGGGCATCTTGTCATCGCGGCAGGCGCGCTTCCAGATCGTCGACATCGTCGCGGCGATGAAGCCGCTGACCAAGCTGTCGCGCCAGATCGTCTCGCCCAAGATGATCCCCTCGCTGGTGCGCGAGGCCTTCCGCGTTGCCCAGGAAGAGCGGCCCGGCCCGGTGCATCTGGAACTGCCGGAAGACATTGCGGCGGCGGAGTGCGAGCCGGTGGCGCTGGTGCCGACGCACCCGGTCGAGTTGCCGCTGGCCAGCGCGGACGCGCTCGATCGCGCCGCCCGCATGATCTTGGAGGCCAAGCGTCCGCTGCTGATGTTCGGCGCGGCGGCGTCGCGTCCGCGTGTGACCCCCGATGTCGCCCAGTTCGTGCTGCGCACGCAAATACCCTATTTCACCACGCAGATGGGCAAGGGCACGGTGCCCGGCGGCACCGAACTCTACATGGGAACGGCGGCACTGTCGGAGCGCGACTATGTGCACGAGGCCATCGAACAGGCCGATCTGATCATCACCATCGGCCACGACACGGTGGAGAAACCGCCCTTCATCATGGGCGCCAACGGACCGAAGGTGATCCATGTCGGCTATCACTCGGCCGATGTCGAGCAGGTCTATTTCCCGCAGGCCGAGATCGTTGGCGATCTTGGCCCGTCGCTGGCGCTGCTGGCGGACCGCATCGAGGGCAAGATCCCCAACGCGCAAGCCTTGCTGCCGCTCAGGGAAGGCATTCTGGGCCGCATCGCCGCGCGCGCCACCGAAGACCGCTTCACGCCGCAGCGCATCGTGCATGACGTGCGCGCCGTGATGCCGGCGGACGGGATCCTCGCCCTCGACAACGGCATGTACAAGATCTGGTTCGCGCGCAACTACCGCACGCGCATGGCAAACACGCTGCTCCTCGACAATGCGTTGGCCACGATGGGCGCCGGCCTGCCGTCGGCGATGATGGCGTCACTGCTTTATCCCCGCCGCCGTGTCATGGCCATTTGCGGCGATGGCGGCTTCATGATGAACAGCCAGGAACTGGAGACCGCCGTCAGGCTGAAGCTCAACCTCGTCATCCTGCTGCTGGAGGACCATGCCTATGGCATGATCCGCTGGAAGCAGGCTGTCGACCAATTCCCGGATTTCGGCATGACCTTCGGCAATCCCGATTTCGTCAAATACGCCGAGGCCTATGGCGCCAAGGGAACCAGGGTTACGGAGATCGCTGATTTGCGGCCGGCGCTGGAACGGGCCTTCACCGGCGGCGGCGTGCATCTCGTCGTTGTGCCCATCGACTATTCCGAAAACACCAGGGTGCTTGTCGACGAATTGCGCGAGCGGCTGCCGGCGCCGCGGACGCCCTGACGGCGGCGGTAAAGCCGCCGTCAGGACCGCTTGAACGGAAGATCCTGCACCTTGCAGTAAGGCGTGACCGGCGTGATGGTGCCGAAATCCTTGACGATTTCGTAGCCGATGCCGTCTGCCGCCGCCTTGCCGACATAGGAATGGCAGAGCGTGTGGTTGTTGGAGGCATCGACGCGGATCTTGCCTTGTGGCGCGTCGAACTCGATGGTCGGCAATGCTTGAGCACATCGTCATCCCTGAGCGACCCGGCCTTCTCGGCGGCCAGCGCATAGAGATGCAGGCCGTTGAGGTCTCATCTGGCGCCGGGCACCCATTCCGTTTCGATCAACGGGATTTGCGGGGCGGCATCGCGCGGCAAGGTTCCCTTGATCCGGGGATCGTCGGTGATTTCGAAGCCGGCCGCATAGGGCTCAAACCCGCAAGCCCGGTAGAACCCGATGACGCTGTGATGGTCGATGCTGCTGGTGTGCAGCCAGATGCGGCCGGGGCCGAGGCGCCATGCCTGGTCGAGCGCACCAGCCATCAGCCGTTTGCCGAGACCACGACCGGTCAAGCCGGGGAACAGGCCGAAATAGGTGATCTCGATCTCGTTGCCGTCGGCCACCCGGAACTCTACCATGCCGACATGGCCGCCGCTGTCATCATGGCCATAGTACAGATGCTGGCGCGGATCGGCGAAATGCGCTGATATTTCGGCATCTGACATTTCGGCGGCTCGATCCCACAGCCAGGGAGCGCCGATCTCGAGGAAGATCGTGCGGTAGGCTTCGCTGTCGGGCTTGGAGATCCACGTCATTGCCAGGGGCTGGGCGAGACCTGGCACCGGCGCCAGCGCTTCCATCCATGTCACCGCATTGACGATCTTGCCGGCCGGCACGCGCCGGTAGCCTGACTTGAGATCGGTGATTTCATCCGGCAATGCGCCTTCGGTGACCAGCATCTGTCCTCGATCTTCGTCATGCGGCTTTGTTGGCATGCAAGAAGCTGATGCCAACTCTGCGCCCGCCTGCCAAGAGATTCCCGGGTTGGGCCATAGTTTGGCCCGACCTGTCTCCTTGCCTTTCCAGGAAATGGCATATGAGATATGATACACCATTCAGGAGAAAGCGGAATATCATGCCTGAGCGAAATGCCGACGAAGCCATTTTGCGCGCGGTCGACGACGGCTTCGCGCGGCAAGTCGCGTTCCTGGCGGAACTCGTGCGCTTTCCTTCCCAGCGCGGCGAGGAGCACGCCGCGCAATCCTTCATGGCCGCCGCCTATGAGGCAGGTGGCTATGCCGTCGACATGTGGCGTGTCGATGTCGACGCGATCCGCGACCTTCCGGGGTTTTCGCCGGTTGCGGTCTCCTATGACGATGCTTTCAATGTTGTCGCCACCCACACGCCGAGAAACGCCACCGGCCGTTCGCTGATCCTCAACGGCCATATCGATGTGGTGCCGACGGGGCCGCTCGACCGCTGGGTGCGTGACCCCTACGATCCGGCGATCGAGGATGGCTGGATGCATGGCCGGGGCGCCGGCGACATGAAGGCCGGCCTGTCGGCCTGTCTCTACGCCCTCGCCGCCTTGCGCAGCCTCGGCTACCAGCCGGCCGCCAATGTTTACCTCCAGTCGGTGGTCGAGGAGGAGTGCACCGGCAATGGCGCGCTCGCCTGCCTGCAACGCGGCTACCGCGCTGACGCCGCCTTCATTCCCGAGCCCTTGGAACCGCGCTTGATGCGGGCGCAGGTCGGGCCGATCTGGTTCAGGGTCGAGGTCGATGGCGATCCGCAGCACGCTTCCGGCGCTTTCTCGGCCGGCGCCAATGCCATCGAGAAGGCCTTTCTCATCATCCAGGCGCTGAAGCAGCTCGAAATCGTCTGGAATGCGCGCAAGGTCGATGACGAGCATTTCTGCGATCACCCGCACCCGATCCGCTTCAACCTCGGGAAGATCGAAGGCGGCGAATGGACATCGAGCGTGCCGGCGCGCTGTGTCTTCGAGATGCGGGTCGCCACCTATCCCGGCCAGAAGCTCGCGGACGCCAGGGCCGAGCTCGAAGCCTGCATCGCCGATGCGGCCCGTTCCGATCCGTTCCTGGCCAATCGCCCGCCAAAGATGAGCTACAATGGCTTCATGGCCGAGGGCTATGTGCTGGAAGGTGCCGACGAGATGGAAGCCGTGCTGCGCCGCAGCCATACCGCCGTCTGGGGCGAGCCGCTGACGGAGCATGTCACCTCGGCGACCACGGATGCGCGCTTCTTCGGCCTCTATGCCGACACGCCGGCGATCGTCTACGGCCCGATCTGCCGCATGCCGCATGGCTATGACGAGGCCGTTGATCTGGATTCGGTGCGCAAGGTCACCCAGACCATTGCGCTGTTCATCGCCGACTGGTGCGGTCTCGAGCCGATCGATCCGGAGGTAAGCTCATGAATTCGGCCGTGCCAGACGGCTTTGGCGAGACGCTGGCCGAGGATGCGCCTGACATTTCGATTGCCGACGCGCTTGCCATCTTGCGCCGGCACTACGGCCTCGCCGGGAGCGCGCGTCCGTTGCCCGGCGAACGCGACCACAATTTTCACATCCATACCGACGGCGAGGGCGAGTTCGTCCTCAAGATTTCCCATCCGGCGGAGGAGGCCGGCTTCACCGATTTCCAGAACAAGGCTCTCGACCACATCCTAGGGGTCGACCCGACCTTGCCGGTCCCTTCGGTGCGCAAGAGCATCGAGGGCGAAGCGCAGTTCACGGTCAGCGTCGGCGGATCGGCGCCGCGCATCATCCGGCTGGTCACCTATCTGCCCGGTCAGTTGCTGTCGCGCTCGCCTACGTCGGCGGCGCAGGATCGCAATCTCGGCATTTTCCTTGCCCGGCTTGGCCGGGCTCTGCGCGGCTTCTTCCATCCGGCCGCCGGCACCAACCTGCTCTGGGACATCCGTAAGGTCGCCAAGACGCGGCCGATGCTGGCGTTTATCGCCAACGCCGGCCACCGCGCCATGGTCGAGCGCGTCATCGATGCCTTCGAGGCGCGTGCGGCGCCGGTCATTCCGAGCCTGCGCGCCCAGATCGTCCACAACGACATGAACTCCTACAATGTGGTGATGGACGCCTCGCGGCCGGAGGTGGTGAGCGGCATCCTCGATTTCGGCGACATGATCCATTCCCCGCTGATCTGCGATCTCGCCATCGGTGCCGTCTACCGCTGGCCGGCTGAAGGTCATCCGCTGGCGCCGGCCGCGCGCTTCGTCGCCGGCTATCAATCCGTGCAGCCGCTCGAGGCTGAAGAAATCGGCATCCTTTTCGATCTGGTTCGTGCCCGCCTCGCGCTCATCGCCAACATCGCCAGCTGGCAGGCGGAACGGTTTCCGGCCAAGCGCGACTATGTGCTGCGCCTCATCGCCGAGGTCTGGACCTCGCTCGAACGGCTCGATGGTCTGTCATCGGATGAGGCCCACCGTTATTTTCTCGACCATTCCAATCCGGAGTAGATGCCCGTGTCCCAGTCCTCACCCACCAACGTCCTTGCCGACGCCGACGCTTCGGCAGGCGATCGCGCGCTGCTCGAACGCCGCGCCAGGCTGCTTGGGCCGACCTATCGCGCCTTCTACCGCAACCCGATCCATCTGGTGCGCGGCAGCGGTGTCTGGCTCTACGATGCGAGGGGGCGCAAATTCCTCGACGCCTACAACAATGTCGCCTCGGTCGGGCACTGCCATCCGCGCGTCGTCGAGGCGCTGTCGAGGCAGGCGGCCACGCTCAACACCCATACCCGCTACTTGAGCGAGATCATCCTTGATTATGCGGAAAAACTGCTCGGCACGGTTCCGGCCCATCTTGGCCATGCCATGTTCACCTGCACCGGCAGCGAGGCCAACGACCTCGCCATCCGCATCGCCCAGCATTCGAGCGGCGGCACCGGCGTCATCATCACCGATTTCGCCTATCACGGCGCGACGATCGCTACCGCGCAGCTGTCGCCGGCGGCGGTCGGCGCGAAGGGCGTGCCCCTGCACCACCGGACCGTGGCAGCGCCGGACACGTTCCGCGACCACGGCCGCGCCGCGAAGGACTTCGCCAAGAATGTCGCCGCCGCCATCGACGACATGCGTGCGCAGAATATCCGTCCGGCGGCGCTGCTTCTCGACTCGGCCTTTTCCAGCGACGGCATTTTCTTCCCCGACGCGACTGTCATGCGCGAGGCGGCGGATCACGTCAGGATGGCGGGCGGCATCGTCATCGCCGATGAGGTCCAGTCCGGCTTCGGCCGCCTTGGCCAGGGCATGTGGGGTTTTGCCAATTATGGACTCGAACCCGACATCGTCACCATGGGCAAGCCGATCGGCGACGGCCATCCGATGGGCGCGGTGCTGGTGCGGCCGCGGCTTGTCTCATCCTTCGGCTCCAATACCGGTTATTTCAACACCTTCGGCGGCAATCCGGTTGCGGCCGCCGTCGGCATCGCGGTTCTGGACGTGATCGAAGGCGAGGGGCTGATCGAGAACGCGCGCAATGTCGGCGCCTATACGGCTGACCTGCTGCGCGCTCTGCAGGGCCGGCACGACATGGTCGGTGACGTCAGGCACAACGGCCTCTATTTCGGCGTCGAGCTGACGGCGGATGGCGACGAGGCGCTGGCCGCCAACAAGACATCTTCTGTCGTCGAAGCCATGCGCGAGGATGGCGTGCTGATCTCGTCCTGCGGTCGGCGCGGCAATGTGCTGAAGATCAGGCCGCCGCTGCCCTTTGCCAGGGACAATGCCGAGCAGCTGGCCGAGACGCTCGACCGCGCTTTGTCGAATTGGTGATCTGGACCGCGCATGCTGAAGCTCGAACATCAAACCCTCAACGACCGCGCCTATGGCGCGCTCAAGCAGGAATTGATTTCAGGCGGTTTCAGCCCGGGCCAGACGCTGGTCATCCGCAAGCTCGCCGAGACCTTCGGCATCTCGACGACGCCGATCCGCGAGGCGCTGCAAAGACTGGTCGCCGAGCGGCTGCTCGAAATGCAGAACAACCGCTCTGTTATCGTGCCTTTGCTGTCGGCCCCCGCCTTCGAGGAACTCACCCATATCCGCATTGCCGTCGAGGGGTTGGCGGGTGAGATGGCCGCCACGCGGATGAGCGAAAGCGGGCTGGTCGAAATACAGGCGACGCTCGCCGGCATGCAGCGCGCCATCGAGGCCGGCGACGCCGGCGCCTATCTGTCGCTGAACGAGGCGTTTCACTTCGCCATCTACCAGCATGCCGGCGCGCCGATCCTGTTGAACATGATCCGCGACCTCTGGGGCCGGGTCGGGCCTTATCTCAAGCTTCTGATGCAGACCGAGCGATACATTCCGCAGTCGAACGACGCGCATCGCAGGATTGTCGCTGCATTGGAGCAGCGCGATGGCCCTGCTGTCCGGGTCTCCCTTGAACAGGACATCGCCGCGGCGGCCGCGGTTCTCTCTGACAATCTTCGCATGACGGCCTGACCGGACGGCGGCTGGATCGGCCTACGCTGTCTCGTCCAGCCGGTCGCGCAGCATGCTCCAGCCGAGCAGCGCGTTGGGCGCGTGCCGCAGCAGCGCATGGAACGGGATCGGCGCCGGCGGCGCGAATGGCAGCGGCAAATCGCGCGCTTCGGTTCCGGCGGCCCAGTCGGCCAGCACCTTGCCCATCGCCGTCGTCATGGCGATGCCGCGACCGTTGCAGGCGCGGCCGGCGATCAGCCCTGGCCCGAGATCCAGGAAGTGCGGCAGGAAATCCGGTTCGACCGCGGCCATCCCCGACCAGCCACAGGCAAGTGGCGGCAGGTCCGGCAGGTCGAGATGCCTGGCCAGCCGCCGCCAGATTGTCTGCGGCACACGTGTGTCGGCACCGGCGCTCAGAATATGCATGCCGCCGCTGATCAGCCGGTTGTCGGCGTCGAAGCGGAAGGTGAAGAGATTGCGCCTGGTGTCGCCGACGCCTTGCCCGCCAGGAAGCAAACGCGTCCGCACCTCGCGCGGCAACGGCTCGGTCGCGATCTGGAAAATCTTCAGCGGAAAATAGCTTCGTTGCAGCAGCGGATTGAGCGACCCGCCATAGGCGTTGGTGGCGATCAGCACCTTGCCGGCACGCACCGAGCCAGACGGCGTCTTCAGCGACCAGCCATCGGCCGCGCGATCGACCGAACTGACCGGCGTGCGCTCGAAGATCTTGGCGCCAGCCTTCTGCGCCGCATCGGCCAGTCCGTTCGCATAGACGACCGGATTGAGCACGCCACCCGAACGGTCCATCCAGCCGCCGACATAGCCGCGCGCGCCCGTCAGGGCCTCGACGTCCTGACGATCCAACGTGACCGCAGGCCGGTCGCGCCGTGCCCATTGCCCGGCGCGCGATTTGACCCTCTCGAACGCTGCAGGCGAATGTGCCGGCTGGATCCATCCGTTCTGCACCGCGTCGCAGTCAATACCGTGCCGTTTGGTCAGGCTGAAGACCAGGTCCGCACTGCCGGCGGCAAAGTCGATCAGGCGTTCACCGCGCTCGGCGCCGAGATGCGCAAGGATGCTGTCCGGGTCCATCTTGGCGAAGTTCGGCACGACGAAACCGGCATTCCGGCCGGTCGCCCCCCAGGCGATGATTTCGGCTTCGAGGACGGCGACCGAGATGCCTTTTTCGGCGGCGTGCAGCGCGGTCGACAGGCCGGAAAATCCACCGCCGACGATGGCCAGATCGACATCCAGCCCGCCTTGCAGCGCCGGCCGTCCCCGGCGACTGCGGCTGACGGCGTGCCACAGTGAAACGTCATGTGCTTCCTGCCCGATCGCAGCGGTCATGAGCCGGAACTGCTCTTGATCGCCGCCGCTTTTGTTCGCTTCCCGAAGCGCGGGCGACGCGGCCTGTCGCCGAACAGCCCGTTCGGCCGGATCAGCAGAATGACGCAGAGCATGACGCCGATGGCGACGATCTGCAGCGAGGCCGCACGCGCCTGCTGCTCAGGCGCGAACAGAACGCTGGTCAGCGTTCCCGATCCGGCCCAGATTCCCCAGACCAGAATGCTGCCGATGACAGCGCCGAGATTGCTGCCGGAACCGCCGACGATCAGCATCACCCAGACCTGGAAGGTCAGGATCGGCAAATAATTGTCCGGCGCGATGAAGCCGGTGAAATGCGCCTGCAACGCGCCGGCAAGGGCCATGATCGCGCCGCCGACGGCAAAGGCCTGGACGCGGTAGAAGCGCGCACTCTTGCCCAGCGAGATCGCCGCCCGCTCATCCTCGCGCAAGGCCTTCAGCACGCGTCCCCAGGGGCTGCGCGACAGATGCTCCAGGGCGAGATAGGCGATCAGCGTGACCGCGCAGACGACGGCGAGGTTGGACAGGTTGAACAGCAGCGGCGTCTCGGCGAGGCCGCCGAAGGGACGCGGGATGAAGCCGATGCCGAACGGCCCGCCCGTCAGCTTCCGCGCATTGAGCGCGACCAGTTGCACGACGACGGCGACGCCGAAAGTGGTGATGGCCAGATAGTCGGACCTGAGCCGCAGTGTCGCCATGCCGGTCAGGGCAGCGGCAATGCCGCCGACGACCATGGCGCCGAGCCAGCCGACAAGGATCGGCAGGCCAAAGCCGCCCAACCGCGCGGCATCATCCGGTGTGGTCAGCAAGGCCGAGGTGTAGGCGCCGATGGCAACGAAACCGGCAAGGCCGACATTGAACAGGCCGGTCAACCCCCACTGCAGATTGAGCCCCAGCGTGACCAGCGAAAAGATCAGCGCGGTGGTCAGGAAGAAGGCGCCGTAGCCGATGATATCGATCATCTTTCCCGAACTCCGAAAAGGCCGATCGGCCGCACGAACAAGACAGCCATCAGGATGATGAAGGACACGGCGGCGCGCCATTCGGCGCCGATCAGCTGCACCGCCCCGGCTTCGGCGAGCCCGATGATCAGGCCGCCGAGCACCGCGCCAGGAATGCTGCCGATGCCGCCGAGGATGGCGGCGGCGAACATCGGCAGCAGCATGTCGAAGCCCATGAACGGACGGATCTGCACCAGGATGCCGATCATCACGCCGGCGACGCAGGCGAGCGCTCCGCCGATGACCCAGGTGACGCGCACGACGCTGGCGACGTCGATGCCGACGATGCGGGCCAGCGCCGCGTTCTGGCTCAGTGCCTGCATGGCGCGGCCGGTCTGCGTGCGCGTCATCAAAAGATGCACACCGAGCACCAGCATGGCCGTCAGCAGCAGAAGTGCGATCTGGTCTGGGGTTATGCGTATGCCGAAGCCGACCGGCATGGCGATCTGGATCGCCCGGCTGAAATAGGTCGGCCGCGAGGTGAAGGTGAATTCGAGCAGGCTCCTCAGCGCCATCGACGCGCCGAAGCTCGCCATCACCACGATGATGGCCTGGCCCTGCGAGCGCAGCCGCGAAAACAGCACCTTGTCGAGCAGCAGCGCCAGCAAGGCGGTAAAGGCCATGCCGACGACCAGGGCAACCAGGAGCGGCCAGCCGAAGGACAGCGGCGCGATGGGTGCGATCTTGCCAACGGTGGCGGCAATGGCGCTGACGACGGCGAGCGTCGCATAGGTGCCCCAGGCCATGAAGTCGCCGTGGGCAAAATTGGAGAAGCGCAGGATCGAATAGGTCAGCGTCACGCCGATGGCGCCGAGCCCGATCATCGAGCCGGTCAGCAATCCGTCGACGACAAATTGCAGGCTCATGCCGCGCCTCCCTTGTGGTCGCGAGAAGGGCGCTGGCCGAGATAGAGTTCGGCGACGACGGGATCGTTCCACAGCTCGGAAGCGACGCCCTCGTGCCGGTCCTTGCCCTCGACCAGCACATAGGCGCGGTCGCCGATGGCCAGTGCTGCCTTGGCATTTTGTTCGACCAGCAGGATGGTGACGCCGGACTTGCGGATGCCGGCCAGCATCTCGAACACCATCGACACGAATTTCGGCGACAGGCCGGCCGACGGCTCGTCGAGCACCAGCACCTTGGGATGCACGATCAGGGCGCGGGCGACCGCAAGCATTTGTCGTTGTCCGCCCGACAGATTGCCGGCGGCGGTGCGGCGCTGGCGCACGATATCTGGGAAGGCGGCATACATCTCGTCGATACGCGCAGGGATTTCACGTCGCTCGAGGATGCCGCAGGCGACTTTCAGATTGTCCTCGACCGACATCAGCGGAAAGATATTCTCGGTCTGCGGTACGAAGGCCAGGCCAAGCCGCACCATGGTATGGGCGGGCGCGGCGGTGATGTCTTTGCCGTCCAAAAACACCGTGCCGCCGGTGATCGGGACGAGGCCTGCGATCGCCTTGATGAAGCTGGATTTGCCGGCGCCGTTGGGGCCGAGGACGACGACGATCTCGCCCTTTCGGACAGTGATCGAGGCGCCGCGCACGATCGGCACGCCAGGCTCATAGCCGGCTTCGAGCTCGCGGACATGGAGGACGGTCTGGCTCATGCCGTGCCTCCGAGATAGGCTTCGATGACACGCGGGTCGCGGGCGACCTCTTCCGCCGTGCCTTCGCTCAGCAACTGGCCGCTCGCCATGACCAGCACGCGGTGGCAGAGCCGCGTCACCATGTCGATATTGTGTTCGATCAGCAGGAAGGTGATGCCGCGCGCATTGATGTCGCGGATGCGGTCGATGATGACTTCGAGCAGCGTCGCGTTGACGCCGGCTGCCGGCTCGTCGAGCAGGATGATCGCCGGGTCGGCCATCATGACACGGGCAAGTTCAAGCAATTTGCGCTGGCCGCCGGACAGCACACGCGCCGGCTCATGCGCCAGATGCGTGAGGGTCACCAGTTCCAACAGGTCGAGCGCCTTTGCCCTGGCCGCTTTTTCCTGTGCCGCCACCCGCCATGGTATGACGAAGTTGGCCAGCAGCCTTTCGCCGGCCTGGTCCTGTGCCGCCAGCATGATGTTTTCGATCAGCGTCAGATTGGGCAGCGGGCGGGGGATCTGGAAGGTGCGGCCAAGGCCACGGCCGATGCGCAGATGCGCGGCTTCGCCGGAGACGCTCGCGCCGTTGAGCAGGATGTCGCCGCTGGAGGGCAGAATACTGCCGGCCAGCAGGTCGAACATGGTCGTCTTACCGGCGCCGTTCGGTCCGATCAGGCCGAGGATTTCGCCTGCTTTGACGTCAAACGAGACATCGTTGACAGCGACAAGGCCGCCGAACCGCCTGACGACGTGCCTTGCCGTCAGAACCGGCGCACGGGTCTCCTTTCCCAACCGTTCGGTGGCCTCGCTCATCAAACCCTCTGGCCGAAGACGATCATCGCCGTCTCCTGATTTTTGATTTGTGATCACACTTGCTTTGATCACGCTATTCGGCTTTAATTTCATCCGCAAGCCGAAAACGGGGCAAAAGCCGGGAATGCAGAAGGCTGCCATCGAGCGAACCAACGAAACAATCGCAGCCCAGCTTACGCCGGTCGGCCGCGAGACCGTGCAGGATCGCGTCTATTCCGAATTGCGCCGCGCTTTGATCGGCGGCCTGTTCGAGCCGAACCAGGTACTGACCATCCGCGGCCTTGCCGATGCGCTGGTCACCTCGACCATGCCGGTGCGCGAAGCGCTCGGCCGACTGATCACGGAAAAGGCGCTGGAAGCGCTGCCCAACCGCTCGGTGCGCGTGCCACCGATCACGCTGGAGCGTATCGACGATCTTCTGCGCGCCCGTTCACTCATCGAAGGCGAGGCGATCGCGCTTGCCGCCACGCGCATGAACCCGCGCCAGATCGCTTCGATTGAAGCCATGCTCGGCGAGTGGGACGAGATGCGGGCCCTGAAGCACAAGAAGGATATCGACCGCGAAGCGACGCTCAACCAGAGCTTCCATTTCGAGATCTACCGCTGCTGCGGCTCGGCCGTGCTGATCCCGATGATCGAAAGCCTGTGGCTGCAATCGGGACCCTGCATCCGCGTTGCCATCTATGCCTTTTCCGACGCCGGCGAGGTCGACACCGCGCACTATCACCGCCGCATCGTCGCGGCGCTCGCCAAGCAGGATGCGCCAGCGGCGCGCGAGGCGCTGGTGGCCGATATCAGCCGGCCCTTTGCCTTCCTGCGCGACAAGCTGCAATCCGTCGCCACGAAAGACCAGACATGAACAAACCAGCCATCAGGATCACCGAACCGCGTTCGAAGCTTTCCGTGACGGCGCTGCTGCTGCCCGAAAAGGCGCTGGAAAACGCTGCCTTTCTCCAGGCGTACCTCGCCACGCCACGTGTCGTCCCCGGTATCCATGCGATGTGGACGGGACCGGAAATCTCCTGCCCGATTCCATCAGCTGATCTCGATGGCCAGGCCTATGCCAGGCCCTTGCCGGCGGAGAACGCGACGCTGACGCCGCAGCCCGGCGACATCGTGCTGTCCTACGTGCCGCCGCGCATGTGGGGCGGCAACCCCAATGCCATTTTCGACATCGGCCTCTACTACGGACAGGGCGCGCGGCTTCTTTTCCCGATCGGCTGGCTGGCCGGCAGCGTGGTGGCGCAGGTACGCGCTGAAGAGCGCGACCAATTCGCCGCCGCCTGTGGCGTCATCCGCCGCAACGGCGCCTGCGACGTCACCTTCAGCCTGGTGGAGGCCTGACATGGCCGACGACAGTTTCGAGCTCTTCGACCTTCGCGTCGAGGCGGTCATCCCCGAGGGCAAGCCGGTCTATTGCGGCGCCAAGGCGGGGGATTATTTCGAACTCAAGGGCGAGATGCTGTCCCTGCCGGCGGGACAGGGCTTTTCGATCTATTCGCTCGCCGCCGTGCTGCCGCTGCTGGCGGCAAAGCAGCGCCCGACCGACGCCAATGACTGGATGACATCGGACGCCGAGATCGCCTGTCCCGATCCCAATTGCGCCAGCCGGCTCAGGATCGTCAGGACCGGCAAACGGCGGTTCAGCCATGCCGAGACGACGGCCGTGCCGCTGCCGAAGGAGAATGACAAGGGATGACCGCCAAGACTTTCGAACTCGGCCCCGGCTACACCATCTCGCGTGTCATTCGCGGCGGCTGGCAGCTTGCCGGCGGCCATGGCGCCATCGACCGCAACCAGGCGGTGACCGATCTGATCGCCACTTTCGATGCCGGCATCTGGACCTATGATTGCGCCGATATCTACACCGGCGTCGAGGAACTGATCGGCGCCGCGCGCCTGCGGCTGGCCGGCGAGCGCGGCCTCGACGTTGCAGCAAGAATGAAGGTGCATACCAAGCTGGTGCCCGACCTGGAACGGCTGGCCACGATCAGCCGCGACTATATCAGGGGCATCGTCGAGCAGTCGCTGCGCAGGCTGAAGACCGAGCGGCTCGATCTCGTCCAGTTTCACTGGTGGGACTATGACCAGCCTCGCTATGTCGAGGCGATGGGCTGGCTCGACGAGCTTCGGCGCGAGGGCAAGGTGCGCAATCTCGGCACCACCAATTTCGACACGCCGCGGCTGGCCGAAATCCTCGCCGCCGGCATTCCGCTGGTCAGCCAGCAACTGCAATATTCGGTGCTCGATCAGCGGCCTGCGCACAATCTCGCAGCCCTTGCGAAGACAAACGGCGTCAGCTTCCTCTGCTATGGTTCGGTGGCCGGCGGCTTCCTCAGCGACAAATGGCTTGGGGTCGCCGAACCCATCACGCCGCTCGAAAACCGATCGCTGGTCAAATACAAGCTGATCATCGACGATTTCGGCGGCTGGGACCTGTTCCAGCAGCTGCTCCAGGCATTAAAGGCCGTCGGCGACCGCCACGGCGTCGACATCGCCACCATCGCCAGCGCCTGGGTGCTGGAACAGCCGCGAGTCGCCGCCGTCATCGTCGGCGCCCGCAATCAGGCGCATGCGCTCGCCAATGCTGGCATCATGGACGTCGCGCTCGACGCCGATGACCGGGCGAAGATCGCGGCTGTGACCGCGCAAGGCCAAGGTCCCCTTGGCGACGTCTACACGCTGGAGCGCGACCGTCACGGCCGCCACGGCTCGATCATGCACTACAATTTGAACGCAGGCCGCACATGAGCGCCAGCAACTCGACGCTGTTTTCGCGGGCCAGCGCCGAGGTCGTCGGCCTGCATCGCTTCTTCGTCGATTGGTTCGTCGCCGCGCGTGCGGACACGGTGGATTTCTCGCGCTTCGAAGACGTCATGGGCGAAGGCTTGACCATGATCGCACCGAGCGGCCAGATCCTCGACCGTGACACTGTGATTGATCATGTCCGCTCAAGCCGCGCCACGTGCGACGACGGGTTTGCAATTTCGATCGAGGATATCAGGCCCGGTTGGCAAACCGAGGACTCCATCGTCATCCTTTACGTCGAGGCGCAGTTGCGCGGCGGCAAGCACAGCCGCCGTCAGTCGAGCGCTGTCTTCACCACCAATTCATCGGCGCCCAACGGCGTCGAATGGCGACACCTGCATGAAACCTGGCTGCAGGTGCCGGAACGCTGAACAGGTTCCAGAGATCAATTAGTGTCGAGTAACGAAAGGGGAACAACAATGAGAAAGACGATACTCCAACTCACCACCGCGCTTGCTCTCGTCACCATGGCGGGCGCCGCGCAGGCCGCAGATTGCAAGATCACCGTCGGCCTCGTCATGGAACTGACCGGTCCGGCCGGCGAATACGGCCAGGCCGGCGCCAAGTCGGTCGAAATGGCTTTTCGCGACATCAACGAAGCCGGCGGCGTGCGCGGCTGCGATCTGGTGACCGATACGCGCGACAGCCAGAGCCAGGGCAACATCGCCGTCGACGCCGCGACCCAGCTGGTGCAGGTCAAGAAGGTGCCAGTCATCATCGGCGGCATCATCTCGTCGGTGTCGATCCCGATCCTGACCTCTGTCACCGCACCTGCCAAGATCGTCCAGGTCTCGCCGGCGTCGTCCTCGCCGACGCTGACGGCGCTCGGCCGCGACGGCAAGACCAACGGCATCTTCTTCCGCACCATCACGTCCGATGCGCTGCAAGGCGTGGCTGCCGCCAAATACGCCATCGACAAGGGCTTCAAGAAACTGTCGATCATCCACGTCAACAACGATTTCGGCGTCAACATGGTGGCCGAATTCGCGCGCGCGTACAAAGCACTCGGCGGCACCATCGTCTCCGACACGCCCTACAACGAGAAGCAGTCGAGCTATGCCTCGGAGGTGACTGCGGCGATGGCGGGCGAGCCGGACGGCCTCTATCTGGTCAGCACGCCGGTCGACGGCGCCACCGTTGCCCGCACCTGGATTTCGCAAGGCGGAGTGCAGAAATTCTTGCTCAATGACGGCATGAACAGCCCTGATTTCATCGAGTCCGTCGGCGCCGATTATCTGAAGGACGCCTACGGCACGTCGTCGGGAACCAGCCCGACCGCATCGACCGAGTACTTCACCAAGAATTACAAGGCATTCTCCGGCATCGAACCCTCCAACCCGGCGGCCGATCGTTCCTATGATGCCGGCGCCATTGTCGGGCTGGCCATCGCCATTGCCGGCTCCGAGGATCCGGCCAAGATCAAGGACGCCATGTACAAGGCGGTCGATCCGGCTGGCACGCCGATCTTCGCCGGCAAGGAGGAGTTCGCCAAGGCGCTCGGCCTGATCAAGGACGGCAAGCCGATCCGCTACGAAGGCGTCATCGGTCCGGTCGCCTTCGACAAATTCGGCGACATCACCGGTCCGTTCCGGCTGTGGAAGATCATCGACGGCAAGGTGACCACCGACGGCGAAATGACCACCGACGACGTCAACGCGCTGCAGGCCAAGCTTCAGTAGGCAGACACAGTGCTGTCGGCATCAATCGCGTCTTACCGTGATTGATGCCGGTGTCGTTCAGGACAGGCGATATCGCTTGCACGGCAGGCGATCCCGAATAGGATCGGCCTGCTGCAGTTGAAGGATGGCGAGCGTGTCGGACGGAAATACTCATCGGCCCATCCGGTCGCGGGACGCAGACGACGCGCTTCGCCACGCCGGCGCCTGAGTCCGATGCCGCCCGAAACGCAACAGCTGTTGTCCGCCCTTGGTGATCGGCTGGGTGCGGGCGGCGTGCTCGCCGGCGCCGATGTCGACCAGCGCTATCGCGACGATCCCGACGGCAAGCTTGGCGTGCTGCCCGAAGTCGTGCTGCGTCCACGCGATACCGTCGGTGTCGCGGCAGCGCTCGCTGGCTGCAACGCTGTCGGCCAGCCGGTCGTCGTCCAGGGCGGACGCACCGGGCTGGCTGGCGGCACGCGTGTCCAGCCCGGCGAGATCGTGCTGTCGCTGGAACGCATGAGCGGCCTCACCGCGCCGGACGCTCAAGCCGCCAGCATCGTCGCCGAAGCGGGCGCGACGCTGCAGGCGGTGCAGGAGGCCGCCGACGGCGCCGGGCTGATGTTCGGCGTCGATATCGGCGCGCGCGGCTCGGCCACGGTCGGCGGCAACATCGCCACCAATGCCGGCGGCATCCGCGTGCTGCGTTATGGCATGTACCGCGCGCAGGTGCTTGGGCTGGAGGCCGTGCTGGCCGATGGCAGCGTGCTGTCCTCGCTCAAGGGCCTGCCCAAGGACAATTCCGGCTACGACCTCGGCCAGCTCTTCATCGGTGCGGAAGGGACGCTCGGCGTCGTCACCCGCGCCGCGCTCCGGCTGCACCCGAAGCCGGCGTCCGAGGTGAACGCCTTCTGCGCGCTCGCTTCGCTCGATGCGGCGATCGCCTTGCTCGGGCTGCTGCGGCAAAGGCTCGGCCCGTTATTGTCTGCCTATGAGGTGAATTTCGCACCGCTCTATGACGTCATGGCCGCCAGCATGGCCATGCCGGCGCCGTTGCCTGTGGGCTCACCTGTCTATGTGCTGGCCGAAATCCAGGGCAGCGAGCCCGAGCGCGACGGCGAGCGCTTCGCCGAGGTCCTGATGCAGGCGGTCGAGGACGGCGTGGTCGACGATGTCGTCGTCTCGCAGTCGCCGCGCGAATTCCGGGCGCTGTGGGACGTGCGGGAGGACGCCAATCGCGTGCTGTTTTCGATCAAAGGACTGATCGGCGTGGACATCAGCATCCCGCTGGCGCGCATGGGCGCGTTCCTGCACGAAGCCGACGCGGCCATCCATACCGTCGATCCCAGCGCCGACATCTATGTCTTCGGTCATCTCGGCGACGGCAATCTGCACTACCAAGTGCTGACGGCGGAGCCGGCGGCCGCCTACGGCATCGTCTATCGCGGTGTGGCGGCGGCGGGAGGTGGCGTTTCGGCCGAACATGGCATCGGCCTCGACAAGAAACAGTGGCTGCATCTGGTGCGCAGCGACGCCGAAATCGCCACGATGCGGCGGATGAAGAAGGCGCTCGACCCGAAGAACATCCTCAATCGGGGGCGTGTGTTCGACCTAGATCCAACCGCCGTTCCCCCGACGACAAGCATCGCCCTGTAAGCCGGCGCTCAGCTCCGCTCCGTCGCCATCTGCCTGGGGATCAGGAAACGGGCGGCGAGCACGCAGAGCAGCACCGTGAACATCAGGATCAGCGCGACCAGCGCATTGATGTCGGGCGAGAAGCCAAGCCGCATCATCGCCCACAGCCTGACCGGCAACGTGCTTTGCGTGCCGGTGACCAGGATGGTGATCATGGTTTCGTCGAACGACAGCGCGAAGGCCAGGATGGCGCCGCCGACCATGGCGCTCGACAGGTTCGGCAGGATGATGCGCCAGAAGGTCTGCCAGCCGGTGGCGCCGAGATCGTAGGACGCTTCGACCAGCGTGCGGCTCATCGACTGCAGCCGCATCAGCACGGTGCGATAGACGATCGCCAGCACGAAGACCGTATGGCCGATGACGACCGTCAGCAGCGAACGTTCGAGGCCGATCTCGCGGAAGAAGATCAGCAGCGCCAAGCCGCTGATGATCGGCGGCATCAGGAACGGCAGGAAGATGATGAACTGCAGGATCGAGCGCCCCGAGCGACGGCCGTGATAATAGAGCGCCAGCAGCGTTCCGCTGACCACCGAGAGCACGACGGTGCACAAGCCGACGATCAGCGTGGTGCGCAAGGCAGCCAGGATGTCGTGGTTCCCGGCCAGGGCCCGATAGGTCGAGAGGGTGGGTGACGACCAGTCGACATCGCCGTGCGAGACGGAGAAGAACGACGACACGATTGGCACGAATAGCGGGCTGTAGAGCAGCATCGCGACCAGCGTTGTGATCGCGGCCAGGAAGATGGTGGAGGGGCGGGGCAGGGCGTTCATACCGACGTCCCCCTGCTGCGCCCGAACCGCTCGCCGATGAGGATTGCGCAGATCACCACGATCGCCAGCGCCACCGACAGTGCGGCGCCGAAGGGCCAGTTGTAGGCCGTGCCGAACTGGCTGTAGAGGATGCGGCCGAAAGTGAAGCCGCTGATCCCGCCGACCATCTGCGGCGTCAGGAAATCGCCGATCGCCAGCACGAAGACGAAGCTCGCCGCCGACGCGACGCCGGGCAGGCTGAGCGGCAAGGTGATGCGCAGGAACGTCTGCAAGCCGCTCGCGCCAAGATCGTCGGAAGCACGCAGCAAGGTCTGTGGTATCCGCTCCAGCGACAGGAAGATCGGCAGGATCGCGAAGGGGATCAAAAGCAGGCTCAGCGTCAACAGGATGGCGTTCATGTTGAACACGAAAAGCGTCGACGGCTGCTGCAGGATGCCGATTGCCACCAACGCCTTGTTGAGAAAGCCGTTGAGACCGAGGATGCTGCGGATCGCGTAGATCTTGATGACGTAGCTCATCAGCAGCGGCACCAGAAGCAGCATCAGCAGGGCATAGCGCCACCGCCCTCTCAGCGTCGTCAGGAAATAGGCGGCGGGATAGGCGAGCAGGATGCAGATGACGGCCACCGACACGCACAGCACGATGGTGTTCCAGAACACCGGCAGGAAGATCGGGTCGGTAAAGAACCTGACATAGTTGCCGAGCGTCGGCGCGTAGACGATCGTGCCCTGGTCGACGCTGAAGAAACTATAGACCAGGAAGATCGCCAGCGGCACCAGGACGAAGATCACCGGCAGAGCGAAAGCCAGCACGGTCACCAGCAGCGACAAACGCCTTGCCGCGGGCTGTGTCGTGACGGCCGCGCTCATGCCAGCACCAGATGGCCTTCATGCGGCGCAAACGAAAGCGAAACCGTCTCGCCGGATCTCAGCGCGCTGCCGTCGATCCGGCTTGGGGTTCGCAGCCGCAGCCGCTGCGCGGCAGTCTCCGCGCCCGCCGTGATGGTGGCGACGGTGGACGAGCCGGCAAAGGCCAGATCGGCGATGGTGCCGGAAAAGCGGTTGTCGGCGTCCGTGGCGTCCGCGAGATGCAAGGCCTCGGGTCGGAACGCCGCGAAGGCGCCGGCGCCGTCTGGTGCGGCCTTCAGATGCGGCTGGTCGCTGATCGAACAGATCAGCCGCCCAAGTGCGGTCTCGATCGGCCGCTGCTCGCCCTGGACGGGGCCGAGCTTTCCGGCCACCAGATTGTTCTCGCCGAAGAAGCGCGCCACGAACTCGCAATTCGGCTTGTAGTAAAGCTCGTGCGGCGTGCCGAGCTGGCGGATATGGCCGGCCTGCATGACGCAGATCCGGTCGGCCATGCCGATCGCTTCTTCCTGGTCATGCGTGACGAAAAGGAAGGTGGTCTTGATCTCGCGCTGGATGGATTTCAGGAACTCCTGCATCTGTCGGCGCAGTTCGAGGTCGAGCGCGGCGAGCGGCTCGTCGAGCAGGATCAGGCGCGGCTGGCAGATCAGCGCCCGGGCGAGCGCGACGCGCTGGCGCTGGCCGCCGGAAAGCTGTGCCGGAAAGCGGTCGGCGAAACGTCCGAGCTGCACCAGCTCGAGGGCTTCCGCGACACGGCGCGCGATCTCCTTGCGCTGGACATGGCGGACCGAGAGACCATAGCCCACATTGCCGGAAACGGTCATATGCGGGAACAGCGCGTAGTCCTGGAACACGGTGTTGAACGGTCGCTTGTTGATCGGCATGCGGCTGATGTCCCGGCCGTCGAGGCGGATCTCACCCGCGGTCAGCGGCTCCAGCCCGCCGATCAGCCGCAGGACCGTTGTCTTGCCCGAGCCCGACGGTCCAAGAACGGTCAGGAACTCGCCATCCCGGATAGACAGGTCGATGTCGTGCAGAACGGGAACCGTGCCGTAGGATTTTGAAACGGACCGCAGCGTCAGCAGGTCGGTGTTCTGGTTCATTGTACAGTCTCGCATACGCTGCGGCGGTCCGGAACGTCCGGACCGCCGGGTCATTCTGGGTGGGGCTGTGGAAAGGATCAGGGCGTCGCCTTGATCTCGTTCCACATGTCCGACCGCTTCAGCGGGTCCTCGACATTGTTCAGCCAGACCAGCTTGTCGTTGCTGCCGGCGCTGCTCGACTCGACCACGGTGTTGCCGAAACCGGTGCGCTCGGAAAGCTCGCCGCTGACCTTCTTCGTCAGCATGAAGTCGATCCATTTCTCGGCCGCCGCATTGTCGCGTACGCCCTTGGAGATCACCCAATTGTCGAGCCAGGCCAGAGCGCCTTCACTCGGATTGATGTAGGCGACATGGGCGCCGATCTTCTGCAGCGCCTTGACCTGCTGCTGGCCGTAATTGGCCCAGATCAGGGCAACGTCATTGTTCTGGTAGATCTGCTGCGCCTCGTCGGCGGTGGTGTAGAAGCTCAGCACATTGCGCTTGAGCTCGACCAGCTTGGCCTTGACCGCCGCCATCTGCTCCGCATTGAGATTGAACGGATCCTTGTAGCCGAGCGTCAGCGCGGTGAACGAGAAATTGTGCTCGCCATTGTCGTAGGCCAGGACCTTGCCCTTGTAGGCCGGATCCCACAGCACCGACATCGAGGTCGGTGCCGGCTTGACGTTGTCGGTGTCGTAGATCAGCCCGATGGAATCGAAGCAGAACGGGATGCCGAACACCTTGCCGTCCTTGGTGTCGCCGCTGACCTGGGACAGATCGCGAAAGCGCGGCAGCACTTCCTTCTGGTTGGGCAGCTTGGTGATGTCGATCGGCGACACCAGGTCCGCCTTGATGTAGCGCTGCAACTGGGCGGTGTTGACGGCAAAGACATCGAAATCCTGGCCTTCGCTGCCCTTGATCTTGGCCCAGATCTCGTCATCGCTGCCGATGAAGACCACATCGACGCCAATGCCGGTTGCCGCGGTGAAATCCTTCACCCAGTCCGGGTCGGCATAGCCGTCCCAGGCCAACACCCGAAGGTTCGCGGCCAAGGCCGCCGATGTCATCAGGCCGATGCCGAGCCCGATTGTCGCTAGTTTTAGAAACGCTTTCTTCAGTCCCATTTTTAATCTCCCATTGTCGTTCTGGTGGACCGTAATTTTAGGACCTCTGCCGTCACAGCTGGGTGACGGTGACCAGCCCCTCGTCCGGCACCGACACCATCCGGTTGCGCAGCGGCTTGCCGAATGCGTGTGCCTGGATTTCATACTCGTCGCCGGAAGCCGTCTTGATGCCGGAGGCGTAGCTCATCACTGCCGCGCCGAAGAAATAGGCGTGCAGGTCGCCCGCCCTTCGGTGCATCGGGTAGCGGAAATGGAAGTGCTCGAGATTGGCGATCGAATGCGACATGTGCGCCTCGCCCGACAGGAACTCCTGTTCCCAGATGACGGTGCCGTCGCGCAGGATGCGGGAATGGCCCCGGACTTCTTCGGGCAGGTCGCCGATCAGCAGCTCGGGCCCGATAGAACAGGAGCGAAGCTTCGAATGCGCCAGGTACAGGTAGTTCTCGCCCTCCGTCACGTGGTCGGAATATTCGTTTCCGAGCGCATAGCCGATGCGATAGGGATGGCCATCCGGCCCATTGAGATAAAGCCCGACGATCTCGGCTTCCTCTGCGCCGGCTTTCGCGAATGCCGGCATCGGCAGCGGCGCGCCGGGCGGCACAACGCAGGTGCCGACGCCCTTGAAGAACCACTCGGGCTGGATGCCGATCTTGCCGGCGCCAGGCTTGCCGCCCTCCAGCCCCATGCGGAAGATTTTCAGGGAATCGGATTCCTCGGCACCGTCGCCATGGGTCAGAACATGCATCTGGTTGCGCGCGGCGGCACTTCCGGTATGGGTCAGGCCGGTTCCGGTAACCAGAAAGCGCGCCGGTTCCGGATGATCGACGGGAGCCAGCACGCGGCCATCGCGCAACAGCTCGTCGTAATCGATCGTTGCAGCGCTCGTGCGCTTCTCGACCAGCGACGCGATGGACATGTCCTCGGCGATCGCCGCTTCGGCGAGCTCCAGCACGCTGCCGGTCTTGTCGAGCGGGTGCAGGTGATTGCCGTCTTCGGAGACGCGGCCGACCCGCCTGCTGCCATCCCGCATTCTGTACTGAACAAGACGCATGAAATACCCTTCTTCCCTTGGAGCCGTATCGGTCACACCCAGCCCGCATCGACGATGAACTGCTGGCTCGTACACATGCGGCTGTCGTCGGCGGCGAGGAACAGCGCCATGCGCGCGATGTCGGCGGGCTGCAGCCGGTCGGGCAGGCATTGCCTTTCCGCGATCTGGCGTTCACCGGCCGGATTGAGCCACAGGCGCATCTGGCGCTCGGTCATCACCCAGCCCGGCACCATGCAGTTGACGCGGATGCGCTCGGGGCCGAGTTCGCGGGCCAGCGCCCGCGTCATGCCGTAGACGGCGGCTTTCGCGGTGACATAGGCCGGACAATCGGGATCGCCGACCATCCAGGTGATGGAGCCGAAATTGATGATCGAGCCACCCCCCTGCGCGCTCATCTGCGGTCGCACCGCCTGCGCGGCGAAGAACTGGTGGCGCAGATTGACCGCCATGCGGTCGTCCCAATAGGCCACCGTCACGTCCTTGGTCTGATGGCGATCATCGTTGCCGGCATTGTTGCACAGCACTTGGATCGGGCCATTGTGCCGCATCGCCTGCGCGGTTGCCGCCTGCAGCTGCTCGACATCGCGCAGATCGCACGGAATAAACAGCGGCGCTGGGTGTCCTTCGGCCGCGATCGCCTCGACCAGATGCCTGGAAGGCTCCTCCGCCAGATCGACGAAGGCGACGCGGCTGCGTTGCGCGCAGAAGTGGCGCACCAGGCTTTCGCCGATGCCGCTGCCTCCGCCGGTTATGAAAACGCTGCGGCCCTTGAGGCTTGGGTAGATGGCGTAGCCGATTTCATCCGTCATCGCGCGCCTCTCTAATGGGAATGCCGGGGGATGCCGGCATCGCGCCGGCCGACGAGAAAGTCGAAATCGCAGCCCTTGTCGGCCTGCAGCACGCGCTCGACATAGAGGCTCTGATAGCCGCCTTCAGGCGGCGCCGGCGGCTTCCAGTCGCGGCGGCGGATCGCCAACTCCTCGTCCGATACCAGCAGTTCAAGCCGGCGGCCGGCGACATCGAGCTCGATGAGATCGCCGTCGCGCACCAAGGCCAGCGCGCCACCGGCCGCGGCCTCCGGCGCGACATGCAGCACCACCGTGCCGTAGGCGGTGCCGCTCATGCGCGCATCCGAGATGCGCACCATGTCGGAGATGCCCTGCTTGAGCAGCTTCGCCGGCAGCGGCATGTTGCCGACCTCGGCCATGCCGGGATAGCCGCGCGGCCCGCAATTCTTCAGCACCATCACCGAGGAGGCGTCGATATCCAGCTCCGGATCGTCGATGCGGGCGTAGTAATGCTCGATGTTCTCGAACACGACCGCCTTGCCGCGGTGCTGCATCAGTTCCGGCGTTGCCGCCGACGGCTTGATGACCGCGCCATTGGGCGCCAGATTGCCGCGCAGGATCGAGATGCCGCCTTGCTCGGTCAACGGTTCGCTCAGCGGCCGGATAACCTCGCGGTTGTAGTTGGGCGCGCCGTCGATCAACGCGCCGATCGTCTTGTCGCTGACGGTCATGACATCGCGATGAAGAAGCCCCACTTCATCAAGCGACGCCATGACCGCAGCCAGCCCCCCGGCATAGTAGAAATCTTCCATCAGGAACCGGCCCGACGGCATCAGGTCGACAATGGTTGGAACGTCGCGGCCAAGGCGGTCCCAGTCTTCGAGGCTGAGATCGACACCGACCCGGTTGGCGATGGCGATCAGATGCAGCACCGCATTGGTCGAGCCGCCGATCGCGCCATTGACGCGAATGGCGTTCTCGAACGCTTGCTTTGTGAGAATGTCCGAAATCTTCACGTCCCTGCGGACCAGATCGACGATCTGGCGTCCGGCCATCTGGGCGAGCACGCTACGGCGCGAATCCACGGCCGGGATCGCGGCATTGTCCGGCATGCCGATGCCGAGCGCTTCCACCATGCTGGCCATGGTCGAGGCCGTGCCCATGGTCATGCAACTGCCGGCCGACCGGCTCTGGCCCTGTTCTGCGGCGAGGAAGTCGGCGACCGGCATGCGGCCGGCCTTCACTTCCTCGGCGAATTTCCAGACATGGGTACCCGAGCCGATATCCTGCCCACGGAACTTGCCGTTGAGCATCGGCCCGCCGGAAACGGTGATGGTCGGCAAATTGCAAGAGGCGGCGCCCATCAAGAGCGCCGGCGTGGTCTTGTCGCAGCCCACCAGCAGGATGACGCCGTCGATGGGGTTGCCGCGGATGGATTCCTCGACATCCATGCTGACCAGGTTGCGAAACAGCATGGCGGTGGGGCGCATGTTGCTTTCGCCCAGTGACATGACAGGAAACTCGAGCGGCAGGCCTCCGGCCTCGTAGACGCCGCGTTTGACGTGATCGGCCAGCGCCCGCAGATGCGCATTGCACGGCGTCAGTTCCGACCATGTGTTGCAGATGCCGATCACCGGGCGGCCGTCGAAGGCGTCGGCCGGGATGCCCTGGTTCTTCATCCAGCTGCGGTGCATGAAGGCGTTCTTGCCTTCACCGCCGAACCAGGCTTCGGACCGCAGTTTGCGTTTGGTCTCGGTCACGATTGCTGGCCCCGATCCTGGCGGCGTCTGTTGCGGTTCTCGACGCTGCGGCGCACGTCGTCCTCGGCATTGTCGATGAGCACCAGCAGTGCCTTCTGCGCGCCGGCGGCGTCGCCGGCGGCGATCTTCTCGGCCACCTCGCGATGCAGCGGCAAGGAATGGCGCTGGCCTTCCGGATTGTCGTTGGAGAGGCGAAAGCTCATCACCAGCGCCGTTTCGACCAGTGCCGCCAGCGAGCCGATCAGCTCATTGCCGGTCATGCGCAGGATGGTCTGGTGGAACACCAGATCGGGCTTGGCGAAGCGGTCGCCATCGTCGCTCATCGCTTCCATTTCGGCGAGTGCCGCATGGATCTCGGCAATCTGTGCCGGCGTCGCGCGCTGGGCGGCAAGTGCTGCCGACATCGGTTCGATGGCGCGGCGCAGTTCGAACAGCGCCCGCACATCGTCGGCGCTGACACCGCCGGCGTAGCGCCATGACAGCACGTCCGGATCAAGGAAATTCCAGTCGGAGCGTGGGCGCACCCGTGTGCCGGTCTTCGGCCGGGATTCGACCAGCCCCTTGCCAGCCAGAACCTTGATGGCCTCGCGCAGCACCGTGCGGCTGACCCCCAGCATCTCGCTGGAATCGTCGGCATTGGGCAGCGCCTCGCCGGGCAGGAAGTCGCCCTGCACGATGCGCAGGCCGATCTGCTCGACGACCGTCGCGTGCAATGCGGTGGAGCCGCTGGAAACCGCCACGGCAACCCGCGACGTCCGTGCCATGCTAAAAGATTTCTTATTCTTCATACTATTCATATGATATGTCTTATCGTCATTGCGATTGGAGTCAAGGGACGGGGGAGCGCCTATGACAAAGAATTTCGCTGCCATTGCCGCGCAGCACACGGAACTGGTTTCGATCAGCGACGGCATCGCGACGGTCGACATTGCTCCGGCCGCTGGCGGTGCGCTGGCGTCGTATCGATGGTGGCAAGATGGCGCCGCTGTGGATTGGCTGCGCCCGGCCGATCCGGCGGCGATCAGTAGCCGCGATGTTGGCGCCATGGCCTGCTTCCCGCTCGTTCCCTATTCCAATCGCATAAGGGGCGGCCGGTTCGAGTTCGCGGGACGTACCGTCCGGCTTCCGACGACTGCCGACGATCCTCATCACGAGCATGGTCATGGCTGGCGTCGGCCTTGGGTGGTCGTCAGGCATGAAGCCGGCATGATCGTCCTGCGCTATCGCCACGCCGCCGATTCCTGGCCGTGGAGCTATGAAGCCGAGCAAGAGATAACGCTGGCTGACGGCAGGCTTTGCGTGACCATCAAGGTACGCAACCTGTCGGACGCACCGATGCCGGTTGGCTTCGGCCTCCATCCCTATTTCCCGTCGACGCCGTGGGCGCATGTCCAGGCGCCGGTATCCGGCATGTGGGAGACGGACAGGGAGGTCCTGCCCGCCCGGCATGTCCTGCCGCCGGCAGGAGCCGACCCGTCCATCGGTTTCGACGTATCGGAAGTGGACTTCGACACGGTCTTCACCGGATGGGCGCGCCGCGCCCGGATCTCCTGGCCCGAACACGGATGGCGACTGGACATCGAGGCCGAGGCGCCGCTCGATTTCCTTGTTCTCTACACGCCGCCCGGCGAGCCGTTCTTTTGCGCCGAGCCGGTCAGCAACATCACGGATGCCTTCAACCACGCGGGCGGCGGCATCGACACTGGCTGCATCGTACTGGCGCCCGGTCTGATGCGATCCGCCAGCGTTCGCTTCACGCCGTCCCTGGCCGTTTGATCCGTATTGCCGATCGCGAGACGAGCCGGCTCAGAACGGATAGTGCTGGCCGGGATCCTCGATCGTCACCCAGCGCAAATCGGTGAATTCGGCGATCGAGGCCTTGCCGCCGAAGCGGCCATAGCCCGAGCCCTTGACGCCGCCGAACGGCATCTGCGCCTCGTCGCCGACGGTCGGGCCGTTAATGTGGCTGATGCCGGCCTCGATGCGCGCGGCGACCGCCATGGCACGCTTGATGTCGCGGCTGAACACCGCCGACGACAGGCCGTATTCCGTGTCGTTGGCGACACGCACCGCCTCGTCCTCGCCCTTCACCCGGATCACCGGCTTGACCGGCCCGAAGGATTCTTCGGCATAGACGCGCATGGCAGGCGTTACATGATCGAGCAGCGTTGCCTCGACAACGGTGCCAGTACGCTTGCCGCCGGCGGCAAGCTTGGCGCCCTTGGCGACGGCGTCAGCGACAAGCTCCTCCATCTTGTCGGCCGCCTGGCTGCTGATCAGCGAGCCCAGCACGACATGGCCACGCGGATCGCCGGCCGGCAGGCTCGACGCGCGGGCGGCCAGCTTGGAAACGAATTCGTCGGCGATCCTCTCATCGACGATCAGCCGCTCGGTCGACATGCAGATCTGGCCCTGATGCATGAAGGCGCCGAAGGTCGCCGCATTGACCGCTGCGTCGATGTCGGCGTCGTCCAGAACCAGCAGCGGCGCCTTGCCGCCGAGTTCGAGCAGCGCCGGCTTCAGATGCCGCCCGGCAAGCTCGGCGATGATGCGCCCGACCTTGGTCGAGCCGGTGAAGTTGACGCGCTTGACCGAGGGATGCGCGACCAGCGCCTCGACGATCGCAGCGGCATCCTTGGGGTCATTGGTGACGACATTGATGACGCCCTTGGGCAGGCCGGCCTCGACCAGCACCTGACCGATCAACCGGTGTGTGCCCGGGCACATTTCGGAGGCCTTCAGCACTACCGTGTTGCCGCAGGCGATCGGCATGGCGATGGCGCGGGTACCGAGAATGACCGGCGCGTTCCACGGCGCGATGCCGAGGCACACGCCAGCCGGTTGGCGGATCGCCATGGCGAGCGTCCCCGGCTTGTCGGAAGGGATGATCTCGCCCGAAATCTGCGTCGTCATGGCCGCCGCCTCGCGCAGCATGTTGGCCGCCAGCATGACGTTGAAACCGGCCCAGGGGCCGGTTGCGCCGGTCTCTTCCATCATCAATTTGGTGAATTCGCCGACCTTGGAGGCCATGACGTCGGCCGCCTTTGACAGCAAGGCACGGCGCTCGCCAGG
Organism: Mesorhizobium sp. B2-4-19; assembly: GCF_006441315.1. Classification (NCBI taxonomy): domain Bacteria; kingdom Pseudomonadati; phylum Pseudomonadota; class Alphaproteobacteria; order Hyphomicrobiales; family Phyllobacteriaceae; genus Mesorhizobium; species Mesorhizobium sp. B2-4-19. Next base: position 533,880 of record NZ_VFUV01000001.1, on the reverse strand, counting down.
CCCGGTCTTCGACCAGGTCGTAAAGGCGGTTGCAGCGGCGTCGACCGCGGCATTGGCGTCGGCAACGCTGGCAGCGGCAGCGCGCGTTGCCAGTTTGTCGGTGAACGGGTCCATGCGCTCGTAGGCGGCCGCGCCGGACGCATCCCTTTTGTCGCCGTCGATCAAAAGTCCGATATCCATGATTGTCTCCCTCGCTCCGTCTGGAGCTTCGCGGTTAGAAGCCGAGCACTTCGGCGTTGATCGATGCTTCGAGGCCGCCGTCGACCGGCACGTTGGCGCCGTTGACCCAGCGCGCGCCGTCCGAGCATAGGAACAGCACGACAGGCGCTATATCGCCCGATGTGCCGGCCCGTCCGACCCTGGCAATGTCGCTGTCGACGCGGGCATCGCCAAGCACGGTGCGGAACTGTTTCAGGATCGGCGTCTCGACCGGTCCCGGGCTCACCGCATTGACGCGGATGCCACGGCGTTTGAACAGATCCTGGTGCGCCGCGCGAAAGGTCCACAGCAGGAGCAGTTCCTTCGAGACGGGATAGCCTTCCTCGTTCCTGACCGCATGGTCGGCGACCACCTTGGCGACATCCGGGAAACCCTCGATGCCGACCATCGAGGCCGCTCGGTTGAGATTGGCGCGCCAGCCGTAGCCGGCGATCGAGGCGACATTGACGATGGCGCCGCCTTCGCGAAGTTTGGGCGCAAGCCCTTCCGAAAGCGCCCGCAGCCCGAAGAAATTGACGGCCAGCGTCGACACCGCGCCGGTGTTGCCGGAGAGGCCGGCGACATTGCAGAGCGCATCGATGCGCTGCGGCAGGCGCGCGACCAGCTCGTCGACGCCGGCCTTCGACGAGATATCGGCCTTGACGAAACTGCCCACCGCTGCCGCCGGCTCGCGTACATCGACGCCGATCACGTCCGCGCCAAGCTGGCCGGCGAGTTCCGCCGTGCGGGCGCCGATTCCGGAAGCAACGCCGGTGATGAGGATCGTCTTGCCGAAAAGCATGGTCATGCCTTCTCCTGATCAAGTGTGGTTCGCTCCGGCGAGGGGGCGGTGCCGTCACCGGCCGGAGCATTTTCCGGAAGCCTGACACGGTAGCCGACCGGCAGCAGGCGCAAGCCGAAGCGCTCCTCGATCGTCCCCCACAGGCCGCGCGGCAGGAACAGCGAGAACAGCACCGCGGTGGCGCCGAGGCCGACGAGGTACCAGACGCCGGTGCCGCCGAACCAGGTCTCGATGAGGAAGAACGCCAGCGCGCCAAGGATGGCGCCCTCGAACGTTCCGATGCCGCCGACCAGCACCATGAAGATCATGTAGGCGGTCCACTGGACGTTGAAGTAGGTTTTCGGCTGGAAGGTGATGGAGGTCGCCAGCCACAGCGCCCCGGCAACGCCGATGCCGAAGGCGGCAAGCACGAACAAAAGCCGTTTGGTGCCGGTGACGCGCACGCCGACCGAGGCGGCGGCTTCCTCATTGTCGCGGATGGCGCGGATGGCGGCACCCGTGCTGCCGCGCAGCAAGCCGAACAGAATGCCGAGCAGGGCGGTCATCGAGCCCAGCGCCAGCCAGTAGATCGCCACCCGTCTGGTGCCGGCATCGTAGACGTTGAGCGAGATCAGCGACGTGCCGGTTTCGCCTTGCACCAGCCGGTCGAGATTGACCAGGAGATGCGTCAGCGCCGCGATCACCCACATGCCGATGGCGAACTCGCCGTTCCTCAGCCGCAGCATGAACAACGACAGCGGCCAGGAGACAACGCCGACAACGATCGCCGACACGAAAAGCGAGGCGAAAGGGTTGAGGCCGGCATCGGCCAGCCGGATGGCGAAATAGGCGCCGAGCCCGAAGAACACCTGCTGGCCGACGGAAACCAGGCCGCCGAATCCGGCCAGTGCGTTCCACATCGCCGCCAGGATCACATAGATGAACAATGCCGTCATGCGGTCGACCGCGCCCGCCGAGAGGAACTGCGGCGCGATGGCGAGCAGCGCGATGATGACAGCGACCGCAATCGCCGCGATCCGCGACGTCGTCGTGCCGCGCTCGATGACCGGCGAGGACGAAACGGCACTCATGACGCGCTCCGCGAAGGCAGGCGCAACAGGCCGCGCAGGCCAAGGCCCGACGTGGACAGCCGCACGAACAGCACGACGAGGAATACGGCATGGCCGCCGATCAGAAAGCCTTGCGGATGCACTTGCGCACCGAGTGTCTGTGCAAGCGCCAGCACGATGCCGCCGACCAGCGTTCCCCACAGCGAACCGGCGCCGCCGATCACAGCGGCCTCGAAAGCGAACAGCAGTTGCGGCGCGCCGGCATAGGGATCGAAGGTGGCGCGCATGCCCAGGAACGCGCCGGCAAGGCCGACCGTGACCATGGCGATGGAAGCAGCGATGGCATTGGCGCGGCGCGCATCGACGCCGACCAGGCCCGCCGTATCGGGATCTTCCGAGGTGGCGCGGATCGAGCGGCCAAGCCGGGTGCGGGTGAGGAACAGCTGCAGCCCGCCCAGCAGGATCACGGCGGTGGCGAACATGATCACGGCGAGCTTGCCGACATAGATGCCGCCAGGCCATTCCCAGGAATCATAGGACAGGCTGCCGATATAGGGCGCCAGCGAACGCGTGTCGGCGCCGAACTGCTCGAACAGCATGTTGTCGATGACAATGGCCAGCCCAAACGTGGTCAGGATCGGCAGCAGCGCACCGCCACGCGCGCTGCGTTCGAGCAGGAAACGCTGAAGCGCCCAGCCGATCGCCGCCATCAGCGGCAGCACGATCAGCAGGCCGACAAACGGCGGGATATGGAACCGCGAGGCGAGCCACCACAGCGCAAAGGCCGCGAACACGGCAAGGCTGCCATGGGCGAGGTTGATGATGCGCATCACCGAGAACATGAAGGACAGGCCGCAGGCGACCAGCGCGTAGTAGCCACCGAGCAGGATGCCCTGGATGATCTGGTTGCTCATGCCGGAACGCTCCCGGGACTTTTCCGGTGCAGGCCGAAATAAGCTTTCGTCACCTCGTCGCGCGACACCGCCTTGCTCGGCCCTTCGAGCGCCACGCGCCCTTCGAGCATGCAGATCACCCTGTCGGAGACAGACAGCGCGCGGTTGAGGTCCTGCTCGACCAGGATGATCGTCGTGCCGGAAGCGATCAGCCCCTGAAGGGCCGCGTAGACACGGTCGACGATCAGCGGCGACAGGCCGAGCGAAACCTCGTCGAGCAAAAGCACGTCCGGGTTGCCCATCAGCGCCCGGCCGATCGCCGTCGCCTGCTGCTCGCCGCCTGAGAGATGGCCCGTCTTGGCATGGCGGCGCGGCTTCAGATTGGGAAACATGTCGAGCACCCTGTCGACGCTCCACTCGCCCGGCCGGCCGGCGGTTCTGCCGAGCAGAAGGTTCTCCTCGACCGTCATCTGCACGAAGAGTTTTCGCCCTTCCGGCACCAGCGCGATGCCCATGCCGACGCGCCTGTGCGACGGCACGTTGGTAAGATCGGCGCCGTCCAGCAGCACGCGGCCGGCCGCCGGCTGGTGCGCGCCGGCAATTGCCCTGAGCAGCGTGGTCTTGCCGGCGCCGTTGGCGCCGACCAGCGCCAGCGTCTCGCCGCGTTCGATGCTGAAGCTGACGCCGCGCACCGCCTGCAGCAGGCCATGGCGGACAACGAGATCGTCAACCGACAGCAGGCTCATTTCGGGCCTCCGCCGAGATAGGCGCGCACGACCTCCGGATCGGCCATGACAGCTTGCGGCTCGCCGTCGGCGATGATCTTTCCTGCATCCATGCAGATCAGCCGTTCGGCCACTTGCAGCAGGATGTGGACGATGTGCTCGATCCAGACGATGCCGATCTTGCGGCGGCGCAATTCCTTGATCGTGTCGACGAGCTCACCGGCTTCGCCGTCGGTCAGGCCGCCGCCGATCTCGTCGAGCAGCAGCAGCGTCGGCCTTGCCGCCAGCGCGCGCGCCAGTTCCAGCCGCTTGCGGTCGAGCAGTCCGAGCGTCTCGGCGCGGCGGTTGGCAATATCAAGCATGCCGCACAGCTTCAGCGAGCCGAGCGCCTCCTCATAGGCCTCGTCCCGCCCGAGCCCGGCGCCGTGCGAGGCCGCGACGAAGACATTCTCGAAAGTGGTCATGCCGCTGAACGGTTTGGGCACCTGATGCGTGCGCACCAGCCCGAGCCGGCAACGCTGCGTCGCCGGCAAGGACGTCACGTCATCGCCTTTGAATCTGACAGTGCCCGCACTCGGCGGAAAGGCGCCGGAAAGCACGCTGAGCAGCGTCGTCTTGCCGGCGCCGTTCGGGCCGACAATGCCGACCGCCTCGTCGGCCGCCATGGCGAAATCGACCGCATCCAGCACCACAAGCGCACCGAAGCGCTTGTGGATGCCGGCGGCAACGAGAACAGCCTGTTGTTGCGGATGGGTCACCACCTCGTCTGCGGTCCATCAGCCGTTGTAAGGCTGGAGCTTGGCTTCGACAGGCACCTTCGGATCGGTGGCGTTTTCGGTCACCACATAGTCGAGCGGGAATTTGCTGCCTTCCTTGGCGGCCACCCACTGCGTGCCGATGATCGGGCCGGGCGAGACATTGGCGACAGGGCCGCTGGTGAAGTCGACCATGCCGATCATGGTCTCGGTCTTCAGCGTGCTCAGCGCCTTGGCCACCGCCGCCTTGTCCTTGGCGTCGGTGCTGGCCTTCAGCGCTTCGAAGCCGGCGTCCAGCAGCGACATCGAGGCGCCGAGCTGCTGCGTCCACTGCTTGCCGCTCGCTGCCTCGTAGCCGTCGGCGAGCTCGGCTCCCGAAACGCCAGTCAGCGGCGACTTGTAGGGGAAGGCCTTGTGCCAATAGGCGGCGCTCGAAATCTTCATGCCGAGGTCGCCGAGCGCCTCGATATCGGACGGGAATAGGCCTGTCTTGGCGACCTGGGCGATCTTGATCTGCTTGATCAGCCCCTGCTGTGCCGCCTGGCGCCAGAAGGCGGCAAAGTCAGGCGGGATCGGGAATGAATTGAAGATCTCGACGCCTTCCTGCTTGAACAGCGCGATCTGCGAGGAATAGTCGGTGGTGCCGGTCTCGTAGGCGCCGGGATCGACGATGGTGAAACCTTGCTTGGCCAGCAGCGGCGCCAGATTGGCGCGGATGGCGTTGCCGTCGGCGTCGTTGGGATACATGACGCCGACCTTCTTGTTGGTCTCGATCAGGTTCCATTGCGAAATATAGGTCTTGAAGAACTCGCCGACGCCGAAGCCGAAATGATAGGTCCATTTGAACGGCGAGGGTGCGCCGGGTTTCGCGCCACGGCCGAAATACCAGGCCTCCCACGGCATGACGGTCGACAGGCAGGGCACCCCCGCGGCCTCGCAGGCATCGGCCACCGGGTTGATCACCTCGGGCGTCGACACCGCCAGCATCAGGTCGATGGCTTGGTTGTTGATCAGATCCTTGGCGAGCTGGCCGGCGCGGGAGGGATCGGACTGCGTGTCCTGGTCGAGGATTTCGACGCTGTACTTCTTGCCGCCGATCTCAATTCCGCCGGCCAGCGCCTTGCGGGCAAGGTCGAGCACATAGCCGTCGGTCTGGCCGAAGCCTGCCAGCGGCCCGGTGCGCGGGCTGACGAAGCCGACCTTGAGCGTTTCGCCTGCCTGGGCGAAAGCGCTCCTGCCGCCGAGTGCGAGCGCCGCGCCTCCGGCGATCGAGGTGGCGACGAACTGGCGTCGCGAAATGTCGCTGATGCTGGATTTGCTGCCGATAGAATGGGTCATGCGTTCCTCCCTCTGTGGCTCCTCCATCGGCACAGTGCACCAGCGTTTTGGTTCGGTAAAATGATATTTTGCGGTGTTTCATTAACCTCTGGGTTAGGGGATTTCCCGGCAAAGACGGAGCGCGGTCCGAATGGTCCGACGCCTCACTTGCCCGGCCTTGCCGCCTCGCGAATCGTCTGCAGCAGGATGGTGAAGGCTGGCGATGGCGCCGTATCGGTGCGCATCGTCAGGCCGACCGGCCCCTTGGTTTCCTCGGTGTCGACCGGCAGGGCGACGAAGGCGCCGCTGGCGATCTCGTTGGCAACCACGCCGGCCGAAATGATCCACACCGCATTGCTCTGCCGCATGAAGGAGCGGCCAAACGAATCCGAGACGGTTTCGATCTCGGTCGCCGGCGCTGTCATGCCGTTGGTGATGAACAGGCGATCGACAAAGGGGCGGATGACGGATTCCCGGGTCGGCATCAGCACCGGGAAGTCGTCGAGGCTGGCGAAGATGTCCGCTCCTGGTTCGAGCAGCGGATGTCCGGCCCGCACCACGAACAGCACCTGTTCGGAATAGAGATGTTCGAAGAAGAAGCCGGTCATGTTCTCGGGGGCTGCCAGCCGTCCGACGACGAGATCGAGCGCGCCGGTGCGCAACTGTTCGAGCAGCACGGCATTCTCGCCTGTGACGATCTTGAGCGCAGCGCCCGTATTTTCCGTCAGGAACAGGCTCATCGCTTGCGGCATGACCTTGGCCGACACGGTCGGCAGCGCGCCGATGCGGATCGGATGGCGGTTGATGGCGCCGTCCTGGCGAACCGAATCGACGCCGCGCTTCAACGCCGTGATCGCCGAACCGGCATGGCTGAGGAAGATCTCGCCAAGCCTTGTGACCCGGATACCGCGCCCGTCACGCTCGACAACGGCGACACCGAGCGCCTCTTCCAGCTCACGCAACGTCTTGGTCACCGCCGGCGCGCTGACATGCAGGAAATCGGCGGCGCGGGCCACGCTGCCCTGCCGCGCGACCTCCAGGAAGGCCTGCAGATGACGAAAGCGGATGCGGCTCTCGGCCATGGATTTGATAACCCCCGAGTTAATGAAATGGCGCAAAATATCATTTTACCGAACCAAATGCCTTGTGCAATGTGGAGATGGAGGATTGAAATCGTGCCATTCGTCACCCTTGGCGGCATCACGCTGCATCACCGTTATGTCGAGGCGAACAGCAGGACGCCAACGGTGGTGTTCATCAATTCGCTCGGCACCGACTTCCGCATCTGGGACGAAATCGTCTCGGCGCTCGAGGGGGACATGCCCTTGCTGGTCTATGACAAGCGCGGCCACGGGCTGTCCGACATAGGCGAGATCAAGTCGATCGACGATCATGTCGACGATCTCTCGGGGCTCATCGATCATTTCGGCTTGAAGAAGGTCGTGCTGTGCGGCCTTTCGGTCGGCGGCATGATCGCGCAAGGGCTCTACGCCAGGCGCCCCGGGATCGTCGAGGCCATGATCCTGTGCGACACGGCCCACAAGATCGGTACCAATGAGAGCTGGAACACACGCATCGCGGTCGTCGAACGCAAGGGCATCCAGGCCATCGCCGATGGCGTGCTCAAACTGTGGTTCACTCCCGCCTTCCACACCGCGCGGGTGGCCGAGCTGGACGGCTATTGGAACATGATGACCCGGCAGGCTGTCGCCGGTTACGTCGGGACTTGCGCAGCCATCCGCGCCGCCGATTTTACCGACGCAGCACGCCGCATCGCGGTGCCGACGCTCTGCGTCGTCGGTGACCAGGACGGCTCGACGCCGCCCGCTCTCGTCCGATCGCTGGCCGCTCTGATCCCCGGTTCGCGTTTCGAGATCATCCGCGACGCTGGACATATTCCCTGCGTCGAACAGCCTGAAGCGCTCACCGCGCTGATCCGCGGTTTTGTCGCATCGCTTGCCCCTGGAGCAGAAAACCATGGATGAAGTCCCCGGCAACGCAGCCAGATATCGCACTGGCCTCGCGGTGCGGCGCGCGGTGCTCGGCGATCGGCATGTCGATCGGGCCGAGGTCGCCGCCACCGATTTCGATCAACCCTTCCAGGAACTGATCACCGAGGCAGCCTGGGGGACTGTGTGGGCCCGGCCGGGCCTCAGCAAGCGCGAGCGCTCGATCGTCACGCTGGCGCTGCTGGCGGCACTTGGCCATGATGAGGAGGTCGCCCTGCATGTGCGCGCCACCGCCAACACCGGTGCGACGCGCGACGATATCTGCGAGGCGTTCCTGCATGTCGCCATCTATGCCGGCGTGCCGGCCGCCAACCGTGCCTTCAGAATAGCCAAGGACGTGTTTTCGGAAATGGACGGAGCCGACAATGCCCTCTGAGTCCGGCTCGAACCGGAAGCCCGAGACCGGCGCCTTCTTCCAGCGCGACCGGACATGGCATCCTCCGGCGCTGACGCCGGCCTATAAGAGTTCGGTGCTGCGCTCGCCGCAGAAGGCCCTGCTCTCGTTCGACAATACGCTGTCGGAAATAGCCGGACCGGTCTTCGGCCATGCCATGCTGGGTGAGCTCGACAACGACCTGATCCATAATTTCGCCAGGCCGGGCGAGAGCGCCATCGGCGAACGCATCATCGTCCATGGGCGTGTGCTCGATGAGCGAGGTGTTGGCGTTCCCGGCGTGCTCATCGAATTCTGGCAGGCCAATGCCGGCGGCCGCTACCGCCACAAGAAGGACGGCTATCTGGCGCCGCTCGACCCGAATTTCGGTGGCTGCGGCCGCACCATTACAGGCGAGGATGGTGGCTATGCCTTCCGCACCGTCAAGCCCGGACCCTATCCCTGGCCGAATGGTCCCAATGACTGGCGCCCGGCGCACATCCATTTCTCGGTTTTCGGCCACGGCTTCGCGCAGCGACTGATCACGCAGATGTATTTCGAGGGCGACCCGCTGATCTGGAAATGCCCGATCGTGCGCGGCATCGCCGACAAGGCGGCCATAGAGGCGCTGACCGCAATCCTAGACACGCAGGCGACCATCCCGATGGACGCGCTTGCCTACAAGTTCGACGTCGTGCTGCGCGGGCGCCGCTCCTCGCTGTTCGAAGACAAGCTGGAGGGCAATTGATGGCCCAGTCGCTCGACCGGCTCAGGGAGAGCCCCTCGCAGACCGCCGGACCCTACGTCCATATCGGGCTGACGCCCAACTTCTGCGGCATCAGTGGCGTCTATGCGACCGATCTCGGCTCGACCATGGTCAACGATAGGACCAAAGGCGAGCGCATCGGTCTCAAAATCCGGGTGCTCGACGGCACCGGCACGCCGCTCAAGGATGCGCTGATCGAGATCTGGCAGGCGGGCGCGAATGGGCTCTACAATTCGCCTGCTGAGATGCGCGGCGCGGCCGATCCGAACTTCCTCGGCTGGGGCCGCCGCCCGACCGACATGGAAACCGGCGTCTGTGCATTCGAGACGATCAAGCCCGGCCGCGTGCCGTTCCGGGATGGAAGGCTGATGGCGCCCCACGTCACACTGTGGATCGTCGCGCGCGGCATCAATCTCGGCCTGCACACGCGGCTCTATTTCTCCGACGAGGAAAAGGCCAATGGCGAGGATCCGATCCTGGCGCGCATCGAGCACCGCGTCCGCGTGCCGACTTTGATCGCCGAGCGCCAGGGCAACGCTTACGTCTTCGATGTCCATCTCCAGGGGGAGAAGGAAACGGTCTTCTTCGACAGTTGATGGTCAGGAGAAGCAAGACATGACCGTATCGCCCTTCGACCATCCGCTGCTCTCGGCTCTCCTCGGTGACGAGGAAGCATCGCGGCATTTTTCCGTCGAGGCCGAAATCGAGGCGGCGCTGGCGTTCGAGCGTGCGCTGGCGGAAGCGGAGGCCCGAAACGGGATCATCGGCAGGGATGCCGCGGCAGCGATTGTGACCGCGCTTGGCACGTTCCGGCCGGACACCGCCTTGCTCAGGGCGGGTGTCGCCAAGGACGGCGTCATGCTGCCGGAACTGGTGCGCCAGATCAGGGTGGCGGTCGGTGAACCGCATGGTGACAAGGTGCATTTCGGTGCCACGAGCCAGGACGTCATCGACACGAGCCTGGTGCTTCGGCTGAAAGCGATCGTCGAGCATATCGGCCTGCTGCTGACCGAAACCGTTTTGCGCCTCACCTCGCTTGAGGAGCGCTTTGGCGGCAGGGCGCTGGCCGGCATGACCCGCATGCAGCTGGCGATCCCGGTCAAGGTGGCGGATCGCATCATGGCGTGGCGGGCGCCGCTGCAAAGGCATCAGGAGAGGCTATCGGAACAGTCCACTCGCCTGCTGGTGGTACAATTCGGCGGCGCCGCCGGCACGCTGGAAAAGCTCGGCGACAAGGGGCCGGCGGTGCGCGCCGCGCTTGCCGCAAAACTCGGCCTTTCCGATGCACCGCAATGGCAGAGCCAGCGCGACGCGCTCGCCGACTTCGCCGGCTTCCTGTCGCTGCTGACCGGCAGCCTTGGGAAGTTCGGCCAGGACATCGCGCTGATGGCGCAGGGCGGAATCGACATCACGCTCTCCGGAGGTGGCGGCTCGTCGGCCATGCCGCACAAGCAGAACCCGGTGAAGGCCGAGGCGCTGGTGGCGCTCGCCCGCTTCAACGCCACGCAGCTTTCCGGCATGCATCAGGCACTGGTGCATGAACAGGAGCGCTCGGGCGCGGCCTGGATGCTGGAATGGCTGTTGCTGCCACAGATGGTCGTCGCCGGCGCCGCGTCGTTGCGGCTCGCCGCTGAACTGGCCGGACAGATCGAAAGCCTCGGTCACTGATGCGCACGCAGGTCGCCATTATCGGCTCGGGACCCTCCGGCCTGCTGCTTGGCCAGCTTCTGGCCGGCATCGGCGTCGAGACCGTCATTCTCGAGCGATCGAGCCGCGAGCATGTGCTTGGCCGCGTGCGGGCAGGGGTGCTCGAACAGGGCACGGTGGAACTGCTGGAAGAGGCTGGTGCCGCCGCAAGGCTGCATGCAGAAGGCCTGCCGCATTCCGGCATTTCGCTGGCTTTCGACGGGCGCCTGCACCGCATCGATCTCGCCGCACTCACCGGCGGCAAGCACGTCACCGTCTATGGCCAGACTGAAGTGACGCATGATTTGATGGACAAGCGCGAGGCGGCTGGCCTCGTCACTGTCTATCAGGCCGCTAATGTCGCGCTGCACGATTTCGACGGCCAGGCGCCTTTCGTCACATACGACAAGGATGGTGTCAGCCATCGCATCGATTGCGATTTCATCGCCGGCTGCGATGGCTATCACGGCGTCAGCCGCAAATCGGCGCCGGAGCGCGCACTGAAAACCTTTGAGCGGCAGTATCCGTTCGGCTGGCTCGGCGTGCTCGCCGAAGTGCCGCCAGCCGATCACGAACTGGTCTACGCCAATCATGAGCGGGGTTTTGCATTGTGCTCGATGCGTTCGACGCATCGCAGCCGCTACTACGTGCAGTGCCCGCAGGACGACCGGGTCGAGGCCTGGTCCGACGACCGCTTCTGGGACGAGCTGCTCCGCCGCTTGCCCGAACGGACGGCGGCAAGCGTCACCACCGGGCCATCCTTCGAAAAGTCGATCGCGCCGCTGCGCTCCTTCGTTGCCGAGCCGATGCGCTTTGGCCGGCTGTTCCTGGTCGGCGACGCCGCTCACATCGTGCCGCCGACCGGTGCCAAGGGCCTCAACCTCGCCGCCAGCGACGTGCGCTATCTCTTTACCGGCTTGCGCCAGTTCTACGCCGAGAAATCCCATACAGGCATCGATGCCTATTCGCAAAGGGCGCTGGCGCGGGTGTGGAAGGCGGTGCGCTTTTCCTGGTGGATGACGACCATGCTGCACCGCTTCCCCGATACAGGCGATTTCGGTCAGCGCATCCAGGAAGCCGAACTCGACTATCTCGTGCACTCACGGGCCGCGTCGACCGCGCTCGCCGAGAACTATGTCGGTCTGCCCTGGTGAAATCCGGACGGAAAACCGCTCCACGCTTTTCCTGGAATTGCCTTATCCCTTGATCGCCGAGCCGACGATGGAATCGACGAAGAAGCGCTGCAGCAAGACGAACAGGATGAGCGGCGGCAGCACGGCCAGTGTCGCGCCGGCCATCACCAGGCCGGTATTCACCGCGCCACGATTGTAGCTCAAGAGCCGGCTCAGGCTGATGACGATTGTGTAGGCGTTGGCATTGCCCTGCAGCACGGTCAGCGGCCAGAGATAGCTGTTCCAATGGTAGACGAAGGCGAACAGGGCGAGTGCGGCGATCGCTGGAGCGACGCTGGGCGCCACGATCTTGAACAGGATCAGCAACTCCGAAGCGCCGTCCATGCGCGCGGCGTCGATGAGGTCGTCCGGCACGCCAGCGATGAACTGGCGCATCAGGAAGATGCCGAAGGCATTGGCGAGATTGGGCACGATAATGCCGGCCAGGCTGGCATTGAGCCCGATCGAGCCGACGAGGCGATAGAGCGGGATCAGCGTCACGATCGGCGGCAGGAACATGGTGGCGATCAGCAGTGAAAACAAAAGCGATTTGGCGGGGAAATGGTATTTGGCGAAGGCATAGCCGGCCATCATGCTGGTGATCAGGATGCCGGCGGTGGTGAACGTGGCGATGACCAGGGAATTCCACATCGAGCGGCCGACATTGACCACGCCGGAAACTTTTTCATAGGCGTCGAGGCTCGGGGTATGAGGTATCCATACCGGCGGCACCTGCATGCTCTCGGCCGGGGTTTTCAGGCTCGACAGCACCATCCATACCAGCGGGAAGGCCGAGGCGACGGCGACCAGCAGCATCAGCGTCGCTAGCAGCGCCTTGCGGCCGGACGGACGCATGCGCGACAGCCGGCTCGACGATCCCCCGCTCATTCCTGATCCTTCCGGTTGGCGAGGGCAAACAGCGCGCAGACCACGACGATCAGCGACAGCATCAGCATGACCGCCATCGCCGAACCCAGACCGCCTTGCGCGCGTTCGATGCCGACGCGGCGGATGTGGTAGGTGAGGACATTGGTCGAGCCGACCGGCCCGCCTTGCGTGATCAGCGCCACCGGCTCGAACACCTGAACGGCGTTGATGATGGCGATGACGGCGCTGAACAAAAGCGTGCGCCGCATCAGCGGCAGTGTGATGAAGCGGAACTGCTCGAAGCGATTGGCGCCGTCGAGCTTCGCCGCCTCGTAGAGGCTGCCCGGTATCTGTGTGAGGCCAGCGATCGCCAGCACGGTGAAATAGCCGACCTGCTGCCAGACATTGAGCAAGACGATCGAGACCAGCGCCGAGCGCGGCGACGACAGAAAGGGCTGCGGGCCGATGCCGATGAGGCCGAGCATCTGGTTGAGCGGTCCTTCGCTCGGCGAATAGAGCTTCGACCAGACCAGCGCCACCGCGATCATCGGCACCATGTAGGTGGAAAACAGCACCGTCCGCAGCGCCGTGCCGCCGGCGACGTCATGCTGGTAGACCATCAGGCCGAAGGCCACCGACAGCGGCAAGATGAGGATGACGGACAGCGCGGTGTAGATGGCGGTGTTGGTGAGTGCGCCTTTGAAATCGCGTCCGACCGAGGAGTCCCCAAAAATCTCGCGGAAATTGTCGAGGCCGATGAAGCTGGCGCTGGAAAACGGCGTCTGCGTCGACCAGTCCTGAAAGGACAGCCAGACGGTGAGCAGCATCGGCAACAGGATGAAGATGCCGATCAGCGTCACGGCGGGCGCAAGCATGATGCCCGCCGAGGCACGGTACCTCTGGATCATTATTTGGCGGCGCGCTCCAGGATCGAGGTGGCGTCGGCCTGTGCCGTCGCCTGCGCATCCTTGGCCGAGACCTGGCCATACTGCAACGCCTCAAGCGTCTGCTGCAGGGATTCCGAGAATTCCTGTCCGCCCGGCACCACCGGGAACGGCTTTGCATCGGTGAGCACGCTGACATAGCCGGAGAGGAATTCCGAGCCGAGCTTGTCCTTGTGCGCCTCGATGTCGGACAGGCGCGAGGGCAGGATTCCCATCGACATCAAGATGTCGGACATCGCCGAGGCGCCGTTCTTGCCGGATTTCGGATTGTTCAGCCAGGCCAGGAATTCCCACGCCGCCTTTTGCTCGGCAGCACCCGCATTGGCGTCGACCACGGTCATCCAGGAATAGGAGATCGAATGCGGCTTGTCGCCGCTCGGGCCGACCGGGATCGGCGCGGTGGCGATGTCCGCGAATTTATCGCCCATGCCGGTCTTCAGCGCGCTCTCCCACCAATTGGCCATGATGATCATGCCGGTCTTGCCGGAGACGAAATTGTCTAGGAACGGACCCGTGGTGTTGGCATCCGCCGTCGCCATCGCCGGCACGCTGGCGCCCGACTTGATCAGGTCCTCATAGAGCTGGAAGGTCTGCGCCGCCTGCGGGCTGTCCAGCGCCGGCTTGCCGTCCCTGACCAGCTCGCCGCCGTTGGAGACGAGCAGCGAAGCGAAGGGATGGACCACGCCGGCCGCCCAGCTGTTGATCATACCGAAACCTTGCTGGCCGGCCTCCTTGTTGGTCAGCTTCTTGGCCGCATCCTTGAACTCGTCCCAAGTTTTCGGTGCCGCCGCGATGCCGGCCTGCTTGAACAGCGCCTTGTTGTAGTTCAGCGCATAGACGTCGATCTCGTTGGGAATGCCGTAGAGCTTGCCGCCGACAGAGGCAGCGCTGGTGACGCCCGCCGGCCACGCGCCCTTGACCTCGCTGGCCACCGCGTCGGGCGCGGGCGCGACCAGCTTGTCGCGGGCGAGTTCGGGCAGCCACAGATCGTAGATGCCGCCGATCGTCGGCCCGTCCGAGCCGCCGCCTTGCGAGCGCAGCGTGGTCAGGAGATCACCAAAGGGAACGGCACGCACGGTGACGCTGACGTCCGGATTGGCCTTGGCATAATCCTTGGCCGCAGCCTCCAGCAGCGCGACCGTCTCCGGCGACCAGTGCGTCAAATAGGAGATGTTGACCGATTGCGCCCATGCCGTGGCAGGCAGGATGGCCAGGCCCGCGGCCAGCGCCAGTTTCGAAGTCCAGGCAAACGACATTCCTCATCCTCCCTGTCGATCACAATGACGTTATGACAACTTAAGGCGGCGGCGCAAGAGCCTGTCGGCGAAAAAGCTTTGCATTGACCGGTTTCAGGTTTCTTTGCTTCGTCGCTTTCGACGGTTTTATCATTTGAAAACAATATATTGATGGAATCCAGTCGCCAGTTACCCCTTGTTGGGGTCACCCAGGAGGTGCGCCAGACCTCTTGCGAACGCTGCTATGTCGTTATAATGACTTTGCTGGAGCCAATGACTCTCTTGCGGCGTCGAAGCGCTGCGGGACGCCAAGGACAGAAAACAATGGGAGACTGGCAATGAGCATGCTTTCACTTCACCGGCGCGCCGCCCTCGGCCTGATCGGCGGCCTTGCCGCCGCCTGCGCCGGCGTCTTCACCACCTTGCCGGCGTGGGCCGACAACACGGTGACACTGTGGAGCTGGCGCACCGAGGACGAGGCCGCGATGCGCCGCATCTTCGACGCCTTCGAGGCCAAGAACCCCGGCATCAAGGTCAACATCCAGTTCACACCGGACGCCGATTACCAGAACCGGCTGAGCACCGCCCTGCGCGGCGGCCGCGGGCCCGACATCGCCCAGCTCAAGGCCTATGGTGAATTGCAGCCCTTCGTCGACGCCGGCTATCTCGACGCGCTCGACGACAGCGTGCCCGAATTGAAGAACATGGCGGACGCCGCGCTGGGCGGCGCGCGCGGCCGCACCGACGGCAAGCTTTATGGCGTGCCCTATTCGGTGCCGATGATGGGCGTCTTCTACAACCAGGATATTTTCGCCGCCCAGGGCATCGAAATCCCCAAGACCTACAAGGATTTCGTCGCCGCCTGCGAGAAGCTGAAGGCGGCAGGCATCACGCCGATCGCCACCGGCGGCGCCAACGGCTCGGCCTGGGAGCTGGAGATCGGCGTCGGCGTCATCGGCCCGACCGTCTACGGCCCGGGCTTCTACGATGAGATGATGACCGGCAAGGCGACCTTCGAGGATCCGCGCTATGTCAAGGCGCTGAAGCGCTTCGCCGAGCTGAAGCCTTATTTCCCTGATGGCTTCGCCGGCATCGACTACACCACCGCCACGCAACAGTTCATTGGCGGCAAGGCGGCGATGTTCCTCGGCGGCTCGTTCGAGAACGGCAGCTTCAAGGCGCAGAACCCGAAGCTGAAATTCTCGATCTTCCCGTTCCCGGCCGATGATGCCGGGGCAAAGCTCTACACCTCGGCCTTCTCCGACGGCTCCTATGGCCTGGTCTCGGAGAGTCAAAACAAGGAGGCCGCGACCAAGGTGCTGGTCTTCATGGCCTCGGCCGAATTCGCGCAGATGTTCGCCGACGAGCTCGGCTGGCCGCCGGCCCGCACCGACGTCACGGTGAAGGATCCGGTGTTGGCAGAGATGATGGCGATGTCGAAGAACTCGACGCCCTATCTGACGCTGGTCGGCTTTCGCTGGCAGTCGCCGACGGCCTCTTCGGTGCTGCAGTCGGAGATCATCGACATGGTCGAGGGCAACATCGCGCCGGAGAAACTGGCGGCCGACATGCAGGTCGCCATCGCCACCTGGTTCAAGCCGAAACAGTAAGGAGCCGGCCGGCCGCATCGCCGCCGGCCCCTCGTCCGGACACGAACAGCGCATGACCACCCTTCGCCGCACAAGCAGCCTGAAACGCACGCAGCAGCGCATGGCCGTGCTGTTCATCCTGCCGGCGCTGGCGGTCTATGCCCTGTTCGTCCTCTATCCCCTGGCGATGTCGCTATGGGGTAGCTTCTTTGTCTGGAAAGGGCTGCGCATGGCGGAATTCGCCGGCCTGTCGAATTTCTCGCGGCTGTTTGTTTTCCCGAGCGGCGCGCGGCTCTATGGCGCGCTCTGGCACAACACCGCCTGGTTCTTCGGCATCATGGTCTTCCAGAACGGCATCGGGCTTTTGTTTGCCTGGCTGCTGTTCCTGCGCGACAAAGGTGCCTCCTTCTTCCAGTCGGTCTTCTTCTTCCCGGCGGTGCTGAGCCCGGTCATCGTCGGCGCGCTCTGGCGGCTGCTGTTGGCACCGGGGGGCGTCGTTGAATGGGCTCTCAACGGGCTCGGGCTGCACCAGGGCAGCCTCACCGTGCTCGGCAACAGCCACGCCGCGCTCGCCATGCTGATCGCCGTTGACGCATGGAACTGGATGGGCCTGCCGGTGCTGATCTACACGGCGGGCCTGCGGCAGATTTCCGGCCAGATTTTCGAGGCGGCGAAGCTCGACGGCGCCGGCAATGCGCGCATGCTGTTCTCGATTGCGCTGCCGCTGTTGATGCCGGCGCTAGGCACGCTGACGACGCTGTCCTTCATCAACACCTTCAACCAGTTCGACATCGTCTATGTCATGCAGGGTGTGCAGGGCAACCCGAGCTATTCGACCGACACGCTGGTGACCTATTTCTACCGGCTCGCCTTCGGCGCGGAGGGGGCTGTCGGCATCACCGATATTGGTCTCGCTTTGGCGCTGGGCACTATGCTGTTCCTCATCCTCAGCCTCGGCACGCTGATGATGCTGCGCTTCTTCGACCGCCGCACGGTGCAGCTATGAGCGCGCTGGCGGTTTCAGGGAGGCCGGCGCTCTCGCGGCAGCTGGCGCGGCTGCCGGGTTGGACGGTGCTCGCCACGTGGACGGCGGCCGTACTGTTGCCGCTCTACATTCTCGTCGTCTCCTGCTTCAAGACCACGGCCGAGATCTACGACAACCGGCTTGGCCTGCCGCGGAGCTGGGCTCTCGACAATTTCGTCAACGCCTGGACGCGCGCCAATCTGGGCCACAATTTCATCAACAGCCTGATCGTCACCGGCGCAGCGGTGGTGCTCACCATCGTCGTCTCGGCGATGGCCGCCTATCCGCTCAGCCGCTACCGGCTCGGCTGGAACGCCGTCATGCTCGGCCTGTTCCTGTCCGGCATCATGCTGCCGATCCGGCTGGCCTCGGTCGAGCTGTTCACGCTGATGCGCAATCTCGGCCTCCTGGATTCGCTGACCGGATTGATCCTGGTCTATTCGGCGATCCGCATTCCCTTCGCCGTCTTCATCTTCGCCAATTTCATGCGTGTCTTACCCTCCGAACTCGACGAGGCGGCGCGCATGGACGGCGCCGGCGAGGTTCGCATCCTGTTCCAGATCATCTTGCCGATGGTGAAGCCGGCGGTGTCGATTGTCGCCATCTTCACGGCAATCGCCGTGTGGAACGATTTCTTCTTCCCGCTGATCTTCATCTTCGACGATCGCTACAAGACCGTGCCGCTGGCGATCAGCGTCTTCGTCGGCCAGTTCCGCACCGATTGGGGCCTGGTGTTCGCCTCGCTGGCGATCTCCATGGCGCCCATCCTGATCATGTATTGTCTACTTGCCCGCCAGATTCGCGAAGGCGTCGGCGCCGGGGGAGGGATGAAATGATCGAGGACAGGATCTACGCCGCACACTCCATCCTGGTGATCGGCGCGCATGCCTTCGATGCCGAGGTGATCGCCGGGCCGTTGGCGGCGGCCGCCGTCAAGCGCGGGGCCGCGGTAAACTTCCTGCATCTGACCATGGGCGAACAGGGGCACCCCTGCCTCATCCCCGAGCATTATTGCGTGCAGAAGGAAGAAGAAGCGGGCAGGGCGGCCGCGCGTCTTGGCGTCACCTCGCGCAGTCTTGGCCTGCGCGATGCCTTCTTGCCTTCCAACGACGAGACGGCGCTGGAAGTGTGCGACGTCATTCGCGAGCTGAAGCCCGAAATCGTCATCACCCATTGGCACGGCAGCTGGCACAAGGACCATCGCGCCACCGCGCATCTGACGCAGACCGGAATCTTCTTCGCGGCCCTGCCGACCATTGCCAGCGATCATGCGGCGCACACGCCCCAATTGCTCCTGTTCGGCGAGAACTGGGAGGACGATGACGGTTTCCGCCCCGAGCATCTCGTCGATGTCAGCGACGGCTTCGAGGCCTGGAACGAGGCGGTCAAGGAATACGAGCTGGCGCGTGGCCTGAGCAGCTTCCCCTATGTCGATTACTAC
Organism: Mesorhizobium sp. B2-4-19; assembly: GCF_006441315.1. Taxonomy (NCBI): domain Bacteria; kingdom Pseudomonadati; phylum Pseudomonadota; class Alphaproteobacteria; order Hyphomicrobiales; family Phyllobacteriaceae; genus Mesorhizobium; species Mesorhizobium sp. B2-4-19. Next base: position 515,035 of record NZ_VFUV01000001.1, on the reverse strand, counting down.
AGCGCGCTCTACCGGCTGCGCGGCTGCCTGCGCGGCACGCACCACGCCCAGGCTTTCGCGGCGGCGTCGCATTCCTGGAATGCCGGCAGCGGCCTGTTCTCGCCGCCGTTCGGCAAAGGGTCGAGCCGATGACGCAAGTTCTGGCCATCGATCTCGGCGGCACCAATCTGCGTGCCGCGATCTCGACCGGCGACATCGCCGCATTGAAGGTGCTGAGCCGTGAGCCGGCGCCGGCAAGCCTCGATGCTCTTGTCGCTCGCATCAACGCGCTGCGCGCGGAAGCCGGTCCGGTCGAGGCGCTTGGCATCGCCGTGCCGGGGCTGGTCGAGGGATCGGCCTGCCGCTGGATTCCGAACCTGCCATTCCTCGACGGCGTCGATCTCCAGGCGCTGTTTCCAAACCTGCGCATCGCGCTTGGCAATGACGCGCAGATCGCGTTGCTGGCGGAAGCCGTTGAAGGCAGCGCGAAAGGCATGTCGGATGCGATCCTGCTGGCCATCGGCACCGGCATCGGCTCGGCGGTGCTGGCCAATGGCCGCATCGTTGCCGGCGCGCATGGCGGCGCCTGCTCCTTCGGCTGGGCCTGCGCCGACATCAAGGACCATGGCGCGGAACGCAGCGGCTGGCTGGAGCGTATCGCTTCCGGTCGGGCGCTCGATGCGCTTGCCGGCCAGATCGGGCTCGCCGACGGCCGCCGGCTGATCGCCGCTGCCCGCGCAGGCGAACTCGCCGCGCAGACCTTGCTTGAAGTGCCGGCACGCCAGCTCGGCACCGCACTTGCCGGTGCGGTGGCGCTGCTCGATCCGCAGGCGGTGCTGATCTCAGGCGGGCTGGCCGAGGCGCTGGACGTGATGCGGCCGCCGCTGCTGGCGGCGCTGCGCCGCCAGTTGCCTTCGCATCTGCGCGGCATCGAGATCCGGCCCGGCCTGTTCGGCCCGGGAGCGGGACTGGTCGGCGCGGCGCTGGCCGGCCGTGTGGGGGAAGGGTGGAGGCAGGTGCGATGAGCGAAGCGAGCTTTCAGCAGCCTGACCGCAGAAGGCCGGAGCCGCTCTGGTATCAGGTCGAGGAAGCGATCCGCGCGATCGTCAAGGGCGGCGAATGGGCAACGGGCGACCAGATCCCGGCCGAGGACAGGCTGTGCGCGCTGTTCGGCGTCAGCCGCATTACCTTGCGCCATGCCTTGCGCAATCTCGAGGAGGCCGGGCTGCTGCGGCGCGAACATGGCCGCGGCACATTCGTGCGCTCGACCACGCTGGTCGCCGGCACGCGAGAACTGACCAGCTTCACCCAGGAGATGGGCAATATGGGCGTGGTCGCCGGCTCGCGCCTTCTCGATTGCAGCCTGACCACGGCCAATGCCGCCGCCGCCGGCGCGCTGGAGATCGAGGAGGGCGATCCGGTGGTGCGCATCCGGCGGCTGAGGCTGGGCAACAATGAGCCGATCGGCATCCAGACGGCGCAGCTGTCGGCCGTGCGCGTGCCGGGCTTCCTCGACGCCGGCCTGCTGCAGGGCTCGCTCTACGAGGCGCTGGAGCGCCATTACGGCATCGTGCCGGTGGCCGCGCGGGAGAACTACCGCGTTGGCGCGGTCGGCGCGGCGGATGCCGAACTGCTCGATCTCCCGCCCGGCAGCCCCGCCTTCGTCGTCGAGCGCATCACCACCGACGAGCGCGGCCCGTTCGAATTCACCGTCTCGATCATGCGGGGCGACCGCTATGAAATCCGCTCGACGCTGCGCGCCGGGCGTGTCCCGTCAACCGCCAGAAGCTGATCCTTTCCAAGCCTAGATATCAACAGGAGTACCCAAGTGTCCGATCTCTACATCCACCGTCTCACCGCCCTCATCGACCAGGCGGCAAAAGCCAATGAAGAGGCCTTCGGCCAGGCCGCCAGCCGCTTTGCCGACTCGCTCGAAGGCGGCGGGCTGGTCCATCTCTACGGTTCGGGCCATTCGGTGCTGCCGGTTCAGGAAGTGTTCCCGCGCTATGGCAGCTATGTCGGCTTCAACCCGCTGACCGACCCGCGCGTCATGTGGCACAACGTGCTCGGCGCCGGCGGCGTGCGCGAACTCCTGTGGCTGGAGCGGACGGAGAAATACGCCGAGAAATTCCTCGACCACCAGCCGCTCAACAAGGGCGACTCGATCATCATCTTCGGCCACAGCGGCCGCAATTCCTCCGGCATCGACACCGCGCTCTATGCCAAGAAACGCGGCATCTTCGTCGTCGCGGTGACCAGCAAGAACAATCTCGACAAGCCGGCGACGCACTCGTCCGGCAAGCGGCTGGCCGATGCGGCGGACCTCGTCATCGACACGTGTTCGCCGATCGAGGACGCCATCGTGCCGGTCGAAGGCTGGAGCCGTCCTGTGTCGGGCTCGTCGACGGTGCTCGCCATGATCCTGGCGCACGAACTGATCGCGCGCACCGCCGAGCAGCTCGCCAAGCGCGGCATCGAACTGCCGGTCTTCGCCTCGCCGACGATATCAGGCGTGACGCTGCACGACACCGACGTCATCTACGGCGTCTACCGCGAACGCATGCTGGAAGCGCAGAAGAAGCACCTGCCGACCTTCCAGGCGACAATGCGCGGGGAATGAGATCCCGAGATCGGGGAGGCGGTGCCTCCCCGACGCGCACCGCGACCGGGAAGCCCGTAGCATGACTGGGCGCTGGTCGTGCCAACGAAGCCGTAGCCGTCGGATCAGCCGGTTGCGCTGACGTAGATGTCGAGAACCTCCGTCACGCTGGCGATCAGCAACGCCTCGGCTTTTGGCGCGACCGACCCGTTCGCCACCACGCCGTCCAGGCGGCCGAGATACTGGCTGATGAGGGGCAGGGGGATGTCGCGGTCGCCGAGCGCCTGCATCAGCGCGTCGGTGGCCTGCCGGGCTGCCGGGGCGGGCCAATAGTAGCGGATGCGGTCGCTGAAGGAGAAATGGCGTTCGATGCGCTGTTCAGCTTCCGAGCCGTGATAGTAGTTCTTCCAATTGCCCGGCGCCGCCAGCATGACGCGTTCCATCGCCGCCGGCAGTCCTTCGCGCGCCGGGTCGGGAGCCAGAATGTCGGCGATATGGCTCAGGCCATAAAAAGCTTCGCGCAGCGCGAAAGTCAGCCACGGCCCGACCTTGAGGATGGCGAAGCCGTCATCGACCAACGCGGTCAGCGCCGAGACCGGCTGGTAGTCGGTCGAATGCGCCTCGAAGACGAATTGCGGCAAATCCCGCAACGTGCCGGCCAATGCACCGGCGCGTTCCGGTCTATAGGTGATCACCTCGGCATTGCCGAATTCGACACCTGGCTGCACGACGACACCGATTGCCCGCGAGAAGGCTTGGTCGAGACCTCGCTGGCTGAAGGCATGGCGGTGGATCCGCACCGTCTCTCGTGCCGCCTCGGGCGTCGTCACCGCCAGATGGTCCATCGCTTCCAGAGCGCCGCCCGGCACCGGCACTTCGGTGCCGATAACATAGACAGGCCTGGGGCCGCCCGCTCGTTCGGCTGCGGCCTCCGCCACCTCGGCCAGTTCGGCGGCGCGCGCGGCGATCGTCGCATCGGGCGGTACGGCACCTTCGGCGCAGCCCATGCTGGCGTCGAGATGGATCTTGGTGAAACCGGCCTCGGCATAGGCGTCGACCATGCGCGAAGCCTTGGCCATGGCCTCGGGCGCCGGCAGATGCTTCCACGGATTGGGGCCGAGATGGTCGCCGCCGAGCACCAGCCTGTCGAGGGGAAAGCCGATCCTGCCGGCGATCGTCTGGACGAAGCGGCGGAAATCCACCGGTGTCATGCCGGTGTAGCCGCCTTCGTGGTTCACCTGATTGCAGGTGGCCTCGATCAGCACGTCGGCGCCGCGCGCCTTGCCATGGCGCAGCGCCGCTTCGATGACCAGCGGATGGGCCGAGCAGACCGAGGCGATGCCGCAGCGTTCGCCGGCCGCACGGCGCGCCGCGATGGCAGCCAGCCTGTCCGTCGCCTGGCTCATGCCGGCGTTCCGGTCCGGGCGGTCGCGAGGAAGGCCTCGACCGTGGCGAGCGAGGCGATGCCCTGCATCGGTCCCTTCTTGGTCACCGCCAGCGCGCCGCAGCCATTGGCGATGCGCAGTGTCTTTTCGGGCGCCTCTCCACGCAGCCAGAAGGAGACGAAGGCCGCGGCAAAACAGTCGCCGGCGCCGGTCGGGTCGATTTCGTCGACGACGAAGCCGGGTGACGCGGTGCGTCCGGTCTTGTCGTAGTGAACGGCACCTTGCGCGCCTTTCTTGATGACCACGGCGGAGATACCGCGGTCCAGCATTTCGCGCACCGCGCTCTCCTCGTCGGTCGCCTTGGCGAAGATGAACAGTTCCGGCCCGCTCGGCAGGAAGACATCGGTCTTCGACAGCACGAACTGCAAGGCATCGCGCATGCCCGGCAAATCCAGCATCTCCTTGCGGATGTTCGGGTCGAAGGACACCGTGCCGCCGCGCGCCTTGACCGTCTCGATCCCGCTGCGCGCCACCTCGATCACTTCTGGCGAGAACAGGGAGGTGCCCATGACGTGAAAATGGTCGGCGCCGGCCAGTAGCGTACGCGCCTCGGCGCCGATCTCGATCAGGCCGGCGGCACTGTGCTTGATGTTGTAGACGAAGTGCCGGCTGCCGTCGGTTTCATAGGTGACGAAGGCCGTGCCCGTGGCGGCACCCCGATGGACCCTGATGGCCGAGATGTCGGCCCCGTCGGCACGCAGGCGCTCGATGTTCAAATGACCGAAATCGTCGTCGCCAACGGCCGCGATCAGGCCGGCCGGCTGGCCGAGCCGCGCCGCCTGGTCGATGAAGATCGCCGGCGCGCCAGACGGAAACGGGCCGACGAGCGGGCCGGGGGCAAGGAAACTCTGACCGATCCGCTCGGCCATGATCTCGACCAGGATCTCGCCGGCGCAAACCAGTTTCTTCATGTCCTCACCATCGCCGGATGGTTGGCGGCCGGTTGCCGAGCGCCTTTCGTCACGTCCGTGCGGGTTCAAAACCTAAGTTGCAGCTTTAGGAGCGTCAATAAAGAATTTGACGCGCGCAACTCTTTTGCGTTGTACTGGAAACGCAAAAATTTGACTGAACAAATTCGGTCAAGCAATGCTGCCACACGGCATCGGCCGCAAGACTGATTCTGGCCCGACCGGGAAGGTTGGCGGGCGCGGGCAAGGGGGCTGGAAAAATCGATGGCGGAGAAGACCCACCGCACGATGGATGATTTCGCCAGGGCGTCAGGCGTGTCGCGGCCGACCCTGTCGAAGTATTTCGACGATCCGGCCAGTGTTAAGCCGGCGACGCGGGCGCGCATCGTGGCGGCGCTGCGATCCTCGGACTATCAGCCGAACGTTTTCGCGCGCAATCTCAACCGCAAGCGCACCCGCAATGTCGGCATCGTCGTGCCGGCGCTCACCGATCCGTTCTATGCCGAGATGGTCAGCCGCATCGAGTTGCGCTGTCGCGACGAGGGTTTCTGGCCGATCGTCATCTCCTCGCACGGCTCACCGAAGCTGGAGGCGGAATCAGTCAGCACGCTGATGTCGCTGAAGGTCGCCGGCGCCATCGTCGCTCCGCTGGGGTTGGTCTCCGAACCCGGCGTCTTCGAGCGGATGAGCGGGGACATTCCGATCGTCTATTTCGACACCTATATCGAGGGCGACACGCCTTTCGTCGGCAACGACAACCACCAGAGCACGTCGACCATTGTCGACTATCTCTGCCGGTCCGGCGAACCGCCGGCCTATGTCGACATTCCGCATGTCAACCACAATTCCGGCGAGCGCCTGCAGAGCTATATCGACACGATGCGGGCCGCCGGCCTGGAACCCGTGGTGCTTAAGGCGGCGGGCGATTACAGCTGGGATTTTGAGCGCATCGGCCATGAATGGATGGACAGGACGCTCGAGACGGGCAGCCTGCCGGCGCGCACGCTGCTGTGCGCCAATGACCGCCTCGCTTTCGGCGTCATGGCGGCCGCCTTCTCGCGCGGGCTGAAGATCGGCCGCCGGGCCGATTGCGATTTCCGTGTCGCCGCCCATGACGATCATCCGCTGAGCCGTTACACCTGTCCGGCGCTGACCACCATGGCGCAGGATTTCGCCGCCATGGCCGGCCGCAGCGTCGAGATCCTGCTGGCCTTGCTGGATGAGGCCGATTCACCCCGCCAGGGTCCGGCGCGCAACGTCAAGCTCGGCGCGACGCTGGTGATGCGTCAGTCTGCCTGAAGACGCGTCTGCAATTGCAGCCAGACCACCGCCTCGTTCACCGCCTGCCGCGCCGCCAGTATATGGCGGCCCATCGAGACGAAGCCGTGGATCTGACCGAGCCAGGGCCGCAGGACCAGAGGCACGCCTTCGATCCGCAGGCGCTCGGCATAGGCCGTGCCTTCGTCGGCAAGAATGTCGTGGCCGGCGATCACGACGAATGCAGGTGCCGCGCCGGCAAGACTTGCTGCCAGCAGCGGCGAGACGCGCCAGTCCGTGATGTCGTCCGGCGTCCGCACATAGTGGTCGCGGAACCAGGCCATGGTGGCGGCGGTGAGCCCGAAGCTGTCGCCGAAACGCCGATAGCTGTCCGCCGTCTGGCGGGCATCGGTGTTGGGATAGATCAGGACCTGCGCGGCAAGCGGCGGCGCCAGCCCGTCGCGGGCAAGCAGCGCCAGAACGGCGGCAAGGTTGCCGCCGGCGCTGTCACCGGCAACGGCGATACGGGCCGGGTCGATACCGAGCGCGCCGGCATTCTCAGCCATGAAGCGGAGCGCTGCCGTGCAATCCTCGAGCCCGGCGGGAAATTTATGCTCCGGCGCCAGTCGGTAATCGGGGTAGACCACGACGGCGTTGCTCAGATTGGCCAGCCAGCGGCAGATCTCGTCATGCGAGGCGAGATTGCCTATGACCCAGCCGCCGCCATGCAGATAGAGCACCGCGCGCGCCCCGGTGCGCGGCGCGCCGATGCCGCGATGGATGCGGATCGCGACCGGGCCGTTCGGCCCATCGATCTCTTTCCGCAAGGTCGCCGCCACTGGCTCGTGTTCGCCCTGCTGCGTCGGGAACGAAGCGTTATAGGCGGCCCGAGCCGCCGCCACGCTGCCGGTCTCGAACGGCTCGCCGCCGGCCGCACGGCCGATTTCAAGGACGCGCAAAGCATCGGGGTCAAGCGTCATCGCCACCTTCATCGAAAGCAATTCCGGGAAAAGTGTACAGCGGTTTTCTCAGGAAAAACGCATAGTGTTTTCCCTTGGGAATTGCGTGAAAACAAGAGATAGAACGGTTCGCCGTTTCCGCGAAACGGCGAACCGTTCTAGGCGAGCAGGCTGCTTGCCTCATCCTCGGTCAACAGCGCCGGCTGGACCGCATCGCCGGTGATGGCGACGGAACTTTTCGTTTCGCCGGAGTGCAGAATGGCCTCCATGATCTCCAGCACATGCAGCGCCAGATTGCCGGACGCTCGGGGTGCGGCGCCTGTCTTCAGCGAACGCACCAGATCGGCGACGCCGAGCATGCGGTAATTGGCACGATCAGGCGCCGCATAGGGCCAGTTGCGGGCGCCGTAGAACTCGCCTTCGCTGGCGAAATCCTTCCACTCCGCGCCACGTTCGGACAGCGAGACAGTGCCGCCGAACGTGTCGGGATCGGGCAGGCGCAGCGAGCCTTGCGTGCCGTGCAATTCGATCGGATGGTTGGAATGCTTGAAGACGTCCCATGAGGCGCCGAAGGTAACGGTGGCGCCCGAGCGGAATTCGAGCAGGGACAGCACGTTGGTCGGCGTCCCGACCTTGAATGTCGTGTTCTTGAACGGCCCTTCGGCCGTGATCAGGCGTTCCTCCTGGCCGCGTGTCGCCATCGCCATGACGCGCGCGACCGGGCCGAGCAGATTGACCAGCATGGTCAAGTAATAGGGACCCATGTCGAACACCGGGCCGCCGCCCGGCTGATAGTAGAATTGCGGGTTGGGGTGCCAGTGTTCCATGCCGCGCCCCATCATGAAGGCGGTGCCGGTGACCGGGCGGCCGATGGCGCCCTCATCCATCAGGCGGCGAGCGCGGCGTCCGGCGGCGCCGAGGAAGGTGTCGGGCGCCGAGCCGAGCAGCATGCCGCGCCTGGCCGCCTCCGCTACCAGCCGGCGCCCGTCGCTGGCCGACGTCGCCAGCGGCTTTTCGGTGAAGACGTGTTTTCCCGCCGAAAGGGCTGAAAACGAAATGTCGAAATGCGCGGCGGGAATGGTCAGGTTCAGGACCAGATCGATCTCGGGGTCGGCCAGTAGCGCATCGACACCGAGCGCCCGGATGCCATATTCCTTGGCCCGCAACGCGGCCATGTCGGCGGAGATATCGGCGCAGGCGCTGAGTTCGATTCCACCGAAGAGGGCGGCATTGCGCAGGTAGGTCATCGAGATGTTGCCGCATCCAATGACGCCAACTCCCAGCTTCGCCTTTGATTTTGCCTGCATTTCTGATCGGTCCTCCCACTAGGGTCATGCTCTGCCGGATCCTCTGCGCCGGCAACGGATCATGGTGGATGAGCGCTATACAACATTTTAAATCTTGACGCGCGTAAAATTTTTATAGACCATGCGGAAATGCTGGCGTAACATTGGGAGGCTGCCAGCCCTGGGAGGAGAAAATGACAGACCGGAAAAAACGGCCGGGCGCCGATGTGGATTCCGTGGGCCATGAGCGCATTGGAGATTTCCGTCGCGGCCAGGGACCGCGACGCGGTCAGGCATAGATCACCTTGGCCCCGGTCCTATCAAGCTGGCTGCGTATCGGGCCGGACAAGCCATCGTCGGTGATCACAACATCGACGCTCGACAGCGAAAATGCCTTGGAGGTCCCGCTGACACCCCATTTGCTCGAATCCGCAAGCAGGACAACGCGCCGGGCCATGCGCACGAGGTTTCGCTTCGTTCGCGCCATGTCTTCGTTCACGTCGACCACATCCAGTGACGAGTCAATCGCATGCGCTCCAACGAAGACCTGATGCGCTACCAAGCCGCCGAGAGCCGTGTCGGCATCGGTGATCAGCGTGCTCACCGTGTCTGGATAGACCCGGCCACCGATCATGTGAACGTCGAGCCCGGGCCGATGCATCAGATGCTGCACGATATTCATCGCCGTGGCCGCGACCACGACATTGCTGAGCGGCGGTAACAGCATGGCAACCTGCATCAGTGTCGAGCCGCCGTCGAAGATGACCGATTGGTTGTCCTCGAACAGTTCTACCGCTGCCCGGGCGATGCGTTTCTTTGCATCGAGGTTCGTTTGCATCCGCCGGGCGAACGCGGCCGTGGTCGAATCTGTGGTCCGGGTCACCGCTCCTCCACGAGTCTTGGTCAGCAATCCCTTGCGGTCCAGTATCTCGAGGTCGGAGCGCACCGTGACTTCCGACACGCCAAAATCGTCTGACAGGTCCTTGATACGAACCTGTCCGCTGCGTTGCACTTCACCCAGGATCGATTGGCGTCTCTGCTCTGACAACATTGCCTTGTCCTTGCCTCCATGCGCCATGCGATCGCCCTGGCCTCGGTTCACTCTACCAAAAATACGCGAATTCGAAAGAATTCGAAAGATTGCATTTATCTTTTCTTTCGCAAACACTGGTCCGGGATTTTGAAATCAATCGATTGGAGAGTTTTGGACTCATGAGCCTCGGAACCAAGGTGCGCCTGGCGCGCCTCTTCTCACATCCATCGGGGAATCTTTTTGGCGGCGCGGTCGACCACTTTGTCGGCTATGGCGACGTGCGCAAAGGAGGCCTTGCCGATCTTCCGGGCGCGCTTGCACGCGTCATGTTGGGCAAACCCGACTACGTCAGCATCCAGCCCGGCACCGCGCGCCATCTGTGGCCGCAATATGCCGGCAAGGCTTCCCTGGTGATCCAGGCCGGCTGCTTCACCCCAGACGATCGCATCAGTGAACTGATTGCAACGCCCGAGGATGCGGTGCGCGCTGGCGCCGATGCGTTGGCCGTGGCCATTCCGGTGCGCGGCGCGACCGAGGGCAAATACATTCGCTGGCTGACCGATTCGGTGAATGCGGCGGCCCGTTACGGTATGCCGGTGGTGGCGCATATCTACCCTCGCGATTTCACCGACGGGGCAAAGATCGTCTTCACCCCCGACGAGATCGCCTATGCGGCGCGCATCGGCTACGAGTCCGGCGTCGACGTGATCAAGATCGGCTACACGGGCGATTTCGAGTCGTTCAAAGAGACCGTGCGAACCTGCCCGGTGCCGGTTGTGATCGCCGGTGGGCCGAAGACCGATACGCTGCTCGGCGCGCTTCAGCAGACGGCGGACGCCATCCGTGCCGGCGCGCGCGGGGCCGTGGTGGGCCGCAATCTCTGGGGGCATGGCGACCCTCAGAAGGCAGCGCTTGCCTTTCGGGGCGTCATCCATGACGGCCTTTCGGCGCAAGACGCCTTGGCGAGAGCGGGGGCCTGAGCGATGCCCACCGTTCCCTCAATCCTCGGCTTCGGCGCTATTGCGATCGACGACATCGTCTATGTCGATCAGCCGTTGTCGGCGGGCAAGGGGAAGGTTCTGCAAAGTGCCCGAGCTTTCGGGGGAAATGTCGCGACGGCCCTTGCCACCGTCGCGCGGCTCGGCGGAGCCGCCGGGTTCGTCGGATGGCTGGGCAGTGCTGCGGACGACGCCGTGCTGTGCGATCTCGTTGAGAGCGGCGTTGAAACTGCATTCGCGCCGCGCCACCCGGATGCGCGCCCGGTGCGCTCGCGGATCACCGTCGGCTCGGATGGGGAGCGGTTCATCGCGTATGACGATGAAGCGATGCTGGGCACCGCGCTGGACTTTCCCGATGAAGTCCTCAGCCGCGCGACCGTCCTGATCGTCGATGGCTACGCGATCCGGTCGCTGGATGTCGTGGCCCGGGCTCGCGATCTCGGCCTTGCGATCCTCGGCGATATCGAATGGAGCAGCGGCCCGGCCACGGATCGGCTGATCGCGCTCTGCGACCATCTCATTCTTCCGCTCGGCTTTGCGCGGACCGCCACGGGGTGCCGATCGCCCGCCGAGATGCTCGATGCATTATGGTTGCCGTCGCGGTCCGCCGTGGTTCTGACCGATGGCGGCAGGGGCGTGTACTATCGCGGGCGTGAAGAGACACGGCTCTGGCACCTGCCGCCGCACCGGGTTGCCGTCGTCGACTCGACCGGCGCCGGTGACTGCTTTCACGGCGCCTATGCCCATGCATTGACGCGCGGGGCCGACACCGCAGGCCGGGTGGCATTCGCTGCCGCGGCGGCGGCCCTTTCGATAGCGGGGCGTGGCGGGCGCGAGGCGCTTCCGACGAATGACAAGGTCACGGAACTCCTGGCATCGGCGAACGCGCCGACGGCAGTCGAACTGAAATATGCGGAACTCGATACCGGAACATAGCCTGAAGCTATCCGAGGAAACATTTTCACAGGTGAAAATAAGCCAAGGAGAAAAACAAAATCATCGGCTTAGACTTGTGGAGGGAGGAAGATGGCAGAAGTCATTCTTGAGAATATTTGCAAAACCTACGGGAACAATTTTCGCGCAATCGACCAATTGAACCTGTCGGTCGAGGACGGCGAGTTCTTGATTCTCGTCGGGCCGTCCGGCTGCGGCAAATCCACCGCGTTGCGAATGATTGCGGGATTGGAGGACATCACCAGCGGTAGCCTTCGGATCGGCGGAGTCGACGTCGTCGACATGCCGCCCAAGGACCGCGACATCGCGATGGTCTTCCAGAGCTACGCGCTCTATCCGCATATGACTGTATTCGAAAACATCGCCTTTTCGATGCGGCTGGCAGGCAAGCCGAAGGCCGAGCGCAAGAAGCGCGTGGACGAGATCGCCAAGACCCTTCAGCTGACGTCTTTGCTGGACAGCAAACCCGCCAACCTTTCCGGCGGACAGCGTCAAAGGGTTGCCATGGGCCGCGCCATGGTTCGCGAGCCGGCCGCCTTCCTGATGGACGAACCCCTTTCCAATCTGGACGCGAAACTGCGCGTGCAAATGCGCGCCGAAATCACCAGCCTGCAAAAGCAGCTCGGCGTCACGACCATATACGTGACCCATGACCAGACCGAAGCGATGACCATGGGGGACAGGGTCGCGGTGTTGAAGGGTGGTGTGCTGCAGCAGGTCGACACGCCCAAGAGGCTCTATGAATCACCGGTGAACGCCTTCGTTGCCGGCTTCATCGGCTCTCCTTCCATGAGCCTTTTCGAAGCGACCCTGACGGGCGACGAGCTTATGGCCGGCGCCTTCACCATCCGGCTGCAGGATGCGGCCTTCGTGCGCAGGCCGGGTTTGAGATCATATGCGGGGCGCAAGGTCGTGTTCGGGATTCGACCGGAGCATCTCTATGACAGCAGCCTCGAATCCGGCCGCAAATATCAGACGATACCGGCAAAGGTGACCTCGATCGAAGAACTCGGATCCGAACACATCGTTCATCTCAACATCGACGCGGTCCGGGTGGACTCCGGCGACCCTGACGCGGTGCAGGATTTCGGCCTGGCGTCGAATGCGGTGGCGAAATTCGAACCGGTCAGCACAGTCCGCTCCGGCTCGGAAATCCGGTTGGCCCTGGATGACGCCAAGCTCCATTTCTTCGATCCCGAGACGCATCTGGCGATCTGAATATCCGCGACGAGATCCGCGGGCGAGGGTGAGGCGCCTGCATAAGAAGACTTCCGAATAACCAGACGATCGGCCGCATTGTGCGGTCGATCCCAAAGAAGGAGGAGAAAATGATGTTTCGTATAAAACCCGCGATGCTGAAAATAGCCGCGGCCGCATGGTTGCTTGGCGCAACCGGCGCCATGGCGGCGGACACGACGCTGGAATTCACCCAATGGTGGGAGCCCGAATTGCCGGCAGGCTCGCTCAGGGCAATCATGGATGACTTCGAGGCCGCAAACCCCGGAATCAAGGTGACGCTGGTCAGCGGCCCCTACGCGACCACGCGAGACCAGATCTCGGTTGGTGCTGCAACGGGAACGCTCAGCGACGTCGTCGGTCTCGACGGCGCCTGGGTGAACAATCTGAATGCGCAGAACGCACTCGCCGACATGAACCCGATGATGGATGCGAGCGGTTTCGACAAGAGCCAGGTCGCGGACATCATCAAGGTCGACGGCAAGGCGGTGATGTTTCCCGTGGCTTCCTTCGTCTATCCGGTCTTCGTGAATTTGGACCTCGCCGCCCAGGCGGGCGTGACCAAGCTCCCGTCGACCCGCGCGGAGTTTCTCGAAGCCGCCAAGAAGATGACGCACGCCGACAAGAACCAGTATGGCTGGGTGCTGCCCCTGTCGCTGCAAACGCCATCCGGCGTCCAGAACGACATGATGTCGTGGGTTTGGGCTTCGGGTCAGTCGATGATGGCGAACGGCAAGCCAGACCTTGGGGGCAAACCGGTGGTGGATATGCTCACCTTCGTCAAATCACTCAACGACGCCGGCACCATCTCGCCCGGCATCGCCACCAAGACCGAGCAGGAAAAGGTCGAGGAATTCGTCAACGACCGCGTCGGGATGATGATCGACTCGCTCGCGCATGTGAACCTCATCCGTAAGCGCAATCCCAAGCTGAACTTCGACCTCATCCCGGTCCCGGTCGTGGAAAACTATACCGGCAAGCGCGGCCTTCCCTATGCCTCCTGGGACATCGGCATCTCTGCTGTTTCGAAACACCAGGAAGAGGCCTGGAAACTCGTCCAATATCTGATGAGTGAAAAGGTGAACGCCAAGCTCGTGTCGCTTGCCAACGCCTTCCCAGGCAACGTCAACGCCAAGCCCGATTTCGTGACCTCGGACAAGGCTTTCGGCAAGGCTTTTGAAATCTTCAAGACCGGTTATCTCGCCAATGAGTTCACAGGCCTGCCGGTCGCGGAAGACCTGATGACCCAGTTCGACGTGCAAGCCCAGAAAATGCTCGCCGGCGAGCAGTCTCCGGAACAAGCCGCTGCCGCAGCTCAGAAGGGCTGGATGGCGAAATTCTGATCGGCCCGTTCCCGTCTGCTGTCTCTACCGGGTGGCCTGACTTCGGGCCACCCGGCAATAACGGATCGGCAATTTGAGATGGACCTGTTTCCGAAGCTTACCTTCTCTTGAAGGCGTATCCCAAGGTTGGCACATGACCCGGCAAAAGCGCTCCCACCACAAGCTGAAACGAGCGGTCGCACCCTACCTCTATCTGTCGCCCTCGCTGCTCATAATCGGGCTTCTGATGCTGCTGCCGATGGTGACGGTGATTGCCTATTCGTTCCAGAACAGCGCGGTGCTGCGTCGCGACCCATCCTTTGCCGGACTGAAACACTACCAGGCGATCTTCGACGACCCCGTGTTCTGGGCTTCGCTGTGGCACACGCTCTACTTCACATGCATGAGTGTCATTTTCCACATGACCATCGGCATGGTCTTCGCGCTGATGCTGAACAGCGACCGCATCAATCCGACACTGCGCAATATTCTGCGCGTGCTCTACATACTGCCCTGGCTGTTCACCGCGGTGATTATCGCCGTAATCTGGCGCCTCCTGCTTGAGCCGAACGGTGTCGTGAACAGCATTCTCATGCAAATCGGCATCATCGGTTCCAAGGTCGAATGGTTTTCCTCGCCTGAGACCGCGCTGCACGCAGTCACCTTCGCCAATATCTGGGCGGGCTATCCGCTCTTCATGGTCAGCCTGCTCGCGGGTTTGCAGGGCATTCCCAAGGATTTCTACGAGGCCGCCGATATCGACGGGGCGAAGGCCTACCAGAAGCTGATCTTCATCACCATCCCGCAGCTGATGCCGATCATCATCAGCATCTCGCTGCTCGACTTCATCTGGACCATGCAGGTCTTCCCGTTGATCTGGATAACGACGGGCGGCGGCCCGATCTACTCGACCGAGGTCCTCAGCACCTACACGTACAAGCTGGCGTTTTCGAGCTACAACCTATCGCAGGCTTCGGCGAGCGCTGTGGTCATCTTGTTGATCTCTCTCGGCCTGACGCTGTTCTATATTCGCTATCAAAAGGCTCGGTAGTCCCATGAGGAAAAGGCATACGCCGAAAGACAGGCTGATCACCGCCGCGCTCCATGTGGCGCTTGCAGCGGGGCTCTTTTTCGCGGCATTCCCGATCTACTGGATGCTGAACAGTTCGTTCAAATCGAACACCGAAATCTTTGCCCTGCCACCAACCATCCTGCCAAAGGCCTTCACGCTGGAGGCATATGCAGCCATCCTCGGCGACCCGGTAAAGCTGCGCTTCTTCTTCAACAGCTATTTCGTGGCGGGAGCGGTGACCGTGCTGACGGTGGTGATCGCCTTGTTGGCGGCCTACGGGTTCAGCCGCTTCAACTTCCGCGGCAAGGGCAGCCTGAACACGCTCATCATCAGCACGCAGACGATTCCGCCGATCACCCTTTTGATCCCCTTCTTCGGGCTTGTCGTGTCATACGGTATTTTCGATACCTACGTCGCACTGATCCTGACTTACCTGGTGTTTACACTGCCATACGCGATCCTGCTGATGACGGGATATCTGAACACCTTGCCCCGCGATCTAGATGAAGCCGTGGCTGTCGATGGCGGCACCAGTTGGACAGCGCTTTGGCGGGTGATCGTCCCGATTTCACTGCCTGGTATCGTGGCGACGTCGGTCTACACCTTCCTATTGTGCTGGAACGAATTTCTCTTTGCGCTGACGCTGACGAAGTCAACGTCCATGCGCACCGTCCCGATCGGCATTCAGCTGTTGATGGGCCAGCACGCCTTCGAATGGAACCAGATGATGGCGATGAGCGTGCTCGGCTCGCTACCGCTCTTGCTGATCTACCTCGTTGCCCAGCGGTACTTCCTCGCCGGCATGACCGCGGGCTCGGTCAAATAGGATGTCCTTCCCACGGCGACGCGGCGTGGCATCAAGTAATAAGCGGTATCAAGGATTGAAAGGATGAACGTGCAAGACCTCAAAGTCGGCTGCCAGACCTTTACATGGGAAATGCTCGGCGACCGTTTTGTCGGTGGCCCCGACGATCTGTTGAAGGCGATCGCCGCCGGCGGTTATTCCGGGATCGAGATCACCGACACCATGATCGGCCGCTACGCCGACCGGCCGTCGGAGTTCGCCGCCGCGCTGAAATCCTCCGGCCTGACGCTCGTTTCCTTCGCCTTCGGCTCCAAGAGCGGTTTCACGCTCAAGGAGGAGATTGGCGCCGACCTCGAGGCGGCGCAGCGCTGGATCGATTTTGCTTCCACCTTTCCCGGCGCGCTGGTGTCGATGGGATCGGCAACCGTAGTGTCCGACGGGCCGCGCGGCGACAAGTTCGCCATTGCGGCGGAGGTCTACAACAAGGCTGGCGAGTTGGGCCGCAAGGCCGGTGTCCAGGTGGCGGTGCATCCGAGTTCGCACCACAACACGCTGCTTTTCGACCGCGCCGATTACGACAGGATCTTTGCCTTGCTGGACCGTGATCTGGTCGGCTGGGTGCCGGATACCGGTCATATCTTGCGCGGTCACAAGGACATGGCCGATACGCTGCGCACCTATCGCGATCGCATCCGCTACATCCATTTGAAGGACGTCGACGCCAACGGCACCTGGGCGATGCTGGGCAAGGGGGTCTGCGACACGCCGGCGGTTATCGAGATCGCCGGCGCCGCCCCGCGTTTCAACGGCTGGCTGGTGCTCGAAGAGGAATCCGAAACGGCCGCCGCCGATCCCGCCGGCGCGGTCAAGACCAACCGCCAGACGATGCGCAGCTACGGCGCCTGAAGAACGAGACGATGATCAAGAAACAAGACAGACGCCTCAGGGTCGGTGTGCTCGGCTGCGGCCCCATCGCGCAGTTCGCGCATCTGGAATCCTGCGTGAAAGCCGGCAATGCCGATCTCTACGCCATCTGCGATGCGGCTCCCGACCTGCTCGCCCGCATGGGCGCCACCTACGAGCCGCAAAAAATGTATGCCGACTATGACGCCATGCTCGCCGATCCCGAGCTGGAGGCGGTGATCGTCGCCACCTCGGACGCCTATCACGTGCCGATGTCGATCAAGGCGCTCGACGCCGGAAAGCACGTGCTATGTGAAAAGCCGATCGGCACTTCGGTGGAGGAAGGCGAGGCGCTGGCGGCGGCGGTGAGGCGTTCGGGCAAGGTGCTGCAGGTCGGGCACATGAAGCGCTTCGACCCGGCGCTGGAGGCCGCGCGCGACTTCGTCCGCGACGAGATGGGCGAGGTGCTGGCGCTGAAGGCCTGGTATTGCGATTCCACCCATCGCTACACCAACACAGATGCCGTGCAGCCGCTGCCAGTCACCAGCAAGCTGGCGAGGAAACCTTCGGGCAATCCGAAGGCGGATCTGCGGCAATATTTCATGCTGGCGCATGGCTCGCATCTGGTCGACACGGCGCGCTTCCTGTGCGGTGAGATCACCGCCGTGCACGCCCGTCTCAATGAACGCTTCGGGGCCTATTGCTGGTTCGTCGAGACCGAATTCGCCAGCGGCGCGCTCGGTCATCTCGATCTCACCGTCGCCGTGCGCATGGATTGGCACGAAGGGTTCCAACTCTATGGCGAGAAGGGTTCCGTCATCGCCAAAACCTTCAACCCCTGGTATTTCCGCGCCAGCGAGGTCGATATCTTTCATGAGAAGGATGCGACCTCGCGCAAACCGCTTGGCGCCGACGGCCATTTCTTCCGCCGCCAGTTGGAAGGTCTTGCCGACGCGGTGCTGAACGGAACGCCGATGCGCGGCGCCAACGTCGAGGACGGCATCGCCTCGATCCGTGCCATGGTCGCGATTGCCCGCTCTGTCGAGATAGGCGAACGGGTCCAACTCGCCTCGGTTTCGGGTGCGGTCTGATGCGCCTCGGCATCTTCGCCAAGACTTTCCCGGGAACAGATCCCGCCGCCGTGCTGGCTGCGGTGAAGCAGACCGGATATGAAACGACGCAGTTCAATCTTGCTTGCGCCGGCCTACCGTCTATGCCGGATGCCGTCCCGGCGGATGCCAGCGCTTCCATCCGTGCTGCAGCGCAATCATCAGGCGTTTCGCTTGCAGCCCTCTCGGGCACCTACAACATGGCGCATCCCGACAGGGCGGTGCGCGACGATGGTCTTCGCCGCCTTGGCGTCGTCATCAAGACGGCTGCATCCCTCGGCATCCCGCTGGTTACCCTTTGCACCGGATCGCGCAATATCGCCGATCAATGGGCCTATCATCCCGAAAATGCCACGCCTTCCGCCTGGTGCGACATGGCTGTTGAGATGGGCAAGGCGCTGGCGCTGGCCGAGGATGCCGGCGTCGATCTCGGCATCGAACCCGAGCAGGCCAACATCGTCACCTCGGCCAGCGACGCGACACGTCTGATCGCCGACATGCGCTCGAAGCGACTGAAGATCGTGCTCGATCCGGCCAATCTGTTCGAGTACGCCACGCCGGACAAGGCGCGTGCCATCGTCGCCGCCGCGATCGAAGAGGCTGCCGGCCACATCGTCATGGCGCATGCCAAGGACCGGCATGGTGACGGCCGCTTCGCCACGGCAGGGCAAGGCATCGTCGATTTTCCGGATTTCGTCGCGCGGCTGAAGGCGGTGGGTTTCGACGGCGCGCTCGTCACGCACGGATTGTCGGCTAACGAGGCGCTGGATGTTGCGACCTTCCTTGGGCGTCTGCTCTGATGGGCGGCGCGCCGAAGATCATGCTACGCGACGATGCCGCGCTTCGTGTCTTCGACACGGGGCAGGGCAGGCTATCCGTCGTCTTTCAGCATGGTCTCGGCGGTGATGCCGCCCAGGTGGCGCAGAACTTTCCTGACCAACCATCATACCGCCGGCTGACCGTGGAATGCCGCGCACAGGGCGGCTCCAGCGCCGGCAGCAAGCGTCCGTTCTCGATCGCCATGTTCGCCGACGATGTGCTGGCCGCCGCCGACGCGGTCGGCCTCGACCGTTTCGTTGCCGGCGGCATTTCGATGGGCGCGGCCACCGCACTGCGGCTTGCCGCCCGCCATCCGGAACGCGTGCTTGGCTTGGTGCTGGTGCGTCCGGCCTGGGCCTTCGATGCGGCGCCGCAAAACATGCGGCCCTACACGGAAGTGGCGGAACTCATTCGCCGGCTTCCGCTGGCGGCGGCCCGCGATGCCTTCGAGTCCTCCGCGACATCGGCCCGCTTTCGCGCAGAAGCGCCGGACAATCTCGCCTCGCTGCTCGGCTTCTTCGCGCGCGAGAATGCGGCCGTCTTCGCCGAAGTGATGCACGCGATCGCCAATGATGGGCCTGGCGTGACGCGGGCGGCGGCCGCTCGCCTCGCAATTCCCTCGCTGGTCATCGGCAGCGGCATCGATCTCGTCCATCCCCTGGCGACCGCCCGCGAGCTTGCCGGGACCATCCCCAATGCCGCCTTCGTCGAGGTGACGCCGAAAGCCACCGACAAGGATCGCCATTTCGCCGAAATCCGCGCCGCTATCGGCGGATTTCTCGACAGACATTTCAACAATCAGGACCAATCATGACTTCAAAGCCCCTGTCAGGCCCGGCGGCGATAGCCGCGCTGCCGCGCGATCGCCTGATCGCCGAATTCTCGCTCTGGTCGGCCAATCTCGCCAATTTCGAGAGCGACCTCAGGCGCGTCGAACCCCATGTCGATCTGCATCACATCGACGTGGCGGACGGCCATTTCGCCCCGTCCTTCCTGTTCTTCCCCGATCTCGTTGCCCGCATCGCCGGACTGACGGCCAAGCCCATCCATGTCCATCTGATGGTCGATGCCGCAATCGTCGAGGCGCAGACGCGCCAGTTCATCGAGGCCGGCGCCGACATGATCAGCGTCCATGCCGAAAATGGCGAAGCGGGATTGCGCGCCGTGCGGCTGGCGCGCGAACTCGGCGCCGAAGCGGGCGTCGTGTTGAGGCTTGAGACGCCGGTCGAGGCAGTGAAGCCTTTCGTCTCCGAGGTCGCCTTCGTCACGCTGCTGGGAACCGCCATCGGCGTGAAGGGCCAGAGCCTGTCGGACAAGGCATGCGACAGGCTGGGCGCTGCCCGTGCCATCTTGCGAGGAGCCGGCCGTGAGGCAGAAGTGGTGCTTGCCGCCGACGGCGGCATCCGCCACGAGACCGTGCCCTTGCTGCGTGCCGCCGGTGCGGAGACCGTGGTTCTCGGTTCGCTCGCCTTCGGCGACAAGGATCTCGCCGGCCGCATCGGCTGGCTGCATGGGCTGAAGGTTGCGGCATGACCACTGAAGCCGCCCTCGCGGTCGATCTTGGCGGCACCGAGCTTCGTGCCGCGCTGGTCGACCGTGACGGCAAGATCCTGGCCTTCGCCGCCGTGCCGACGCAGGCACAGGCCGGACCCGACGTGGTGATCGGCCAGATCGAGGCGCTGGCCGCGACCGTGCATGCCGAGGCGCCGCGCCTCGCCATTGTCGGCGTCGGCGTCGGCGCGCCAGGGCCGCTCGACCCGCTGGCCGGCATCGCCGTCGGACCGCCGACGCTGGCCGGCTGGCAGGATGTGCCGCTGGCCGACATACTCGAGCGCCGGCTCGGCCTGCCGGTGCGGCTGGAAAACGATGCCAACGCGGCCGCACTTGGCGAATGGCGCTTCGGTGCCGGCCATGGCGCTCGCTCGCTGGTCTTCGTCACGGTTTCCACCGGCATCGGCGGCGGTGTCGTTGCCGACGGGCGCATCTTGCACGGCCGCCGTGGGCTGGCCGCCGAGATCGGCCATATGACCATCACCAACGAGGGCGAGCGCTGCGTGTGCGGCGTCGTCGGCTGCTTCGAGGCCATCGCCTCGGGCACGGCACTTGGCCGTCGCGCCAATGCAGCGACATCGGCCTTTGACGGCTCGACGCTGCGCAGCCTCTCGGCTGATGCCGAGGTCACCGGCCGCCACGTGGTCGAGGCGGCGCGGCTCCAGGACGACCTCGCTCTGGCCCTGCTCGAGGAAGAAGCACGCTGGCTGGGCGTCGGCTTCACCAATTTGCTGCACCTCTATTCGCCCGACGTGCTGGTCGTCGGCGGCGGCATCGCCAATGGGCTAGACCTGATGCATCCGGTCATCGAGGCGACCATCCGGCAGCGCGCCATGCGCGCTTATCGTGATGTGCCGGTCGTCCAGGCCCAGCTCGGCCGCCACGCCGGGCTGGTCGGCGCCGCCAGCCTTGTCCTGTTCGACGATGGCAGCCTGGCAGCCCGCATGCCTGTCGGTCCAAGCACGTTTCCCGAAGCGAGGAGGGACTTCAACAGCTGAGCTCATGCTCGACGGCGCGTGCATCAAATCGGGTCGACCCGTGCCACTGCCATCTCTTCGCTGACGATGGCGGAGCGCTGGCGCCGCTCGGCAAGATCCGCGCCGCGTGACATCGTCACTCACATGAAAATGGCCGGAGGCATCGCTGCCTCCGGCCATTCGTATTGCTAAACGACCGCGCGAATTACTCGGCGGGAACGATATCCGCCGGCAGACTGTCGTCGGCCGTGCCGGCCAAAGCCCTGGCGAGCCTGGCCTCGTCGAGCTCGCCTTCCCAGCGCGCGACAACCAGTGTGGCGACGGCATTGCCGATGAAGTTGGTCAGCGCCCGGCATTCCGACATGAAGCGGTCGACGCCGAGGATCAGCGCCATGCCGGCGACCGGCACCGAAGGCACCACCGAAAGCGTCGCGGCAAGCGTGATGAAACCGGCGCCGGTGATGCCGGCGGCACCTTTCGAGGACAGCATCGCCACCAGCAGCAGCAGGATCTGGTCGCCTATCGACAGATGGATGTTCGTCGCCTGCGCGATGAACAGCGCGGCAAGCGTCATGTAGATGTTGGTGCCGTCGAGGTTGAAGGAATAGCCGGTCGGGATGACCAGGCCGACCACCGAGCGCTTGGCGCCGGCCTTCTCCATCTTCTCCATCAGCGAGGGCAGGGCCGCTTCCGACGAGGAGGTGCCCAGCACCAGCAGCAGCTCTTCCTTGATGTAGCGCAGCAGCGACAGGATGGAAAAGCCGTTGTAGCGGCAGACCGCGCCCAAGACGACGAACACGAACAGCAGTGATGTCGCGTAGAAGGTGCCGACCAGCATGGCGAGGTTGATGACCGAACCGATGCCGTATTTGCCGATGGTGAAGGCCATGGCGCCGAACGCGCCGATGGGGGCGGCCTTCATCAGCACGCTGACCAGCTTGAACATCGGCGCCATCAGCGCCTGCAGGAAGTTGAGCACCGGCGCGCCCTTGTCGCCGACAAGCGCCAGCGCGATACCGAACAGCACCGAGAAGAACAGCACCTGCAAGATGTCGCCGTCGGCGAAGGCGCCGACGATCGTGCCGGGGATGATGTTCATCAGGAAGCCGGTGACCGACTGGTCATGCGCCTTGGCGGCATAGGTGTTGACGGTCGAGGCATCGAGCGTCGCCGGGTCGATGTTGAAGCCGGCGCCAGGCTGCACGACATTGGCGACGACGAGGCCGATGATCAGCGCCAGCGTCGAGAAGATGAGGAAGTAGAGCATCGCCTTGCCCGCAACGCGGCCGACCTTCTGCAGGTCGCTCATGCCGGCGATGCCGGTCGCCACTGTCAGGAAGATGACCGGGGCAATGATCATCTTGACCAGCTTGATGAAGGCGTCGCCGAGCGGCTTCATGCTCTCGCCGATCGACGGATAGTAGTGGCCGAGCAGGATGCCGACGGTGATTGCCACCAGCACCTGCACGTAGAGTTGGGCGTAGAGGGGCTTGCGCTGCGCGGCGGCCGCGCCCGATTGGTCTGCGATGTGCATCGAACTCTCCCTGGCCGGATGGACGGAACCCGCCCTGCGTGACTTCTCCCATCGCGGCGTTCCGGTCGCCCGCCGCTGGCAAGGAGTTTTGCAAGCGCTGTGCCAGATCGATGAAAGGCCGGAATCCCGGGATTTCTGCGGTTGTCTGGTGCTTTGCGGCAAATGCCTGTGCGGATTTCCGCACAGGCAGCGTTTGCCTGGGCGGAATTACGCATTACACTGATCGCCAAGCCACGAAGAAACGGGGCGCGAAGAAAAGGGAGAGGGCAGACGCCGCAAGCGGGCACCGATAGCGGGTCCACAGGGTTTCCCGGCCGTGAATTGCTGCGCGAGGCGGTGGCCCGGCTGCACGATGGCCGCTGGCTTGTTATCGTCGTCGCCCTCGCGATCCTGGCGGGCGCGATCGTCATCGCGGGGCGTATCGCCACCGGCCAGGCGACCAATGACCTCCGTAATGGCGCGCTCGCCGCCCTGCCGCTGGCGGCGGGAACGCTGACAGGCGAAATCGAGAAACAACGCCTGGTGCCGCTGGTGCTGGCTCGCGACGATGCGGTGCGCGGGGCGCTGCGCCGGGCCGGAAAGATGCAGGAAGCGGCCCTCAACGAAAAGCTCAAGGCGATCGCCGGCGATGCCTCGGCGTCCGCCATCTATGTCATCGACACGGCGGGCATCGCCATATCGGCCAGCAATGCCGGCGAGCCGACGAGCTTTGTCGGCATCGACTATAATTTCCGCCATTATTTCAACCAGGCGATGGCAAAGGGTTCGGCCAGCCAATATGGGCTGGGCACGATCAGTGGCCGGCCGGGTCTCTATCTTGCCAGCCGTGTCGACGACAATGGCAAGCCGCTGGGTGTCGCGGTGCTGAAGGTCGAGCTCGACGGCGTCGAAGCCAATTGGCGCTCCAGCGGGTTTCTCGTTTTCGTCACCGACGAACGCGGCGTCGTGCTGGCCACCAGCCAGCCTGAGTGGCGGTTTCACGCGCTGGCGCCGCTCTCCGCCGAAGACGCCGCAGCTGCCCACGAGCAACTGCAACTGGACGATGCCGCCTTCGAACCCCTGCCGATACGGCGCGGTGCCGGCGACGGCCTGACCACCATCGACGGCCCCGGCAAGCCACGTCAATTTGTCGAGGTGGTGCAGGACCTGCCCGGCGCGGTTCCCGGCTGGCGCCTTTGGGTGCTGACGCCGGCGGATGGCGCTCTCTCGTCGGCCGCCAACACGGCGCGGCTGACGACACTGCTCGGGTTGCTGCTGACCGGCCTGCTTGCCTACGTACTCACAAGGCGCCGCCGCACACGCCGGCTGCGGCAGGAGGCGATGGCGCGCATGAATGCCGAGCTGGAAAGCCGGGTCAGCACACGGACCGCCGAGCTGACACGCTCCAACACCGCGCTCGCCGGCGAGATCGCCGAGCGCGAAAATGCCGAGGCCAAGGTTCGCCGGCTGCGCGACGATCTCGCCCAGGCCAACCGGCTCTCCATCCTCGGCCAGATCGCCGCAGGCGTGGCGCATGAGATCAACCAGCCGGTCGCCGCCATCCGCACCTATGCCGAGAATGCCGGACGTTTTCTCGATAGCGGCAAGACCGAACCGGCGAGCGGTAATCTGACCTCGATCGTCTCGATGACCGAGCGCATCGGCGCCATCACCAGCACCTTGCGCACCTTTGCCCGCCGGCCCGGTGTCGCCGCTTCGCCGTTGCCGGTGCGCGAGGCGATCGACGGCGCGCTGTCGCTGCTTTCCGGTCGCATCCGCGATTCCGGCGTCACCATCGTCAAGCCGCGCGGTACCGCCTCGCCGGTGGTGATGGCAAGCCGCATCCGGTTGGAACAGATCCTCGTCAACCTGTTGCAGAACGCGCTGGACGCCATGAAGGACAAGCCCGATCCCCGCATCGAGATCGACCTCGCCGAGCGCGACGATCACGTGCTGATTTCGGTGCGCGACAACGGTCCCGGCCTCGGGCCGGAAGCAGCCGGCAATCTGTTCATGCCGTTCCAGACCACCAAGGAGAAGGGGCTCGGCCTCGGGCTGGTGATCTCGCAGGAGATCGCCCAGGAATTGGGGGGCACGCTGCGGCTCGACCCCGACAGCGCCAATGGCGCGTCCTTCACTATCGATTTGAGGCGAATTGAATGAACGAGGGATCAGGGCTCGTGGCGCTCGTCGAGGACGATGCCGATCTGCTGCACGCCACCACGCAGTTGCTCGAACTCGCTGGCTTCACGGTGACCGCGCTCGACGCCGCCGAAGCAGCGCTTGCCGTCGTCGACAGGAATTTCGAGGGCGTGGTTGTCAGCGACATCCGCATGCCGGGCATGAATGGGCTGCAGCTGTTCGACCGCATCAAGGCGATCGACCCTGACATACCGGTGATCCTGGTCACCGGGCATGGCGATGTCGATCTTGCGGTGGCCGCCCTCAAGGACGGTGTCTACGATTTCATCCCAAAGCCCTATGCCGGCGATCGCCTGGTCGAGGCGCTGAGACGGGCATCGGAGAAACGGCGGCTGGTGATGGAGAACCGGCGGCTGCGCGAAGCCGCGGCGCTCGCTGCCGACGGTCTGCCGCTGATCGGCGAGGCGCCCGCCATCCGGCGCCTGCGCGAGACCTTGCGGCAGATCGCCGACATGGATGTCGACGTGCTGGTGGAGGGCGAGACCGGAACCGGCAAGGAAGTGGTGGCCGACCTCTTGCACCGGTGGGGCCGGCGGCGTTCCAAACCCTTCGTGGCGCTGAATTGCGGCGCCTTGCCGGAGACCGTCATCGAAAGCGAACTGTTCGGCCACGAGGCCGGCGCCTTCACCGGCGCGCAGCGGCGGCGGATCGGTCGCGTGGAGCATTCCAGCGGCGGCACGCTGTTCCTCGACGAGATCGAATCCATGCCGCCGGCCCTGCAGGTCAAGCTGCTGCGGGTGCTGGAGACGCGCAGCCTTACCCCGCTCGGCTCGAACGAGGTCAGGCGACTCGATCTGAGGGTCGTCGCGGCGACCAAGGTCGATCTCGGCAGGCCCGACCAGCGCGGCGATTTTCGCGAGGATCTCTATTTCCGCCTCAACGTGGTGACGCTGCGCATCCCGCCGCTACGCGAGCGGCGCGGCGATATCCCGATGCTATTCGGTCATTTCCTCGGCAAGGCCGCCGAGCGCTTCGGCCGGCCGGTCGCCAAGGTCAATGCCGCGGTCAGCGGTCATCTTCAGTCGCATGCCTGGCCGGGCAATGTGCGAGAGCTCGCCCATTTCGCCGATCGCGTCACACTCGGTCTTGGGCCTGACGATGAGGTGAAGGGGGTTTCCCCGCAATGGACGGAGCCTGCCGCCTCGCTGCCCGAACGCGTGGGCCACTACGAAGCGCAACTCATCCGTGACGCGCTGCGCGACCATGGCGGCGACGTGCGTGGCGCTATCGATTCGCTCGGCGTGCCACGCAAGACTTTTTACGACAAGCTCAAGCGCTACGGCATTGCCGCATCGGAATTTCGCAATGGCGGCGACCCGTCCCCCGTTCGAGAGCAGACATAGAAATTGCGCGAGAGCCTCGTGCTCCGTAACCCTTCATCCCATCCAGCCGAGCTTTCCGGTATGAGCCTATGAACACGACACTCGAAACAACGGCAAACCCCTTGCCGGAAGACCTCGCCTTTCTCGCTGAGCATCTAACGGCATTCAACGACGGCGATGTCGGCGCGTCCGAAAGAAAGGCGCTCGCTGTGTTCGTGCGCGACGAGGATGGCGCGGTCGTCGCCGGCATTTCGGGCTACACCGCCTGGGGCTGGCTCTACGTGCAATGGCTGTGGGTCGATGAAAGGCTGCGCGGCCAGCACATGGCAGGCCGGATGCTGGACGCGGCCGAGCAGGAAGCCGTGGCGCGCGGCTGCAACAACGCCTGGATCGACACCTTCAATCCAAACGCCGCCAAGGTCTACCAGCGCCAGGGCTATCAGCCCTTCGGCACGCTGGCCGACTTTCCGGTTGGTCGCAGCCGCATCTTCCTGCAGAAGAAACTGATTTAACCGGCAAGCTTTCCGCCGCGCATCGGCTGCGGCGCGCCGGTGGTGCTTGGAAAACTGATCGGCAGGCCGCGCAGCACGCGCACCGCCAGGAAGGCAAAACATTCTGCTTCCACCGCGTCGCCGCTCCAGCCGAGGCTTTCCGCCTGCACCGCCTCGACGCCGGCGCGGCTGGCGAGCATGGCCATCATCGTCGGATTGTGGCGCCCGCCGCCGCTGACCACCAATTTTCTGGGCCGGCTCGGCAACAGGTCGAGTGCCTTGCCGACGGCGCCGGCCGTGAAGGCGGTGAGCAGGGCCGCGCCATCCTCGGCATTGAGGCCGTCGGCCATGGCTGCGCCGAAATCGAAACGGTCCAGCGATTTGGGATAGGGCTTGGTCAGATAGGGATGCTGCAACAGCTTGGCGAGCCGGGCCTCGTCGACCTTGCCCGCGCGGCCGAGCGCGCCGTCGCGGTCCATGTCGCCGAGCCCCTTCGATTTGATGAAATCGTTGAGCGGCGCATTGGCCGGTCCGGTGTCGAAGGCGACGACATTGTCGGCGCCGTCCCACCAGGTGATGTTGGCGACGCCGCCGAGATTGAGCACGGCCACCTCGCCACTGGCGCCGGCGCTGCGCATCAGCGCGGTGTGATAGGCGGCGGCCAGTGGCGCGCCTTGCCCGCCGGCGCGCATGTCGGCCGAGCGGAAATCGTAGGCGACCTTTACGCCCAATAGGGAATGCATCAGCTCGCCGTCACCCAATTGCCGCGTCTGGCCGAGCCCTCCGACCTGCGGCGCGCGATGCAGCACGGTCTGGCCGTGAAAGCCGACGACGCCGACATCGGCCATCGTCATGCCATAGCCCTCGACCAATTCCCTGACCGCCGCCGACTGGGCACGCGTCAGCGCTTCCTCGGCCTTGCGGAAGATCGCCGGTTCCGGCCCGACAAAATTCCAGGCCCGCGCCGCCGTCAGCGTCTCTTCCAGCAGCGAGCGGATCGATGGGGGATAAGGCATCAGCCGGTAGGTGCCGAAATCATCGATGCGCTCGCCATCGGTCTTGATCAGCGCGACGTCGATATTGCCGTCAAGCACGGTGCCGGTCATCAGGCCGACGGCCCAGATTGGTTCCATCATTGAACTCCATTCATCAGATCGCCGACCGCTTGCCGAAGCTGAACGATTCCGCTGTCGAAATGACGTGTCGGATGGATCCGGTTGGTGAGCAAGGTCCAGGCCTTGCCCTTGTCGAAATCGATCCACAAGCCGGTGCCGGTAAAGCCGGTGTGGCCGATCGTTCCCGGGCTGCACAAGGCCCCGCCGGACCAGCCGTCATAGGAGCGCTCCCAGCCATGGGTGCGGGTGGCGGACAAGGGCGTGCGCATCAGCGCGGTCGAATTCTTGGAAGCACCGGACAGCAGCCCTTGCGCGAAATCAAGCACCGAAGCCGCCGTGCCGAACAGCCCGGCATGACCGGCGCCTTGCAGCGCCGAGCAATTGTCGTCGTGGACCTCGCCGGAGAGCACACGATGACGCCAGGTGCAGTCCTCGGTCGCCGCGGCGGCATCCGGCTCCGTGGACCAGGCAAATCCGGTGCCGGGATCCATGTCGCGGATGGTCTTGCCCGACAGCCGCTCCAGCGCAAAGCCGAGCAGGATGAAATTGATGTCGGAATAGACGGGGTCACGGGCTCGCCATTCGCGCTGCAGGATGAAGGCGCGCAGCAATTCGGGATCGCGCCCGTAGGTGTAGATCGGTTCGACTGCCGGGAAGGGGGTCTGGTGGCCGAGGCACTGGCGAAACGTCACCTTCCGCTCCCACGCCGATTGATCGTACTGGCGAAGGTCGGGCAGCACGGATGTCAGCGGCGCATCGAGATCGATGACGCCGTCCTCGGCCAGCGCCAGGATGCGCGGCGTGGTGAAGATGACCTTGGTCAGTGATGCCAGGTCGAACCAGGTTTCGACGGTCATTGGACGCTGCT
Organism: Mesorhizobium sp. B2-4-19; assembly: GCF_006441315.1. NCBI lineage: Bacteria > Pseudomonadati > Pseudomonadota > Alphaproteobacteria > Hyphomicrobiales > Phyllobacteriaceae > Mesorhizobium > Mesorhizobium sp. B2-4-19. The sequence continues at coordinate 486,312 of NZ_VFUV01000001.1, read as the reverse complement.
TGGGCACGAGTTGCGCCGAGCCGATTGCCCTGACGATGCGATGGCCATTGCTGTCGACAATGCCGAGCACGCCGCCGGGAACGTGGTTGGTGGACACCGCTGTTGCAAGTGGTTGGAAAGCGCGGTCGAAGAGCTGGGCGAGGTCGCTCAACGCCATCCTCCTTCTGAGAGGCCGAGATCCTTCCCGCCCCCCTCTGTCCTGCCGGCCCCCACGAGGGGGGAGATCGGCAGCGTTGATGTCCCGCCAACTTTCCAACGTTGGAGATTGGCGAAAGCCGCCACGACATCCGATCTCCCCCCATGTGGGGGAGACGCCCGGCAGGGCAGAGGGGGGCGCTGTCCCGCCAACCTGAGATATCCCTGGGCCATCACGCCTCGACCCTCGCCATATGATCCCTGCCGAACTGCTCCCATCGCGCCGGCGCCGGCTCGAACCCTTGCGGGCGCACCAGCGAGGGCACCTGGCGTGTGTCCAGTTCAAAATGCTCGCGCCGCCGCTCGATGGTCGGAACCGCTGCGATCAGTTTCTTCGTATAGGAATGCTTCGGTTTCGACAGAACCGAGGCCGCGTCGCCGATCTCGACGATCTGGCCGGCATAGATGACGGCGATGCGGTGCGCGATCCGCTCGACCACCGCCATGTCGTGCGAGATGAAGAGATAGGCCAGACCGAACTCGCGCTGCAATTCGACCAGCAACTCCAGCACCTTGGCCTGCACCGAGACGTCCAGTGCCGACACCGCCTCATCGAGAACGACCACGGACGGGTTGAGCATCAGCGCGCGGGCAATGCACAGCCTCTGCCGCTGGCCGCCCGAGAATTCATGCGGATAGCGCCCCAGGCTATTTCGGGGCAAGCCGACGCGTTCCAGCAGGCTCGCCATTCTGGCGCGTGTCTCGGTGTCCACACGACCACCGTTGGCGATCACCGGTTCGGCCAGGATGCTTTCGATCGCCAGCCTTGGATTGAGCGAGGCATAGGGGTTCTGAAACACCATCTGCACGGGCTTGGCGCTGCGCTCGGCGGAAGCCGCTCGAGCGCCGACCGAGAAGCTGCCGCGCGTCGAGCGCACCAGTCCGAGGACGGCCTTCGCGGTTGTCGATTTGCCGGAACCGCTCTCGCCGACGATGGCCAGCGTCTCGCCCGGCATCAGGTCGAAGTCGACGCCGTCGACGGCGTGCACGGCGCCGGTGGCGCGGCTGAAGAAATTGCTCTTGAGGGGAAACCGCACCACCAGTCCGTCGACTTTCAAGGCCGGCTGTGTGTTTTCACCCTTGTCGCGCTGGCCGTCCGCGCGGGTCGCGCTTCCATCGGCGAAATGCGGCACGTCCTGCAGCAGATGCTGGGTGTAGGGGTGCCTCGGCCTGTCGAGGACCTGGTTCAGCTCGCCTTGCTCCACGGCCTGCCCGTTCTGCATCACCATCACCTTGTCGGCGATGCCGGCAACCAGGCCGATATCATGGGTGATGAAGATGACGGACATGCCTGTTTCGCGCTTCAACTCGGCCAGCAGCGCCATGATCTGCGCCTGCACGGTGACGTCGAGCGCGGTGGTCGGCTCGTCGGCGATCAGCAGGCGTGGGTTGCAGGCGAGCGCAATGGCGATCATCACCCTTTGCAGCATGCCGCCCGACAACTGGTTTGGCGTATATTTCAGCCGCCGCGCGGCATCGGGAATGCGCACGCGGTCGAGCGCATCCCGGGCCGCCGCCCTGGCCTGCCGACCGGTCAGGCCGCGGTGCAGCCGGAACGATTCCTCGATCTGTGTGCCGATGGTCAGCACCGGATTGAGCGAGGTCATCGGCTCCTGGAAGATCATGCCGATCTCGGCGCCGCGAATGCCGGTCAGCTGCGGTTCGGTGGCAGTTATCAGGTCGAAGAGGCTGCCGTCGGCCCGCTTCAGCGTCATCGCGCCGCCGGTGATGCGGCCGCCGCCAAAATCGATCAGCCGGTTGATCGACAGCGCGGTGACGGATTTGCCGGAGCCGCTTTCGCCGACAATGGCAAGTGTTTCACCATCGGCAAGGTCGAAGCTGACCCCGCGCACCACCTCATTGGCGTGCGGATCGCGGCCGAAGCCGACGTGCAGATCGCGGACCGACAGCAGCGGCGTCATGCCGGCGCCCTCCGCATCCTGGGGTCGAGGATATCGCGCAAGGCATCACCCAGCAGGTTGAAGCCGAGGATGCTGATCATTATTGTCAGTCCCGGAAAGATCATCAGCCAGGGCGCGGTCTCCATCAGATTGCGGCTGTCGCTCAGCATCAGGCCGAGCGAGGCGGCTGGCGGCTGTGTGCCCAGCCCAAGGAAGCTCAATCCGGCTTCCGTCAGCAGCGCCCAGGCCAGCGCCAGCGTCACCTGCACGGTCAGCGGCGCCACCAGATTGAGCAGCAGGTGCCGCGTGACGATGTAGCTTGAACTGCTTCCAAAAGTGCGCGCGGCGTCGACGAATTCGCGTGCCTTGAGCGACAGGGCAGGGCCGCGCACCACGCGCGTGAAGATCGGCGTGTAGACGATGCCGATGGCGACGACGCTGGTCCATGTGCCCGGCCCGGCAACGGTGACGATGAGCAGCGCCAGAAGGATTGCCGGGAATGCCAGCAGCACATCCATGATGCGCATCACCACGCCATCCCAGCGGCGTCCGAGCCAGGCTGCCGCCAGTCCGAGCACTGTGCCGGCAAGGGTCGCGAAGGCCACCGAAAAGAAGGCGACGGTGAAGGATTGCCCGATGCCGGCCATCAACCGGCTGGCGACGTCGCGGCCGAACAGGTCGGTGCCCATCCAGTAGGCGCCGTTGGGTGCGTGCAGCCGGTCGACGCGGAACTGCGTGATCGGATTGTGCGGCGTCAGCCCGAGCAGGCCAAGGATGGCTATCATGAGATAGATGCCGACGATGACGCCGCCGATGCGGCCACTGCCGTGGCCGAAGATGGCGCGCAGGATGCGCATCATTGCTCTCCCAGCCGGATGCGCGGATCGAGCGCGACATAGGCGAGGTCGACCAGGAGATTGACGATCATGAAGTTGAAGGCGATGAACAGCACGGCCCCCTGCACAAGTGCGTAGTCGCGCTGCAGGATGGCGTCCAGCACCATGCGACCGAGGCCGGGCAAGGCATAAATCTGCTCGACGATGACGGCGCCGCCCAAGAGATAGCCGAATTCGATGCCGCTCAGCGTCACCACCGGGATCAGTGCATTGGGGAGCGCATGCCGCCAGATGACGCTGCGGGCCGACGCTCCCTTGCTGCGCGCGGTGCGCACATAGTCGTCGCTCAAAACGTCGAGCATGGCCGAGCGCGATATGCGCGTGACCGACGCGGCGAAGGCAAAGCCGAGCGTGATGGCGGGCAGGATCAGCTGGCCGAGATTGCGCAAGGGATCCTGCCAGAGCGGCGCGAATTCGCCCATCGCCGGCAGCACGCCGAAGCCGGCCGACAGCGTGTAGACGATCAAGAGACCGAGCACGAAGCTCGGCGTCGACTGGCCGATCATGGCGACGACGCGGACCCCGAGATCGGACGGTCTTTCGCTATGCGTGGCGGCATAGATGCCGGCCGGCATGCCGACGGCAAGCGCGATGACCATCGACAGCAGAGCCAATTCCAGCGTCAGCGGGAAGCGTTCGAGGATGACGTCGAGCACCGGCTTGCCATAAGTGACCGAAATGCCGAAATTGCCGTGCAGGATGCCGCCGATCCAGCGCCAGTACTGGACGAACCAGGGCTGGTCGATGCCGAAATAGGCGGCGAGCGAATCCCGCTGTGCCGGCGTCAGCAGCCCCGCCTCCGTCCCCAGCATCGCCGTGATCGAATCGCCCGGCACCATCCGGATCGCCACGAAGACAAGGATGGACACGCCAAGCAGGACGAGAGGAAACGTCGCCAGTCGTCGCATCAGATAGTTCACGCGAAGAAGTCCTCTTGTCCAATGCCTGCTGCGGCTACTGCTGGATGGTAACCTTGCTCAGGCTGAACAGCGTGCCCGTCGGCGTCGGCACGAAGCCGGCGATGTTCTTCTGCTGGGCCGTGTAGCTGTAGGAGGTGTAGAGCCAGATCCACGGCGACATCTCGGCGAGGTGCTTCTCGAATGCAGCGAAGATCGCCTTGCGTTTGGCCGGGTCGGTCTCGGCGCGGCCCTGCTGCATCTGGCTGTCCAGCGTGTCGTCGATGTAGTTGGCCACCTTCTGCAGATTGCCTGCCTTGGTCCAGTAGCGGTTGTACATCGTGTAGGGGTCCGCGCGACCGCCATTGAGCGCGATCGCCATGTCGAAATCGCCCTTCAGCCAGGCGTCGACATAGACGTTGAGCTCCATCATCTTGATATCCAGCTTGACGCCGATTTCGGCCAGCTGCGACTGGATGACCTGGGCTTCCGCCGCCGCCGTCGGCGGCTCGCCGGTGGCGCCGATCACCGTCGCCGAAAAGCCGTCGGCATAGCCGGCTTCGGCCATCAGCTTCTTGGCCTTCTCGACATCGCGCTTGTAGCAGAACAGCTGGCTCGGATCGGTCGCCAGCGCCGGGATGGTCAGCGGTCCGGTGACCTTGCCTTCGCCCAGCGAAGCCGTGTCCAGCACCTCCTGCCGGTCGATGGCGCAGGAGATCGCCTGGCGCACCTTGAGCTCGGTCATCGGCTTGCGTGACGGGTTGAGCTGCAGCACGTGATAGGCAAGCACCGGCACGCGGTTCAGCTGCAGGCTGGCCTCCTTCGGCACCAGTGTCGCGACCAGCGGATCGTTGAGCAGGGCGAAATCGATCTGTTTGGTGCGCATGGCGGCCAGAATCGCTGCTTCGTCCGGCAGCACGCTGATCTCGATGCCGTCAACGCCGGTCGCACCGCCGGCCCAGTCCTTGTTGGCGCTGAGCACCTCCTTGGCGTTGGGGTCCCATTTGTCGAGCTTGAACGGGCCGGAACCAAGCGCCTTGGTGCCGATCGACCCGGCCTTGATTTCACTGGCTGGGACGATCGCCGCGTTGACATCGCTCATTGCCGTCAGGATCGGCACGTCGGGCTGCGACAAATGGAAGACGACGGTGGCCGCATCAGGCGTGTCGATGCCGGCTATCGACAGGAAATTGGCGCGCGCGGCCGCGCCTGTCTTCTCGTCGAGGATGCGCTCGAACGAGGCCTTGACGTCGGCGGAGGTGACGGCCGTGCCGTCCTGGAACTTCGCCTTGGGATCGAGCTTGAAGGTCAGCTCCTTGCCGTCCTTGGAGAATTCCCAGGAAGTGGCGATTGCCGGGATGATCTGCAGGCTGGCATCGACGCGCACCAGCGGCTCATAGATCAGTTCCAGGAGCCGCAGCGACGAAAAGGCCGTCTGCTTATGCGGATCAAGTCCCGTAGCGTCCTGCGACCATGCCATGTGCAGCGTTGCCGCCTGCGCTGAAACCACAGCCACGCCGAGCATCGCGGCAACCGTGATGCCCGACAGGAGTGTTCTTGTGAGATGCCTTGCCATTTTCGTCTCCCATTATGATTTGAACTTGATGCCTTGCAGTTTCTACGGACCGCTTCCAAGACACACATGCTTTGGAGTATCGGCCCAGTCTATGCGGCTTCACGCCGTCTTGTCTAAAGCGGCTTCACGCCGTCTTGTCCCGTGCGGCTTCATGCCGTCCTGTCGCTGATCGCCTTTCGCAGGAAGCCTCCGGCCTTGCCGAGCGCCGCGCGCGCCGCCTCGACATCGAAGCCTGTGATCGCCACCAGGATCGCCAGCTTCACATCATTGCCGGTCTGGGCGAGCACCTGTTTGGCACGCTGCGCCGTGCAGCCGCTCGTCTGCATGACGATCCTGATGGCTCTCGCGACCAGCTTTTTGTTGGACGGGTTGAGGTCGACCATCAGATTCTCATAGCTCTTGCCGATGCGGATCATCGAGGCCGTGGTCAGCATGTTGAGCACCAGCTTCTGCGCCGTTCCCGACTTCAGTCGGGTCGATCCGGTGAGAACCTCAGGCCCGACGACCGGCGAGATGGCGATGTCGGCGATGCCGGCAATGGTCGATGCCGGATTGCAGGACAGGGCAATCGTGGTCGCGCCGACCTGCTTCGCATAGTTCAGTCCGCCGATGACGTAAGGCGTGCGCCCGCTGACCGCGATACCCACCACGACATCGTCCGGTGTGAGCCCGATCTCCTGCAACGCCTGCGCGCCCATTTTCGGATCATCCTCGGCGCCTTCCAACGAGCGCACCAAAGCGTCCGGGCCGCCGGCGATCAGGCCGATCACCATGTCCTCGGGCACGCGGAAGGTAGGCGGGCATTCCGACGCATCGAGGACGCCGAGCCGGCCGCTGGTGCCGGCGCCGACATAAATAAGCCGCGCGCCTTTCTGGAAGGCAAGCACGATCCGGTCGACCGCGGCGGCGATTTCCGGCAGCACCTTTTCGACAGCCACAGGCACAATCCTGTCCTCGTCATTGATCTTGCGCAGCACATCGATGGTGGGCAGCAGGTCGATATCCATCGTCCGCGGATTGCGGCCTTCGGAAACCAGCAGGTCCAGCTCAGACATCAACCCTTGCTCGGTCATTCCAGTGCTTTCAAAAAATTCTGCTGTCGGCGTCCGACATGGCTCAACGGGCACCAGGCACACGGACCTTGGGTCCGTCATCACAGTTTTTTCTCGTTAACTTTTTAGAATTGGATATTCGTATCGTCAACAGGGGAGTGGAATATTTTATTCCTAAATGGCTAAACCTGCCGTACGCAGAGCGATCTCTTGGCAAGGATGATCGCACCGGACACGGCGTCACCGTCGGCGGGCTTCAGGCGGCGCCTTACATCGGGCGAAAGCCAAGGTTCGAGCGGGCTGGCGAGGCCGCCCAGCAAGGTCACGCGCGGCGCGCCTTTTTCGAACAGCACCCGCACCAGCGTGTCGATCTGCTCGGCGGCACCTTGCACGATGCGTCGTCCGGCCGGATCGCCCTGGTCGGCATGGCGCATCACCATCGGCGCCAGCGCCGCATAGTCGGTGGCGCTGGCGCCGTCCATCCAGGCGACCGCTTCCATGGGATCGCCCTCGAAGCGCTGCATCACTTCCGCCAGCAGCGCCGTCCGCTCGTGCCGCCCGTCATGGGCGCGCAACGCCATTTGCACGGCCTTCAGTCCGAGATCGGCGCCGCTGCCTTCGTCGGAGATCGGAAAACCGTAGCCGCCGACGCGCAGGTCGCGCCCTTCGACGAAGCCGAGGCCGATCGAGCCGGTCCCGGCAATGACGATGGCGCCATCCCTGCCGGAATGGGCGCCCAGGCAGGCGCCGACGCCGTCGCTGACGAAATCGATGCTCGCAAAGGGGTGCGCGATCGCCTGCAGCGCTTCCAACGCACCCTTCCGGCCGATACCGGCAAGCCCGATGCCGGCGCGGATCCGGGAGGTCTCGCTCGGCCCAAAGCCAGCCTCTTCGATCGCCGCACCAAAGGCTTTGACTATGGAGGCCCAGGCCGCGTCGATGCCGAGCCGCGTCGTCGCTGGGCCGGACAGGCCCTGTCCCAGCACGTTGCCTTTCGCATCTTCGATACGAGCCCTGCAGCCGGTGCCGCCACCATCGACGCCGAGAAAATAGTCAGCGCCGCTCATGTGCTCAGCCGCTCGATGTCGGCACCGCAGAGCCGCAGCTTGCGGTCCAACTGCTCATAGCCGCGATCAAGATGATAGACGCGGTTGATGATCGTCTCGCCTTCGCTGACCAGCGCGGCCAGAACCAGCGACACCGAGGCGCGTAGGTCGGTGGCCATCACCTGCGCGCCATGCAGTTTCTCGCCGCCGCGCACCAAAGCCATGGTGCCTTGCAGCTTGATGTTGGCGCCGAGCCGCATCAGTTCGGGCACATGCATGAAGCGGTTCTCGAAGATGGTTTCACGCAGCAGCGACGCACCCTCGGCGCAGCACATCAGTGCCATGAACTGCGCCTGCAGGTCGGTCGGAAACCCCGGATAGGGTTCCGTCGTGAGATCGGCGGCCTTGAGCGGCCGGTCACGCGACACGATGAGCCCGCGATCGCCGGGCCAGACGCTGACGCCGGTGGCTTCCAGCAATTGCACCACCGAGGCCATATGCTCGAGCCGGGCATGGGTGAGCTCGAGCTGGCCGCCGGTGATTGCCGCGGCGATGGCATAGGTTCCGGCCTCGATGCGGTCGGGAATGATGTCGTGCCTGGCTCCGTGCCAACCGGTGTCGCCGGCGATCAGGATGCGGTGCGTGCCGGCGCCCTCGATGCGCGCTCCCATGGCGTTGAGGCAAGCGGCGAGATCGGCCACTTCCGGCTCGCGCGCTGCATTGAGGATCTCGGTTTCGCCCCTGGCCGTGGTCGCCGCCATCATGGCGGTTTCCGTTGCCCCGACGGACGGCGAACTGAGCACGACGCGCGTCCCGGTCAGCCCGTTCGGCGCCGAAGCGACGATCAGGCCATTCTCGATGGCGATCTTGGCACCGAGCGCGGCGAGGGCGGCGACATGCATGTCGACCGGTCGCGCGCCGATCGCGCAGCCGCCCGGCAGCGAAACGCGGGCATGGCCGAAACGGGCCAGCAGCGGCGCCAGAACCAGCACCGTCGCGCGCATTTTTCGCACCGTGTCGTAGGATGTCTCCTTGGAAACGGCGGCACTTGTGTCGATCATCGCGGCATGCGCCGATCGCGTCACTTCGGCGCCGTGAAGCCGCACCACGCCCAGCATGTTCTCGACGTCGGTCACATCAGGCAAATTGGTCAGCTCGAGCGGGTAGGGGCTGAGCAGGGCGGCCGCGATCTGTGGCAAGGCAGCGTTCTTGGCGCCGGAAATGGCGACCGCGCCTTGCAGTCTTGGTCCGCCGAAGATCCGCAATCTGTCCATGGCTGAACCCTTTCGTGGCGAAAGCCCGGTCGGCGGCCGGTCTCTCCGGGAGAGCCGTTCGATTCTCGAACCTGGCCGGTTCGAGAATTAATTCTGCGTTCTTGGCTGTCAATCTAAATTGGAATAATTTATTCCTCCGAGCATCGAAGCGCTCCAGAGGGCCCATGTCCGTTCTCAAGAAGATCAATGCGAAGCTCGACGGCATGGCGCCCGGCGATCGCGAGATCGGCCAGTACATCGTCGACAATCCCGACCAGATGCTGCGCCTGTCGACGGCAGCGCTGGCAGCCGAGATCGGGCGCAGTCAGTCGAGTGTCGTCAAGTTCAGCCAGAAGCTCGGCTATGCCAGCTACCAGGAGCTCAAGCTCGCCGTCAGCGAGGCCAAGGTACAGGACTGGCAGGTGCCGGCCGGCGTCATCCACGGCTCGATCGAGGTTGGCGACACCTATCCGGTCATCCTCAAGAAACTGATCGGCAGCAAGCTTCTGTCGATGCAGCAGACCGTCGCCGCCAACAGCGAGCGCATCATCTCCCGGACGCTGGACCTGCTCGATGGCGCGCGCCGCATCCATCTGGTCGGCGTCGGCGCCTCCTCGCTGGTGGCGCGCGATTTCTCCTACAAGCTGATGAAGCTCGGCCGCAACGTGCTGCACGACAGCGACAGCCACATCCAGATGGCCAATGCCGCGACGCTCGGGCCTGGCGACGTGTTGTTCGCGCTGTCCTATTCCGGCGCCAGCATCGAAACCTTGCGCATCGCCGAGCTCGCCGCCAAGCGCGGCACGACGGTGATCGCCGTCACCGGCCTGCACGACAATCCGCTGAGCCGGGTCGCCGACATCCGCCTCTACACCATCGCCGACGAGGAGCGCGCGCGCTCTTCCTCAATCACCGCGCGCGACGCGCAGCTGACGCTGACCGATCTGTTGTTCATCCTTCTGCTGCAGAAGCAGCCGGACGCCAACGACTATGTCCACAACAGCGAAGCGGCGGTCTCGGTGCTGAAGGCCGAGCGGTCCTCGTAGGCCTCAGACGCTTTCGAGATAGGTCTCGATCTCGAAATCGCTGACGTTGAGAGCAAACGTATTCAACTCCTGGCGTTTGCAGGCGACGAAGGAGTCGCGCAGGATCGCCGGGAAGATCTCCGCCACATGCGTGCCGCTTTCGAAGGTGGCGATCGCCGAGGCCCAGTCCGGCGGCAGCTTGGCTGGTGCCGCGCCTTGTCCGTCGCTCCCGGTCGGCTCGCCCGGCGATATCTGCCTTTCGATGCCGATCAGGGCCGCGCCCAATATGGCGGCAAGCACCAGATAGGGATTGGCGTCCGCTCCCGACACGCGATGCTCGATGCGGCGCGCTCCGGTCGGGCCGCCGGGAATGCGGATCGCGACCATGCGGTTCTCGTAACCCCAGGCGACCGCGGTCGGCGCATAGGAACGCGGACGGAGCCTGCGGTAGGAATTGAAGTGTGGGGCGAACACCAGCGTGCTCTCGGCCATCGCCGCCAGCAGCCCGCCAACCGCGTGGCGCATGGTTTCCGAGCCCTGATCGGTGCCGTCGTCGAACACATTGCGCCCTTCGGCGTCGACCAGGCTGAAATGCACGTGAAAGCCGTTGCCGGCGCGGTCGCCATAGGGTTTGGCCATGAAGCAGGCGGCAAAACCGTGCTTGCGGGCAATGCCCTTCACCGTGCGCTTGAACAGCACCGCATCGTCGGCCGCCCGCAGCGCGTCGGCGGCATGGTTCAGATTGATCTCGAACTGGCCGACGCCATTTTCGGCAATCGCCGTGTCGACGGGAATGCCTTGCGCCCGGCAGGCTTCGTAGACGTCGTGGATGAAGGCCTCGAAATCGTCGATCTCGTCGATCGACAGCGCCGCGTCGGAATCGAGGCGCCGCCCGGTGACCGGCGAGACAGGGCCGACCGGCCGCTGCGATTGCGGATCAACCAGATAGAATTCAAGTTCCGTCGCCGCGACCGGGGTCAGGCCGAGCGCCCTGTAGCGGTCGAGGATGCGCGCCAGCGCCCGCCGGGGATCGCCGAGATACGGCGCGCCGCTTTCATCGGCGAGCCAGAGCGGGACAAGCGCGGTCGGATGCGCCGTCCAGTCCACCGGCAGGATGCCGCGTCCCGTCCATTGGCAGAGCCCATCGGCATCGCCGGTGGAGAAGACCAGCGTGTTGCCTTCGATATCCTCGCCCCAGATGTCGAGCCCAATCAGCGAATAGGGCATGCGCAGCTTGCCTTCCAGCGCCTTGCGGGCCTGCTCCACCGGTATGCGTTTTCCCCGCATGACGCCGTTGAGGTCGCACACCGCCGCCCTCAGGCTCTGTATGTCGCTTCTGCTTTCAAGCCAGCTCAGAACGTCCGCAATTGCATCGCTCAATTTAGAAACCTCTGGTTTTCGAAGGTGCCCAAGCCCTGCCGGCTGCGCTATCCCTGGTACAAAATGCTTGTGAGTTTTCGGAAAGCTATCCAGCCACTGCCGGATATTTTTCCTTATTTTTTCAAGTCATTAGCTGGGATATCGGGAGGCATTTCAAAACCAATTGCGCGATCTGCGATCGCAACATAGGGCCTAGAAGGCGGAAAGCCAAGGGGCATTCGGCATGCCTGCTTCGCCGCCGGGCTGGCATGATCGACCCTTTTGGGGCGAGCGACTATCGCCCTCCAATCCTAACCTCTGGCGCCCGGAAATCTGGCCTGGCGCAGGATGTGCGCGGCGCCTTCGTTGATGTCGCGAACGATGGCCGCGCGAGCACGCGCCGCGTCCTGCGTCTCGATCGCGGCGACGACTTCCTCGTGATAGTCGATGTCGAGGATGGAGGAGAGATCGTCCTCGAACCCCATGGCGAGGTTCCGGAGGAAGGGGCCGACCTGCATCCACACGGTCTCGATCAGGAAGATCATCTGCTCGTTGCCGCAATGGCGATAGATCGAGAATTTGAAGGCGTAATTCTTCCTGAGATAGTCGTCGATATCGCCCTCGCGCGCAGCCAGGGTCAATTCGGTGCTGCGGCGTCGGATCGTCCGCAGATTGTTGCCGTTGACACGCTTTGTCGCGAGCTCGGTCGCCGAGCCTTCCAGAATCGTGCGCACGGCCGTCAGTTGCGAAAACCGTTCGGCCGAAATGACCGGCACTTCGACGCTGCCGTTCGGCATCGGGCTCAGCGCGCGCAGCGCCTGCAGCCGCATGAAGGCGCTGCGCACGGGCATGTCGCTGGTGCCGAGTTCCTTGGCGAGTTTGCGCGACGTCAGCTTCTGACCGGGCGTGAACTGGCCGGACATCAGCGCCCGCACAAGCTCCAGATAGACCTTCTCATGCAAGGGAACGGTGTCGATGGCGCTCAGCCCGAATCGTGTTCTGTCGGCCATTGGCGGGGGCGCTACTTCGTTCGTTCTGAAATCTGGCCTGACGACGGCAGCCGCAGGTGATCTTGATTGGGCCGAGCACGGCGGACGCCGAAGTCAGCGATATATCGGCGCATGATAGACGCCTCAATCGTTGCGCGGCAAGCCGTTAGCAATGCGGCCAAGGGCAGGTAGCGCGGCACGAAGCCGGCGCACGCGGGAGAGACTGTCCGGTAGCCCGGTTTCGCGCAGCTTGGACAAAGCAGCCGGGCTTTGTCGGTGATTGGCATGCATGATCAGCGTCTGCGCCATGTATCGGCGTTCGCCTCGCCGCAACGTACGCTGGGCAGCGTAATTGCTGGCCTTTCGGCCTGGTTTGCACGCACGCGGCATCCGCGTAGCGGTTTGCAATATCGCGATCACAAATCTTGACCTTGCGCGCACTTGCACGTCCGGCCGCTCTCTGGCTTTTTGGGGCACCCATCCGAACGGACTGATTCGCGTCATGCCGCTCGATTGCAATGTCTTGCAGACAGTCTGCTCGTGGGTCGTGAAGCGCGCGCAATTGGCGAAGGAGAAGCAGGCATGGCCGAGTTCAAGAAGCCGGAAATCTCCGAGATGAGGCCCAAGATCACCGTTATCGGCGTCGGCGGCGGTGGCGGCAACGCCATCAACAACATGATCGTGGAGCAGCTTCAGGGCACTGAATTCATTGCCGCCAACACCGATGCCCAGGCGCTGACCATGTCGAAGGCGACGCGGCTGATCCAGCTTGGCGCGCATGTCACCGAAGGTCTGGGCGCCGGCTCGCTGCCCGAGATCGGCCGCGCCGCGGCCGAGGAATCGCTCGACGAGATCATGGATCACCTGGCCGGCACGCATATGTGCTTCGTCACCGCCGGCATGGGCGGCGGCACCGGCACCGGCGCAGCCCCGATCATCGCGCAAGCGGCGCGCAAGGCCGGCATACTGACGGTGGGCGTCGTCACCAAGCCCTTCACCTTCGAGGGGCGCCGCCGCATGCAGATGGCCGAGGAGGGCATCGAGCGGCTGCGCGAAGCCGCCGACACCGTGATCGTCATCCCGAACCAGAACCTGTTCCGCATCGCCGATGCCAAGACCACCTTCGCCGATGCCTTCGTCATCGCCGACCGGGTGCTTTATTCCGGCGTCAGCTGCATCACCGATCTCATCGTCAAGGAAGGCCTGATCAATCTCGACTTCGCCGACGTCAAATCGATCATGCGCGGCATGGGCCGCGCCATGATGGGAACCGGCGAGGCGTCAGGCGAAAGCCGGGCGATGAAGGCGGCCGAAGCCGCGATCGCCAACCCACTGCTCGACGAAGTGTCGATGAAAGGCGCCAAGGGCGTGTTGGTCTCGATATCGGGCGGCCGCGACATGACCCTGTTCGAGGTCGACGAAGCCGCCACCCGCATCCGCGAGGAGGTCTACGAGGATGCCGATATCATCGTCGGCGCCATCTTCGACAAGAGCATGGAAGGCCGTTTCAGGGTTTCCGTGGTAGCAACCGGTCTCGATAGGGCGATCGGCGACGCCGATGCCGGCATCGCGCATGACCATTCCATGCCATCCGCCGCACGGATCTTGCAGTAGACTTTTCTCTTCGAATTGACGGAGCCTCGGGCAGGCGGCCTGCGCAATGACGCAGGCTCGCCGCATTTGCTTGCGCTCCCTAGTCGGGCAAAGCGGCCTCCGATCGAAATTTAAAACGTTTGCATTTTTGCAAAAGACAATTACAAACGTTTCAAACTCGCCGGAGGAGGATCGATGACCACCCGCGTCATCACGCTGAAGGAGCTTGCGGCAAGCCTAGACCTGTCGATCACGACGGTTTCGCGGGCGCTTGCCGGCCATGAGCAGATCGCGCTCAAGACACGTGAGCGCGTCGCGCAGGCAGCGCGCCAGGCCGGCTATGTGCCCAACACCGCGGCGCGCACGCTTGTCTCGGGCCGCAGCGGTTTCGTCGGCCTCGTCCTGCCGATACGCGGCCCCAATCTTGTCGATTCCTTCCTGGGCGAATTCGTCACCGGGCTCGGCGAAGGGTTGGTGTCGCATGGCGCCGACCTCATTTTGGCCACGGCCGCACTTGGCCATTCCGAACTGTCGGTGCTGCGCCACGTCGTTGAATCCGGGCGCGCCGATGGCGTCGTCGTCACCCGCATCGCCGAGACCGACGAGCGCCTTGCCTATCTGCGCGCGCGTGGCTTCCCGTTCGTCGCTCACGGCCGGCTGCTCGACAGCGACTTTGGCTACAACTGGCTCGACACGGACGGCGCGCACGCCTTCGGCGAAGCCTTCGACATGCTCTACGATCTCGGCCACCGCCATTTCGGCCTGGTGACGATCTCGGAGGCGATGACCTTTCGCCATCTCAGGCAAGATGGTTTTGCCGCGGCCATCGCCCGGCGGGGCGACCCCTCGGTGCGGCTCGACGTGGTCACGGCGCCGCGCTTCGACCAGGAGGCGCGCATCGAGGCCGTCAACCGGATGCTGCGAGGCTCCGACAGGCCGACGGCCATTGTCGCTTTGTTCGACGAACTGGCGCTGACCGTGATGGAGGAGGCTGCCCGTGCGGGGCTCAGCGTGCCGCGCGAGCTGTCCGTCATCGGCTTCGACAACATCGCCGCCTCCGCCTATGCGCCGCCGGGCCTCACCACATTCGATGCTTCGATCCGCCATTGTGCGCGCGAGATCGCCGACATGCTGCTCGCTGTCATCGCCGAGAAACCCGGCAAGCCGCTGACGCGGCTGATCCGGCCGACACTGGTTGCGCGGGCAAGCCATGGGCCGGCGCCACGGACAAGAAGCTGACGCCGCAATGCCGGCGCATATCCAGGGAGGAAGACCATGATGAGAGCATTGAAGACACTGGCTGGTGCCGCGCTGGCGCTGTCGGTCGCCGTCGGTGGCGCCCAGGCTCAGCAGGTGCTGTTCTGGTCGACGCAGGCGCGCCCGGTCGAGGAAACGCAGAAGATGCGCGACGAGGTGCTGAAAGGCTTCGAAGGCGCGGTCGATTACCAGGTCGCCGAGGACGGTCCCTGGCTCACCCGCCTGCAGGCGGAATTGCAGGCCGGCTCCGGCACGATCGGCCTGCTTGGCGGCCTGCACGGCGATTTCTCCACCGTAGGCGCCAATCTTGTCGACCTGTCGACTGTCGATGTCGGCGGGGTCAAGGTCAACGCGGCCTACAAGAAGCTCGGCATGCTCGGCACCGGCGAGCAGAAATACATGCCCTGGATGCAGGCAACCTATCTGATGGCGGCCAACAAGCAGGCGCTGCAATATCTGCCGGCGGGCACCGATCTCAACACCATCACCTATGACCAGCTGATCGAATGGTCGAAGAACATCGCCGAGAAGACCGGCTCGCCGAAATTCGGTTTTCCGGCTGGCCCCAAGGGACTGAAGCATCGCTTCTTCGAAGGCTTTCTCTACCCGTCCTACACCGGTTCGATGGTCACGAAATTCCGTTCGGCCGAGGCCGAGACGGCGTGGAACAAGTTCAAGGAATTGTGGCAGTACACCAACCCGAACTCGACCAACTACGCCTTCATGCAGGAGCCGCTGCTTTCGGGCGAAGTCTGGGTGGCGTTCGACCATGTCGCGCGGCTCGCCGATGCCTTCAATAAGAAGCCGGATGAGTTTGTTGCTTTTTCCGCGCCGGCCGGGCCTGCCGGCCGCGGCTTCATGCTGGTCGTGGCCGGCATTGCCATTCCGAAGACCTCGCCGGACCAGGAGAAGGCCAAGGCGCTGGTCGCCTATATGCTGAAGCCGGAAACACAGATCGCGACGCTCAAGGCGACCAATTTCTTCCCCGTCGTCGACGTCAAGCTGCCCGACGACATGCCGGCCTCGGTCAAGGCGTTCGGCCCTGCCATCGCCACTATGACCGGCGCTCCCGATGCTCTGCCGGCGCTGTTGCCGATGGGGCTCGGCGACCTCGGCGGCAAGTTCAACCAGGTCTACACCGACTCCTTCGAGCGCATCGTGCTCGGCGGCGAGGACGTGCACGGCGTGCTCGAACAGCAGGCGGCCGCGCTGAAGGCGATCATCGACCAGGCGAAGGCGCCATGCTGGGCGCCCGACAAGCCATCCCAGGGCGCTTGCCCGGTGGAATAGGCAGACCATGATCCCGAACCGAAGGACCGCGTCAGCGAAAAGTGGAAGCCGGTTTTCGAAAAAGATCATGGTCAAACGATAAGACATCCTCCCGAGGGGGGCGTCCGGAGTTTGTTGCACTCCGGGCGCCCAGACCGCACCACTTGGCCGCGGCTTCAAAGGACACCACAAATGCACGGAAAGGCTCTGCCCTATCTGCTGTTGATGCCGGCGACGCTGTTCCTGTGCATCTTCTGCCTCTACCCGTTCGCGCTCGTCGCCTTCGAGGCGGTGACCCGCGACGGCGCCTTCACCCTCGACAATTTCCGCACCATGGCGGGCAGCTGGAAATTCCCCGCCACGGTGCGCAACACCTTGCTGCTGGCCGCAATCGTCGTGCCGATCCAACTGACCATGGCGTTGCTGATGGCAAGCGTGGTGTCGCGGCTGGAGACCGGGCGCAGCGCGGCCCTTTACGTCTTTGCCATTCCGCTCGGCATTTCCGACCTCGCCGCCGGGCTGATCTGGCTCGCCATCTTCGACCAGTCCGGCTTCCTCAACACGCTGCTTTCCAGCCTGGGCGTCGTCGACAGGCCGGTCATGTTCCTCGGCTACCAGAGCAAGCTGACCATCTTCATCGCCGTGGCGCTGGCGGAGATCTGGCGGGCCACGGCAATCATGATGGTCATCCTCGTCGCCGGCATGGGCCTGATCCCCAAGGAATATTACGAGGCGGCCGAGGTGTTCGGGGCAAGCCCGTGGCAGCGCTTCGTGCGCATCACGCTGCCGTTGCTGCGCCCCAGCCTGCAGACGGCGATCATCCTGCGCGTCATCCTCGCCTTCGAGGTCTTCGCCGTGGTCGCGGCACTCGGCGGTACCAATCTGCCGGTGCTGATGGGCGAGACCTACAACTGGCAGTTCACGCTGCAGGACCGCAACGTCGCCGCCGCCTCGGCGCTGCTCATCCTCGCCATCTCGATCGGCTTTACGTTGTTTTTCCTCAGGGTGCTGCGTGTGCCCAAGGAGGCACGGATATGAAGGCCGCCCGGATATGAGCGCCGTTGCCGAGACGCCGATCGCAGCCGTCGCCGACGCACGCAAGGCCGGCGACTGGCTGCTGATCGCCACTGCCATCCTGCTTGGCGTCTGGGTGCTGTTGCCGATCTATCTGCTGATCGTCAACGCGCTGTCGTCGCCCGATCAGGTGACGGCTTTCCCAAAGCGCTTCTTCCCGTCCTTCGATCTCGGCAGCCTCTCGTTCTTCACCAATTTCGCCGGCGTTGCCAGGGCGCTGTGGAATTCGGTGCTTGTCGCCACGCTGACGATGATCCTGGCCATCGGTTTCGGCGCGCCGGCCGGTTACGCGCTGTCGCGCTTCGATTTTCCGGGGAAGGGCAGCTTCCGCTTCCTCGTGCTGATGACCAGGGCCTTCCCGCTGCCGCTTCTGGCGCTGCCACTGGCGGTGATGTTCATCCGCACCGGCCTCGACGACACCGCCATCGGGCTGGCGCTGGTGCACACCACGCTGGCGCTGCCGTTCGCCGTGCTGATCACCTTCTCGCTGTTTTCGGGCATTCCCATTGAGCTGGAGGAAGCAGCCTGGACGCTCGGCTGCACGCGCTGGCAGGCCTTCCGCAAGGTGATCCTGCCGCTGGCGCTGCCGGGCATAGCCGCATCGGCGGTATTTGCCTTCACCATCTCCTGGAACGAGGTGTTCGCGGCTGCCGTGCTCACCATCGAAAACCGCACGCTGACCGCCTTCCTGCTGCAGAGCCTTGGCGAGTCGCCGCTCTATCTCAAATTCGCCGGCGGGGCGGCGCTGGTCGTGCCGGCGCTGATCTTCATCTTCGCCGTCCGCAAATACCTTTTCGCCATGTGGGGGATCGCCAACCGATGACGCGGTACACGGAGACGGCCCATGGCTGAAATCGCAATCAAGGACGTGGCCAAGCGCTTCGGCGGCTTCACCGCGCTGCATCAGGTGGACCTCACAATATCAGACCAGGAATTCATGGTGCTGCTCGGCGCGTCGGGCTGCGGCAAGACCACGTTGCTCAGGATTGTCGCCGGGCTGGAACGCCCAAGCCAGGGCGAGGTGTGGATCGGCGGGCGCCGCGTCGACCATCTGCCGCCACGTGAGCGCGGCATCGCCATGGTGTTCCAGAACTATGCCGTCTTTCCGCATCTGACCGTGTTCGAGAACATCGCCTTCGGCCTGCGCATGAAGAAATTGCCGCTGCAGGAGGTCGAGCGCCGCGTCAACCGCACCGCCGAACTCATGCATATCGAGCAATTGCTGAAGCGCTATTCCGGCCAATTGTCCGGCGGCCAGCGCCAGCGTGTCGCGGTCGCCCGCGCGCTCGCCATGGAGCCCGACGTCATCCTGATGGACGAGCCGCTGTCCAACCTCGACGCGCTGCTGCGGCTGGAAATGCGCGCCGAACTCAAGGGCGTGCTGGCGGCATCGAAGACCACCACCATCTATGTCACCCACGACCAGGTCGAGGCGATGAGCCTCGCCGACCGCATCGCCGTCATGCATCAGGGCCGCATCGTCCAGGCGGCCTCGCCGGTCGAGGTCTACCGCAATCCGGCCGCACGTTTCGTCGGCTCCTTCATCGGCAATCCGCCGATGAATTTTATCCCGGCGACCAAGGCCGCGAACGGCAGCTGGACCGTTGCCGGGCTGACGCTGCCGGGCCCCAACTCGGACAAGCAGAAGCTCGAATTCGCCGTCCGTCCCGAGGATGTCGACGCGGGCGGCGAGGGTTTGCACGCCACGGTGCGCGTCATCGAGCCGCTCGGGCCGCACACGCTGGTCACCTGCGATGTCGAGGGCGGCCTGTTCCGCGCCATCCTGGACTCCAACGCCAGCGTTCAGGTCGGCGACGATCTGCGCCTGGCGCCCAAACCCGACCGCATCCGCTGGTTCGATCCCGAAACCACCAATGCCCTTTGACGCCGAAAGACCTGAAACGCCCATGACTGCTTCCGCCACCCGTGACATCATCGCCCGCGCCGTCGAGGTGCTCAGGGAGAACGACCAGGGCGCCTACACCATCCCGACAAAAGGCCTCTATCCGTTCCAGTGGAACTGGGATTCCTGCCTCACCGCGCTCGGCCTTGCCCATTACGACGAGGCGCGGGCCTGGACCGAGATGGAGACCTTGTTCGCGCATCAGTGGCCGGACGGCATGGTGCCGCACATCGTCTTTCATGTCTGGAACGACGGCTATTTTCCTGGCCCCGAAGTCTGGCGGACTGGCCGTCCGACAGCGACGTCCGGCATCACCCAGCCGGCGGTCGCCGGCTTTGCCGCGCGCCGACTGTTCGACCGGGCGAACGACAAGAAACTGGCGGCGGAGCGGGCTCGCGCATTGCTGCCCAAGATCGATGCCTGGCACCGTTGGTTTTACGAGAGCCGCGATCCCGAGGGGGAGGGGCTGGTCGCTATCATCCATCCCTGGGAGTCCGGCCGCGACAATTCCATCGACTGGGACGATGCCTTCGAGCGCGTGCCGACCGAAGGCGTCGAGCCCTATACTCGCCGCGACACCTTGCACGCCGACCCGGCGCATCGGCCGACGCGCGAGCAGTATGACCGCTACATCTGGCTGGTGCAGCATTTTCGCGGGCTTGCCTGGGACAATGCCAGGCTACATGACGCCTCGCCGTTCCAGGTCGTCGATCCCGGCTTCAACGCCATCCTGATCCGCGCTGCGACCGATCTTGCCGATCTCGCCGAGGCGCTCGGCGAAACCGAAATTGCCGCCGCCAATCGTGCCCGCACGCAAAAGGGCCTGGTGGCCATGGAGCGGCTGTGGAGCGAGGCGCGTGGCCAATACCTCTGCCTCGACCGCGTCACCGGCGAGTTGATCGACAGCCCGTCGGTAGGCGGCCTCCTGCCGGCCTTCGCGGCCATCCCCAAGCCTCGTGTCGCCGCGATCGCCGCAGCCGTCGAACGGCTTGCCGGCAAGGCACGCTATTTCGTGCCGTCGCATGATCCCGGCGATCCGCGCTTCGACGCCAAGCGCTATTGGCGCGGTCCGGTCTGGCTGGTGGTCAACTACATGATATCAGACGGCCTTGCCGCCGCCGGCCATGGCGAGGCGGCACGGCACATCACGAGGTCGAGCCTCGATCTCATCCGGGAAAGCGGCTTTGCCGAATACTACGACCCGCTGACCGGCGAGCCGCTCGGCGGCGGCCGTTTCACGTGGACGGCGGCGATGGTGATCGAGTTCCTGCGTGGTGCGTAAGTGCGCTGGCCGCCTCTTCAGGACGCTTTCTCGCCGATCAGCTCAAACCGTTCGATCTCGCATTGCCGGGCGACCAGCGCCAGGATTTCCGTCGACGGTTCGATCGCGTCGGGCTGCTTCCATTCGAGATTGAACGAGTAGATGAAGCGGTCGCGGTCGGCGTCGTGCTCCATCGTCGAAAGGCGCGCGTCATAGCCAAGCGGCCGCACCATCTCCTGAAGGTCTGGCGGGGATCCCTTCGCCCAGGAGACCGACAGGACCGCATGGTGATCGCGCCGGATCCGGAGGTCGACCCATTTCAGCGCCTGGAGCGTCACCAGGGTCAGCAGCGTCGTAATTGCGGCAAGGCCGAACTGGCCGCCGCCAAACGCAAGCCCGATCATCGTCATGATCCACATCGTGGCGGCGGTGGTGACGCCGGTCACGAGATCGCCGCGCCGGAGGATGGCGCCGCCGCCGATGAAGCCGACGCCGGTCAGCACGCCAAGCGGAAAACGCAACACATCCATGCGGGCGAAGGAGTCCGCTCCCTTGCCCATCGTATCGAGCAGCAAGTTGGCCTGGATCATGGCAACCGCGGCGGCAAGCCCAACCAGGATGGTCGTCCGAAGCCCAGCGGTGTGGCCGCGCGCTTCCCTGTTCAGACCGATCAGGAAACCTGCCGCCAGCACAAGCAGGAGGCGTGCGACGAGATCGGGCCAGGTCGGATGAAGCGGCATATCGCAGCAAAGCGGTTCGAACATCGTTCCGTGCTCCGCCCCCGGGATTTTCAACACCGCCCGGCGCCGATGGTTTCCTCGCGGCGCTATGCTTTACGCACTCGGGGCGAGCCTGGCGTGTCGGTCACCGGACGGCGAAAACCAACACCAGTGCCAGGACAACGATACCGACCAGGCCGGCGATGAAGATGATTCGCTGCGCGCGGGTGCGCAGGATGATTTCGCCCTGCCTTGCGTCCTGTCCGGAAAAAACCGGTCCCTGCCTGCCGCGATCCTTGCTCATGACGTGCTCCTTCCGACCGGCGCTGCTACCCTGAACCTCAACTGAAGAACCGTTTTGCCCTCCGGAGGTTCCAGCCGAACGCGCGGCCCATCGACCACGCCGCCGCGCGATTTGAAAGGCGGCGCTTGACTCCGGCGAAGCCTTGTGAAAAATTTTGCAGCAACTGATAAAAATATCATAGGGTGGAAATGGTAGGGTTCGGCAACGGCCTCCTGCGCGACGACGAAACCAGCATGGCGACGCGTGCCGCGTGGCTTCACTATGCCGGCGGCCTGACCCAGTCCGAGGTCGCCAAGCGGCTGGGACTGACCAGCCTCAAGGCCCATCGCCTCATCACCAAGGCCAACCAGGAAGGGCTGGTGAAGGTCTATATCGACGGCGAAGTGTCGGAATGCGTCGAGCTCGAGGATGAACTGTCCCGCCGCTACGGCCTCGATTATTGCGAGGTGGTTCCGGACTTCGATTCCGAGGATCTGCCGCTCAAGGCGCTTGGCATTGCCGGCGCGCAGTTCCTCAAGCGCGAGATCGAGCGCGGCGAGGAAGCGCTGATCGGCGTCGGCCATGGCCGCACGCTTGCCGGCTGCGTGGAATATCTGCCGCGCACCTCGACCGACAAGATCCGCTTCGTCTCGCTGCTGGGCGGCCTTACGCGCAAATTCTCGGCCAACCCGCATGACGTCATCCATCGCCTGGCCGAACGCACCGGTGCCGAAGCCTATGTCATGCCGGTGCCGATGTTCGCCAACACGGCAGAGGATCGCACCGTCCTGCTCGGGCAGAAGGGCATCAGCGAGGTCTTCGATCTCGCGCGCTCCGCCGACCTGTTGTTCGCCGGCATCGGCACCGCCGAACGCGAGGCGTCGCTGGTTGCCACCGGCATGATCGAAAAGGGCGAGATGGAGGAGATCCGCCGCAATGGTGGTGTCGGCGAATTGCTCGGCCATTTCTTCGACGAGGCCGGCAAGGCGGTGGCGACGACCGTTTCCGACCGGGCGCTGGCCTTGACGCGCGAGGACATTGCCAGCCGCCGGATCGTCGCCGTCGCCGGCGGCAAGATCAAGGTTCGCGCCATCAAGTCGGTGCTCGAAGGCCGCTATCTCAAGGGCTTGATAACAGACGAGCGGACGGCGCGATCGCTCGTGGAAGAGACGCCGGTCGGGTAGCCGGTATCAGTTTCAGTTGAAACTACCCTGTGGAGGAGAAGACGAAATGCATGAGAAAGAGAAAGACCTCATTGATGCCTTCCTGCGCGGACAAGTCGACCGTCGCGGGCTGATCAAGGGCCTCGGTGCCATGGGCCTTGCCGCCGGCACCGCCGGCACGCTGCTCAATCTTGGGCAGACCCGCGCGCTTGCCGCCGACTTCGACTGGCAGGCGCATAAGGGCAAGACCATCAAGCTCCTGCTCAACAAGCATCCCTATGCCGATGCGATGATCGCCGATCTCGAAAACTTCAAGAAGCTGACCGGCATGAACGTCGTCTATGACGTGTTCCCGGAAGACGTCTATTTCGACAAGGTCACGGCAGCCCTTTCGGCAAGCTCGCCCGAATACGATGCCTTCATGACCGGCGCGTACATGACCTGGACCTATGGCCCTGCCGGCTGGATCACCGACCTCAATGAATGGATCAAGGATCCGGCCAAGACCAACCCGAACTATGCCTGGGACGACTTCCTGCCCGGCGTCAAGAATTCCTGTGCCTGGAATGGCAAGCCGGGCGGCGCGCTGGGTTCGGATGATGCCAAGCAGTGGTGCATTCCGTGGGGCTTCGAACAGAACAACATCACCTACAACAAGGCGATGTTCGACAAGGCCGGCGTCACCATTCCCGGCAACATGGACGAGATGGTTGCCGCGGCGGCCAAGCTCACCAAGGATGTCGGTGGCGGCGTCTATGGCATCGGCGTGCGTGGCTCGCGCTCCTGGGCGACGATCCATCCGGGCTTCCTGTCGGCCTACGCCAATTTTGACCAGAAGGACCTCAACGTTTCGGCGGACGGCAAATTGTCGGCCGCTATGAACACCACCCAGTCCAAGGCTTTCCACAAGCAGTGGGTTCAGATGATCCAGGAGAGCGGCCCCAAGGACTGGTCGACCTACACCTGGTATCAGGTCGGCACCGATCTCGGTGCCGGCGCCTCGGCGATGATCTTCGACGCCGATATCCTCGGTTACTTCATGAATGGCGGCGACAACAAGATGGCCGGCAAGCTCGCCTTCGCAAGCTTCAAGGCCAACCCGGCAGCCAAGGCGGCGACACCCAACATCTGGATCTGGTCGCTGGCGATGTCCAATTTCTCGAAGGACAAGGACGCCACCTGGTATTTCATGCAATGGGCCTCCGGGCCGGAGCATGGGCTGTTCGGCGCGACCAAGATGGACTTCGTCAATCCGGTCCGCCAGTCGGTCTGGAAGGACGAGATGTTCCGCGAAAAGCTGAACAAGAGCTATCCCGGTTATGTCGAGATGTTCGACGCCTCGGCGCCGGGCGCCTCGATCAAGTTCACCGCTCAGCCGCTGTTCTTCGATCTCACCACCGAATGGGCGGCGACGCTGCAGAAGATGGTGGCCAAGGAAGTGCCGGTCGACGAGGGCCTCGACAAGCTCGCCGAAAGCATCAACGGCCAGCTCAAGGAAGCCGGGCTCGGCTAAGTCGCAACGAGGGCCGGCCTGCCTGGCCGGCCCTCATCACGCCTTTTCACGTTTGCGATGCGGTGCCGGAAGGTGGCCGCCATTCGCCCCACCGGTCGCCTTGCTCCCTTGGGCGGCCGGCAGGGCGAAGCGACAGCAACAATGGAGCAACTCGATGACTGCGGTGGTATCGCAAAGGCCCAAGCCATCCGGCTTCAGGATCAGCAAGCGGGTGCTGCCCTATGTGCTCAGCCTGCCGGCCTTGCTCGTCTGCATCGGCATCCTGATCCCGTTCCTCACCTCGGTCGTCTATTCCTTCCAGCGCTATCGGCTGAGCCAGCCCTGGGCGCGGCAGTTCAACTGGGGCGACAACTACATTTCCTTCTTCACCGACCCGAAATTCTGGAACACGCTCAAGGTGTCGCTGCTCTATGCCGGCACCACAGTCGTGCTGGAACTGCTTCTCGGCCTCGCCATCGCCTTGCTGCTGCAGAAGCGCTCGACGCTGAACAACTTTATCTCGATCATGCTGTTGATGCCGCTGATGACTGCGCCCGCACTTGCCGCGCTGATGTGGAAGCTGATGACCAATCCCGGCTTCGGCGTGCTCAGCTATCTCGCCAGCCTCATCGGCCTGCAGGATTTCCGCTGGGCGTCGTCGCCGTCGACGGCGCTGTTCACGGTGGTGCTGGTCGATATCTGGGTCTACACGCCCTTCATCATGATCCTGCTGCTCGCGGGCCTGCGCAGCCTGCCGACGCAGCCCTTCGAAGCGGCCGCGCTCGATGGCGTGCCGCGAAGCTTCGTCTTCTTCCGCATCACACTGCCGATGCTGACGCCCTACATCCTGACGGCGACCTTGTTTCGGCTGCTCGATTCCATCCAGCAGTTCGATATCATCTATGCGATGACACAAGGCGGGCCGGGCGACACGCTGACCGTCTTCCAGGTCGAGGCCTATCTCAACTTTTTCCAGTCGACCAATGTCGGCCGCTCGGCGGCGCTGATGATCATCCTGTGGGCGATCACCTATTTCCTCTCCAACATCTTCATCAAGAACTGGCTCAGGCTGCGCGAACGCGCCCGTGGCCAGGCATAGGAGGTCGGGATGGAACACACCTCGCTTCTCGAGCGCATCCTGCGCGGCATAGCCCTGACGCTGGTCGTGATCTTCTTCATGTTCCCGATCGTCTGGATCTTCATGATGTCGTTCCAGACCAACGAGACCATCCTGCGCATCCCGCCGCAGCTGATCTTCGAGCCGACGCTCGCCAACTACACCGCGCTGATCACCGGCAAGCTGATGACCGCCGCCGGCACGCTCGACATCGCCTTCATGCGTAACCTGTGGAATTCGGTGTTCCTGTCGGTGACCTCGGTCGCGGTCTCGCTGCTTCTCGGCGTTCCGGCGGCCTATGCCTTCGCGCGCCACAAATTCCGAGGCTCGGAGGACATCGCCTTCACGCTGCTGTCGTTCAAGTTCGCGCCGGCGCTGCTGGTACTGCTGCCGCTCACCCTCTATTTCCAGAAGCTCGGTCTCGCCAACACCTATGTCGGGCTGATCTGGGTCTACCAGTTGATCTGCCTGCCGCTGATCCTGTGGATCGTGCGCGGCTATTTCGAGGATATCCCGGCCGACATCGAATATGCCTACCGCATCGGCGGCCATTCCTGGTTCGCCACCTTCCGCAAGATCGCGCTGCCGCTCGCCGGTCCCGGCATCGCCGCCGCCGGCCTGCTCGCTTTCATCTTCGCCTGGAACAATTTCGTCTTCGCACTGGTGCTGGCCTCGGCCGACAAGCAGCCGGTGACGGTCGGCGCGCTTGCCTTCATCACCTCCTCCGGCATCCAGTACGGCCAGATCTCGGCGGCCATCGTGCTCTCGATCACGCCGACGCTGGCGCTCGCCCTCTATGCGCAGCGCTATCTCGTCGAAGGCCTCTCCCTTGGCGCGGTGAAAGGATAGACATGGCCAGCCTAGAACTCAAAAACATCGTCAAGCGCTACAAGAGCCAGACCGTCCTCGACAATCTGTCACTGACGGTTGCCGACGGCGAAACCCTTGTCCTGTTCGGCCCGTCCGGGGCCGGCAAGACGGTGCTGCTGCGCCTGGTCGCCGGCGTCATCGATCCGGATGAGGGCAAGATCTTCATCGGCGGCGACGACATGACCGATGTCGACGCGGAATTCCGTGGCGTCGGCATGGCGTTCCAGAATTTCGCGCTGTTTCCGCATATGAGCGCGTTCGACAACATCGCGACGCCTTTGGAGGCCAAGCGGTCCTCGCCGGGCGCCATCAAGGCCGGCGTCGAAAGCGTCGCCAAGCTGTTGAAGATCGCCCATGTGCTCTCGCACAAGCCGCGCGCGCTCTCCAACGGCCAGAAGCAGCGCACGGCACTTGCCCGCGCTTTGGTCGGTTCGCCGCCGCTGCTGTTGCTCGACGACCCCTTGCGCAATGTCGATGCCAAGCTGCGTTTCGAGATGCGGCTCGAACTGCCGCGCCTGCTTGCCGATCGCGGCGCCACCGTCGTCTACGTCACCCAGGATTACAAGGAAGCCATGGCGCTCGGCGATCGTATTGCCGTCATGTCACAGGGCGTCATCCGGCAGCTCGGCACGCCCGAGCAGATCTATCGCGAGCCGGCCAGTATCGAGATCGCGCGGCTGTTCGGCGACCCCACCATCAATCTGCTCGACGTCAAGCCCGCGCGGGATACAAGGGGGATCTATGTCGGCCTGTCCAACGTCCAGGTCCATCTGGCCGGCGCCTACGACACGGCGGTCGGCAGGGATTGCGTCATCGGTCTGCGGCCGGAAGCGCTGAGCTTCGTCGAAGAAGGCATCCCGGGTGCCATTCCGGTCACGGTCGAAGCCGAGACGCCGCTCAACGAAAAGATCGTCACGCTTGTGCGCACCGTGCGCGGCCGCGAGATCCTGGTCTCGCGCCCGGCCGGAACGCCGGGCCGCAGCGAGGGCAAGGCTCATATCGCTGTCGACGGCAACAGCGCCTTGCTGTTCGATCACGCCAGCGGCGACCGCCTCGGTTCGAAGAACGTCGTCGCCTTGCGCAATGGAGAAGCGGCATGAGCCAGAGCGCGCTCACCATATCAGGTGTCGACAAATTTTACGGCCCGATCGATCGCGGCGTGCATGCGGTCAAGAACCTGACGATGGAAATCGGCAAGGGCGAGATCGTCGCCCTGCTTGGCTCGTCCGGCTGCGGTAAGACCTCGACGCTGCGCATGATTGCCGGTTTCGAGGAGGTGTCGCGCGGCGCCATCTCGGTCGGTGGCCGTCAGGTGCACACCTTGCCGCCGGTCAAGCGCAATGTGGCGATGGCCTTCGAAGGCTATTCGCTCTATCCGCCGCTGACCGTGCGCGAGAATATGGCTTTTGCGCTCAAGGCTGCCCGGTTGCCGAAAAGCGAAGTCGACGTCAAGGTCGCCAGCATCGCCAAATTGCTCGAGATCGAGGACATATTGGAGCGCTATCCGAGTTCGATTTCCGGCGGCCAGCAGCAGCGCGCCAGCCTTGGCCGGGCACTGATCCGCGAGGCCGACCTGCATCTGCTGGACGAGCCGATGGGACAGCTCGAACCGCAGCTTCGCGCCGTGCTGCGCGGCCGCATCAAGCATTTCATCAAGGAGCGCGGCCTGACGGCGATCCTGGTCACCCACGACCAGACCGAAGCCAATGCGCTTGCCGACCGCATCGCGGTGATGGAAGGCGGCGTGCTGCAGCAGTTCGACACGCCGGACCGGATCAAGGAACGCCCGGCGAACCTGTTCACCGGCACCTTCGTCGGCGAGCCGCCGATGAACGTCTTCGAGGCCTATGTCGCAACCGCCGCCGGCCGCATCAATCTCAAGCTGCCCGACGGCCTGTCGTTGGACTACGACAAGGACGCCTTCAGCGCTGCGGTTCGCGATCAATTGCTCAGTCGCGAGCGGGTGGTTATCGGCATCAGGCCTTACGCGGTCCGACGCTCGAAGGAGGGTGTTCCCGCCAGGGTCTCGGCCAACCAATGGCTCGGCGACCAGACCCACATCGCCGCCGACTTCGCCGGCGGTTCGCTGGTCCTGGTCGAACATGACCGCACCCGCCTCGATCTGGGTGCGCCGATCAATGTCAGCATCGATCCGAAAAACCTGCATGTCTTCGACCAGGCGAGCGGCAAGGCGATCTCGCACGGCATGGAGCTTGCGTGATGCGCGACATACTGATCGGCATCGACGCCGGCACCTCCGTCATCAAGTCCATCGCCTTCGACACGTCGGGCCGGCAGATTGCCGCCGCCGCGTTGCCCAACCACTATGAAACGCTGCCGGGCGGCGGCGCCGAACAGGATCTGGCGCGCACATGGAGCGATGCCGCCACGACCTTGCGCCAGCTCGCCGACAAGGTGCCCAATCTCGCCAACCGGACGGTGGCGATAGCAGTCACTGGACAGGGCGACGGCACCTGGCTGATCGACGACAGGGGCGAGCCGGTCGCCAAGGGCTGGCTTTGGCTCGACGCGCGCGCCGCGGCCATCGTCGAGGAGATCCGCGCGCGGCCCGAGGACCGGCTCCGCTTCGAGAAGACCGGCAGCGGGCTCGCCGCCTGCCAGCAGGGTTCGCAATTCGTCTTCATGAAGCGCGCCATGCCCGAAATGCTTGGCAAGGCGGCAACGGCATTCCATTGCAAGGACTGGCTCTATTTCAAGCTGACCGGTGAACGCGCCACCGATCCGTCCGAGGGCACCTTCACCTTCGGCGATTTCCACACCCGCGACTACAGCGACGATGTGCTCGACGTGCTCGGCGTCACCGATCTCAGACATCTGCTGCCGCCGATCGTCGATGGCACCAGGCACAGCACCGCTCTGTCGCAGGCGGCAGCCGATGCCACCGGCATACTGGCTGGCACGCCGGTCGTGCTCGGCTATGTCGACGTCGTCTGCACCGCGCTCGGCGCCGGCCTGCTCGACCGCGAGCGCAAGCCCGGCTGCTCGATCATCGGTTCCACCGGCATGCATATGCGGCTGGCCGAAACCCCTGACGACGTGCAACTGAACGAGGCGGCGACCGGTTATACGATGGCGATGCCGGCGCCCGGCGTGTTCGCGCAGATGCAATCCAACATGGCGGCGACGCTCAACATCGATTGGGTGCTTGGGCTCGCCTCGGGCATTCTCGCCTCGCAAGGCATTTCGCGCAGCAATGGCGAGATGATCGCGC
Source organism: Mesorhizobium sp. B2-4-19 (assembly GCF_006441315.1). Classification (NCBI taxonomy): domain Bacteria; kingdom Pseudomonadati; phylum Pseudomonadota; class Alphaproteobacteria; order Hyphomicrobiales; family Phyllobacteriaceae; genus Mesorhizobium; species Mesorhizobium sp. B2-4-19. The sequence goes on along the minus strand of NZ_VFUV01000001.1, from coordinate 456,891 downwards.
TGGTCGATGCCTGGATCGCGGCCGCGCAGCCGGCCTCGCTGCTCTATCAGCCCTATGTGTCGGAAGCCGGTGAGCGGGGGCCATTCGTCGATGCCAATGCCAGGGCCGGCTTCGTCGGCATTTCCTCGCGGCACGGCTATGCCGACCTTGTCCGCGCCGTCTTCGAAGGCTTGGCCTTCGCGGCACGCGACTGCTACGCCGCCATGGGGCCGCTGCCGCGCGAAGTCCGCCTCACCGGCGGCGCTGCCAGAAGCCCGGCGCTGCGCAAGATCCTGGGGGCGGCGGTGGGGGCCGATATCCGCACCAGCGCGCGCGAGGAGGCGGGCGCTGCGGGCGCGGCAATGATCGCCGCGGTCTGCGTGGGTCTCTACCCGTCCATGGATGCGTGCGTCGGCGAATGGGTGACGCCGCTGCTTGGCGAGGCCGAGCCGAGCGACCGGAACCTCGCCGCGATCTACGACAAGATGACCCCGTCCTACATGTTGGCGCACCAGGCGTTGCGGCCTGTCTGGCGCGCGATGGCTTCAGTGCAGGCAAATTGAGAAGTCGAGTATGCGTAAGAAAATAGCGATCATTGGCGACAACTTCATGCTTCCGCAGGTGTTTCGCGCCGAAATCGAGAAAGTCTCGCGCGGTGACCTCGATATCAGGACATTGCAGACGGCCTGGCCCGATGAACCGATGGAATTCGGCAATCCGGCGCTCGGCCTCGACAAGGTCAAGGAGTATTTCGGCCATCCCGACGAGGTCGTTGATTTCATCGGCGATGCCGAGATCCTCGTCACCCAGCTGGCGCCCCTGTCGGAGGCCATGATGCGGCGCTTGCCGGCGCTTAGACTGGTCGCGGTTTCGCGCGGCGGACCGATCAATATCGACATGGCGGCGGCCAGGGTGCACGGCATCACCGTGGTTAATGTGCCCGGCCGCAACGCGAGTGCCGTGGCTGAGTTCACCCTTGGCGCCATCCTGGCCGAGACACGGCTGATCCGGGTCGGCCACGAGGCCTTGCGCAAGGGCGAATGGCGTGGCGACCTCTACCGCGCCGACCGCACCGGCCGCGAGCTCAGCGAAATGACCGTCGGCGTCATCGGCTACGGCAACATCGGCACCAAGGTCGTTCGGCTGCTGCGCGCCTTCGGCTGCCACGTCCTGGTTTGCGACCCCTATGTGCAGTTGAGCGCGGACGATCGCAATGCCGGTGTCGAACTCGTCGCTCTGGACAATCTGCTCGTCCGCTCCGACGTGGTCACGCTGCATCCCCGGGTGACCGAGGAGACGCGCGGCCTCATCGGCAAGGACACCATCGCGCTGATGAAACCGGGCGTGATTCTCATCAACACCGCGCGCGGGCCGCTGGTCGACTATGACGCGCTCTACGAGGCGCTGGTTTCAGGACAGATCGCCAGCGCCATGCTGGAGACGTTCGCGGTCGAGCCGGTGCCGTCGGACTGGCCCTTGCTGCTGCTTCCCAACGTGACGCTGACGCCGCACATCGCCGGTGCCTCGGTGCGCACCGTCACTTATGCCGCCGAACAGGCCGCCGAAGAGGTGCGCCGCTACCTCGCCGGCCTGCCTCCGGTCAATCCGTGCTGAGGCAGTGGCCATGACGCATCAAACCGGCATCGAGGCTACGGCGACATGAACGGCGGCCTGGAAATCGTCGACCTCTTCGTTGTCGGCGGCGGCGTCAATGGCGCCGGCATCGCCCGCGACGCAGCGGGCCGCGGTCTTTCCGTCATCCTGTGCGAAAAGGACGATCTCGCCGAAGGCACCAGTTCGCGCTCGGGCAAGCTCGTCCATGGCGGCCTGCGCTATCTCGAATATTACGAGTTCCGCTTGGTGCGGGAGGCGCTGATCGAGCGTGAGGTGCTGCTGGAATCGGCGCCGCACATCATCTGGCCGATGCGCTTCGTGCTGCCGCACAGCCCCGACGACCGGCCGGCCTGGCTGGTGCGGCTCGGCCTGTTCCTCTACGACCATCTCGGCGGCCGCAAGCGGCTGCCGGCGACTCGAACGCTCAACCTGCGCACCGCGCCCGAGGGCGCGCCGATCAAGGATGCCTTCCGGCGCGGCTTCGAATATTCCGACTGCTGGGTCGATGATGCCCGCCTCGTCGTCATCAATGCGCTCGACGCCGCCGAGCGGGGCGCCACGGTTTTCACGCGCACCGCCTGCACCGCCGCCCGCCGCGAGAACGGCCTGTGGGTTGTTGAGATGCAGGAGGGCAGGACGGGTATCAGGACGGTGGTCCGGGCGCGCGCGCTGATCAATGCCGCCGGCCCCTGGGTCAACGACATCGTCAACCGCGTTGCCGGCCAGAACTCCAGGCGCAACGTGCGCCTGGTCAAGGGCAGCCACATCGTCGTGCCGAAATTCTGGGAGGGGCGGCAAGCCTATCTCATCCAGAACAGCGACAAGCGCGTGATCTTCATCAACCCCTATCAGAACGATCTCGCTCTGATCGGCACCACCGACATTCCCTATGAGGGCCGGCCCGAGGACGTGGCGGCGGATGAGAGCGAGATCGATTACCTGATCAAGGTGGTCAACCGCTATTTCAAGCGGGGCCTTGCGCGCGGCGATGTCGCCTATTCGTTCTCCGGCGTCAGGCCGCTTTATGACGACAATGCCGACAACCCAAGTGCTGTGACCCGCGACTATATTTTCGAGCTCGACGCGCCGGACGCACAGGCGCCGCTGCTCTCCGTCTTCGGCGGCAAGATCACCACCTTCCGCAAACTGGCCGAGCATGCGCTGGACAGGATTGCGCCGTTCTTTCCCAGAATGGGCAAGCCCTGGACCGCGAAGGCGCATCTGCCCGGCGGCGATATCGCCAATGCCGATTTCGAACAGTTCCTCGGCGATCTCGCAGGCGAATATCCCTGGATGCCGGCATCCCTGCTGAAGCATTACGGCCGGCTCTACGGCACTAGGACACGGGCTTTGGTTGGCGCGGCGCGTTCGCTCGATGAGCTCGGGCGCTGCTTCGGCAAGGATTTCTTCGAGCGCGAGGCCGCCTATCTCTTCGACCGGGAATGGGCGGTGACGTCAGCCGATATTCTCGAGCGGCGCACCAAGCATGGCCTGCATCTGTCCGCCGAGGAAAGGGTGGCCTTCGAGCATTGGTGCGCGAACCGGCTGGCGAGGGCAGGCTGATGGTCCATTCCGTCGATACTGGCACCACGGAATTCCGCATGCTGCGCTCCTTGTCCGCCAGCATCGGCGCCGACCCGTTGCTGGTTCAGGGCGCCGGCGGCAACACCTCCATCAAGCAGGCCGGTGTGCTGTGGATAAAGGCGTCGGGCACCTGGCTGAAGAACGCGCGCGACGACGAGATCATGGTGCCGGTCGCGCTGGCGCCGTTGCTCGATGCCGTGGCGCATCGCAGCCCGGTGGCGGAGACCGCGGGGCAGTTCACGCTGGCGGACCTCAACCCTCGTCAGCTGCGGCCCTCCATCGAGACGACGGTGCACGCGCTGCTGCCGCAGAAGATCGTGGTTCACGTCCATTGCGTGGAGACGATCTCGATCGCCGTGCAGGCCAATGCCGAAGCCTTGCTGGAGGGGCGCCTGCGCGGCCTCGACTGGGCCTTCGTGCCCTATCGCCGACCCGGCCTGCCGCTGGCGCAGGCGATCGCCGAGCGGCTGAAGCCCGCGACCAACGTGCTCGTGCTTGGCAATCACGGCTTGGTGGTCGCCGCCGATACGGTCGCCGAGGCAGCCTTGCTGCTGCAACAAGTGACCGGGCTGCTCGCACGGCAGCCGCGTCCGGCTCCGACGCCCGATCTCGATGCGCTGCTGAGGCTAGCCGCAGGCAGCGACTACCGGCTGCCGGCCTCGACCGCTGCGCATGCCGTTGCGACCGACCTCGCCAGTTGCCGCATCGCCGCCTCCGGCAGCCTATACCCGGATCATGTGATCTTCCTTGGCGTCGGCTCGGTGATCGCCGGCCCCGGCGAGAACGCGGCGACGGTCGTTGCCCGCACTGAAGCCGCGCCGACATCCATCCTCTTTCCCGGCAAGGGTGTGCTGATGCGCCGGGATGCCAATGCCGGCGCCGAAGCGATGGCGCGTTGCCTGGCCGATGTCGTCGCGCGCGTCGATGGCGCCGCGCGCGTCAACTATCTCAGTCCGAAGGAGAATGCCGAACTGCTGAACTGGGACGCCGAGAAATACCGCCAGCAACTCAACCGCGAAGGGGCGACGCTGCAATGACGGCGTTCCGCTCCAATGTCTTGCTTTGCTTCGGGGAGGGATAACGGCCTTGGCCTTCACGCTCTCCCTCAACACCAATCCGCTGGTCAATCGCTTCGCCGATCCGGACGACCTGATCGACACCATCGCCTATGAGATCGGCATAAGGGACGTGCAGCTCACGCATGAATTCATCAATCCCGGCTGGCCCGCCGCGACGATCGTCAAATTCGTCCGCCTGTTTCGCGGCGCACTTGCCCGCACCGGCGTGCGTGTCACGTCCGGCATGACGGGTCCTTACGGCAGGCTCAATCATTTCGGCCACCCCGATGCCGATGTGCGTCGCTACTATGTCGACTGGTTCAAGACCTTTGCCGACATCTCGGCCGAGCTTGGCGCCGGCGGCATGGGCACGCAGTTCGCCATCTTCACCCATCGCGACTTTGACGACCCCCAGCGCCGCGCGCGGTTGTTCGACATCGCGCTGGACTGCTGGCGCGAGGTCGCCGAGCATGCCAGAGCCGCCGGCCTGACTTATCTGTTCTGGGAGCCGATGTCGGTTGGCCGCGAGTTCGGCCACACCATAGAGAATTGCCGGCTGCTGCAGTGTACGATCGACGACGCAGGCATGGCGATCCCGCTGGAGATGATGGTCGACATCGACCATGGCGACGTCACCTCGAGCAATCCGGCCGACATCGATCCGTACGCCTGGGCCGAAGCTTTTCCCAGGAAATCGCCGATCATCCACATCAAGCAGTCGTCTATGAACAAGGGCGGCCATTGGCCGTTCACATCAGCCTACAACAAGGACGGCCGCATCACGCCGCAAAAGCTGCTGGACACGGTGCGGCGCGGCGGCGGCACCGACAACGAGATCTGCCTCGAACTGTCGTTCCGCGAGCGCGAGCCGGTCGACCATCAGGTGGTCGCCATGATCCGCGAGTCCGTCGACTACTGGGCGCCGTTCATCGAGACAGGCAGGTCCGATCTTCTGCCAAAGGCCGGTTAGAAAACGGGCAGGGGCCGATGCGGCTCCTGCCCGTTGAATTCAGCAGATCAATCGACCGGAGCTCAGCCGAATTTCGGGTCGAGGCTGCCCGACTTGTAGCGCTTGGCCATTTCGGCGACCGGCAGCGGCTTGATCTTAGGTGCGTTGCCGGCGGTGCCGAACTGCTCGAAGCGTTCCTTGCAGAGCTTGCGCATCGCGGCCATTGCCGGCGTCAGGTATTTGCGCGGATCGAACTCGCTGGGGTTTTCCGTCAGCACCTTGCGGATCGCTCCGGTCAGCGCCATGCGGTTGTCGGTGTCGATGTTGATCTTGCGCACGCCATGCTTGATGCCGCGCTGGATTTCCTCCACCGGCACGCCCCAGGTCGGCTTCATCTGGCCGCCATATTTGTTGATGATCTCCTGCAGGTCCTCCGGCACCGAGGACGAACCGTGCATGACCAGATGCATGTTCGGCAGGCGGCGATGGATCTCCTCGATGACGTTCATCGCCAGCACCGCGCCGTCCGGCTTGCGCGAGAATTTATAGGCGCCGTGGCTGGTGCCCATGGCAACCGCCAACGCGTCGACATGGGTGTCCTTGACGAACTCGACCGCCTGTTCGGGGTCAGTCAAAAGCTGGTCGTGGCTGATCGCGCCTTCGACGCCGTGGCCGTCTTCCTGCTCGCCGCCGCCGCTCTCCAGCGATCCCAGCACGCCGATCTCGCCTTCGACGGACACGCCACCCCAATGCGCCATGTCGACGACGCGCTTGGTGATGCCGGAATTATAGGCGTAGTCGGCCGGCGACTTGCCGTCTTCCTTGAGCGAACCGTCCATCATCACCGAGGTGAAGCCGTACTGGATCGCGGTGACGCAGGTGGCTTCGTTGTTGCCGTGATCGAGATGCATGCAGACCGGGATGTCGGGATGGATCTCGACCAGCGCGTCGATCAGCTTGGCCAGCACCACGTCATTGGCATAGGCACGCGCACCGCGGCTTGCCTGCAGGATAACAGGCGATTTGGTCTCTTCCGCCGCCTCCATGATGGCGAGGCCCTGCTCCATGTTGTTCATGTTGAAGGCCGGCACGCCATAGCCGTATTCGGCGGCGTGATCGAGCAATTGTCTCAATGTGATGCGAGCCAACGAATAGTCTCCCGTATCTGGTTTCAAACCTGATGGTTGCGGACTGTCCGCGCATCGTCCAGCCCACCGATGCTTCTGGCCGGATTTCCGCGCAACCGCAACCGTCACCGGCCGTCCCGCCAGCAATTCTTGTTACAGCGCCGCGATCGAGGCAAGCGGGATATCCCAAGAATTTATCCCATTATCACAAAAGATTTGATACTTTTGCGATGATAGCTGTTATATCTCTGAACTCCGATCAAGCAGCCGCGCTTCGGCGTTGGCGGTCAGCGGCAATGAAGAGCGACATCAGGCGGCAAGGCATCATGGAGTTTCTGATGGACGCCGGTCAGGCCGGCGTCGACGATCTCGCCTTGCGCTTTGGCGTCTCGAAGATGACCGTGCATCGCGACCTCGACGAGCTCGAGGAAAGCGGTTTCCTGCGCAAGGTGCGCGGCGGCGCTTCGATCCAGCCGAGCAGCCTGTTCGAAAGCGACTTCCGCTACCGGCAGAAGCAGGCGACCGAGGAAAAGCAGCGTCTGGCGGCGGCTGCCGTGGCCATGATCGAACCTGGCCAGACGGTGATCGTCGATGACGGCTCGACGGCGGGTGGCATTGCGCACCATCTCGCCGATCTGCGGCCGCTGACGGTGATCTCCAACAATCTGGCCGTCATCCAGGAACTGGCCGGCGTCGTGGGGATCAACCTGATCGCGCTCGGCGGCCAATACAGCAAGAAGTTCCACGGCTTCTTCGGCCTGCTGGCCGAGGCTTCGCTCAAATCGCTGCGCGCCGACGTCGCCTTCCTGTCGTCTTCGGCCATCCATGGCGCTTCCGCCTTCCACCAGGATCAGGAGGTGGTGCAGGCCAAGCGGCTGATGATGGCGGCGGCGACCCGCAAATATCTGCTGGTCGATCACGGCAAGTTCGGCCGCACGGCGCTGCATTTCCTGACTGATCTCAGCGCATTCGACACGGTCTTCACCGGCCGCGCACCCGAGCCGGGCGTGCGCGCGGTGCTGGATGCCGCCGGCGTCTCGCTGACGGTGGTCGACAAGGGATCATGATCCCGGCATCGGGAGATCGTGATCAGCAAAATTAAGGAGCAGCACGCGTGGTCTACTGGGTCGGTACTAGCTGGAAGATGAACAAGACGCTCGCCGAGGCGCTGGATTTCGCGCAGCGCCTGGCCGGCTTCATCCCCGGTTTCGACGACCGCATCCAGCCCTTCGTCATACCGCCCTTCACGGGGGTGCGCGAGGTCAAGCGGGCGCTGTCGTCGACGCGCATCAAGGTCGGTGCCCAGAATATGCATTGGGCCGACGCCGGCGCCTGGACCGGCGAGATCTCGCCGCTGATGCTGAGGGATTGCGGGCTCGATCTGGTCGAACTCGGCCATAGCGAACGGCGCGAGCATTTCAGCGAAACCGATCGCACGGTTGGCCTGAAAACGGCGGCCGCCGTGAAGCACGGGTTGATCCCGTTGATCTGTGTCGGCGAGACGCTGGCCGAGCGCGAAAACGGGCAGGCCGACGCCGTGCTGAGCGCCCAGGTCGAGGGCGCGCTGCAATTCCTTGAAGGCGAGGCGAAGGGCGCGAAAATCCTCTTCGCCTACGAGCCGGTCTGGGCGATCGGCGACAAGGGCATTCCGGCCAGCGCCGACTATGCCGACAAGCAGCAGGCATTGATCAAGACAGTGGCCGGCGGTCTGCTGCCGTCGCTGCCGCCGGTGCTTTATGGCGGCAGCGTCAATCCCGGCAATGCCGCCGAACTGGTCGGCCAGCCCAATATTGACGGCCTCTTCATCGGCCGCTTCGCCTGGCAGGCGGACGGCTACATCGACATTCTCGGCCGCGCCTCGGCGGCGATCTGAAATCATCCGAACCGGAAAGGGAAAACCATGAAAATAGCCATTGGAGCCGACAGCGCCGGCAAACCGCTGCTCGACGTCATCGCCGCCCACCTTGCCACCAAATCCGGCCTGACGGTCAGCGATCTCAGCCAGGCCGGCTACTATGCCGACCTGTCGCAAAAACTCGCCCAGACCATCATCGACGGCGAGAACGATCGCGGCATCCTGTTCTGCGGCACCGGCATCGGTGTCTCGATCTCGGCCAACAAGGTGCCGGGCATCCGCGCCGCGCTCACCCACGACACCTATTCGGCCGAGCGCGCGGCGAAATCCAACAACGCGCAGATCATCACCATGGGCGCCCGCGTCATCGGCCCCGAACTGGCCAAGGCGATCGTCGATACGTGGCTTGCCTCCGAGTTCGACGAACAAGGTCCCTCGGCCGGCAATGTCCAGGCGATCAACAGGCTCGACGCGGCGAAACCCGCATGATCCGCGCGGGCAAGCCTGCGGCATAGGCTGAGAAAAGTACGATCCTGGCGTACCGGGCCGGCATGCGGCGCTGTCGGCTTTATTTCTGCCTGCCGAGCCTGGCCGCGAGGGAACGCCGCACGTCCTCTTCCGCTCCGTCCAGCAGGTCGATCAGCACTTTGCTGGTGGCTGCCGGGTCGCGCTTTTCGATGTTCTCGACAATCTGCCGGTGCAGGCTGAGCGAGTGGCGCTGACCGTCTGGATTGTCGTCCGAAAGCCGGAAGCTGATCACCAGCGCCGTCTCGATCAAGGCCGCCAGCGAACCGATCAGCTCATTGCCCGACATATGAAGGATCGCCTGGTGGAAGGCCAGATCCGGTACCGCGAAGCGTTCGCCGTCATCGCCGGCCTGTTCCATCTCCGCCAGGAGTGCCCGCAATTCGGCAATCTGCTCCGGGCTGGCGCGCTCCGCCGCCAAGGCCCCGGCCGTAGGCTCGATCGCGCGGCGCAGTTCGAACAGGGAACGCGCCTCCTCGGCCGTCGTTCTCGAGCCGAAACGCCACAAGAGCACATCCGGGTCGAGGAAATTCCAATCCTTGCGCGGGCGCACCCTGGTTCCGGTCCGGGGGCGCATTTCCACCATGCCCTTGCCCGCCAGTACCTTGACGACTTCCCGCAGGCCGGTGCGGCTCGCGCCGTAGGAGGCGCTCCAATCGTCGCCGTTCGGCAACTGGTCGCCCGGGATCAATTCGCCGCGCACGATGCTGAGGCCGATTTCGTTGAGCAGCCTGGCGTGGAGGCCGGAATGGGACGAGCCGGCCATACGCGACGTCATCCGGGATGCCCTGGGGTGGGCTGTTAAATTCTTCATACTATTCCCATTATTCATATGATTGTCACGTGCCCACCCTAGTGAGCACATCGTTGAACTCCCCGCCAGAGCGATCGACGAACCACACGCAGATAGCACCCGAAGAACCACAAAATCTCGCGTCTTGCCATCGGCGACGGCCGCCACCGTCGTTGGCCGATGTCGTGCGCGTCGAGCCGTCGATCATAAACACCAACAGGAACGCGCCAGAAAATGTCTCCCAAGATGATCGATCACGCCAGCAAAGCCGCCCCGAAGGGAGCGGCTCGCCTTCCGAAAACCATAAGCTCCTGCATCTTCGTGTCCAGCGCGCTTGCCGTGACATCGGTGCCGGCATTTGCCGTGGAGCCCTGGATCATGGTCGAGAAGACGACCTTCACCGGCAGCGCCATACCCTCAAAGCAGCAGGGTGTGACGACGGACGGCACGAACTGGTACTTCTCCGGCACCAATATTCTCGAGCGTACGGACAGGAACTACAACCCGTCGCTGAGGGTCTCGCCTGCCATTCCCGATGCCCTCAAGCTTCCGTCCCAATATTCCGACATCGGCCTGAACCATATCGGCGACATCGATTATGCCGACGGGCTTCTCTACATCTCGCTGGATTCGAGCAAGCGTGATCCGGTCACCGGCGGCAAGTATGAAAACCCGGTTTTCGCGGTGTATCGCGCCAGCGACCTCAGCTTCACCGGCCAGGCCTTTTCGCTTAATCCGCCTCACGGCATCCATGATATCGCCAGCTGGGTGGCCGTCGACGCCAAGAACGGGCTGGGCTACGGCATGGCCTATGAGGATGCGACGGAGATAGCCGTCTACAATCTGTCGGACTGGAGCTTCAAGGAATACATCCCGCTGACGCAAAAGATCGACCAGGCACAGGGCGGCAAGTTGCTCGACGGCTGGATGTATTTTTCGACTGACAATGATCAGAAGATCATCTACCGGGCGAACCTCAAGACCGGCGAAGTCGAGAATCTCGGCAATTTGAAGATCGGTCGCGAGCAGGAAGTCGAAGGGCTTTCCTTCAACCAGACGAAGGATGGCTGGTCGATGTACATCCTCAATCGGGAAGCGCTGGAGAGCGACCCCACCGTTGAGGCGGTCGGCTTCTATCGCTATCTGCGCCCCTACGGAAACGCGCTTTCCGGCGAGATCCACGCCGACATCAACGGCGCGCTTGTCGAGGACAGCCGCTTCGCGCGGGACGCCGCGAACAGCCGGATTCGCTCCGCCTTCGACGCGGTCTCCGCGCCCGTCCTGACCACCGCCAGCATCGACACCTACGGCTCGCACGCCGCGCCCGCCAATGCCGACGGCATCGTGATCTGGAGCCAGGCGCTTGCGATGACGGGCGATGCGAACGACTCCGGCGATGCCGCCGCCTTCGGCCGCAACACGACTGGATTCATCGGCGGCGCCGACGCGCCGGTCGGAAACTGGCGAGTTGGCGTGCTCGGCGGTTACAGTCATTCGCGCTTCGATGTCACCGACCGCGCTTCATCCGGCTCGAGCGACAACTACAATCTCGGTCTCTATGCCGGCACGCAATTGGGCCAGTTCGGTTTCCGCGCCGGCGCGATCTATGGCTGGCATGACATCGAGACCAGGCGCAGCGTGGTCTTCCCTGCCTTCAGCGAACAGCTCTCCGCCGGCCATAATGCCGCGACGGCGCAGGCTTTCAGCGAACTGGCCTATCGGTTCGACATCGGCCGCAATGCCTTCGAACCCTTCGCCAACCTCGCCTATGTCCAACTGAACACCGATGGTTTCGCCGAGACCGGCGGCACGACGTCAGCGCTGACGGCACAGAAGACGACGACCGAGAACACCTTCTCGACATTTGGCGTTCGCGCTTCGACCCGGTTCGACACAGGGGCGACCAAGACCGCCCTGCACGGCATGCTGGGCTGGCAGCACGCTTATGGCGACGTCGGTTCGACCGCCGATCTGGCCTTCAATACCGGGGCATCCTTTACCATCTCGGGCGTGCCGATCGCCAGGGACGCGCTGGCGGTCGAAGCCGGACTGGATGTCTCCCTGTCGTCCAATGCCACGCTCGGCGCGTCCTATTCCGGGCAGATCGCCAAGGACGCCCAGGGACAAGCCTTCAAGGTCAGCTTCGATTTGAAGCTATAGATCCGAAGCCAGACCCTTGCGCATCGCGCCGATCACGGTGACGGCCGATGCCGCGCCGGGGTCGATATGCCCGAGCGATCGCTCGCCGAGCCGCGAGGAGCGGCCCTTGGCGGCGATCATGTCCTTGGTTGCTTCCGCCCCACGCTCGGCGGCGGCAAGGGCCGCCTCGAGACACTGAGCCAAGGTCTTGCCGGCTACAGTGGCCGCGGCGACCGCTTCGGCCGCCGGTTGCCAGGCATCGACCATCGTCTTTTCGCCCGGTTCGGCCTTGCCGCGATCCTTGATGCCTTGTGCCATGGCCTGGAACAGGGCGGTGAAGTCCGCGTCCGCCAGCGTCGCCTTGCCCTTGACGGCGGCGCCGCCGCGCATGAAGGCCGTCGCATAGAGCGGGCCCGAGGACGCGCCGACGGCGTTGAGGAACGATTTCGCCGCCGTGTTGAGCAACGCCGTCGGCTCGGTCGCCGCGAGGTCGAGCGAGCCCAGCGCATCGCGCACGGCATTGAAGCCGAGCGCCATGGCAATGCCATGATCGGCGTCGCCAATGACGCCGTCGAGCTGGCAGAGCCGGTCCTTGTCGGCCTCGATCGCCACCGCGATCGTATCGAACATTCTTTTCAGGTCAGCGGCGTCGATGGTCACGGGAGCGCTCTTTCGTCAGCCGGCACGGAACATGGCGCAGTCGCAGGGGTGGTCGAGCATGGTCTGCAATTCATCATCGAGATGGAAAAGCGTCACCGAGGCGCCGGCCATTTCCAGCGAGGTGCAGTAATTGCCGACCCAGGTCACATGAATGGATACACCGATGTCGTCGAGCCGCTGCTTGACCCGCCGGTTCATGATGTAGAGCTCCATCAGCGGCGTCGAGCCGAGCGAATTGATCAGCACCGCGACCTTGTCGCCGCGCTTCGGCGCCATCTCGGCGAAAATCTTGTCCAGCATCTCGTCGGTGATCGCGTCGGCGGTCCCGAGCTTGCCGCGGGCGATGCCGGGTTCGCCATGGATGCCCATGCCGATCTCCATTTCGTCCGCGCTGATCTCGAAATTCGGCCGCCTTGTCTGCGGCAGCGAGCAGGGCGACAGCGCCACGCCCATGGTGAAGGCGTGGTCGTTGGCCTTGCGCGCGATGCGCTCCACCTCGTCCAGGGAGAGCATCCGGTCGCAGGCCGCACCGGCCGCTTTGAAGATGAAGAAATTGCCGGCGACGCCACGGCGCTTCTGCCGCTGGCCGCGCGGCGCCGAGGCGACGTCGTCGGTGGTCAGCACCGTGCGCACCTCGATGTCGTCCATCGCAGCCATCTCGGCCGCCATGTCGAAATTCATCACGTCGCCGGCATAGTTACCATACATGAACAAGACACCGGCGCCGCCGCTGGCCGCCTTGGCGCATTCGAGGATCGGATCGGGCGGCGGCGAGGCAAAGACATTGCCGATCGCCGCCGCATCCGCCAATCCCTTGCCGACAAAGCCGAGAAAGGTCGGCTCATGGCCGGAACCGCCGCCGATCACCAGCCCGACCTTGCCGGGCCGTGGCCCGTCGCGGGCGATGATCGAGCGCGGACTGCCGTCCGCGCTCCTGAGGTGGCGAGGATGCGCGGCGAGGATCCCTTCGAGCATTTCGTCGACGGCGCGGTTGCCGTCATTGATGATCTTCTTGGTCTGCACCGGCATCCTCCCGAACTCGGTATTTCGCAAATACTACCGGGTGTTATCGCGATTTCCACCCGGCCGGGAAGATTTCATGCCGCGATCTTTTCCCGCGCCGCGAGAATTTCCACGCAGGCCCTGGCCGCCTCCTTGCCCTTGACGGTGAAGTGCTCGAAGAAGAAGCGATGGTGCTCGGCGCTGTCGTGATAATTGTGCGGCGTCAGCACCGCCGAAAGCACCGGAACGCCGGTCGACAACTGCACGTTCATCATGCCGTCGATGACGGCGCTGGCGACGAACTCATGCCTGTAGATGCCGCCATTGACGACGAAGGCCGTGCCGAGGATCGCGCCATAGCGGCCGGTCTCAGCCAAGGTTTTGGCGTGCAGCGGGATTTCGTAGGCGCCGGGCACATCGAAGACATCGACGGCGAAGCGGTCGCCTCCGATGTCGGCCAGTTCCACCACGAAGGCGTTGACGCACTGATCGACGATATCCGCATGCCAGCGCGCGCGGATGACGGCGATGCGAACAGTTTCATAGTCTTTGTGGGAATGCTGATTCATGGGTCCATCCTTCCGTTTCGAACCAGAATCAGGACGCACGATACGCAATCCGGCCCGCCGGAGCGGTCCGTTTTCCGTTTCGTTCTCTTTCATCCGGACTGTAACCGTCGGCTCCGGGATCACACCGGATCTGCTGACCTTTCCGATTTCGGAAAGCGCTCGCGGGCTTTGGCCGAAACCATTACCGCCGGTGGGGATTTTCACCCCGCCCTGAGAACATTGACGCCTCTGTATGGAAGGGCAGGGGTGCCGATGTCAACCAGGCGACAGGCCGGTGGCCAATCACGTTCTGTCGCCTGGCGCAATTCCGTGAAGAGCCGCTCTATCGTGTGCGCCACGCGGCAGCCGCTGCGGCAACCAGCATCAGCAGCGCCGCAACCATCGCACAGACGGCAAAGCCGAAGCTGGAATAGATCGGCCCGAAGCCGGTGGTGCCGATAAAGACCGCGAGATAGGTCACGGCGCTGTTCAGGCCCATGATCGTGCCGCGCTGCGAGGGATCGAGCGCCGACAGCCGCATCACCAGAACATTCAATCCGAAATGATTGGCAAGCCCCCAGATAGCCACCATGGCGAGCGTCAGGCCGAAACTGTTGCTCGTCGCGGCAATGGCGACATAGACGGCCGCGACAAGAAGATAGGCGAACGGCATGACGCGGCGGGCGCCCAGGCGATCGATCGCGCCATCGAGGAGGGCAGCCGTGCCGAAGCCTATGCCGTAAGCGAGCGCGGCCCAGCCATTGGCGCTCACCGGCTTGCCCAGTCCGCTGTGCAGGTGGTCGCCGAGATAGCCATAGACACCGTAGAAGGCGGTCATGAAGGCCGCGCAGGCGATGAGAAGCGGCACAATGCCGGGAATGCCGAGCGCCGCCAGCGGCGTTGGTGCCGGGCCGCTCTTCCTGATGTCGCTCAGCGACGTCATGGTGAGGCTGGCCAGCGCCAGCACTGCCAGCACCGCGACGGCGGCGAATACGGCGCGCCAATGCACGAGATCGGCAAGCACGGCCGAGAGCGAAACGCCGGCCACCATGCTGAGCGTCCATCCGGTCAGCACCACGCCGATGGTGCCGCTTTCGCGGCCGGGCGGCGCGATCGCCGCTGAACTGGCATAGATCGCCGGCATGGCGACGCCGGCGGCGATGCCGGCGATCAGTTGCGCCGCGACAAGCATCATCACCGTCGGTGCTGCCGCGCTGGCGACGAGAGCAATGGCCAGCAACAGCAATGCCCCTTGCAGCATCCGGCGGGCGCCGAGCCGGTCGATGTAGCGGGCCAAGAACAGGGCGCTCGCCGAGGTTCCGAGGCCAAAGGCGGCCGCCGCGATCATCACGGTCGGGACGCTGCATGAGAAGGACGATGCCACGGCCGGGGCTATGGGCCCCAGGACCAGCGAATTCGAGCCGATTACGGCGATGCATCCGGTCAACAGATAGGCGAGGGCCGGGATCGGCGGCCTGGCGTCTGCTGGCAGGGCGGCGGCTTGATTGCTGTTCGACATATCACCATAATGGCCGTATTAAATTCCGTGGCAATCAGGATTGTCGAGATGGATGAAGAAACAGATGGCATTCTGCGGAACACACCAGCGCCCCGCGACGTCGATGCAATTGACCGAAAAATATTAGGCGTTCTCGTTGACGACGCGACGGTCAGCTATGCCGAACTTGGTGATCGCGTCGGGCTTTCGCCGCCCGCCGCGCATGAACGGGTCAAACGTCTTCGGCGCAGCGGCGCCATTCGCGGCACGGCAGCGATCATCGATCCCAAGGCGGTGAAGAAGCCGCTGCTCGCCTTCGTGCATATCGACACCAGGGGCTGGGGCAAGACCCCGGAGCTGATGGCGGTTTCGCAGTATCCGGAAGTCGAGGAGATCCACACCGTCGCCGGCGATACCTGCATGTTGCTGAAGGTCCGCACGGAAGATACGAGGGCGCTGGAAGGCCTGCTTGCTCGCCTCTACGAAACGCCGGGCGTCACCTCGACGCGCAGCTATGTGGTGCTGTCGACCTATCTCGAGCGGCCGGTGCAGCCCGGCATCACCGACAAGTGGCCGACGCCGGGGCACATGAGCAAGCCGTTGTACTAGCCGGCGTCGGCGCTATGCCCGTTCGGGGAACATTGCCTTCAGGCCCTCGCGCGAGGCCTTGGCGATGCCGCGTTCGGTGATCAGCCCGGTCACAAGCCGTGCAGGGGTCACATCGAAGGCTGGGTTCGCGGCCGGCGTCGCTTCGGGCGATATGCGCACCTGGGCGATCTCGCCGCTGTCGGTCTTGCCCCAGACAAGCGAAACCTCGTCGGCCGAGCGCTGCTCGATCGGGATCTCCTCGAGCCCGTCATGCACCGTCCAGTCGATGGTCGGCGAGGGCAGCGCGACATAGAACGGTACGTCATTGTCGGCGGCGGCGAGCGCCTTCAAATAGGTGCCGATCTTGTTGCAGACATCGCCATCGGCGGTGGTGCGGTCGGTGCCGACGATGACCATGTCGATCGCGCCGCGCTGCATCAGATGGCCGCCGGCATTGTCGACGATCAGCGTGTGCGGCACGCCGTGGCCGGCCATCTCCCAGGCGGTGAGCTGGGCGCCCTGGTTGCGCGGCCGCGTTTCGTCGACATAGACATGGACCAGGATGCCGGCTTCGCTTGCCAGATAGATCGGCGCGGTGGCGGTGCCGTAGTCGACGGTCGCCAGCCAGCCGGCATTGCAATGGGTCAGGATATTGACCGTCTCGCCCGGCTGCTTGCGCGCCGCGATCGCCTTGATGATGGCAAGTCCGTTCTCGCCAATGGCGCGGTTCAATCCGACATCCTCGTTGGCGATCTCGGCGGCACGCCGATAGGCGGCTGCGGCGCGTTGGTCTGTCGGCAGCGGCTTGAGGAAGCGCCGCATCTCGTCCAGCGCCCAGCGCAAATTGATCGCCGTCGGGCGCGTCTCGTGCAGCGTCTCCCACACCGCATCGAGCGCGGCGTCGGACGGATCATCCGCCATCTGCATGGCGACGCCGTAGGCCGCGGTGACGCCGATCAGCGGCGCGCCGCGCACCCACATGTCGCGGATGGCGGTGGCGATGCCGGCAACCGTGCCGATTGTCTCGATGCGGAAATCATGCGGCAGCCAGCGCTGGTCGATGATCTCGACCGAACGCCCGTCATCGCTCAGCCAGATGGTGCGGTAGTGGCGGTCGCCGACGTTCAAATGCTGCTCTCCTGTTCGATCAGCGCGGCCAGGGTGTTGACCTCGTCGATGCTGTGTATCTGGCGCCGGTTGACGGCGATGTGACGGCCGAATTTCAACGCCTTTGCCTCACAACTGGCGCGAAGCTCTTCATCGGCAATGGTCTCGAAATCGGCATTGTGGGCGAGGCCGAGGATACGCCTGTGCACCTCGATGCCGGCAAAGCCGAGCAGGTCGGTCCAGATCTGGTGCAGCACATGGTCGAGCGCCTGTTCCGCACCCAGCCTGTCGCCCTGATCCTCGAACAGGCTTTTTTGGTAGAGCATGCCGGTGCGCTCGGTGCGCCACAGATGCGAGAATTCGGTGCGGAACACCGCCCATGTCTCTGCGGTAACCCCGAGCAGATAGGCGCGCATGGCATCGCGCTTGCCCTTCTCCTCATGTCCACGCTGCGAAAAGAAGGACATCCAGAAATTGGCGAGCAGCATGCCGACATCGAAGGCCATCGGTCCGTAGAAGGCGAATTCCGGGTCGATCATCCGGGTCTCCGTGTCGGTGACCATGATCGAGCCGGAATGCAGATCGCCATGCAGCAATGTCTCGGCATTGGCGGCGAAAATGTGCTTCAGCCGCTGCGCCTCGACCTTGACGTCGCGATCGGCGCGCAGTTCGGCAACGACGCCGTCGAGCTGCGGCGTATGCCGGTTCATCTTGGCGTCGAAATAGGGATCGGAGAACACCAGGTTCTCGGTGATGTCGCAGAGCTCGACATTGTCGGCGAACAGCGCCAGATCGGCCTTGCGATCCCTGGTCACCATCGACAGGTCGGAACCGCGAAACAGCGTGCGGGCCATGAACAGGCCGATATCCCTGGCAATGTTCGGAAGCTGCCGCCCGTCGATCAGGGCACGCCTGAGAATGACGTGCGGCGGCGCCAGATACTCCATGATGATCAGCGCCTGGCCTTCATCGAAATGATAGATCGCCGGCACCGAGCCCGGCGCGCGCGCCTCTTGCCTTGTCAGCGCGTGATACTCGAAGAAGGAACGTTTCAGCGGCAGCGGCCAGCTGTCGCCGACCAGCCGGACATAGGGTAGGGCCTGTTTGACCACGGCCGCGCCGCCGGCGCCCTCGACGATGAAGACGAGGTTGAGATTGCCGTCGCCGACCTCGCGGACCTTCCAGTGTGTGGTGTCCCTGCCGATCTTGGCGCACAGCGCCGCGTTCGTGCCGAGGCGCGTTGCAAGCGTCTCCACCGACAGTGCTTCGAACGGCAATTTCCCGGTCATTCGTGTCCCTCCCGCCTGTGCGCTCCGATCATAAGGGAGCCGTGACGGCGGGGCCAAGCTAGGAAGCGATCTGGCAATTGTCAATCGTGTTGACAATTGCCGATATAGCCCATAGCGTCATGGTCAGGGAGGAACGCATGGTCGGCAATGCCGTGTTCCGTGTAGAGGGACTGAGGAAATCCTTTGGCCGCAACGAGGTGCTTGGCGGCATCTCGCTCGAGCTGCATTCCGGCGAAGTCACCGTGCTGATGGGCGCCAATGGCGCCGGCAAATCCACCCTCGTCAAGATCATAAGCGGCGTCTACGAGCGCGGCGGCGGCACGATGACCCTGGCGGACCAGGATTTTGCGCCGAACGCGCCGGCGGAGGCAATCCGCGCCGGCGTCGTCACCGTGCACCAGAACATCAATGACGGTGTGGTCGCCGACCTCGACGTCGCCACAAACCTCACACTCGACAGGTTGAGCGGCAGGGGCGTGCCGACGCTGTTCAATCCGACCCGCGTGCGCCGCGAGGCCAAGGCCGTCGCCGACCGCATGGGGTTGGCCATCGATCTCAAGGCCCGCGTCAACGACCTTTCGCTGGCCGATCGCCAGATGGTGGCGATCGCGCGCGCCTTGGCACATCAGCCGAAAGTGCTGATCCTCGACGAGCCGACGTCCTCGCTCTCCAGCGCCGAGGCCGACCGGCTGTTCGCGCTGGTCGACAGGCTGCGCGAACAAGGCGTGGCGATCCTCTATATCTCGCACCGCATGTCCGACATCAGGCGGCTCGCCGATCGCATCGTCTCGATGCGTGACGGCATTATTTCGGGTGTCTTTGATACCAAGCCGCTCGATTATGAAGGCGCGGTCAATGCCATGCTCGGCCGCAAGATCCATCTCGACCAGATCGTTGCCAGGAGTTCCGCCAAACCGGTCCTGACGGTCGAAGGCCTGCGCATCGGGCATGGGGCCAGGCCGATTTCGCTGACGCTTGGCGATGGCGAGGTCGTTGCCATCACCGGCCTCGTCGGCGTCGGCAAGACCGCGCTTGCCGAGACGCTGTTCGGCGTGCGCAAGCCGCTGGCCGGCACCATGACGATGAACGGCAAGCCCTATGCGCCGCGATCGGCCGGTGACGCGATCGCCTCCGGCGTGTTCCTCGTCGCCAAGGATCGCGCCACCAGCGGCATCGTCGGCGGCTTCAACATCGAGCGCAATGTCAGCCTGCCGTTCCTCAAGCGCATGTCGAATCTTGGTGTGCTCAAGCGCCGCCTCGAACGCGCCACCGCGCGCCGGCAGATCGAGGAACTCAGCATCGTCTGCCGCTCCGAGAAGGACGAGATGTCGGCATTGTCCGGCGGCAACCAGCAGAAGGTCATGGTCGCCCGCTGGATGGCGCAGAATGCCGCGCTGTTCATCCTCGACGAGCCCTTTCAGGGCGTCGACATCTCGGCCAGGCGCGACATCGCCGCCAAACTGAGGGCAAGCGCCAATGGCCGCGCGACGCTGTTGTTCGTCACCGAACTCGACGAGGCGCTGGAGACGGCCGACCGCATCCTGGTCATGTCGGAACACACGATCGTCGGTGAACACCGCAACGCCGAAGTCGATCTCGATCGCCTGCTGGCCGAGGTCGCCGGCGGGCCGCTGCACAGCGCCGCCTGAGCCGCGCGGCGGGTAGAATTGGAATGGAGAGACTATGGGTCCGAGTTGGATAAGAATGGCTGCGTCGCGCGGGTGGGCTGAATGACGCTGCGCGACCACGCCATACGCTATGGGTTCATCGTCCTCTTGTTCGGGCTGGTCGCCTATTTCGCGATCGCCGCCGACGGGTTCGTCTCGCCGCAAAGTGCCGTCTTCATCTTCCAGTCGGTGGCCATCACCGGCGTGCTGGCGCTCGGCGTCACCGCCACGCTGGTCGTCGGCGGCTTCGACCTGTCGATCGGCTCGGTCGCCACATCGGCCATGATGGCGGCTGCCTATGTCATGGTGGTGCTCGAGCAGAACGCTGTCGTGGCGGTCGTCGTCTGCCTGCTGATCGGCGCCGTTGTCGGCCTGATCAATGGCTGGCTGATCGTCTATATGCGCGTGCCCGATCTCCTGGCGACGCTCGGCATGATGTTCCTGCTGGTCGGCCTGCAGCGCATCCCGACCGAAGGCCGCTCGATCGCCACCGGCATGACCATGCCAGACGGTTCGGTCGCCAACGGCAAGTTCGGCGACGCCTTCCTGGCGCTCGGCCGCCACCGCTTCGATTTCTTCATCCCGAACCTCATTCCGGTGTCGGTGGTGGTGCTGCTGGTTCTGGCCGTGCTGATCTGGTTCTTCCTCGAATACACCCGCTTCGGCCGCATGATGTATGCGGTCGGCTCCAATGAGCGAGCGGCCGAGCTCGCTGGTGCGCCTGTCAAGGCATACAAGATCTGGGCCTACGTTATTTCAGGAGTTTTTGCCTCGATCGGCGGCATTTTGCTCGCCGCCCGGCTTGGACGCGGCGACATCGCCTCGGGTAATAATCTGCTGCTCGATGCGGTTGCCGCGGCGCTGATCGGCTACGCGGTGCTCGGTGCCGCCAAGCCGAACGCCTTCGGCACCGCCGTCGGCGCGCTGTTCGTCGGCATCTTGCTGCAAGGCCTGACGATGATGAACGCGCCTTACTACACGCAGGATTTCGTCAAGGGCGTGGTTCTGGTCGTCGCCCTTGTCTTCACCTTTGCCCTTTCGGGCAGGGGCAGGGGGTAGTCTCGACCGGACAGGATTTTTGGGTTCAACAAGAGTGGAGGAAAACAAGGTGAACATCACGAGAAGACTTCTGGGGAAGGTGGCGCTCGGGCTGGCCGGCGCAACCATGCTGATGCAGGTCCCGGCTTTTGCCGCGGACAAGCCGGCCCCGTTCGACAAGCCCGGCGTCAAGATCGCGCTGGTGCGCTATCTCTCGACCGGTGACTTCTTCCAGGCCTATCTCTCGGGCGTCGAGGCGCAGTCCAAGGCGCTTGGCATCGACCTGCGCGTGCTCGACAGCCGCCAGGATGCCGCCCTTCAGTCCGACATGGTTGACCAGGCCATCGCGCTCGGCGTGCAGGGCATCATCATCCAGCACGGCCTGACGGAATCGATGAAGGATGCGGCCCAGCGCGCGGTCGACGCCGGCATCAAGGTCGTGGCCTTCGACGTCAATGTCGAAAACCCCAAGATCCCGCAGATCGAACAGTCGGACAAAGACCTTGCCCGCCTCGCGCTCGAGCAGGCGGTGAAGGACAATGGTGAGGGCTGGAATGCCGGCTATGTCTACGTCGCCGGTATCGCGCCGCTCGACCGCCGCAACGAGACCTGGGTCGACGTCAAGAAGAAATATGCCGGCATCAAGGAAGTCGCGATGTTCGGCACGCTCGACAACCCGATCGCCAACTCGGTCGCCAACCAGGCGCGTTCGGTGCTGTCGGCTCATCCCGACATCAAGGTGATGTTCGCCCCCTATGACGAGTTCGCCAAGGGCGTGAAGATCGCCGTCGACGAAGCCGGCCTGAACAAGGGCATCAAGATCTATTCGGCCGACATCTCGACATCGGACATATCAGCGATGCGCGAGCCCGACAGCGCCTGGGCGGCGACCGCCGCCACCAATCCGGCCGTCGTCGGCCAGGTCTCGGTGCGCGCTCTGGCGCAACTGCTCGCCGGTGAAGACCCTGGCCACAACGTCATCGTGCCGCCGACGCTGATCACCCAGAAAGAGCTGATCGACAAGGACATCAAGAACATGGAAGACCTTTCGGCCAAGCTGCCGCAGTTCGCCCATGCAGATGTCGCCATGCCGGCCTGGATGCCGAACCCGAACGCGAAGTAGGGCTGCGCGTCCGACAAAACCGAAAGGGCGGCCACGAGCCGCCCTTTTTATATGGATGCAGCCGCTCGCTTTACAGCCAGTGTTCCGGATCGCGCATCCCGTGGACAATCGCCACGACCAGGACGCCGTCCGGCTGCGGTTCGTAGATGACGATGTAGCGGCCCTCGATGAGCACACGGGCCGTCGCGCTCAAGTCCGGCCGGGCCGTGCCCAACTTGGGATGCTGCGTCGCCAGGTCCAGCTTCTCAAAAATGCGCATCAGCAGCCTGTCCGCTGCCTTTTCGTTGTCGATTGCTATTGTGTACCAGATATCCCGCAAATCCTGCGCGGCGCGCGGTGTGAGGCGATATCTAGCCACGGGCGCGGCGTTCTGCCTTCAGGCTACGCAGGAACTCGGCGGGTTCGACTTCCACCGGCTTGCCGCTGGCCATGCCATCGGCATAGGCGCGTTTCAAGTGCTCGAGCTCAAGGGCGCGCAATTCTTCGCGCTGCTCCCACAGGCGAAGAGCGTCGCGGACAATCTCGCTGTTGGAGGCATATGCTCCGCCTTCGATGGCGCTTTGCAGGCGAGCACTCTGCTTCGCGGTAAGCGAGATGGTGAGGGTGCGCATCGGTTCGGCTTTCATGCCGATCCTGTATCACGCCTCACAAGAACTAGCAATATTTGTTAGGATTCCGGTATCGCGTGCTTGTGATCCCCTGCCATGCGGCCGGGGATCACAAGGCAAAGCTCTGCCTACCGCAGCGCCGCCGCGATGTTGCCTCCATCCACCGTCGTCACGTCGGCGGTGGTGCGTTCGGCCAGCGCGTGATGCAGGAAGGCCTGCGCCACGTCCTGCGCCGTCACTTCCTGGCCGAGCAGATTGCCGGACATATATTCCTTCTCCGATACGCCGCGCGCGCCCGAGCGGCTGGCGATCATGGTGTCGGTCAAAAGGCCGGAGCGGATGCGGTCGGCGTTGACGGCGTTCGAGCGGATGCCATGGGCGCCGTAGTCGAGCGCATATTGCCTGGACAGGAACAAAGTCGCCGCCTTCGGCACGCCATAGGCGCCGAATTTCGGACCCGGATTGACCGCTTGCTTGGAGGTGTTGAACAGCAGCACGCCGCCAGTGCCCTGTTCCAGCATGATGCGCACGGCATTCTGCGCCACCGACTGGTGGGCGAAGAAGTTGAGCTCGAAACTCTTGCGCAGCAGCGCATCGTCGAGTTCGCCGATCCGGCCTTCCCAGGCCGCGCCCGCATTGGAGACCAGGATATCGACGCCGCCGAAGACGGCGACCGCCTTGTCGAAGGCGGCCCGGACCTGGGCCGGGTCGGTGATGTCGGCGGCGACGCCGATCGAATTGTTGCCGGCTTTCTTGGCGGCATCGGCGGCCTTCTCGGCATCGAGATCGACGACGACGGCATGGGCGCCATTGTCGGCGAACAGCTTTGCCGTTGCGGCCCCGATCGCGCCGGCGCCGCCGGTGATCAGCACCACCTGGCCGGTCAGCGGCTTCGGCTTGTTGGAGGCAAGCTTGGCCTGTTCGAGCGACCAGTATTCGAGCGGGAACAAATCGGCCTTGGACAGCGGATGGAAACGGCCGACGGCTTCGGCGCCGCGCACCGCCTCGATCCACATCTCGCCGACATCGGAGGCGATCCTGGCATCCTTCAGCGTGCGGCCGTGGCCGAACATGCCGAGCCCCGGCACCAGCGTCAGCCGCGGCATCGGGTCGAGCATCGTGCGCTTGACGTCGTCGAGCGCGTCATTGGTCTCGAAATAGGCCCGGTACTCCTTGGCGAAAGCGTCGACATGGCTTTTGATGACGGCCTTGTAGTCGCCAACCTTGTCGGCATCGGGCGCCGGCACCGCCATCGGCCCGGTCTTGATGCGGATCGACAGGTCCGGTGTCGACACGCCGCGTCCGGCATAGTCGGCGATGGCGGCCGAATTGATGAAATCGACGATCGCATCGGAGGTGCGGAAGTCAGAGATCATGCGGTCGAAGCGGCCTTCGCCGCGCGCCACCGCAACGGCGCCGCGCAGCATCGGCGCGATGGATGCCGGCGTCGCGAGCTTTGCCGGCAACGCCGCCTTGGCAGCCTTCGGCTTGGCGTTCCTGGCGACGTACTCCTCGGCGACGTTCACATAGTGGATCATCCGGTCGTAAGCCTGTTTGGCATCGTCGCCAAAGGTGAAGATGCCGTGCTTGTCGAGGATCAGTCCTTCCACCGTCGGGTCGGCATCGAAGACGTCGGCCGCCGCCTTGGCAAGGTCGAAGCCCGGCATGATGTAGGGCACGTAGCCCATCTTCTCGCCGAAGACCGTCTTTACCAGCGGCTTTGAGTCTTCCTGGTCGACGATGGCCAGGATGGCGGTCGAATGGGTGTGGTCGACGAATTTATGCGGCAGGAAGGCATGCAGCAGCGTCTCGACCGAGGGGTTAGGCGAGGACGGATCGATGAGGTTTGCCCGCTGCAGCGCCACCATGTCCTCGTCCGCGAGCTTGTCCAGCGCGCGCGCCTTGAGCAGTGCGCCCATCTTGACCGCCGGCAGTCCCTGCGGCTCGATGACGGCCATGTCCCAGCCGCTCCCCTTGACGCACAGCACATCCCATTCATCGCCGACGAGGTCGGTCGCCTTGATCTTGCAGGACGTGTTGCCGCCGCCATGCAGGACCAACTGCGGCACGCCGCCCAGCAGCCGCGTCGTGTAGACGCGCAGCGCGAGGTCGCGGCCGACGCCCTTCTTGGCATAGTCGGCGACGAGTTTCTCGGCCGTGTCGTCGTTCCACAAATTCTTCATGTTCGCTTCGTCCAGTTGCTGTCTTGGGTGGTGAAACAGGAATGCCGCGACGCCTTGATGACGATGCGCCGGGCGAAGAGTTGCCTTTTCAGGATGCTTTTTGTGGTGCCGCTCCGGCATGATCGAGCAGCCGTTGCGCCATATGCGCGCCGACCACAAGATGCGTGCAAAGCCCGCCCGCGAGCGCCGCGAGCAATGGCTCGAACTTGCTGTCCTCCTGCACCACCATCAAGCGTTTTTCGATGGCACGCAGCGAGCCGAGTTCAGCCGAAATGACCCGGCGGTTGTAGCTGCAATCGAGCGCCTCGCCCCTGGCGTCGATGATCTGTCCGGCAATCACCCCGGCTGCGCCGATGCCGCGCAGCGCGGCCATTTCGTCCGGGTCGAGCGCGCCGCATTTGACGACATGGCTGTCTGCATCGACGGTGCCGACGGAGAAAAGCGCGAGATTGCAATCGCCGATGCCGGCAAGCTGTTCGCGGATCACCGGCTCGGCGCGCAACGCACGCGCGAGATCTTCCGTCGACAGCACCAGAGGCGCATAGAAATTGAGCCCCTTGGCGTTGAGCCGGCGCGCAATTTCCATGGTGCACTGGTCGGGCCGATAGGAGTAGGGCGCGCCGAGATTGCCGCAGAGCTGCACCACCGTGACATCCTGCAGGTCGGCATAGGACATGATGTCGGCGATCGTATAGACGGTGCGACCCCAGGCGACGCCGATGCGGTCGCCCTTCTTGACCAGTTCGAGAAAGACGCTCGCCGCCAGCACGGCGATATCCGTCGACGGGTCCGGGATATAGCCGTTCTCCGGCGCGATCCAGACCGCGTCGAGCTTCAAGGCGTCCTCGAGCCTGCGCGCCATCACGTCGTGGGTGAACAGCTGCGTCGAGGTCGAGATGTTGACGATGCCGGTCTCGCGCGCCTTGCGCAGATACATGGCCACCGAAGCACGCGAAATGTTAAGCTGGCTCGCGACCTGGTCCTGCCGCAGGCCATGCGCATAGTAGAGCCAGGCGGCTTTGTGAATGAGTTGTTCTGCCGGTCGGATCGCCATGCCGTCTCCTCGACTGACATTAGTCACGGCTCTCGACAAAAGTCAAATTGGCATGCGTGAGGGCGAACGCCTCTAAACAAAACGCATCCGGGATGGTCGTTCTACAAAGCCCGGACAGCATAGCATTTTCGGCCATTCAGGGGGATGGCCTGACGAAAGCCGTAAGGTTAGAAAGCTCGAAAAGGACTTGGGGAGGACGGGATGGGCAAACCTTACGAACAGGACCTCGACAAGAACGCGGCCAACCACCAGCCGCTGACGCCGCTCACCTATCTGGAGCGCGCGGCAAAGACCTATCCCGGCCACATCGCCATCATCCACGGCCGCCAGCGCATCAGCTACCGCGATTTCTGGCGCCGCTCGCTGAAGCTCGCATCGGCGCTGCAAAAGCGCGGCATCGGCAAGGGCGACACGGTCACCGTGATGCTGTCCAACACGCCGCCGATGCTGGAGGCGCATTTCGGCGTGCCGATGACCAAGGCGGTGCTGCATTCGCTCAACACTCGCCTCGACGCCGCGGTCATCGCATTCCAGCTCGACCATGCCAAGACCAAGGTGCTCATCGTCGACCGCGAGTTCTCCGGCGTCGTCCGGCAGGCGCTCGATCTGGCCAAGGTCAAGCCGCTGGTCATCGACTATGACGATCCCGACTACACGGCCGACGCCCCGTATCCGAAGGGAGAGCGGATTGGTGCGCTCGACTATGAGGATTTTGTCGCCGACGGCGATGAGGATTTCGCCTGGTCGATGCCCGACGATGAATGGGACGCCATCTCGCTCAACTACACCTCGGGCACGACGGGCAATCCGAAGGGCGTCGTCTATCACCATCGCGGTGCCGCCCTGATGGCCTACACCAATACCATCCATGCAGGCGTGGCCAAGCACGCCGTCTATCTCTGGACGCTGCCGATGTTCCACTGCAATGGCTGGTGCTTTCCGTGGACGCTGGCCGTCCAGGCCGGCACCCATGTCTGCCTGCGCTGGGTGCGGCCGAAGCCGATCTACGAGGCCATCGCCGATCACGGCGTCACCCATCTATGCGGCGCGCCGGTCGTCATGTCGGTGCTGATCAACGCCCGGGATGAGGACAAGCGCACGTTCGCGCAGACGGTGACCTTCAACACCGCGGCCGCGCCGCCGCCGGAAGCCGTGCTGTCGGGGATGGCCGATGCAGGCTTTGCCGTCACCCATCTCTATGGCCTGACCGAGACCTATGGCCCGGCCGTGGTCAACGAATGGCACGGCGAATGGGACGATCTCGCAAAGGGCGAGCGCAGCGCCAAGAAGGCAAGGCAGGGCGTGCGCTATGCCGCGCTCGAAGGCCTGACCGTCATGGACCCCGAGACGATGCAGGCGACGCCCGCCGACGGCAAGACCATCGGCGAGGTCATGTTCCGCGGCAACATCGTCATGAAGGGCTATCTCAAGAACCGCAAGGCCAGCGACGAAGCCTTCGCCGGCGGCTGGTTCCATTCCGGCGATCTAGGCGTCATGCATCCCGATGGATACATCCAGCTCAAGGACCGTTCCAAGGACATCATCATTTCGGGCGGCGAAAACATTTCCTCGATCGAGGTCGAGGATGCGCTCTACAAGCACCCGTCCGTCGCCTCCTGCGGCGTTGTGGCGCGCCATGACGACAAATGGGGCGAGGTGCCGGTCGCCTATGTCGAGCTGAAGCCCGGCAAGACGGCGAGCGAGGCCGAGATCATTGAGCACTGCCGCGCGCTGCTTGCCCGCTTCAAAGTGCCGAAAGCGGTGATTTTCGCCGAGATTCCAAAGACCTCGACCGGCAAGATCCAGAAATTCCGGCTCCGGGAAATGGCCAAACTCGCCTGAAGCGCCGACTGCCTCTCAAAAAATATTTCGAGTTGCCCGCATCCTTGGGCCGCTTGGTGACGTCTGCTGGATGTCACCATCTGTCACGATCTTGTACGCGTACGTCGATTTAGCGTTGACATTCCACCTTCTTCAATTTACGACTGACGAAAATTGAAATTCGTCACTTGTCAAACGAAAGAGCTATGTCCGAAGCCGCCAACATCATGGTCGATGCCGCCAGACAGGAGAATGTGACGCGCATTCTCGACTGCGCCGAGCGCCTTTTCCGGCACTATGGCTACGGCAAGACCAATGTCGCCGACATTGCCCGCGAGCTCGGCATGTCGCCGGCCAACATCTACCGTTTCTTTGCCTCCAAGGTCGAAATCCACCAGGCGGTGTGCGGCCGGATGCTCGGCGCCAGCTACAAGATGGCTTACGAGATCATGCACCTGCCAATCAGCGCGGAGGAGCGGCTGCGGCGCTACATTCACGCCCAGTACAAGATGACGCTGGAGACCATGCTGGACGAGCAGAAGGTCCATGAGATGGTCGTCGTCGCGCTCGAGCGCGACTGGGCCGTCATCGACAAGCACGTCAACAGCATCCACGACTTGTTCGCCGAGGTGATCCGCGAGGGCGTCGAGACCGGCGAGTTCAGGGAGCAGGATCCCGAAACTTCCTCGCGCTGCTTTGGCGCCGCGACCGTCATTCTTTGCCACCCGCAGATGGTGGCGCAGTGCCTTGCCAAGACCAATCGGGCAATGCCCGACGAACTTATCGACTACGCCATCAGAGCCTTGAAATAACCGCCGGCGCCGGTGTCGGCAGTCCGCCTCCAGTCGGGAGTATTACTATGTCCTTGTCCCATTCCATCATCCGCGGGTTGCCGGTCGCGGGCCTGGTTGTCGCGGCGCTCGCTCTTGCCGGCTGCAGCCAGGAGAAGGCCGAGGTCAAGGAGATCATCCGCCCGGTCAAGGTCGTCGAGATCGCCCAGGCGCATGACTCCCGCACGCTCTCCTATTCGGGGTCGGTGCGGGCCCGCACCGAAAGCGCCCTGGCTTTCCGCGTCAACGGCAAGATCACCGAACGTCTGGTCGACATCGGCCAGCATGTGGTGCCCGGCGATGTGCTCGCCCGTATCGATCCCACCGACTACGATCTGTCGGTCAAGAGCGCGCAGGCAGCGCTCGATGCCGCCGAACGGCAGGTCGAGACGACGGAGCTTGCGCGCAAGCGCGCCGAGCAGCTTTTCGCCAAAAACTTCGCGCCGAAATCGCAGCTCGAACAGGCGACGCTGACCCATGACCAGGCGGTCGCCACGCGCGACTCCGCCCGTTCGTCGCTTGACCAGGCCAAGAACCAGGTCGGCTATACCGACCTCAAGGCCGACAGGGACGGCATCGTCACGGCTGTCAACGCCGATGTCGGCCAGGTGGTCGGCTCCGGCACGCCTGTGGTCACTGTCGCGGTCGACGGCGAAAAGGAAGTGCTGATCGCGGTGCCGGAAATGGAGATCGCCGAGTTCAAGCCCGGCAAGTCGGTCAAGGCCGGGTTCTGGTCCGACAGCGCGCTGGCGCTCGACGGCAAGGTCCGCGAGGTTGCCGGCAGTGCCGATCCACAGTCGCGCACCTTCGCCGTCCGTGTCAGCCTGCCCAATGATCCACGTGTGCTTCTCGGCATGACCGCCAATATCGAGGCCTCGGCCGCCAACGAAAAGCAACTGGTTTCGATCCCCTTGAGCGCCTTGGCAGAGAAAGACAGCCAGTCGATCGTCTGGACCGTCGATCGTGACGCCGACACCGTTCATGCCCGTCCGGTGAAGGTTGCCAAGTTCGCCGCCGATGGCGTGCGTGTGGCCGAAGGATTGAAACCCGGCGATGTCGTGGTCGCCGCCGGCACCCAGTTCATGACCGAGAATCTGAAGGTCAAGCTCGCCGGCGGCGTGGCGCAGCAATCCGCGTCCGTCGAGGGCGACGACGCCAGCCGGCTGCGCTGAGGACAGATAGGTCGGCCGCGTTCCCGCGGCCGCAGGTTTCCGGGCGGCGTGCGCCCGAAGGTTGAGACATCACGGCCGATGTACCCCCGCATCGACCTAGCGTCCCACCGCGATGAGTGTCTCTCCGCTCGGAAAGCCTCGCCGCCCGGAAGCCAGATCGAACGCGGATGATTTCGTTTCGCGCGCCCTGCTTCTTCGAAGCGCCAGGCGCCGGCAAACAAGCAAAGTGGACCTGCAACGATGACGACCTCCACTGAAGAAAAGCGGCCCTTCAACCTGTCGCGCTGGGCCATCGGTCATCCCTCCATCGCGCGTTTCCTGTTCGGGCTGATCATCATCGCCGGTGCGCTCGGCCTAATGCGCATGGGCCAGAAGGAAGACCCGGATTTCACCTTCCGGGTGATGGTCGTCCAGGCGATCTGGCCGGGCTCTTCTATCCAGGAGATGGAGGACCAGGTCGTCAACAAGATCGAGCGCAAGCTGCAGGAAACGCCGCATCTTGACTTCGTGCGCTCCTTCACGCGCGCCGGCAGCGCCATCATCACCGTGCAGATCAAGGGCGACACCAACGCCGCCGAGGTGACGGACGCCTTCTATCAGGTGCGCAAGAAGGTCGGCGACATCTCCGGCGACCTGCCGCAAGGCCTGCTCGGCCCCTATTTCAACGACGAGTTCGGCGACACCTTCATCACCCTGCATTCGATCAGCGGTGACGGCTTCTCCTATCCAGAGCTGAAGAAGTTCGCCATCCAGGCGCGCGACATGCTGTTGACCACGCCAGGCGTCGAGAAGGCCGTCATCATCGGCGACCAGCCGGAAAAACTCTATATCGACGTCTCGTCCAAGGCGCTGGCCGAGCGCGGCCTGACGCTGACCGACCTGCAGAACGCCATCAAGGGCCAGAACAATGTCGATCCGGCCGGTGCCGTCGACACCGGCGTCAATTCGGTGCGCATCTCCGTCGAAGGCGACGTCACCAAGGCCGCCGACATCAGGGAATTGCGCCTGCGTGCCGGTGGGCAGGTCACCCGTCTCGGCGATATCGCCACCGTGACCTCCGGGCTCGAGGACCCCTTCCAGCGCAAATACCGCTTCAACGGTCATGACAGCGTGCAGCTTGGTGTCGTCATGGCCAAGGGTTTCAAGGTCACCGATGTCGGCAAGGACGTCGAGGCGACCTACAAGCGCTTTGAAGAAGCGCTGCCTTATGGCGTGTCGGTCGACCAGATTTCCGACCAGCCGGGCGTCGTCACCGATGCTGTGGCCGAGTTCATGCATGCACTCGGCGAAGCGCTGTTGATCGTGCTCGTCGTCTCGTTCCTGTCGATCGGCTGGCGCTCGGGCCTGGTCATCGCCATCGCAATCCCGCTGGTTCTGGCCGCTACCTTCGCCATCATGTACGAGCTCGGCATCGACCTGCAGCGCATTTCGCTGGGCGCCCTGATCATCGCGCTCGGTCTGCTCGTCGACGACGCCATGATCGTCGTCGAGATGATGGAGCGCAAGCTGGAGGAGGGGTTGGTCAAGATCGAGGCCGCGAGCTTTGCCTATACATCGACCGCTTTCCCGATGCTGACCGGCACGCTCATCACCACCGCCGGGTTCATCCCGGTCGGCTTCGCCGCTTCCACGGCCGGCGAATATGTGCGCACGCTGTTTTATGTCGTCGGCATCGCGCTGATCGTCTCGTGGTTCGTCGCGGTCTATTTCACGCCGTGGCTCGGCAACATGATCCTCAAGCAGCGCAAGCATGCCGGCAGCCATCACGATGTCTTCGACACGCGTTTCTACCGCCGGCTGCGCTCGACCGTCGGCTGGGCCGTGCGCCACCGCATCATCGTGCTCGCCATGACGCTGGTGACTTTCGGCACCAGCCTGTGGGCGTTCCAGTTCATCCCGCAGAACTTCTTCCCGCAATCGTCGCGGCCGGAAATCCTCGTCGACCTCTGGCTGCCGGAAGGCACCAGCATCAAGGAGGTCGAGGCGCAGGCCAAGGCGCTGGAAGCCAAGATGATGGACGACAAGGACAAGCGCTTCATCGCCACCTATATCGGCGAAGGCGCGCCGCGCTTCTTCCTGCCGCTCGACCAGCAGTTGCGCAACCCGAACTTCGCCCAGATGCTTGTCATGGCCAATGATGAGCCGGCGCGCGAGCGGCTGATCGTCAAGCTGCGCACGGTTCTGGCTGAGGATTTCCCCTCGATCCGCGCCAAGGTCGATCGCCTGTTCCTCGGACCCCCGACCGGCTGGCCGGTGCAGATGCGCGTCATGGGTCCCGATCGCCAGGAGGTGCGCCGCATCGCCGACCAGGTGAAGGCGAAATTCCGCGAGGATCCGCTGCTGGGCGCCGTGCATGACGATTGGCTCGAGCCGGTGCCGGCAATGAAGCTGGTCATCGACCAGGATCGTGCCCGGGCGCTCGGCGTTACCTCGCAGCGCATCCGCCAGATGCTGCAGGCGACTATGGCCGGTGCGCCGCTCGACGACTTCCGCGATGGCGAGGAGACGGTCTCCATCGTCGCCCGCGAGCCGGATGCCAGCCGCAGCCTGCTGTCCTCGGTCGACTCGGTCTACATCCCGACCGATTTCGGCGGCTTCGTGCCGCTGTCGCAGGTGGCCAAGGTGGTGCCGGTGCTGGAGCAAGGCATCGAGTGGCGCCGCGACCGCCTGCCGACCATCAGCGTGCGGGCAACGCTGCCCGATGGCGTGCAGTCCAACGACGTCGTCACCAAGATGTACAAGGACATGCAGGGGCTGCGCGACGGCCTGGCCCCCGGCTACAAGATCGAGATCCAGGGCGGTGCCGAGGATTCTGCCGAAAGCCAGGCGTCGATCGCCGCCAAGGCGCCGGTCATGCTGGCCATCATCGTCGTGCTCCTGATGATCCAGCTGCAGAACTTCGGCAAGGCGATGCTGGTGCTGGCCACCGGTCCGCTCGGCATCATCGGGGCTGCCGCCGCGCTTTTGATCAGCGGTGCGCCGTTCGGCTTCGTCGCCATTCTTGGCGTCATCGCGCTGCTCGGCATCATCATGCGCAACTCGATCATCCTGGTCGACCAGATCGACCAGGACATCGCCAGAGGCATGGAACGCTCGGAGGCCATCATCGGCTCGGCCGTGCGCCGTTTCCGGCCGATCGTGCTGACGGCGATGACGGCGGTGCTGGCGCTGATCCCGATCTCGCGCGCCGTGTTCTGGGGGCCGCTCGCCTACGCCATGATGGGCGGCATCGTGGTTGCCACCGTGCTGACCATCCTGGTGCTGCCGGCCGGCTACGCCCTGTTCTTCGGCCGCGAGCCGAAGAAGGTGGTGAACAACGAGCAGGCGCCCGAGCCAGAACTGGCGACCGAGCGGCCGCAACTGGCCCTGGCCGCGGAATAAAGAGGTTTCATCGCATCATCCGCCATCAGTTATGGCGGATGATGCGGTGTGACGGCTGGTCCGTCGCACCGATGAAAATGCTCCCCGCTGCCGATTTTGCAAAACAGAATTCCTTCCCGGGGCCGCAAAGCGGTTCCATGTTGAGCGACACCGGAGCGGCAACGCTCGTCCTCATCAGGATGTCTTCCCATGATTGAAAAACGGCAATTGCGGCTTGGCGCCTTCATGCGCCCGGTCAGCTTGCACACCGGCGCCTGGCGCTATCCCGGCGCCTATCCTGACGCCAATTTCAACTTCGCGCATCTGAAGCGCTTCGCCCAGACGCTGGAGGCGGCGAAGTTCGACGCTTTCTTCATGGCCGACCATCTGGCCGTGCTCAACATGCCGGTCGAGGCGCTGCGCCGCAGCCACACCGTGACCTCGTTCGAGCCGTTCACGCTGCTGTCGGCGCTGGCGGCTGTCACCGATCACATCGGGCTGGTCGCCACTGCGTCGACGACCTTCGACGCGCCCTATCACATCGCACGGCGCTTCGCGTCGCTCGACCATATCAGCGGCGGGCGCGCCGGCTGGAACATCGTCACCACGTCCAACCCCGATGCGGCGCTCAACTTCGGGCTGGACGAACATGTCGAGCATGACGAGCGCTATCACCGGGCACGGGAATTCTACGATGTCGTGACCGGCCTGTGGGACAGTTTTGCCGACGACGCCTTCATCCGCGACGCCGAAAGCGGGCTCTATTTCGATCCCGCCAAATTGCATGTGCTGGACCATAAGGGCGAGCACCTCTCCGTGCGCGGCCCGCTCAACATTGCACGGCCGGTGCAGGGCTGGCCGGTCATCGTCCAGGCCGGTGCCTCGGAGGCCGGGCGGCAACTGGCCGCCGAAACGGCCGAGGTGATTTTCGCCGCCCATGGCGATCTCGCGGCCGGGCAGCGCTTTTTTGCCGACGTCAAGGGCAGGGCACAGAAACTCGGCCGGTCGCGCGACGACATCAAGATCCTGCCTGGCGCTTTCGTCATTGTCGGCGACAGCGTCGAGGGCGCGCGGGCCAAGCGGACGAAGCTCGACAGCCTGGTCTATTACGAGAGCGGCATTGCCTCGCTGTCGATCGCGCTTGGGCATGACGCGTCGGCCTTTGATCCCGATGCAACGCTGCCGGACATACCCGAGACCAATGCCTCGAAGAGCAGCCGCGAGCGCGTCATCGAGCTTGCCCGGAACGAAAACCTGACCGTACGCCAGCTTGCCCAGCGGCTGGGCGGTTATTCCGGTCTCGCCTTCATCGGCACGCCGCAAACCATTGCCGACGAGATGGAGGAATGGCTGGTCACCGAGGGATCGGACGGCTTCAACGTCATGTTTCCCTATCTGCCCGCCGGGCTCGACGATTTCGTCGAGAAGGTGGTGCCCGAACTGCAGCGGCGCGACATCTTCAGGCGGCAGTACGAGGGCTCGACGCTGCGCGAGAATCTCGGCCTGAAGCGGCCGCCCAACCGGTTCTTCGAGAAGACGACGATCCGCAAGGCTGGTTGACGAAAAACATCGGGCGCGCCGAAGCGCGCCCGATGTTTCATAAGTCGGCCTGTCAGATGACGAATATCCAGTTGGCGATCAGCATCACCGCCACACCGGCGATCAGTGTCAGATAGGGCAGCATGCCCGCTTTCTTCACCGCGAGGTCAGCTCCCGTCATGCCGAGATCGGCCAGCATGTGGTCGGGGAACTTGCCCTTGTCCTGGATGTAGTGGCGGAAGCAGAACACCGGGATAATCAATGCCGCGGTGATCAGCCCGGCCCACAGCGCCATCGGGTTCCATACCTTGGCGCCGGCGCCCATGAAGATCGCGTTGACATAGGCGAAGATCGCCCCGATCCCGAGAAGCCAGGTCGGCGCTTTCCACGGCCGCGCGATATGGCCGTTGTCGATGCGATGGATCCAGCCGGCATTGAGGTTGAGGAAGTTGAAGATGATGTAGCCGCAATTCGACACGGCGAGGATGAAGAAGAAGCTCGTCGCGTCGGCCGAGGCGATGGCCAGCACGATCAGGTTGAAGCACAGGTCGGTCCACATCGCCCGCGTCGGCGCGCCATGTTCGTTGACGTGGCTGAGATAGCGCGGCAGCCAGCCATCGACCGAGCCCTGGTAGAGCGTACGCGAGGAGCCGGCCATCGCCGTCATGATGCACAGCACCAGCG
Source organism: Mesorhizobium sp. B2-4-19 (assembly GCF_006441315.1). Taxonomy (NCBI): domain Bacteria; kingdom Pseudomonadati; phylum Pseudomonadota; class Alphaproteobacteria; order Hyphomicrobiales; family Phyllobacteriaceae; genus Mesorhizobium; species Mesorhizobium sp. B2-4-19. Next base: position 421,497 of record NZ_VFUV01000001.1, on the reverse strand, counting down.
CCAGGATCATCAGCATCACCAGCAGGCTGTGGATAATCTTGCCGCCGCCGACCATGCCGGCCAGTGCATCCGCCACACCCGAGCCGTCGACGATCGGTGTCGCCAGCATGCCGTTCAAGCCCAGCACACCCTGGAAGGTGAAGGGCACCAGGATGAACAGAAGCATGCAGAGCAGGCCGGAATAGAAGATGGCCTTGAACGTGTCGGTGCCGGGGTTCTTGAACTCGGAAGTGTAGCAGACGGCGGTCTCGAAACCGTAGGTCGACCAGGCGGCGATGAACATGCCGCCGAGCACCAGCGTCCAGCCGGCGATGTTCCAGGCGCCCGGGTCCGGCGCATAGGCGGCCGCCAGCGGCAGCAGCGGCGAGAAATTGGCCCAGTTGATCTGCCCGGTGAAGATCGGCACGACGCCGACGATCAGCATCGGGATGATGACCAGCAGGCCGATATATTTCTGCACATTGGCCGTGCCGAGGATGCCGCGATGCTGGATCGAGAAGATGATCAGCATCAGCACCGCGCCGATGAAGAAGGTGGCGTTGAGGGTGAAGGAGACCGGACCCAGCGTGTGGCTGTACAGCGTCCAGTTGCGGATCGCCGGTGTCGCGGCCGCGGTCACCGCCGTTATGGCGTCGGCGGGCGCCGTTCCGGCATGCGCCGCTATATAGGCGACGACATCAGGCGAGGTCTCGGTGAACAGCGGCACCGGCGCCAGCGCGTTGAGGATATAGGCGGCGGCGATCGAGCAGCCGAGCGACAGCACCGGCGACCAGGCGAACCAGTTGCACCACACCGACAGCGGCGCGATGAACTTGGAATAGCGCAGCCAGGCGGTGGCGCCGTAGATCGAGGCGCCGCCGGACTTGTTCGGGAACAGGCCGGCAATCTCGGCGTAGGTGAAGGATTGCAGGAAACCCATGATCATCGACACCGTCCAGATCAGGAAGGCCAGCGTCCCGGTCGTGCCGGCGATGCCGCCGATCGAAAACAGGACCAGTGCCGGAACGCCGCTCGCCACCCAGAAGGCGCCGCGCCAGTCGATATGCCTGAGCAGCTTGCTTTCGACAGGCTGCTCAAGGGCCGTGCTTATGGTGCTCATGTCAGTGACTTCCCCTTTTTCTCGTGTTCCCCGCCAGCGATGCCTCGGCTTTGCGAAGCTTGCTCCCTGGCACATGACCTGACGACTCCGGTGTTTCCACTCAGTTGTATTTTTTTCTTAGGAGTGAAGATTGATCCGGCGCGCTTTCACGTCAAGCGTTTTGTGACGCCGTGCACATCACGCTTGCGCGCGCAGGCGGCAATACATCTCGCGGCACCGCTGACGCGCGTTTTACCTGTCCGGATAGCAACAGTCAGGAGCGCGGCCGGGTCTTCTGCGGATCGTAATGGGCGAAGGCGACGACACGCGCCGGCAGCCGTTTGGCGAGGCCGTCGAGCTTGCCGATCTCGACCTCCGTGCCGATGGCCGCGTGGGTGACGTCGAGCCTGGCCAGCGCGATGTTCTTGCCAAGCACCGGCGACCGCATGCCCGAGGTGACAACGCCGATCTGGGCGCGGCCGACATGGACACAGTCACCATGGCCGACCGCGACATTGCTGTCGATGTCGAGGCCTACCAGTTTCGTCTGCGGGTTCTCCTTGCGACGGATCAGCGCCTCGCGGCCGATGAAGTCGTCGGTCTTGCTTTTCAGCGGCACGGTGAAGCCGATACCGGCCTCGAACGGATCGGTCTGGTCGGAGAATTCGTAGCCGGCGAAGATCAGCCCGGCCTCGATGCGCACCATGTCAAGCGCTTGCAGGCCCATCGGCTTTAGTCCACGCGGCTGGCCGGCTTCCCAGATCGCGTCGAACACTTTTTCGGCGTCGCGCGGATGGCACCAGATCTCATAGCCGAGCTCGCCGGTATAGCCGGTGCGCGAGACGACGACCGGAATGCCGTTGCCGCCGCCGATGCGGGCGACCGCGAAGCGGAACCATTCGAGCTCATCGATCGAAGGCTGCAGTGGCGAAGTCCAGATCACTTCTCTGAGGATATCGCGGCTTTTTGGGCCCTGTACGGCGACATTGTGCATCTGGTCCGTGGAGGAGCGCACCAGGACATTAAGCCCAAGCTTCTTAGCGGTCTCTCGCAGCCATTCGCCGGACAGATCGTCGCCGCCGACCCAGCGGAAATTGTCCTTGCCGAGCCGCAGCAGCGTGCCGTCGTCGATCATGCCGCCATGCTCGTAGCACATGGCGGAGTAGACGACCTGGCCGACGCCGAGTTTTTTCACGTCGCGGGTCAGCGTGTATTGCAGCAGCGCTTCGGAATCCGGGCCGGTGACCTCGAACTTTCTGAGCGGCGACAGGTCCATGATCACGGCGTCCCGCCGGCAGGCCCAGTACTCGGCGATGGGGCCTTCCTTGGCGAAGGAGTTGGCCAGCCAGTAGCCCCTGTATTCCGAGAAATTGCGGGTGTGCTTGGCAAAGGATGAATGGAAGGAGGTCTCGCGGGTCATTTTCGGTTCCGAATCGGGCGTCATGCGTCTGGCGATCGCTCGCGAGAATTTGTGCCGGCCGGAATAGGTCCGCACATGGATGTCGGTGAGATCCCAGCCATTGGCCGGCGTCGTGTCGTCGGGGCAGGCGGAGGAGACGCAGACGATGTCGGTCAGCGCCCTGAGCAGCACATAGTCGCCCGGCCGCGACCATGGTTCGTCGGACACCATCACGCCATGCGCGTCGATGGCGGTGTTGAAGAAGAAGTTGATCGCCATCCAGCCGGCGCGGGGATTGACGCCCTTGCCGGCCAGCGCGCCGTTGAAATTCTCAGAGCAGTTGGTGTGGCCGGGATAGCCGATGTCGTCGTAATATTTCGCAGCACAGGCGAGCGCGAAGGCATCATGCCGGCCGCATGTGTCCTGCACCACCTCGACCAGCGGCTCCATGTCCTGGTCGTAATATTTCGAGTGCAGGCCAGGCATCGGATAGCTCGACCCCATCAAGGTGCGCGTCGTCGTCACGTCGAGCGGATGGTTGAGGCCCTTGTCCAGCTTGCGCGCCGAAAAGCATTGGAAGTCGGTGCATTGCCGGCCGTCGACATCGATGATCTGCAGATAGTCGCCGGCCTTGACGAAATAGGATTCCGCCGTTGCCGAATGGACGCGCAGATCGAGCACCGGATCGGCGAGGGGATCGGCCAACTGCGATTTTGTCTTCAGGCGGATCGTGGCGCGGCGCACGATGACGGTAAGCGGCGTTGCCGTGTCATGGCTGTCGACCAGCATCGGTCCGCCGGGCGCGGCGATGGCCATCGAGCCGTCGCGCGTGACGGTGAAACTCTGCTCCGTCCCGGTGGGTGTCACGCCGCCGAACACGCGCAGCGCCTTTGCCTGATCAAGCTGCACCTGCCGGCGCGCCAGCCCGCGGCGCAAGGATGCGAGACTGTCATCGCCTTCGGCGAGGAGCGCCTTGACGCCGGCGGCATTGCTGTTGGACTTTTCGCCGAAGATGCCGGGATCGGTGGTGCCTTTGGTGTCCCAGGCCAGAAGTTCGCAGGCCTGGCCGCCTTCGACATTGCGTACGGTGACGATATCGCCGGCCTCAACCTCGATCAGCAAAGCCCCGTTGCCCTGGATCGTGTAACGCTCCATGCCCGGCGGCAGCGCGATCTGACCGGGCCTCAGGATGAGGCTCGGGCGCGGCGGTCCGGCTGTGACTGTTGGGTAGGGCGACTGGCTCATCTCAGCCTTGCGGTTCGAGAAACAAGTTTGCCTGTGCGTGAAATTATTTTAGCAGCAAGAATAGCAGCGCGGTTGCGTTTGGCAAGGCGGACCACCCTTTCCTCCTTCTCCCCTTGTGGGTTGAGGGGTGGGTGACGGAGTGCCGCCGGTGCCAAGCTGGAGCACCCCTCATCCGACCTCGCTTCGCGAGGCCACCTTCTCCCGCAAGGGGAGAAGGGAAAAAGCGCACGAGCGCTACGCCAAATCCTCGGAATGCGCGATCGCCGCGCCGTACTCCGCAGCCGAGTCCAGCATCGTGTGCCAAAGGCTCTCGGCGAAGGTCGCGAACACCAGAACGTTGAACACCGCCAGCCCATCCGCCAAGTCATTCCCACGCCAGAGCGTGACGCTAGTGTGATCCATCGACGTGGCCGCCGCCGCGCCGACGGCGAAGACACCCGAATGCAGATCGATCGACGACAGCTTGGCCAGCATCGCTCGCGCCTTGACACCAGAAACGCTGATCAGCACACGGGCATGCGACTGGTCGGAGAGCGAAGCCGATTGCGCGAACGCTTGGCCAAGCGCCCCAATCCCGTGTTTGCCGCCCTTCGACAGGACAAAAAACTGATCAGGTCCCGACCAGATCAGCGTGGCATCCGAGGCCTGCACCGCCTGCGGCGTTTCCGGAGCCGCAGCGCCGAAGCGTGCCTTCGCGGCCTTGGCCATCGCCGGCGCCCTGCCGCGCCGCGCCATCACCTGGACGAGGTCGAAATTGCGGATCTCGGTCAGCGTCACGCCGGCATCGCCATGCGCACCATACCGCCCCACCGCGAGCGCGCGATCGAGCGGACTGCGAACGTCCCACGAAAACTCAGCCACGCTGGCGCCCTCCATCTGGATCATAGAAGACGGAATTGCAGAGCTCGACGTCATAGTCTTCGCCGCGCAGCGGGTCATGCGCATGGGCGATCTCGCCGATGCGCTCGCGTCCTCGCTCGACAAGCGCCAGCCCGATCCACTGGTCTGATGCCGGCGAAAAGCAGACCGAGGTGACATAGCCCTGGTCGTTGCCTGGCCCGGGCGTCTGCCCCTTTGGGATGATGTGCGCGCCCGAACGCAGCCGGCGCGCTCTGTCTGTCGGCTTGATGCCGACGACGACCTGACGGTCGGGCGCGACAAGCGCCTCGCGACCGGCCATGACGCGGCCGATGAAGTCTTTCTTGGTCGACATCATCTTGCCGAGGCCAAGATCGGCGGCCGTCGTCGTGCCGCTCAGTTCCGGTCCGGCTACGTGGCCCTTTTCGATGCGCATCACGCCGAGCGCCTCGGTGCCGTAAGGCGTGACGCCGAACGGCTCGCCGGCCAGCATCAGATTGCGCGCCATCGCCTCGCCGTAGCGTGCCGGCACGGAAATCTCGAACGCCATCTCGCCGGAGAAGGAGATGCGGAACAGCCTTGCCTTGATGCCGCCGCGCAAGGCGACTTCCCGCGCGCCCATGAAGGGAAAGCCTTCATTGGAAAGGTCCTCCGCCGGGTCGACGATCGCCTTCAGCAGGTCGCGGGTTTTGGGGCCGGCGATCGAGAATTGCGCCCACTGGTCGGAGACGGAAGTTAGCTGCACGTCGAGTTCGGGAAATAGCACCTGTCGGCAGAATTCGAGATGCTGCATCACCAAACCGGCCTTGGCGGTGGTGGTGGTCAGGAAATAGTGGTCCTCGGTCAGCCGCGACGTCGTGCCGTCATCATAGACGATGCCATCCTCGCGCAGCATCAGCCCGTAGCGCGCCTTGCCGACGGCGAGGTTGGAGAAGGTGTTGATGTAAACGCGGTCGAGAAAGGCGCCGGCATCGGGGCCGTGCACGTCGATCTTGCCAAGCGTCGAGACATCGCAGAAGCCGACGCCGCTTCGCACGGCCTTGACCTCGCGGGTCACCGATTCCAGCCAGTCCTTCTCGCCGGCGCGCGGATACCATTGCGCGCGTTTCCATAGGCCGGTGTCGACGAAGACAGCACCCTGTTCGGCGGCCCAGTGATGCGACGGCGTCAGCCGCGTCGCGTGGAACGTCTCGTCGCGATGATGGCCGGCAAAGGCGCCGATGGCGACCGGCACGTAAGGCGGCCGGTAGATGGTCGTGCCGGTCTCTGGAATGGATTTTCCGGTCACCGCAGCCATGATGGCTAGGCCGGCGACATTGGACGTCTTGCCCTGGTCGGTCGCCATGCCGAGCGTGGTGTAGCGCTTCAGATGCTCGACCGATTCAAAACCCTCGCGCTGCGCCAGTTCGATGTCGGAGGCGGTGACATCGTGCTGGTAGTCGACGAAGGCCTTGCCCTTGCCGGCGACATGCCAGAGCGGCGTCAGCGAGAATGCCTCGTCGTTGGCGACGGGCGCGGTGCCTGCCTTGCCACTATGTCCGGCATCATGTGCCGCTGCCGCGCCGGCGGCAAACCCTTGGGCCAGGCAGGCGCCAAGGCCGAAGTCGCCGTTGGCCGCACCCGCTGCGACCATGCCGGGAGGCGCGCCGTCAGGCACGAACGCCGCTATGTCGTCGCGCCATTTCGGCCGTCCGCGATGATAGGAGGTGAGCCCGACCGCCGGATTCCAGCCGCCGGAAACGGCGAGCCCGTCGGCCTCGACTTCGGCGCGCGCGCCGCCGGCGAGCGACACCGCGATTTTCCGAACACCATCCTTGCCGCCGTGAACGCCGCTGACGGAGCCGTGCAGCACCGTGAAGCCATTCCTGGAGGCCAGCGATCGATGTGACGGCGAAATGTCCGGCCGCGCGTCGACCACCGCCGCGATCTGCAGCCCCGCACCAAGTGCGGTCTCGACCGTGCGCCAGCCATCCTCATTGTTGGTGAACAGCGCGATGCGCTTCGCAGGAACAGCGGCGTAGCGTCCGACATAGGTTCGCATTGCCGAAGCCATCATCACGCCGGGCGTGTCGTTGCCGGCGAAAACGATCGGCCGCTCAAGGGCGCCGGCCGCGACCACGCAGCGCTTGGCCACGATGCGCCACAGCCGCTGGCGCACCTGATGTTCGGGCGGGGAGGTCAGATGGTCGTTGACCCGCTCCAGCGCGCCATAGGTGCCGCCGTCATAAACACCGAACAGCGTCGTGCGGGTCATGATGCGGACATCGGGCATTGCCGCCAGCTCAGCCAGCGTCCGCGACAACCATTCGGCGGCCGGCAGGCCATCGATCGTGCCGCCATCCGACAGCAGGCGACCGCCGAACGCAAAATCCTCTTCGCACAGGATGACGCGGGCGCCGCTGCGGCCGGCGGCCAATGCTGCCGCCAGACCGGCCGGACCGGAACCGGCGATCAGCACATCGCAATGCGCCCACGCCTTGTCGTAGTGGTCGGGGTCGGCAACACCGGCGGCACGGCCAAGACCGGCGGCGCGGCGGATCGCCGGCTCGTAGATGGCTTCCCAGAATTTCGCCGGCCACATGAATGTCTTGTAATAGAAGCCGGCAACGAAGATCGGCGCGAACAACTGGTTCACCGACATCACGTCGAAGCGCAGCGACGGCCAGCGATTTTGGCTGGCGGCCTCGAGGCCTTCGTAAAGCTCGGCCGCCGTCGCCTTGGTGTTCGGCTCGCGCCGGGCACCGGTGCGCAGTTCGACCAGCGCGTTGGGTTCTTCCGAGCCCGCGGTCAGGATGCCGCGCGGGCGATGATACTTGAACGAGCGCCCGACCAGCTTGACGCCATTGGCAACCAGCGCCGACGCCAGCGTGTCGCCTTGGAAGCCGGAAAAGCTCTTGCCGTCGAAGCGGAAGTTCAGCGCCGCCGAGCGGTCGATGAGGCCGCCATTGTTCAGCCGGTTTGTCTGCGCGCCGACCATCACGCGCCAACCTTCGCCGCACCGGCGCCCGCCGCCGGTTCGATCGCCGAAATCTCATGCGTCAGCGTGTTGCGGGTGACCTTCAGCCACGCCCGGCAGCCGCCGCCGTGATACCAGTTCTCACTCATCACGCCGGCGATGTTGTCGCGCAGATAAACATAATCGTAGACGGCATCTTCACCGGCACCCGCCGCCGGCCGCACCGGTTTGGCGTCGCCGAGATAGGTGAACTCGCCGAGTTCGCGTTCGCCGCAGAAAGGACAGACAATGCGCATGATTTTCCGGCCGTCCTCAGTGCAGGTTCGGTTGGGCGCCCTGGCCCTTTTCGTCGATCATGGCGCCAGTCCGGAACCGGTCGAGGCGGAACCGTGCGGCTTCCTCATGCGGCGTGTCGCGGGCCAGCAGATGAGCGAAGACGAAGCCTGAGCCGGGCGTCGCCTTGAAGCCGCCATAGCACCAGCCCGCGTTGAGATAGAGGCCGTCGACCGGCGTCTTGTCGATGATCGGCGAGCCATCCATCGACATGTCCATGATGCCGCCCCACTGGCGCAAAAGCCGCACGCGGCCGATCATCGGCATCAGTGCCATGCCGCCCTCGCAGACATCCTCCATCACAGGCAGATTGCCGCGCTGGGCGTAGGAATTGTAGCCGTCAATATCGCCGCCGAAGACAAGGCCGCCCTTGTCCGATTGGCTGACATAGAAATGGCCGGCGCCGAAGGTCATGACATTGGGGATCAACGGCTTGATCGCCTCGGAGACGAAGGCCTGCAGCACATGGCTTTCGATCGGCAGGCGCAGGCCCGCCATTTCAGCGACGCGTGACGAGGAGCCGGCGACCGCCATGCCGATCTTGCCGGCGCCGATCCTGCCGCGCGAGGTTTCGACGCCGGTCACCTTGCCGTTGGCGTCCCTGACAAAGCCGGTCACCTCGCAATTCTGGATGATGTCGACGCCGAGCCCGCTCGCCGCATGGGCATAGCCCCAGACCACGGCATCGTGCCGCGCCGTGCCGCCGCGCCGCTGCAGCAATCCGCCTTGCACGGGAAAGCGCGCATTGTCGAAGTTCAGGAACGGCATCATCTTCTTGACCGCCGCGAGGTCGAGCAGTTCGGCGTCGATGCCGTTGATGCGCATGGTGTTGCCGCGCCGCGCATAGGCGTCGCGCTGCGCGTCGGAATGGTAGAGATTGATGACGCCGCGCTGGCTGACCATCGCATTGTAGTTGAGGTCCTGCTCCATCCGCTCCCACAGCTTCATCGACAATTCGTAGAAGCCGGTATTGCCGGGCAGGCCGTAATTGGAGCGGATGATGGTGGTGTTGCGGCCGGCATTGCCGGAGCCGATCCAGCCCTTTTCCAGCACGGCGACGTTCTTGATGCCGTATTCGCTGGCGAGGAACCAGGCGGTGGCCAGGCCATGGCCGCCACCGCCGATGATCACCACGTCGTAGCGATCCTTCGGCGTGGCGTCGCGCCAGGTGCGCTGCCAGTTCTTGTGGCCGGACAAGGCGGCCCGGGCGAGCGAGAAGATCGAGTATTTCATCAGTTCATTCCGAGGTCGCTCGCACCGGCAGGACGGTCATATGTCCAGCGTGTGGTCGCGCTCCCATTGCGTGAAGTGCGAAGCATAAGAATTCCATTCCTGGTGCTTCAGCTTTAGGTATGCCGACGAGAATTCCTCACCCAGCGCCGCCTTGAGCGATTTGTCCTTGTCGAACTCGCGCAACGCATCGAGCAGGTTGAGCGGCAGTTTCGGAGCGCCCTTCACCGTGTGGCCATGCTGGTACATGTCGATGTCGTATCGCTTGCCCGGATCGGCCTTCGAGCGGATGCCGTCGAGGCCGGCGGCAATGATCACCGCCTGCAAGAGATAGGGGTTTGCAGCACCATCGGGCAGGCGCAGTTCGAAGCGGCCGGGGCCGGGCACGCGCACCATGTGGGTGCGGTTGTTGCCGGTCCAGGTCACCGTGTTCGGCGCCCAGGTCGCGCCCGAAATTGTGCGCGGAGCGTTGATGCGCTTGTAGGAATTGACCGTCGGGTTGGTGATCGCGGCAAGCGCGGAGGCATGCTTCATGATGCCGCCGAGGAAGTTCTTGCCCTTGGCCGACAGGCCAAGCTCCATCGAATTGTCGGCGAAGACATTGGTCTTGCCCGCCTTGTCCCACACCGAGATGTGGGCATGGCAGCCATTGCCGGTCAGGCCCTGGAAGGGTTTCGGCATGAAGGTGGCCCGCAGGCCGTGCTTCTCGGCCACCGACCTGACCATGAACTTGAAGAAGGAGTGCTTGTCGGCGGTGGCGAGCACGTCGTCAAAGGCCCAGTTCATCTCGAACTGGCCGTTCGCGTCTTCATGGTCGTTCTGGTAGGGTCCCCAGCCGAGCGCCAGCATGTGATCGCAGATCTCGGCGATGACGTCGTAGCGGCGCATCACCGCCTGCTGGTCGTAGCAGGGCTTTGAGGCCGTGTCGTACTGGTCAGAGATGACGCTGCCGTCCGGCGAGATCAGGAAGAACTCGGCCTCGACGCCGGTCTTGACATGCATGCCGTCGCCGGCGGCCTCCGCGATCAGCCGCCTCAGCGTGTTGCGCGGCGTCTGGTTGACCTCCTTGTCGTCCATGACGCAGTTGGCGGCGACCCAGGCCACCTCCTTTTTCCACGGCAACTGGATAACCGAGTCCGGATCCGGTACCGCCAGCATGTCCGGATGCGCCGGCGTCAGGTCGAGCCAGGTGGCGAAACCGGCAAAGCCGGCGCCATCCTTCTGCATGTCTGATATCGCCTGCGCCGGCACCAACTTGGCGCGCTGGCCACCGAACAGGTCGGTGTAGGAAATCATGAAATATTTGACGTTTTTCGCCCTTGCGAATTCTGCAAGATCAGCTGTCACGGAAGTTCCCCACTTTTTTTTGTCTATCGTTGCCCCAGAGCGTGCGGGCTTCGGCCCTTCGTTGATCAGAAGCCGTTCTTCCCCGGTATCCAGTTGGTGCCGGCCAGCGGCACGCCGGCCATGGCGGCTGCCTCGATCGTCAATGCGACGAGGTCCTCGGGTTCGAGATTGTGCAGGCTGTTCTTGCCGCAGGCGCGTGCGATCGTCTGCGCCTCGAGCGTCATCACCTTCAGATAGTTGGCCAGCCGCCGTCCAGCAGCCACAGGATCGACCCGCTTCATCAGCTCCGGGTCCTGCGTGGTGATGCCGGCAGGGTCGCGGCCTTCATGCCAGTCGTCATAGGCGCCTGATGTGGTGCCGAGCTCGTTATACTCCGCCTCCCAGCGGGGATCATTGTCGCCGAGCGCGACCAGCGCCGCCGTGCCGATCGAGACCGCGTCGACGCCCAGCGCCAGCGCCTTGGCGACATCGGCGCCATTGCGGATGCCGCCCGAGACGATCAGCTGCACCTTGCGGTGCATGCCGAGATCCTGCAATGCCTGCACCGCCGGCCGGATGCAGGCGAGCGTCGGCTGGCCGACATTCTCGATGAACACTTCCTGCGTTGCCGCCGTGCCGCCCTGCATGCCGTCGACCACGACGACATCGGCGCCGGCCTTCACAGCAAGCGCGGTATCGTAATAGGGGCGGGCGCCGCCGACCTTGACATAGATCGGCTTTTCCCAGTCGGTGATCTCGCGCAGCTCGAGGATCTTGATCTCGAGATCGTCCGGGCCGGTCCAGTCGGGATGGCGCGAGGCGGAGCGCTGGTCGATGCCTTTCGGCAGGGTGCGCATCTCCGCGACCCGGTCGGAAATCTTCTGGCCAAGCAGCATGCCGCCGCCACCGGGCTTGGCGCCCTGGCCGACGACGACTTCGATGGCATCAGCACGGCGCAGGTCGCGCAAATTCATGCCGTAGCGCGACGGCAGATATTGATAGACCAGTTGCTTGGAGTGGCCGCGCTCTTCCTCGGTCATGCCGCCATCGCCCGTCGTGGTCGACGTGCCCGACAGCGTCGCGCCGCGGCCGAGCGCCTCCTTGGCCGGACCGGAGAGCGAACCGAAGCTCATGCCGGCAATGGTGATCGGGATCTTCAACTCTATCGGCTTCTTGGCATGGCGCGAGCCGAGCACGACGCTGGTGTCGCAGCGCTCGCGATAGCCTTCGAGTGGATAGCGCGAGATCGAGGCACCGAGGAACAAAAGGTCGTCGAAATGCGGCAGCTTGCGCTTGGCGCCGGCGCCCCTGATGTCATAGATGCCGGTCGCCGCGGCGCGGCGGATTTCGGAAAGCGTGTAGTCGTCGAAGGTCGCGGATTTGCGCGGCGTCGTCGGCGGGTTGCGATAGGTCATGCTGCCTCAATACGCGTCGGCGTTGTCGATATTGAAATTGTAGAGGGCGCGCGCCGAGCCATAGCGCTTGAACTCCGATGGCTTGACGCCGGTGATGCCGGCGCGGTCGAGCAGCCCCTGCAGCAGTTCCAGGTGTTCCCCCCGCATCTCCTTGGCGATGCAGTCGGCGCCGAGGCTGTCGACCTTGCCGCGCACGAACAGCCGCGCCTCGTAGATGGAATCGCCCAGCGCATCGCCGGCATCGCCCAGCACCACCAGATTGCCGGACTGCGCCATGAAGGCCGACATATGGCCGATATTGCCGTGCACGACTATGTCGATGCCTTTCATCGAGATGCCGCAGCGCGACGAGGCATTGCCCTCGATGACCAGTAGGCCGCCCTTGCCGGTGGCGCCGGCATATTGGCTGGCGTCGCCTTTCACGATGATCGAGCCCGACATCATATTCTCGCCGACGCCGGGTCCGGCCGAGCCGTGCACGGTGATGGTGCTGCCGGAATTCATGCCGCCGCAATAATAGCCGACGCTGCCGCGCACATCGATGGTCACGGGCTGGTCGACGCCGACGGCAACCGAATGACTGCCCTTCGGGTGCAGCACTTCCCACGCCGTTTCGTTCGAACCGGGCGTCAGATTGTGCAGCGCCTGGTTGAGCTCGCGCAGCGACGACACATCGAGATCGAAGATCCGCGAGGCGTGGTCGTGGGTCGCCGCCTTTGAAAGTTTGGTTGCCGTCATGAACTCAATGCTCCCAGAAATAGACGGTTGCGGGTTCCGGTTCCCAGACCCTCGCATTGTCTATGCCGGGCAGTTTGGTCAGCGCGCGATACTCCGAGCCGAAGGCGACATACTGGTCGGTTTCGGCCATGACGGCGGGCTTGCAGGCGATCGGGTCGCGCACCACGCCAAAACCGTTCTTGGTGCCGACGACGAAGGTGAAGAAGCCGTCGAGATCCGAGAGCGTGCCTTCCAGCGCTTCGCCGAGGTTCTTGCCATGCGCCATCTGGGACGAGAGATAGGCGGCGGCGACCTCGGTATCGTTCTCGGTCTCGAATTTCATGCCTTCGCGGATCAGCTCGCGACGGACATTGTTGTGGTTGGAAAGCGAGCCATTGTGCACCAGGCACTGGTCGGCGCCGGTCGAGAAGGGATGAGCGCCCATCGTCGTCACCGCCGATTCCGTTGCCATGCGGGTGTGCCCGATGCCATGCGTGCCGGCCATCTTGCGGACGTCGAAGCGATCGACCACCGCTTCCGGCAGGCCGACTTCCTTGTAGATCTCGACGACGTCGCCGGCGCCCATGATGCGGATGTCGGGGCGAAGTGCCTGGATGGCCTCGCGCGCTTCGTCGATCTTGGCCGGCGTCGTCCGAACGACGGCGTGCGTCGACTTGACCGCAATGCTCACCGGCGCACCGATGGCCTTGGCAAGCTCGGTATCGAGGTCGCGAAAATCGCGCGCGGGCTTCGCCGACTGGATGGTGATCTTGGCTTCATTCCTGGAAGGCGCGCCATAGATGGCAATGCCTGCACTGTCGGGCCCGCGATCGCTGAGCGATACCAGCATCTCCGACAGCATCGCGCCGAGCTTCGGCTCCAGCGACTTGTCCTTTAAAAACAGTCCGACAATTCCACACATGTCAGCCTCCCGGCGTTTGTAGCTAGAAGATGATGTATCGAATGAGTCCCGCAAATTCAATCATATGAAAAAAATTTTCCTCTAGTTACGTATGAGGCGCAATGCCGCCATGCGAATTATCGCTGCCCTGCGCGGCATTGTGAACCCACCGGGCGTGGCGGACACGGGCGAGCCTGTAGGCGTCCAGGATGGATAGCGCATAGATCAGGAAGCCGCCGGCGTGACGGCCGATGAAGCTGGCGTCGGGCGGCGCGATCTTGGCGGTCACCCATGCCAGGATCACCATGAAGAAAAGGAACTGCAGCCCGCGCACCGGCACGCCCAGAATGACATGGCCGCTCGCCGGCAACACGATTGACGCGCCGAGGACGAGATAAGGGCTCACCGGCGCCGGCTGCGTGTTCGAACTGGTCATGCGGCTTGCCGTTCGCTACGGTTGATGGCGTCGCGCAGCGCCGAGAGCGAGGTGAGCAGCCGCTCGATCAGCGTCGGATCGATCTGTGCCTCACCGAACGCGGCCTGCCGGAAAACGCCGTAGCGCGCCCGTTCGGCCTCGGCCAGAAGCCACACGATGCGCACCCCGTTTGGCGTGATCAGCAGCTCCTTGGCGCGCCCATCCGAAAAGGGTTGCAGGTGATCGGCGATGATGCCTTGCGGGAACCGCGTGCCGCGGCGGTCGGTCCGCAGCACCGCCTCGAGGGGAAATCCCGGAGCCTTCGGCAGCGTATGCTGGAGATGGTCGAAATTGGAGAAGGTCGTCGGCGAGCCCGGCCGCATCATCATGTCGAAGGTCGCTGGGACGGCGACTTTTTCGGTGATCGAAACGCTGAGCCAACGCGCCGGCAGTTTTCGTGTCGCCAGCGTGTCGACGATGGTGCGCAACTGAACCCGCTGGCTGTTCCACGACCCTTCCCAGGTGACGACACCGGCGGTGCCGTCCGAAACATCAGCGGCGTCGGCGACAATGGTGCGTATGCCGGCCTCCTCGGCGGCGAGCGCCGCCAATGCCCTGTTGCGGTTGCGCCGCGCCAGCCACGCAAGATGGAGGACAAGAGCCAGGACAATGGCCCCGGCGAGCAGTGCTGATGTCACGTCGGACATTTTGTCATGTCCGGCCCGCCAAGGATCGGGGCGAGCCGTCTCCCATCAATAGCCCTGCGGTTTCGGCCACGGCATGGTGAACTGGTCGCCGCGCCGCACGAATTTGTAGCGGTAGAAATGGAACCACAGCGAGATCAGGAAATAGAAGATGGTCATCGCGATCAGCTGCGAGCCGAAACCGAGGAAGATGGCGAAGAAGGTCACCACGCAAAGGCAAAATAGCACGATCGCCGGCAGCGGATGGAAGGGGTGCGTGTAGCCGCGGCGGATCGTGCCGAGCGGCCACTTCTTGCGGAACATCATGATGTTGATGCTCATGAAGGTGTATTGCAGCACGCCCGACAGGATCGAGAACGTGATCGCCTGGTTGAGGTCGGCAATGAAGGCGAAGGCGAGCGCGATCGGCAGCAGGAACAGGATCGAGCGGTAGGGCGTGCGGTATTTCGGGTGCACGGCCGAGAACCAGCTCGGCAGATAACGGTCGCGGCCGAGCGAGAACCATGCGCGCGCCGCATCGTTGATGCAGCCATTGGCGGAAGCCAGCGCAGCCAGCAGCGTCGCGATGAACAAGAGGTTTTCCAGCAGCGGACTGCCGGTCAGCTTGCCGGCGTCCCACAGCGGATAATAGGTGATGCCGAGATATTCCCAGGGCATCAGCGAGGCGCAGACATACCAGGTCATGGCGGCGGCGATCAAAAGCGTGATCATGCCGGCCATCGTGCCGTAGGGCAGCGAGCGGGCCGGCGAACGCACTTCCTCGGCCGCCTGCGTGGTGCCTTCGATGCCGAGATAATACCAGATGCCGAACTGGAAGGCGGCGATGACGCCGATCCAGCCATAGGGCAGCGCATTGCCCGGCGTCACCAGCTCGTTGAGCTTCAGCACCGCGCCTTGCGTCCACGGGCTGACCGAGAAGAACAGGATGACGATCGAAATATAGGCAATTGCGGTGATGACGAAGTTGACGTTGAGCGTCATCAGCACGCCGCGATAGTTGAGCCAGGCCAGCACGACGATGGTGGCGGCGATGAAGGAATTGTGGGTGAGCCCCTCGACGCCGGCCTTGGCGACGATGGTGTCGCCGAGCAGGATGGCGTCCGAGACCTCCAGCATCGTGTAGGCGAAGACCAGGAACAGCGCGACGTTGAAGGCCATCAGCGGCCCGACAATATGCTTGGCCTGCGCATACTGGCCGCCGGCCGCCGCCACCGTCGACGTCACTTCGGAATCGATCATGGCGACCGAGGTGTAGAGCAATCCTACGATCCAGCAGACGATCAGCGCGGCGAGCGCGCCGCCCTTGTCAGCCGAAAAATTCCAGCCGGTGAATTCACCGACCAGAACGATGCCGACGCCGAGTGCCCAGACATGGGCCGGGCCGAGCACCCGCAGCAGTGAAACCCTGTCGCCGTGAATTGCCGGTTCAAGTACGGTCGTCGTCATTGTTCGTCCCCACTCAAATCCGGTGTTTCTCGGAAACGGCTTCAAGCTCGCCTTCGCGTGACGAGGTCAGAACGTCTTCGGAATAGGTCGTGTCGACCCTGAACCAGTCGTAGAGCATCCACAGCGCGAGCACGATCGAGATGCCCCAGCATGCGTAAGAGAGTGAAATCCACATGGCGCGTCCCCGATTGCTTGTCTTCGGAACTCTTACTTGTCGTCGAATTTTTCGTTGATGACGTCGCGATATTCGCGGTCGGAGGCTCGGAACAGGAAGACGAAATAACCGATCAGCACCGCCGCCATGATGATCAGGGTCGGCCAGTCGATGACATAGTGGAAGTGATTCTGGATGATGTCATGCGCGGTCTCGGGTGTGTAGCCGAGCTTCTCCCAGATGGCAGCCATGGTCGGGTTCTGGCCGAGCGCTTCCCAGGTCTTGGCATCGAGCGCGTCGATGGATTTGGCGGCTCCGGCAAGACCGAGCTTCAGCGGCAGCCACAACGCCACGAAGATGGCGACAACCACGACGACGATATCGAAAACCTGGCCGGCCTTGCTCTGCTCCGGCGGCGTATAGCGGGACATTTCTTGTACCCCTCAGGACTGGCGGTTGCGGGATGCGTCGGCGTTCTTGATATCGAGGCCGTAGATGAAGTCCTTGTCTTCCTTGTAATGTTTGACCATCGCCAGGATCGCGGCCGTGTTGAAGATCAGCACGGCGGCGGCGGCAATTGCGACGACGGCCTTGATGCCGGCGTGCGGGATGTACGGCCATGTCATGAACAGGACGAAGAGGATCGTCGCCCACAGGCAGACGATCAGCAACGCGGATCCGCGCAAATCGGAACGGTACAGCGCCTCGATGCGCTGCTGCAGGTCTGACATCGGTTTTCCCCTTTTTCCGACGCCCGGTTCCGAATCCACCGCGCGCCGCTCTCTTTCAAGAGAGTGAAATTTTTTTCATAAATTCAGGCCGTTCACCGCAATTGTCAAGACGAATTTACGCTGAGTTAACTGTTTGCTCGGGCGGTCAATTTTGCCTGACAATGAAATTATTTGCTTTCAGGGGATTGCGGCTCTCCCGCGTTTGCGGTCAATATTCGCTCCAAAGCTCCGGCCACCGCGCAAAGGAGCGGGGAACAGTGGATTTTTGAACGGAGGACGAGCGGATGACGGCATCCTGGAGATTTTCGACCCTGGCGGATCGCCATCGCGCGCTGGGTTCGAAGCTCGAAGACTGGAGCGGCATGGGCACCGCCTGGACCTACGACAAGGATGCCGACGAGGAGTACATCGCCATCCGCACCAAGGCCGGGCTGATGGATGTGTCGGGCCTGAAAAAGGTGCACATCACAGGGCCGCACGCCTCGCATCTCATTGATCTCGCTACCAGCCGCGACGTGGAAAAGATCTACCCCGGCAAGTCGGCCTATGCCTGCATGCTGAACGAGGCGGGAAAATTCACCGACGACTGCATCCTCTACCGCACCGGCCCGAACAGCTGGATGGTCGTGCATGGCTCGGGCACCGGCCATGAGGAATTGCAGCGCGCCGCCATGGGCCGCGATGTCTCGCTGCGCTTCGACGACAATCTGCACGATCTGTCGCTGCAGGGGCCGACAGCGGTCGACTATCTGGCCAAGCATGTGCCGGGGATTCGCGACCTGAACTATTTCCATCACATGCAGACGCAGTTGTTCGGTTTCCCGGTCATGATCTCGCGCACCGGCTATACTGGCGAGCGCGGCTACGAGATCTTCTGCCGTGGCCAGGATGCCGGCACGATCTGGGACAGGATTCTCGACGAGGGCAAGAGCGCCGGCATCATTCCTTGCCGCTTCACCACGCTCGACATGCTGCGCGTCGAAAGTTATCTGCTGTTCTATCCCTACGATAATTCGCAAAAATATCCGTTCGAGAATGAAGGCCCCGGCGATACGTTGTGGGAACTCGGCCTCGACTTCACCGTCAGTCCCGGCAAGACCGGCTTCCGTGGGGCCGAGGAACACTACCGCCTGAAGGGCAAGGAGCGCTTCAAGATCTACGGCGTGCTGCTCGACGGCAAGGAGCCGGCCGACGAAGGCGCGCCGGTCTACCGCGACGGCAGACAAGTCGGCGTGGTGACCTGCGCCATGTATTCGCCTCTGGTCAAGAAATCGATGGGCATCGCCCGCCTCGACGTCGATTGCGCCGTCAAGGACACCAAGCTCGAAATCCGCAACAAGAGCGGATCGATCAAAGCGACGGCGCAGCCATTGCCGTTCGACGATCCCAAGAAGACCAAGCGCACGGCGAAAGGCTGAGGCATAATCAACAGCGAGGGGTTCGAGGCACGAAGATTTAAATGGCAGCAAAAAGCATCATCAGCCGGCCGGTCTACGGAACGCTCTCTCCGCAGCCCGGCAAACACCATCTTTTCATCGCCGATGCCGAAGGTGCGCTCGCTATTTCAGACATGGCCGCAAAAGCGCCTGCCGGGTTTTTCGATGGCGCCGAAATCGACTTTATCCCAGAGCCGGACAACAAACACGTCGCCGCCCTCGAAGCGCTGAAGCCGGCGCAGTTTCATCAGGCACCATCCTTCGCCAGCCTGCTGCCGAGGCTGAAGCAGACGCTGGGCAATGCCCATATGGGCCTGCGCCTCTACCTCGCCGGCACCGAGGGTCTGATCGGCCAGGCCATGCAGGTGGCGCTCGAAGCCGGCATCGATCACACCTCCATGCAGACGGAGCATCGCGGCTCGCTGGCAAGGCGCATGCAGTGCGTTCACTGCAAGGGCATCACCGAGAATGTCACGACACAGCCCGCGACCTGTTCGCATTGCGGCTTGCTGCTTCTGGTGCGCGATCACTATTCGCGGCGCCTCGCCGCTTTCCAGGGCGTCTGCATCAATGCCGAGGATCGCTCGGAGATTCCTCCAATGGAGGAGGCCTTCCCATGAGCACCGGCACCACAAAACTCGATGTCGTCGTCAGCGACGTCGTTCCGGTCAACGAACTGGTCACTCGCTTCCATTTCCGCCGGCGCGACGGCGAGCTGTTGCCGACCTTCTCCGGCGGCGCCCATGTCGTGGTCGAGATGCGCGACGGCGATCGCACCCGGCTCAATCCCTATTCGCTGATGGGTTCGCCGCTCGACACGCGCGAATACACGATCTCGGTGCGCCGCGACGATGTCGGGCGTGGCGGCTCGCTATTCATGCACAGGTCCGTCAAGCCGGGCCTGGAGATGGTGATCAGCTATCCCGTCAATCTGTTCTCCCTCGACTTGCGTGCCAAGAAACACCTGATGCTGGCCGGCGGCATCGGCATCACGCCCTTCATGGCGCAGACAGCGCAACTGGCGGGCGAGGGCGGCAATTTCGAACTGCACTACACCTGCCGGACCGCCTCTCTGGGTACCTATGCCGACGTGCTGCGGGAGCGCTACGACAGGCGCATCCGGCTCTACCATGACGACCGCGACGAGCGCATCGATCTCGATCGATTGCTGTCGACGCAGCCGCTCGGCACGCATCTCTATGTCTGCGGTCCCGCCGGCATGATCAACTGGGTGCGCGAGCGCGCGGCCGCCTTGGGCTGGCCGTCCGAGGCCGTGCATTTCGAGCATTTCGCCGCACCGCAGCCCGGCCTGCCTTTCGATGTGACGCTGGCGATCAGCGGCAAGACGATCCGCGTCGATGAACAGCAGAGCCTGCTGGAAGCGATCGAGGCGGCCGGCGTCGACCCGCCCTATCTCTGCCGCGGCGGCGTCTGTGGCCAGTGCGAGACCAACGTCATCTCCTACGATGGCAAGTTCATCCACAACGACCACTGGCTGAGCGAGGACGACCATCGCTCCGGCTGCAAGATCATGCCGTGCGTGTCGCGCTTCGAGGGCCGGTCGCTGGTGCTGGAGCGGTGAAGCATTTTGCAGCCAAGTGGATACACTTGGCGTCGCAGAAATGCGGCTGAAACAAATAGATAGAGCGGGCATCCCGCTCTAGGAGGAAATCATGGGCATCACCTTTCGCAAGGAAACCTTCCGCGACGATTTCACCTTCAGGAACAGCCCGGAGCACATCAGGCGCTTCCCGTTCCCGTTCCATGAAGACGCCTACATGTATGCGGTCAACATCGAGCCGCATGTCGTCGGGCCTAAGGGCTCAGTGCTGGAGAACCTGATCGACGTCGACGAGCACTACGTCGCCGAGATGCAGGACCGCGCTTTGGTGCTGGCCGAAGACCCGCTGCGCTGCCAGTCGCTGCCGCACATGACGCTGGCCGGCTGGGATCTGCTCGAACTGCTGATGGAACAGCAGGCGCTGGGTTATCCCGAGCATTTCACGCTGACGCGGGACGGCGATCGCTGGCGCTGGATCAACCGGCCACTCGGCATCGACGACACCTTCACCTTCGGCGACACCTCGACCCTGCCTTATGGTCCGATGGAATACATCACCCGCCAGAGCCAGGGCGATTTCTGCATCCTCGACCAGCGCGACGGCAATCTGTGGATGGATGCCGGCATGGTCACCACCCAGGCCGACTGGTCGCTCGATTTCGACATCGGCATGAATTTTTTCGAGTGGCACGCGCCGGTGCCGCTGGCGCATGAGAAGGGCATTTTCACCAGGGCGCTGAAATTCCTCACCAACATCCAGCAGGGCAAGCCGGCGCGGCGCCTCAACTGGACGATGACCATCAATCCGCGGCTCGATACCAGCCCGGAAAATTACCACAAATGGGGTCCGGACCGGACGACCGTGACGCCCGAAAATGTCGGCGACAAGGTGCATCTGCGCGTCGAGCTGCAGAGCTTCTGGCGGCTGCCGCGTTCCAACGGCATCGTCTTCCCGATCCGCTGCTACCTGATCAAGATGGACGAGCTGGTGACGCAACCGAAATGGGCGCGCCGCCTGCACCGCGTCATCCGCGACCTGCCCGAGGAACTCGCCACCTACAAGGGCCTCACGCGGTATCGGCCAACCTTGGTGGAGTGGCTGTCGAAGCTGGACGATGGAAGCGCGACGTCACCGGGGTTTGGGCCTGATTAACCCGCGCTGTTCTGCGGATAGCAGATGATCGACAAATACCGCATTGGCAGTTTCGTCAGCTGCTCCGGTCCGTGCGGCGCATCGGCGTCGAAGAACAGGCTGTCGCCGGGCTTCATCGGGTAGAGGTTGCTGCCGTGCCGGTAAACGACTTCGCCCTCCAGCATATAGAGGAACTCCATGCCCTCATGCTGGAACGTCGGGAACACGTCCGAATCTTCGGTCAGGGTGATCAGGTAGGGTTCGACGACGACGCCGCTGGTGTTCGACCCGATATGGCCTAGCAGATTGTACTGGTGGCCGGCGCGCGTGCCGCGGCGCTCGACATCCAGCCCTTCGCCGGCCTTGACGAAGACGGCGCTGCGCTCCTCCTCGAAGCGGCGGAAGAAGGCGGTGACGGGAACGCCGAGCGCCCGCGACAGCGCCTGCAGCGTGGTCAGCGACGGCGAGGTGATGCCGTTCTCGATCTTCGACAGCATGCCCAGTGAAATGTCGGTGGCGACGGCGAGATCGGCGACGGTGATGCCGAGCTTCTTGCGGAACGCCCGCACCTCGCGGCCGATGGCCACCTCTAGCACCTTCTCGCGTGTGTCGCGGATGGCGTGGGGGTTCTGCGTCAGTGGTGCGCGGATGGTCTTGCCGTCCGCCGAGACCTTTGGCTGGGGCTTCGGCTTGGCGCCGGCAAGCCCGGCCTTGGAACTGTCTTTTGCCATGTCGCCCCCGGACTTCGCGGATTTATTTCACTCAAGGTGAACATGTCAGGTGGCGATACAGCAGCGCGGCGGTGTCGGCAAGCTGTCTTAAGTCCCATCGGACGATCCCATGGCTCTGTCCGTGAACGTCTTTCGCCAGGAATCCTTTGCGGGCAAACGCCGTTCCCGCAGATGTCTGTTGACAGCACGGAAGGGCCAATTAGTGTCACTGTCAGTGAAATTTGTTTCGCTGGGGAAATCAAAAATGAGGAGGCCCTGGAAATGAAAACGCGCGTTGCCGTCATCGGCGCCGGACCGTCCGGCCTGGCACAGCTCAGGGCCTTCAAGTCGGCTGAAGACAAGGGCGCCGACATCCCCGAAATCGTTTGCTTCGAAAAGCAGTCGGACTGGGGCGGCCTGTGGAACTACACCTGGCGCACCGGCCTCGACGAGCATGGCGATCCCGTGCATGGCTCGATGTACCGCTACCTCTGGTCGAACGGACCGAAGGAATGCCTGGAATTCGCCGACTATACTTTCGAGGAGCATTTCGGCCGGCCGATCGGCTCCTATCCGCCGCGCGCCGTGCTGTGGGATTACATCAAGGGCCGCGTCGAAAAGTCGGGCCTGCGCAAATGGGTGCGCTTCAACAGCCCGGTGCGCATGGTGACCTTCTCGGACGAAACCAAGAAATTCACCGTCACCGCGCATGACCGCACCAACGACGTCACCTATTCGGAAGAGTTCGACAACGTCGTCGTCGCCTCCGGGCATTTCTCGGTGCCCAACGTTCCCTATTTCGAAGGGTTTTCCAGCTTCAACGGCCGTATCCTGCACAGCCATGATTTCCGCGACGCGATGGAATTCAAGGGCAAGGATATCCTGATCATCGGCCGTTCCTATTCGGCCGAGGACATCGGCTCGCAATGCTACAAGTACGGCGCCAGATCGATCACCTCCAGCTATCGCTCCAAGCCGATGGGCTTCAGATGGCCGGAGAATTGGAAGGAAGTGCCGCTCCTGCAGAAGGTCGTCGGCAAGACCGCCCACTTCAAGGACGGCACGTCAAAGGATGTCGACGCCATTATCCTGTGCACCGGCTATCTCCATTCCTTCCCCTTCCTCACCGACGACCTCAAGCTCAAGACCGCCAACCGCATGTGGCCGCTTGATCTCTATGAAGGCGTGGTGTGGGAAAAGAATCCGAAGCTGTTCTATGTCGGCATGCAGGACCAGTTCTACACCTTCAACATGTTCGACGCGCAGGCCTGGTTCGCCCGCGATGTCATCATGGGCCGCATCAAGCTGCCCTCCGCCGAGGCGATGGCCAAGCACAGCGCCAAGTGGCGCGCCCGCGAGGAAACGCTGGAAGAAGCCGAGCAGATGATCTGGTTCCAGGGCGACTATACCAAGGAACTGATGGACCAGACCGACTATCCCGGCTTCGATGTCGAGGCGGTCAACCAGACCTTCATGGAGTGGGAACACCACAAGGCGGAAGACATTATGAGCTTCCGCGACCATGCCTACCGCTCGCTGATGACCGGCACCATGGCACCGTTGCATCACACGCCCTGGCTGCAGGCGCTGGACGATTCCATGGAGAGCTATCTTGAGGTGAAGGGCGTCGCGGCGGAGTAGCCGCGGCGCATCTTCTGCCTATCCCAGCCTTGCCCGAGCCTTCGCCGTCCAGGCGTTGAACAGCCGGTCGGCGACGATGCCGATGAAGGCGATGGCCAGGCCCGCGACGATGCCGCGGCCGGAATCGGCCTTGGACAGCGCGATGAACACCTCCTGGCCGAGATCGCGCGTGCCGACCATGGCGCAGATGATGATCATCGCCAGTGCCATCAGGATCGTCTGGTTGACGCCGAGCATGATCTCCGGCAGCGCCAGCGGCAATTGCACGCGAAAGAAGGTCTGGCGCGGCGTGCAGCCCGACACCTTGGCCGCCTCGATCAGCGCCGGCGGCACCTGTCTTATGCCGTGATTGGTGTAGCGGATCGCCGGCACCACGGCGAAGGCTATCGTTGCAATCATGGCGGTCACGTCGCCGACTCTGAACAGCATCACCACCGGGATGATGAAGCAGAAGGACGGCAGCACCTGCAGCGTGTCGATGATGGGCGTGACGATCTTCTCGAAACGGTCGCTGCGCGCTGCCATCAGCCCGATCGGGATGCCGATCAGGCAGGCGATGAAGGCCGAGATGCCGCAGAGATAGACCGTCGCCATGGTCTTCTCCCACAGCCCGGTGACCGCGCAGAAAGCGGTCAGCGCGGCGACTAGGGCCGCCAGGCGCAGGCCCGAGAGCTGATAGCCGGCAAGGCCGAGCAGGAACACCGCGCCAAGCCACGGAAAGCCTTCGCAGAAGGCGCGCACCGGGTTGAGCACGTTGAGGATCAGCGCCACGCGAAAGGCTTCGATCGCATCGAAGAAGTTGATCGTCACCCAATTCACCGCCGCCTTCCACAGCGGCGCGGTGGTGAAGGTGATCGCCTTCGGCACCGCCGCGAAGGCCGGCACGAACAGGCCGAGCAGCGTGGTGACGGCAAGGATGGCGATGGCCAGCGACAGACTGGGATAGCGCCGCCAGAAGCTCGGGCTCA
Organism: Mesorhizobium sp. B2-4-19; assembly: GCF_006441315.1. Classification (NCBI taxonomy): domain Bacteria; kingdom Pseudomonadati; phylum Pseudomonadota; class Alphaproteobacteria; order Hyphomicrobiales; family Phyllobacteriaceae; genus Mesorhizobium; species Mesorhizobium sp. B2-4-19. Next base: position 397,141 of record NZ_VFUV01000001.1, on the reverse strand, counting down.
CCGCCTGATGAACATGGCCCTTCGCCTGCTTGTGCGCGATGGCCTGGCTCAGCCGGTCGAGCGCGATCGCCAGCGCCACAATGGCGAGACCAGCCTCCATCGCCTCGCCAACCTTCAGCGCGCGTAGCGCCAGAAGCACGTCGTAGCCGAGGCCGCCGGCGCCGATCATCGAGGCGATGATCACCATGTTGAGCGCCAGCATGATCACTTGGTTGACGCCGACCATCAGCGTCGGCCGCGCCGAAGGCAACAGCACCCGCCACAGTTTCTGCCGCGCCGTGCAGCCGGCCATGTCGCTGAATTCGCCGATCTCCAGCGGCACGCGGGTGAGGCCGAGCATCGTCGCCCGCACCATCGGCGGCGTGGCGAAGATGGCGGTGGCGATCATCGCCGACACCGGGCTGTTGCCGAACAGGAGCAGCATCGGGATGAGATAGGCGAAGGTCGGGATCGTCTGCATCAGGTCGAGGGCAGGGGAGACGATAAGCCTCTCCGCCCAAGGCTTGCGCCAGGCCCAGATGCCGGCGAACAGGCCGGTGACGATGCAGAACGGCACGGCGATGGAGATCAGCGCCAGCGTCAGCATGGCGCTGGTCCATTGGCCGAACAGCGCGATGTAAAGGAAACAGCCGCCGACCAGCAGGCTGAGTTTCCGGCCGCCCACGGCATGGCCGGCGAGGAAGGCGATAGCGCAGACGCCAACCCAGGACAGGCGCGGCAGGACATAGGCATCCGCGCCGTGGCCGATCTTGAAGTTCTTGGCCAAGAGATTGAGCGCGAAATCGAGCGGCACGCCGAGAACCGCGGTGATCGAGCGGGTCAGCCATGACAGGTTCGATTTGATCCAGCCCATCAACGCGCTGACCCAGTCGGCGACCGGCACGACGGCATTGGCCGGGTAGTCGACAGCCCAAGGGACGCTTTCCTGCAGCAGGAACACCAACAGCACAGCGGCAAGGGCCGCCGCCCAGACGGGCAGCCACCGCTGAAGCGGCGGCCTCGGCTCGCTGGCGCTTGCCGTCACGGTCATGCGTCGGCTCTCGCGTGCTCGATGCCGGCCAGCAGGTCGATGACCGCTTGCGGCGTCACTTCGCCGATCGGCTTGCCGGTGCCGTTCACCACGGCGAACGGCTTGCCGGCTGAAACGATGCTGGCCGAGAAACTGGCGATCTTGGCATGCGGCGAAACCGTGCCACCATGCTCCGAACCATCGCAGGCACGCATCAGGCTGTACGCGGAAATCACCTTGGCGCGGTCGACGTCGCGGGTGAATTCTGCGACATAGTCGGTCGCCGGATTGACCACCAGTTCCTCCGGCGTGCCGATCTGAATGACCTCGCCATCCTTCATGATGGCGATACGGTCGGCCAGCCGGATGGCCTCGTCGAAATCATGGGTGATGAAGACGATGGTCTTGTGCAGCATGGTCTGCAGCCGCATCAGCTCGTCCTGCATTTCGCGGCGGATCAGCGGATCGAGGGCGGAGAACGGCTCGTCGAGGAACCAGATCTCCGGTTTGGTCGCCAGGCTGCGGGCGATGCCGACGCGCTGCTGCTGGCCGCCGGACAATTCGCGTGGGTAGAAATGCTCGCGGCCGCGCAAGCCGACCAGCTCGATGACCTCGCGGGCGCGCGCCTCGCGCGTTGCCCGGTCCTGCCCCTGGATGCTGAGCGGAAAGGCGATGTTGTCGAGCACATTGAGATGCGGCAGCAGCGCGAAATTCTGAAACACCATGCCCATGCGGTGGCGGCGCAATTCGATAAGCGCCGCATCGGAAATCTTGAGCAGGTCCTTGCCCTCGAATTCGATCTTGCCATGGCTCGGCTCGACCAGTCGCGACATGCAGCGCACCAATGTCGATTTGCCGGAGCCCGACAGGCCCATGATGATGAAGATCTCGCCCTGGCGGATTTCCAGATCGACCGCGCGCACGGCGCCGACCAGTCCGGCGGCAGTGACATCGACCATGCTGGCCCTGCCGTCGCGCTCGCGGATGAAGCTGGCTGCGTTCACTCCGAACAGCTTCCACACATTGCGGCAGGCAAGCTTTACTGGGCGATTATCAGTGCCCGGTTGCGTCGATCCCTGTTCAGTCGTCATCCAATCGTCCTTCTGGAACATCAAGACTTGAGACCCGGCCGATCAACGGCCAGGCCCCATTTTTCCAGTCGGAACAATCACTGCGCCCAGGCTTTCCAGTCTGCCTCGTGTGCGGCGATCCAGCCGGCGGCGACCTCTTCCGGCGTCTTGCCGTTGAGGTCGATGTCGCCGCTCATCTTGTTGAGTTCGTCGGTGTCGATCGTGTAGGCCTTGGCCACCTTGTAGGCGACCGGCCATTTCTCCTTCATGCCGTTCCAGGCATATTTCCAGATCTCGCCATGCGGTTTGCCGCAATCATATTTGGCGTCGGGGTTCACGCCCCACTTCGGATCGTTATAGCACTCGGGCGTGTATTCCGGGAATTGCACCCACTCGCCCTTGTACTTGGCCGGCGCCCAGTGCGGCGAATAGATCCACAGCATGATAGGCGCCTTGCGCTGATAGGCGGAATCGAGTTCGGCGAACATTGCCGCATCGGTGCCGGCATGGATGACGGTGAAGGGCAGTTTCAGCGCCGCGACGCGCTCGTCGTCAAAGCCCTCCCAGGTCACCGGGCCGCCGAGATAGCGCCCCTTCGGAGCGGTCTCCGCTGTCGAGAACGACGCCGCGCATGTCGCGTCGAGCAAGGCATGCCAGTCCGGCAGTGTCGGGCATTTCTCCTTCATATATTCGGGAAACCACCACTCTTCCTTGGCCTTCGGGCCAAGCTTGCCGAGGCGCTCCGTCTGGCCAGTCGCATCGGAGGCCTTCATGGCCTCGCCGGCAGTCGTGTCCCAGAATTCCAGACCGACATCGAGGTCGCCATTGGTGAGGCCGGTGGTCAGGCTGGAGAGATAGTCGGCGGTCGGGTATTCAACGGTATAACCGAGCTTTTCCAGGATGCCGCCGAGGATCTTGGCGTTGAGGTTGACGCTGGTCCAGTCGAACAGCGCGATCTTTATCGGGTCATTGGATTCCGGTGCGGCGGCCCGGGCGGAAGGTGTCAGCAGGCTTAGCGTTGCGAGCGCGACGGCGCCAATCGATAGTTTTGAAACTCGACTGCGAAATGACATGCTTGTTCTCCTTCAAGCTGTGACGGTTATCGGTCGTTCCCTTCTTGCGGCTTTTCTTGATTGTGTTGGATAGGCGGTTCGCTGCGCAAGGCCGTCGGCGCCAAAATTGTCGCCCTGGCTTTGGCCAGCGCAGGCAAGATGGTGCTCAATTCTCGTGATGATGGAATATGCCGTCCGCGTCATGGCTGCCGACAGACCGCTGGTGGAGCGATCATCCGCGGATCAATTGCCAGTCTTGCGGCGCCCTGCAAGGTGCAAGCCATCAAGGTCCCATGATCTCGGCTGTCGGCATGGCAAGCCCCATCTTGCCAAGCCTTTTCATAGGATGAAATTATATATACCAACGTTCATCTTGCGCAACGACTAACGCTTCGCAGATGCGCAAATTCAGACCGCAGGCGAAGTTCGGCGAGATGCGGCCCTACCAGCAGACGTAGCCCCCATCGACGATCAGGTCGAGGCCGGTGACGAAGCTCGACGCGCGGCTGGCCAGGAACACCGTCGGCCCGACCATTTCCTCAGGCGCCGCCATGCGCCCCATCGGCGTGTCGCGCTTGAAGATCTTGATCTCCTCCGCCACTTCCGGCCGCTTGTTCATCGGTGTCAGCGTATAGCCTGGGCTGACGACATTGACGCGCAATCCGCGATCAGCCCACTCCATTGCAAGGCTCTTCGACATGTGGATGACGGCGGCTTTCGACGAATTGTAGTGCGCCTGCGTCAATCCCCGATTGACGATGGTGCCGGACATCGAGGCGATGTTGATGATCGAGCCTTTGCGGCGCGCCAGCATCTTGCGGGCTTCGGCCTGGCAGGACAGGAAAACGCCGGCGACGTTGACCTCGTGCACCTTCTGCCACTTGTCGAGCGACAAGGTCTCGGCCGGTTCCGAACCGGCGATGCCGGCATTGTTGACGGCAACGGTCAATGCACCGAGTTCGGCCTCGACGCGATCGATTGCCACCGCCAGATCGGTCTCCGAAGTGACCGTGCCGGTCAGCACCAAAGCCTTGCGGCCGAGTGCCGTGATTTGGTGCGCGGTTTCTTCCAGCCCGCCTTTCGATGCATGACCGAAACACGCGACGTTGGCTCCTGCCTCGGCCAATCCAATTGCAATTGCCTGGCCAATGCCGCTACCGGCACCGGTGACCAGCGCGACATCGCCGTCCAGCTTGAAAAGATCCATCGATAGCCCTCCCCGTTTCAGGGAAGGTATGCGCTGCGCCATGTTTCGATCAAGCGCTCAATGCGCAAGCCGGCAGGGGGCAGCGATACCTAGAAATAGCCGTCCGATGCAGCGGTGGCTTCTTTCGGGATCTCGACGCCGTCGACCAGGATCTTGTCGACCAGTTCGTGGTGGAAGCAGACCAGTCCCTTGATGCGCTCGGCCTCGTGCACCGGCTCAGGATAGTACCAGACGAGATTCTCGTGCCGCTTCTTGGGCGTCGTCACGTGATAGTAGTTGGAGATGCCCTTGTAGGGGCAGCGCGAAATGTAGCGGCTGGGCGCGAACATATCGAGCCGCGTGTCCGAGATCGGCAGATAGTGGCGCACCGGATGGCCGGTTTCGAACAGGAACACGCCGCGGCGTGAATCGGCGACCTGTTCGCCGTCGAGGATGACCTGCACCCGTCGCGAGGAGGGCAGGCAGTCGACCCGGCGGAACGGATCGCGGGCGTGGACGAAGATCTCTTCGTCTTCCTCATACCAGTGCGTCATCTTGGGCCAATAGAAGGACATGTAGTCCGAAAGCAGCGGCGATCCCTTGACCGGATCCAGATAACGCCACGCGGCATCCTCGACCAGCGTGATGCCGGTGTTCAGCGAATAATGCGTGGCGACGCCCTTGAACGGGCTCTCTGTCGTCGTCCTGCTTGGCAGCAGGAACTCCTCGCGCACGTCACTCATCGGAAAGTAATAAACCGGCAGATGGTCGGATTCGTAGAGCACCAGCGCCTTGGTCGTGTCGGCGACGATCATCGATCCCACCTGCACGCGCAGCCGCTTCTGCATCGGCATGGTGAAGGCGACATAGCCCCGCTCGAACTCATACTGCACGATATTGTCGAGCAAGGGGAAATGCGGTCCGCGACCGCGCAAATGAGGCTTGCGAATGGTAGTCTCCCGTTTCATGTCTTTTGTCATCGAGCGTTGGCGCACAGCGAGATGAACCTGCATTGAGCCGTGGTGCCGCTGAGGGTTTCCGGGCGGCGGGTTTCCGTTGCATCGAGCCGCTCGAACGATGGCCCCCCATCGCTCCTCGCAGCCTTGCCAGCGGATAGCCTCGCCGCCCGAAAGCGGAATTGTCCAATCCAGCCTCTATCCCAGCGACACGCGATCGAGCAGCAGGCCGGCGGCGATCGGCGGCAGGCCGCTGACATTCTTGCGCACCGGCACCAGCAGATCCGGGAAGTAGCTGAAAACGACCGGCGTCTCGTCGAGCAGCAGCTTCTGGATGTCGGAGGCCGCCGCGCGCTGTGCGCCGATATCGAGTGCCTTGAGGTAGGAGGTGACCATGCCGTCATAGGCGGTGTTTTTGAAATGCGCCGCGTTCCACGGGCCATCGCTGACCAGCGGGCTCTTGAGGAAGACGTTCGGCACACTGCGATGCGCGTAGTCGGTGATCCCCAACGGGCTGTCCAGCCAGTCCGACTGGCCGAACACCGCCTTGCCGTAATATTTGTCCTGGTCCTCGATGTTGAGCGCGATGCGGGCGCCGATCTCCTTGGCGAAATTCTGGAACAGCTGCGCGTAGCCTGGAATGTCGGAATAGCGCAGCGTCGTCAGGGTAATGTCGAAGCCGCTGGCGAGGCCGGCCGCCTCCATGAGTTGCTTGGCCTTGGCGATGTCCTGGACTCGCTGCGGCACGGACTTGTCGGTGGCGGGGAAGGCCGGTGCGAATGGGCTGTCATTGCCGGTGGCCGCCATGCCGCGGCACAGGCCATCGACAAGCTTGGAGCGGTCGATGCTGAGCGCCAGCGCCTGGCGGACGCGTTTGTCGGTGAAGGGACCGGTGTCGCAGCGCATGTGCAGTTGGCGATGCGCGGTCGAGGCGACACGCAGCACCGTGATGTCGGGGCTGTTCAGCACCACCTGGCTGACGTCGAGCGGCACGGCGTCGAGGACGTCGACCTCACCGGCCTGCAGCGCCAGGATGCGCGGCTGCACGTCGCCGTAGAACTTGAACTCGAGCCGGTCGGGCAGCGCCTTGTCGCCCCAATAGTCGGGGTTGCGCACGAAGGTCGCGCCGACCTTCGGCGTATAGCTCTCCAGCCGGAACGGCCCGGTGCCCTCAAAGGTCTTTTCGTAGTCGCCCTTGTAGCTCGCCGGCAGGATGACGGCATTGTAATTGTCGATCGACACCGAATAGGGAAAGCTGCCGTTCGGCGCGTCGAGATGGAAGGCGACGGTGTGGTCGTCGACTTTCTGCGTGCCGCCCTTCGACAGCAGGCCCTTGAACACCGAAAGCGCGTTCGAGGCGCCGTTGGGATCGGCGAGGCGATCGAAGGTCGCCACCACGTCGTCGGCCTTGAAGTCTTCGCCATTGTGGAATTTCACGCCCTTGCGCAGCTTGAAGGTCCAGACACTGCCGTCCGCGTTCGGCGACCAGCTTTCCGCCAGCACCGGCTTCAAGGTGAGATCCGGCCGCGTGATGCAGAGGAATTCGGCGGTCTGGAAAACCAGCTGGTAGCTGCCGCTGTCATAATAGGTGACGGGATCGATGGCGCCGCCCGGCGTCGCCACGCCCGCGCGCACCGTGCCGCCCGGCTTGCCCTCGGCGCGGACTTGTTGCATGCCGAGCCCGGCGGCCGCGACAAGGCTGCCCAGGAACGGCAGGGAAAGGCCGAGCACGCTTCCGTGGCGCAGGAAATCGCGGCGGTCGAGCCTGCCGGCCAGCAAATCATCGACAGCGGAATTTTCGATTGCCGTCAGGTTCTTGCGAGCAGTGTCGATCGTCATGAAATGCCTTGGCATGGTTGCATTCCTCGCTTGCCCTTCGGGGATCGGCCATTTAGGCCATTGTTGACCGCGACCGGAAAGCGATATTTTTTGATAGGGTCCATCGAAATTTTCGATGCAGGATTTAAGCCATGGATACCGAGAACCTGCGCAGTTTCCTGGAGGTCGCCGAACATGGCAGCTTCACCGTCGCGGCCAGCCGGCTCAACCTTGCGCAGTCCACCGTCAGCGCGCGGATCAGGGGGCTGGAGGAACAGTTGGGGCGCCGGCTTTTCGTGCGCGACCGCGACGGCGTCACGCTGACGCCGGCTGGCCGGCAGTTCCTGCCGCACGCCTCTTCCATCACCCGCACCTGGGAGCAATCGAGGCAGGACATCGCCGTTCCCGACGGCTATGACAGCCTGCTGCGGCTGACCGCTCCCGCCTATCTGTGGGAGCGCATCACCTCGCCATGGGTCGAGTGGATGCGGGCCAGGCGGCCGAACGTGGCGCTGCGGCTCGAAGGCAGTTTTCCGGATCTGGCCATCGACCAGCTGGCGGAAGGCCTGCTCGACATCTGCATCCTCTATCTGCCGCGCCCGCATCCCGGCATCGTTTATGAGACGCTGGCCGTCGATCAGGTCGTGCTCGTCCAGCACGCTGCGCAGACCAAGCCGTGGACTGAAAACTACATACTGATGGACTGGGGGCTCGAATTCCGCATCGAGCACGACCGCGCCTTTGCCGGCATGGTCAAGCCGGCGATTTCCGCCGGCCTGGTCTTCATCGGGCTGCAGCATGTGCTGTCGCGGCAAGCGGCGGCCTATCTGCCGCTCAGCGCCGTCAGCGGTCATATCGAGCGCGGCGAGATGCGGCGTATCGACAACACACCGGTGTTTCAGCGGCCGATCTATCTCGCCTATCCATCGAATCCCGTCTCGTCGGATGTTCTGGACGTCGCGCTGACGGGCTTGCGCTCGCTGGCCAGGGACTGAACCAGCCAACAGGGTTTTTCGGAAGGCGACCGTTCCCTGGGCATGGCCGGCCTGAGCTAACCGGCCGGCGATGCCCTGCTATGCCGGTTCAGTCACGGCTGCCTTCTGCAGCCTGGCGAGTTCCGGGTAGGGGATATGGCAGCGGATGGAGTGGCCGGGCTGCGCCTCGGCCAGCGGCGGCTCCTGCTGCTCGCAGATCGGGCCGATCTTGCGCGGGCAGCGTGTGTTGAAGACGCAGCCCGGGGGCGGGTTGGTGGCGCTGGGGATCTCGCCGTCGAGCCGGATGCGCGCCGTCTCGGTCTGGTCGAGCTTGGGCACGGCCGACAGCAGCGCTTCGGTATAAGGATGATGCGGCCCGGAGAAGACTTCCTCCGAAGGTCCGATCTCCATGATGCGGCCGAGATAGAGCACGGCGATCTTGTCGGACAGGTAACGCACCACGCCAAGGTCGTGCGAAATGAAGATGTAGCTGACGTCTTCCTTGGATTGCAGGTCGGCGAGCAGGTTGAGGATCGCCGCCTGGACGGAGACGTCGAGCGCGGAGGTCGGCTCGTCGCAGACGACGATGCGCGGATCGCCGGCGAAGGCGCGCGCAATGGCGACGCGCTGCTTCAGGCCGCCTGACAGCTGGCGCGGCTTGACGGCCAGATGCCGGTCGGTGAGGCGCACCGAGCGGACGAGGTCGTCGAGGCGCGCCTCCTGCGCCTTGCCGGAGAGGCCGGCCAGCCGCTTCAAGGCGCGGCCGAGAATGTGGCGGATCGAATGCGAGCGGTTGAGCGCGGAGTCCGGGTTCTGGAAGACGATCTGCATCGCCTTGACCTGGTCGTCGCCGCGGTTCTCCAGCTTCGGCGCCAGCGTCTTGCCCTCGAGTTCGATGGTGCCGCCGTCATCAGGCGGCACAAGCCCGAGCAGCAGCCTGGCGAAGGTGGTCTTGCCGCTGCCGGATTCGCCGACCAGCCCCAGCGTCTCGCCGGGCCTCAGATCGAGCGAGACATCCTTGACCGCGCGCAAGGGATGACCATGGCTGGCATAGGTCTTGTTCAGCCCGGCGACGCGCAGCACCGGTGCGGTTGTCGGCTTGGGCGCTGTCGCAACATCGCTCGGTGTGGCGCGCGGCAGGGCTTGCGCCTCGTCGTGGTGGAAGCAGCGCGACAGCCGCTTGCCGCGCTCGTCACTCAGATCATAGAGCGGCGGCAATTCGGTGCGGCAGCGATTGTCGGCGAGCGCACAGCGGTCGGCAAAGGCACAGCCCTTGATGTCGGCGCCTATGCCGGGCAGGAAGCCCGGAATGGTGTCGAGCCGGCCCTGGTCCTTGCGCTGGCCGCCGCGTGGCAGGCAGCGCAGGAGCGCGACCGTATAGGGATGGCGCGGATCGTTGAAGACGACATCCGTCGGCCCTTCCTCGACCAGCATGCCGGCATAGAGCACGCCGACGCGGTCGCACATGTTGGAGACGACGGCGAGGTTGTGGCTGATGAACAGGATCGAGGCCGACAGCTCTTGCCTGAGCAGCGCGATGAGATCGAGCACCTCGGCTTCGACCGTCGCGTCGAGGCCCGTGGTTGGTTCGTCGAGGATCAGCATCGAGGGATCGTTGGCCAGCGCCATGGCGATCGCCACGCGCTGCTGCATGCCGCCGGAGAGCTGGTGTGGATAGCGCTGCATGACGCTTGACGGATCGGAGATGCGCACGCGGTTGAGCATGGCGATGGCGCGGTCGGTCGCTGCCTGTCCCGGGATCCCGCCGAGCTCGAAGATCTCGATCAGTTGCCGGCCGATGCGGATCGACGGGTTCAGCGCCTTGCCGGGATCCTGATAGACCATCGAGACGCTTTCGGCGCGCGCGCGCCGCAAGGCCTCGGCATCGAGCTTCATGACGTCCTGGCCGTCGAGCGAGATCGCGCCGCCCGATATCGAGCCGTTTCTTGGCAAATAGCGCACGACGGTGAGCGCCACGGTGGATTTGCCGCAACCGGACTCGCCGACCAGCCCATAGGCCTCGCCCTGCCTGATGTTGAGGCTGAGATTGCGCAGCACGGCGCGGTTGCGCCCGGCCACCCGGTAGGCGACCGACAGATCGTGCAACTCGAGGGCGTTTTCAGCCTTTGCGGAGTTAGTCATTGAGCGCTCCATGAACGCCGTCGGCCACAAGGTTGACACCGATCACAAGCGAGGCGATGGCGAGTGCGTCGAATAGCACAGTCCACCAGAAGCCGCCGCCAATCATGCCGTAATTGCTGGAGATCGACAGCCCCCAGTCGGGCGAGGGCGGCTGGATGCCAAAACCCATGAAGGAGAGCGTGGCGACCGCGAAGATGGCGTAGCCAAGCCGCACCGTGGTCTCGACCAGGATCGGTGGGATGACATTGGGCAGGATCTCGACGAACATAGTGTGGAAGGCGCTCTCGTGCCTCAGCTGCGCGGCGGCGACATAATCGAGTTCGCGCTCGGCCAGCACCGCTGAGCGCACGGTGCGCGCAATGATCGGCGCGAAGCTCAAGCCGATGACGACGATGACGGTGGCCTTGGACGTGCCGAGCGCGACGATGGCGAGCAGTGCGACAATGACCACGGGGATGGCCATGAAGGCTTCCAGGATACGGCTGACGACATCGTCGACGATGCCGCGGAAATAGCCGGTGAGCAGGCCGAGTGCCGTGCCGGCGATCGTCGCCAGCAAGGTCGCCAGCGGGGCGACAGTGAGGATGTCGCGCGAGCCGACGATGACGCGAGAGAAGACGTCGCGGCCGATCTGGTCGGTGCCGAACCAGTGTTCGGACGACGGCGGCGCCAGCGCGTTGATGATGTCGTCGGCAAGCGGGTCGTAGGGCGCAAAGTGCTCGCCGAACAGCGCGCAGGCGACCCAGAACAGCACGATGGCAAGACCGACAAGAAAGGTTCGCGAGCGCATGAGCGAGAAGAAGACTTCTGCCATGGGGCTGCGCCGGCGCGTGTCGTCTTGCGGGGAAGAGGTGGTCTGGACGGCGCTCATTGGTCTGACCCCAGCCGGATGCGTGGATTGAGCACGGAATAGAGGAAGTCGGCGATCAATGTCGCCACGGCATAGACGATGCCGATGGTGAGGATGCCGGATTCCAGCATCGGGAAATCCTTGCCGCGCGCGGCGGTGAAAATCAGCGAGCCGATGCCCTGGTAGCGGAATAGCGTCTCGATCACCACCAGGCCACCGATGAGATAGCCGGTCTGGGTGGCGATGACGGTGATGGTCGGCAGCAGCGCATTGCGCAGCACATGGCGCCAGATCACCGTGCGCCAGGGTAGGCCCTTGAGCACGGCCGTTCGCGTATAGTCGGAATCGAGCGCCTCGATCATGCCGGAGCGCGCCATGCGCGCGATATAGCCGAACAGCACCAGGAACAGCGGCAGCGACGGCAGGATCAGATAGTGGAGCTGGGTGAAGAAGCCGGCGTTCTTCGGCCACGCCGCCGAGATCGGCAGCCAGCGCAGCCAAACGCCGAAGATCAGGATCAGGATGATGCCGGTGACGAACTCCGGCAGCACCGTCACCGACAGCCCGCCCAGGCTGATGATGCGGTCGAGCGGACGGTTGAGGTTGAGCGCCGCCACCACCCCGCCCAGAATGCCGATCGGCACCACCAGCACGAAGGCAACCGCGGCCAGCTTCATCGAATTGCCCAAGGCATCGATGACGAACGGCGCCACCGGCGAGCGGAAGATGTAGGACGTGCCCATGTCGCCACGGATAAAATTCCAGATCCAGGTCGCATATTGGGTGAGCAGCGGGCGATCGACGCCCAGGGTATGGTTGAGCGCGTCGACCGCGCGCTGGTCGGCAAACGGCCCCAGGATCGCGCGCCCGACATTGCCGGGCAGCACCTGGCCGCCCAGGAACACCATGATGCTGAGCAGGAACAATGTAACCAGCGACAGCGACACACGCCGTGCAAAGAAGGAGAGAATGGCTAAGACTCCTTGTGGAGCCAGCCCCGCGCGGGAGCTGGCTGTTAGAGGATTGGCTTTCCCTTTTCGTTTTAGGCCTTCGATGCCTTTTCGAGGAACAGCTGCGACATCGCGGTCGGCCGCACGCCGGCCACGCCTTTTGCCGTTGCCGTCAGGTAGTCGTAGAAATAGCCGAAGATGACGGGCGTTTCCTCGAGCAGAAGCTTCTGGATCTTGCCCGCCGTCGCCTTTTGCGCCTCGAGATCGAGCGCCGCGATATAGCTGGTCGCCAGCGTGTCATAGTCCTTGTTCTTGAAGTGCGCGGCGTTCCAGGTGCCGTCGCTCTTCAGCGGTGCGGCAAGGTACACGTTCGGCACGCCGCGGTGACCATAGTCGGTGATGCCCATCACCGAATCCAGCCAGTTCGATTTGCCGAATACGGCGTCGCCGTAATACGCGCCCTGGTCCAGGATGTTGAGCTCGAGTTCGATGCCGATTTCCTTGACCCAGTTCTGGATCAGCTGGGCGTATTCGGGAATTTCCAGGTAGCGCTCGGTGGTCAGCGTTACCTTGAAACCCTTGCCGACGCCGGCCGCTTCCATGAGCTGCTTGGCCTGCGCGATATCCTGCTTGCGCTGCGGTATGCTCGTATCGGTCGAAGGGTAGACGGCCGCGAACGGGCTGTCATTGCCGAGCGCCGAGCGACCCTTCATCAGGCCTGCGGCCAGCTTGTCGCGGTCGAGGCAGAGCGCGATGGCACGGCGCACGCGCGCGTCCTTCAGCGGGCCGTCGTCGCAGCGCATATGCAGTTGCTGGTGGGCCGACGACTTCAGGCTGATGATGTCGACGCTCGGATCATTGAGCAGGGCGACGCCGGCGAGCACCGGCATCTGGTTGATGATGTCGATCTGTCCGCCCTGCAGCGCCAGGATCTGCGGCTGCATGTCGGCGAAGAAGGTGAACTCGGTCCGCTCCGGCAGCGCCTTTTCGCCCCAATAGTCCTCGTTGCGGACGAAGGAGGCGCCGACCTTGGCCGTGTATTTCTCGACCTTGAACGGGCCCGTGCCGTCGAAGCTTTTCTCGTAGTCGCCCTTGTAGCTCGCCGGGATGATGACGGCGTTATAGTTGTCCGACGACACCATGTAGGGGAAGTTGCCGTTCGGCGCGTCGAGATGGAACTCCACCGTGTAGTCGTCGACCTTCTTGGTGGCGCCCTTCTGCAGGATGCCGGTGAACACCGACAGCGCGTTGGACGAGTTTGCCGGGTCGGCGAGGCGGTCGATGCTGGCCACGACGTCGTCGGCCTTCATCTCGCCGCCGGAGTGGAATTTGACGCCCTTGCGCAGCTTGAAGGTCCACACCGTGCCGTTGTCGTTCGGCTTCCAGCTTTCGGCCAGCGCCGGCTTGAGCACCAGGTCGGGGCCGTCGACGCAGAGGAATTCGGCAACCTGCTGCAGGATCAGCAGGCCACCGGCATCGGCGATGGTGACCGGGTCGATGGTTGCCGCCGGCACGCTGCTGCCGACGCGGATGGTCGCGCCAGGCGCGCCCTGGGCGCGGGCGAGCGACGGCATGCCACTGAGGCCGGCAGCGGTGGTGATGCCGCCCAGAAGCGGCAGCGACAGGCCGAGCAGGCTGCCGTGGCGAATGAAGTCGCGGCGGCTGACACGGCCATCGACGAGACCGTCGATGAGATGGTTTTCGAGCGGCGAGCGATTGCGTCGAATCAGGTTGAGAATGCGGTAGTTCTTGCTCATGGGTTTAACCCTTTCCCCTGGTTTCTTATGGCTGAAGAAAGCACTTCCGGTTGACGAAATTCCGTGGAGTTCTCCTTGCCCCGGCCGTCAACGAAGTCGGTCGACGGGACTGTAGCATGCGGCTTTATCCGGTCCATCCGATCGTTGCGGCGAAGCGGTCAGATTTTCTTGAGGACGTTTCCACCCATCCTGTCCTGCCGTCGCGACCCAATCGCGGCGGCGGCGGCTTGTTTCTTGACGACGTCTCCTTTCCCTTCTCGTTCTCCTAGTTCAGCGGCAAACGGCGATAGGTTCCGGGCTTCGCCGGGTCGTGATATTTGTTGCACGGGCCGTTCTCGGCGAAATCGCGATGGCAGGCCGCCAGGTTTTCACGCGACAAGGTGATGCCGAGACCGGGACCTTCCGGGACGCGCACGACATTGTTCCTCGGCGAAAATGGCCCTTCCTCGGTGATGTCCATGGGCTGCATGCGAAACAGCGACTGGTTGGGCTCCCGGATCCAGCCGAGCGACGCGCACAGATGCAGGTAGGCGGCGCTGCCGATGCCGCTGTCGCCGCTGTAGCACCAGAAATCGACGCCGGCATGCTCGCAGGCGCCGACGAAACGCAGCAGGCGGCCGATGCCGCCATGCGCCGTCGGATTGCCGACGAAGGCATCCGGAACCTTGAGGTCCATGGCGCGCGCAATGTCGATGTTGTGGGTGGAGAACGGGATCGAGCAATGTTGCCGCAACTGCCGCATCTCTTCGAGCGTCGCCACCGGATCCTCCCAGTTGCGTACGCCGAGCTCTTCGAGCGGCCGCGCCAGCCGCCGCGCCGTCGCCAGCGAATAGGCCTGGTTGGAATCGATGCGGATCATCGCCTCGTCGCCGAGTTTCTCGCGGATCAGCTCGATCATTCTCAGCGAGACTTTCGGGTCTTCGGTCGAGAACTTGCCTTCGAAGAAGGTCGTGCCATGCGTCTCGTGCAATTCGACGCAATAATCGGCGACTTCTTCCGGCGTCGTCTCGCCTTTCACATCAGGCCCGTCGCCGCGCAGCGAGAAATAGTCGGTGAACGGGATGTCCTTGCGCACGGCGCCGCCGAGCAGCTGGTAGAGCGGCTGCTTCCACGCCTTGCCGCGCAGGTCCCACAGCGCCATCTCGATCGCGCCGAAAGCCATGATGCGGGTGCGGTCGTTGATCGACTGCACGCCGGTCCAGTAGGGCAGGCAGACATGCTCGGCGCCGGCGATGTCGAAGGCATCGCGGCCAATCAGGCGCTCGGCCAGAACATCATTGATGATTGCGGCCGCCGCCGGCGTCGGCGCCTCGCCGAGGCCGACCAGCCCATCCTCGGTCTCGACCTCGACAATGGTCTGCGAAAAGCCGTCGAGCTCGCCGAACACCCAGCCATAGGGTGCTTCGAGACGAAGATTGATCGGTGTGGCCGTGATGTCTCGGATCTTCATCTCAGCCGACCTCGAAGAAAGGCTTGCCGAGCAGGCTCGGGTCCACATCGATGCCGAGGCCGGGGCCGTCCGGAATGCCCATATGGCTGCCGGTGACCGGCGGGGCGTTGAAGGCGGTGCGCACCGTCACCCATTCATGGAAGGCAATGGCATGCAGCCTGCGCTCCTCCGGCGTCGACAGCGACAGATGCGCCATCGCTGCCGTGTCGATCTCGGCGCCGCCTGTGTCCTCGACAGTGATCATGAAGCCGAGGTCGACGGCAACGTCGCGGATCTGGCGCGTCTTCGTCACACCACCCAGCCGCGAGATCTTCAGCGTCAGCCCGTCGGCCGCGCCCCGGCGGTGGATCTCCAGCATCGCTTCCAGCGAGGTGACGGATTCGTCGAGCACCATCGGCTTGTCGAGCATGCGGCGCACCGACATGTTCTCCTCGATCGTCGTGCAGGGCTGCTCGAACGTATAGTCGATGCCACGCGTGGCATCGGCGAACTGCCGCGCCTGGTAGGGCGTCCAGCCGGCATTGGCGTCGCAGAAGATCACCGTGCCTTTCGGCACGGCCGAGGCGACCGTCGTCACTCGCTCGATGTCGTCGTGCACATTGCCGCCAACCTTGACCTGCAGACGGCGACAGCCCTCGGCGATGATCCTTTTTGCCAGTGCCGCCATCTGATCGAGCGTGCCGTGGGTGACGACCCGGTAGGTCTCCGCCATATCGCTCTCCTTGCCGCCGAGCAGCGTCACCAACGGCACACCGGCGGCGCGCGCGGCGAGATCCCAGCAGGCCATGTCGAGCGCCGATTTGATATAGGGATGGCCCTTGAACACCGTGTCCATCAGCCGGCCGATCCTGGCCAGCCCGCGCGGATCGTGGCCGATTAGATGCGTCGCGATTTCCGGCACGCCCGCGCGTGTTCCCGCCGGAAACGCGGCCGAGTAGAAATTGCCGAGCGGCGCCATCTCGCCCCAGCCGGTCAGGCCGCTGTCGGCGGTGATGGCGACGATCACCGCGTCGAAGGCGTCGGCCTGGCGCCCCTTGGACATGCGGTAGGGGCCGTCCACGAAGGGCTGCACGACATGGTAGGCTTTGATGGATTTGATCTGCACTCTGTCCGTCCGCTGGCTGCGATGTCTGGGAATTGGTCAGGCGCCCTTCGACGGGCGCTGTTCGAGGTTGCGCGCATAGGAGAGCAACTGCTCGAAGTCGAGATTGATATGTTCGCGCGCGTGACGCTGGGCAGCGCGCATATCGGTACCCTTCATCAGTTGCACGTAAGTCTCATGGACGTCTTCGGCCGGCACCGGCTCGTTGCGCGCATGCTGGTGCAGCGCGAAATACATTTGCAGCCGGCTGGTCAGCCTCTGCCAGGTTTCCAGAAGCACCGAATTATCGGCCCACTCATAGATCAGGCCATGCAGTTGCAGCGCCGTTTCGATCTGCCTTGTGGTGTCGAGGTTGCGTGTCGCCTGTTTCACCGCTTCGTGGCGCCGGTCAAGTTCGTCGAAGAAACGCTGGTCGCGCTGTGGCCATGTCCGTTCGATGGCGAACTCGTCGAGCACTTGGTTGAGCGAATAGGCATCGTCGATGTCCTTGGCGGTGACATCGATGACGAAGGTGCCGGCATAGGGAATGCTGGTCAGGATGCCTTCCTGCACCAGCTCGCGCATCGCCTCGCGCAATGGCGCGCGGCTGACCCGCATCTGTTCGGAGATTCGGAGCTCGTTGAGCTTCTGGCCGGGTTGCAGTTGCCCGGTCAGGATGGCGCGCCGCAGCAGCGCGACGATTTCGGCGCGACGCGTCGTATCGGCAATCGGGCTGAAATCCGTCTTCACAATCCGGCCCACTCCAGCGAGTACAGCGGGTAAGACAATCAGATTGTCGACAATCTAACAAGATGGCATTTTCAGATTTTTTCATCGTCGCCCGGCAATCCGACCCAGATGCGGTTTGGACGGCTCAGGCGGCGCGGCCATAGAAGCCGACCCGCTCCTCGGCGCTGAACATCACACCTGGTTTCTCGTAGTAGGAAAACACCGCGATCATGCGTTCGCGCTCGCCTTCGACCCTGGTGACGCGGTGCGCGGTGTTCTTGCCGCGGAAGACATTGAGCGTACCCGGCTTCATGCGCAGGATCTTGGCGTCGGGATCGCGGCCTTCGAGCAGCCTGGCGACGCCCTCATAGTTGGGGTCGTCATCCGACCTGAGATCGGTGCGGTATTCGAGGTCGCCGCCACGTTGCGACTGCTGCAGCAGCAGTGTGGTGGTGAATTCCGAGCGGTCGAAATGCCAGTTCAGCGCCTCGCCGGCGCGATAGGCCATGACATTGGTGCGAGCCAAAGGATCCTGCATGACATGCAGTTTTTCCTTGCCCATCGTCGCCGCCAGGAAACGCACAAGCGGTTCATATTCGTAGATGGACATCACCGTGCTGCCGGGAATCTGGTCGGCGCAGACAGTGTGACTGATGGTTTCGACCGTGTGCAGGGCCGGATGGTCAGGCGCGAGTTCGGGAATGCTGGGCTTGAAGTAGATGTTGTGCATGCGCTTGTGGACATGGGACTGCGTGTCCATCACCGGCTTGATTTCCCGCACCGCCTGTTCGGCGACGCCGGGCCGCAGAAAACCTTCGAGATTGAACATGCCGTCGGCCCGGAGGGCTTCGATCGACTGTTCGACGAGGCGCGTCCATTCGGCGCTGCCTTCGCGGTCGAGCGGATAACGGTTGAGATCGAGGATGTCTTTCATGTCGTGTGCTCCATGGGTTGGGCACAGAAGACCCGCTCCGGCAGCTTCACTTTGGCCGCGAACGAGCTTGGCGTGTCCTCGGCGGCGGTCAGCCAGCAGATCCGCAATCTCGAAACCTGGTTCGGCAAGCAGCTGTTCGTGCGCACAGGCAACCGCATCACGCTCACCGACGCCGGTCACGCCATCTATCCGCAGACCGCGCGTGCTCTTGGCGACATCGCGGCAATCGGCCAGCGCATGCTGGAAGGCGGTTTGAGGACACGGCTTGTCGTCAGCGTGCCGTTCTCGCTGGCAGAGCTGTGGCTGGCGCCGAGGCTGGCCGCTCTTCTCGAGGCCTTCCCGCATATGGCGATCGATGTGCGGGCGGAAGACGATCCGATCGACCTGGTGCGCTGGAATGTCGACCTGCGCATCTCCTATGGTGATTATCACTATCCCGGCCTGCGTATGGTTCGCCTCGTCCATGACGATGTGCTGCCGGTCTGCGCGCCCGAGTTCTGGCAAAGGCATGGCAACAGCGACAGAAGTCTAATGGACCTGCATGAGAGCCTGTTCATCCACACCAATTGGGGGCCGAACTATGCCTCGCACCCAAGCTGGGCGGACTGGTTCGCGGCATGTGGCGGCAGCCGCTCGCCCGACCCGTCGCATGGCCGGCGCGTCGGCCTGTCCAGCCTGGCGATCGCCTCGGCGAGGCTGGGTCTGGGCATTGCGCTTGGCCAGCGTGTGATGGCGCGGGCCGATCTGGAGGCAGGGCGCCTGATCGCGCTGTCATCGGTCTCGGTGCGCCTCGGTCACCCCTATTGCGCCTTCATGCCGCCGGCTAAGGCCGACCGCGCCGATGTGGCCGCTCTTGTCGGCCTGCTTGTGAATACGGCGCCCACGACCCGTGGGTAGGTCGAGGGCGCCGCGCGGAAACCGGGCCTGCGGGGGAGTCAGGTAGCCGGTTTCTGTGGCAGTGGCGAGATCGGCATTCCGGGTCCGATCGTCTGCAGATTGCCTGTGATCACCTGGTCGCCTTCCGAGACGCCGCTCAGAATGGCCACCAGGTCGCCGCTGGTCGGGCCGAGCGAGACCAGCCGCTGGTCGACCGTGTTGCCCTTGCCGACGACGTAGAGATATTTGCCGAGCTGGCTCGATCCCAGCGCCGTCTGCGGCACCATCAGCGCGTCCGGCTGTTGCCTGATGTGCAGCCGCACGCGGACGTACTGGCCAGGCATGAGCGTGAACTTCGCATTGCCGATGGTGGCGCGCGCGGTGATGGTGCCGGTCGAGTGGTCGACCGTGTTGTCGACGAAGGTGAGTTCGCCCTTCTGGCTGGTCTCGGTCTGACCTGGCAGCAGGACTTCGACATCGACCGGGCCGGCCGCGCGGGCCTGCTCGATCTCGGCCAGATCCGTCTCGCTCGGATTGAAGGTGACATAGATCGGGTCGAGCTGCACCAGCGTGTTCAGCACTGTGCCGGCGACGCTGACCAGCGTTCCGACCGAAGCCTGGTTGCGGCCCAGGCGTCCGGTGAACGGCGCATGGATCTCGGCGTAGCTCAGATTGAGCTCGGCCGTGCGCACGGCCGCCTGGTTAAGCGCCAGCGACGCCTGCGCTTCGCGCAAGGTGCTGGTGCGCTGGTCGAAGCTGTCCTTGTCCAGATAACCGCTCTTGGCGAGCTCGGTGCCGCGGCCGAGATTGGACCGCGCATAGTCGAGCGTCGCCGTATCGCGCTGGACCTGGGCTTTCGCCTGGTCGAGCGCGGCCTGGAAGTCGTCGGGCGAGATCCTGTAGAGAAGGTCGCCTTGCCGCACATCCGCGCCGTCCTGCGCCGTCTGTTCCTGCAAATAGCCGGGCACGCGCGCCTGCAGCGTGATGCTGCGGATAGGCTCGATGCGGGCGGCATAGTCGAGATAGATCGGGATCGTCTTCTTGACCACGCTCGCCACCGGCACCGGCATGACGAATGCCGCCGGAGCGGGCGTTGCCGCACCGGCCGTGCCGGTGCTCAGCCTGAGATTGCCCATATCGAGCAGGTGGACGCTTGCCACGGAGATCGCGCCCAACGCGACGGCCGCTCCCAAAGCGATTTTCCATTTACGCATAATATTTCTCCAATCTTATTCGGCCGCTTCCGCCAGGGGAGGGAAGGCGGGTTCGGCAGTTGGTTCAGTATGCTTGGAGGCGGGTTCGCCGCTTTCGCGGCGCTCCCGCAACTGTTCGATGACCGCGTAGAAGACCGGCACGAACACCAGCGACAGGATGGTCGCGGCGACCATGCCGCCAAACACCGTGGTGCCGATCGACTGGCGGCTTGCGGCACCGGCGCCGGTGGCGAACATCAGCGGCAGCACGCCAAGGATGAAGGCGAAGGCCGTCATCAGGATCGGCCGCAGCCTGAGCCGGGCGGCTTCCATCGCCGCCTCGACGATGCTGAGGCCCTCCTCGCGTCGCCGCCTGGCGAACTCGACGATCAGGATCGCGTTCTTGGCCGCCAGGCCGATCAGCATCACGAAGCCGATCTGCGAGTAGACGTCGATCTGCATGCCGCGCACCGATAGGGCCGCGAAGGCACCGAACAAGGCCAATGGCACCGCCAGCAGCACCATGAACGGCATCGCCCAGCTCTCATATTGCGCCGCCAGGATCAGGAAGACGAAGACGATGGCGAGGCCGAAGACGACGGACGCGATCGATCCTGCCTTGAGCTCCTGGAAGGTGATGCCGGTCCATTCGAAACCGAAATCCCTGGGGAGCGCGGTGGCCGCCGCCCGTTCCATGGCAGCGACAGCCTGGCCCGAGGAGAAGCCCGGCGCGGCACCGCCATTGATCGAGGCCGAGGCGTTGTTGTTGTAGTGCGGCACGGTTTCCGGCCCGACGAACGGCACCAGCTTGCCCAGCGTGCTGAGCGGCACCATGCCGCCCGAGGCGTTGCGTACATAGAGCCGCGAAATGTCGGCGGCGCCCGCACGTGCATCCTTGTCGGCCTGGATGGTCACCCGGAAGGTGCGGCCGAACAGGTTGAAGTCATTCACGTAGAGCGAGCCGAGATAGATCTGCAGCGTGTTGAAGACATCGGGCAGGTTGAGGCCGAGAAGCTTGGCCTTGCTACGGTCGAGGTCGTAGTTGAACTGCGGCGTCGAGGTCGAGAATGGCGAGAACAGCTGCTGCGGATTGATTTCCGGCTGCTTGCGCGCCTCGGCGATCACGGCCTGCGTCGCGTCATTGAGGGCCGTGCTGCCGCGACCAGTCAGATCCTCGACGACGAATTCGAAGCCGCCCGTGGTGCCGATACCCGGAATCGAAGGCGGATCGAAGGAGAGCGCGAAAGCTTCCGGAATCTGCATCAGCTTGCCGCGCACATCGGCGACGAGTTTCGATGCGCTCTGGTCGGGGCCACGCTCTTCCCATGGCTTGAGGATGGCGAACTCGACAGCCGAGTTCGACTGCGCCGCACTGGTCAGGAAGTTCAGGCCGCTGATCGAGCCGACAATGTCGACGCCGGGCGTCGCCTGCAGGATGTCGCGCGCCTTCTGCGCCACCGCGTCGGTGCGCTCAAGCGAGGCACCGTCGGGCAACTGGATGACGACGAAGAAATAGCCCTGGTCCTCGACCGGAAGGAAGGTCGAGGGCAGTTTCTGCCAGACGAAATAGGTGGCGACCAACCCGGCGGCGAACAGGCCGAGCATGATCCAGCGCAAGCGGATCAGGAAGCGCACACCATGGGCGTAGGCATGCGACAGCCTGTCGAAGCCGGTGTTGAACCAGCGGAACAGGAAGAACTGCGGCCCATGGCGATGACGCAGGAAAGCGGCACTGAGCGCAGGACTCAGCGTCAGCGAATTGAAGGCCGAGATGCCGACCGAAATCGCCACCGTCAGCGCGAACTGGTTGTAGAGCCGCCCCGACACGCCCGGAATGAAAGCGACCGGCACGAACACGGCCATCAGCACGGCGGTGGTGGCGATGATCGGACCGGTGACTTCGGCCATGGCGGCCTTGGTCGCCGCCAATGGTTTCAGCCCGGCCTCGAGTTGTCGTTCGACATTCTCGACCACCACGATGGCGTCGTCGACGACAAGGCCGATCGCCAGCACCATGCCGAGCAAGGAGAGCATGTTGAGCGAGAAGCCCAGCATCTCCATGACGACCAGCGTCGCCACCAGCGACACCGGAATGGCGATGGTCGGGATGATGGTCGTGCGCCAGCTCTGCAGGAAGATGAACACCACGGCAACGACCAGCACCAGCGCTTCGCCGAGCGTGATCAGCACGTCATGCATCGACGCCGAGACGAAGCGCGTCGTGTCGTAGTGCATGGCATAGGACACGCCCTTCGGGAAACGCGCCGACAGTTCCTGCATCTTGTCCTTGACGCGCTGCTGAAGGTCGAGCGCGTTGGAACCGGGCATCTGGTAGACGGCGAGGACCACGGTCGGGTCCTTGCCGAAGAAGGCCGAGGACGAATATTGCAGCGCGCCGAGCTCGATACGCGCGACGTCGCGCAGCCGCACCAGCGAGCCGGAGTCGGTGTTGGCGCGCACCACGATGTCGCCGAATTCCTTCGGGTCGCTCAGGCGGCCGACAGCGTTGACCTGCATCTCGAAGGCGGTGCCTGCGGGCGCCGGCGACTGGCCGATCTTGCCGGCCGCCACCTGGACGTTCTGCTCGGCGATGGCATTCTGCACGTCGACGGCGGTGATGCCGAGATTGGCAAGCTTGTCCGGATCGAGCCAGATGCGCATCGAATAGCGCCGCTCGCCGAAGATCTGCACGTCGCCGACGCCTTGCAGCCGCTTCAGCGGATCGACCACCTGCAGATAGGCGAGGTTCGACAGCGCCACCGGATCGACCGACTTGTCGGGCGAGGTGAGGTTGACGATAAGCACGAAGTTCGGGTTCTGCTTCTTGATCGTCACGCCGCCCTGATTGACGATCGCCGGCAGCGAGGAAGCCGCCTGCGAGACGCGGTTCTGGACGTCGACGGCGGCCGTGCTCAGGGAGTAGCCGACATCGAAGGTGATGGTGATGGTCGAGGAGCCGTCATTGGAGCTCGTCGACGACATGTAGGTCATGCCCTGCACGCCGTTGATCTGCTGCTCCAGCGGCGTCGTCACCGTGTCGGCCACGACTTGCGCGCTGGCGCCCGGATAATGGGCGCTGACCACGACCTGGGGCGGCGTGATGTCTGGAAACTGCGAGACCGGCAGCAGGAAATAACAAATCGTCCCGGCGAGCACCATGATGATGGCGATCGCCGAGGCGAAGATCGGACGGTGAATGAAGAAATTTACCACGACACACATGCCTCGCCGGCTGCTCTTGCCCGCCCGAAGGCGCTGGCAAGTCTGGATAACTGGCCGTGCCCGTCACGGGAGGCATCCCGTGAACGCAGCAACGGCACCTCGCGACGCTGCCCATCGGCAAGCGAGCGAAGCATCTTCTCGAGGGCGTGGGGGTCGACCCCATCTGCCTTCATGACCAGCCGGATCATCGGATCCCGGACGGCCTCATCTATGGTAAGATCGCGGCGCTGTGGCATTGGCCGGCTCCTTGTCTGTCGATTCGCAGCCCATGCTCGCGAACCGTTTTTCATTTCCTCACCGGCCGGAGCCGCATGACTGGCAGTTTCTCGTCCGTCTCATCTGGCAGGACCAGTTCACGGCCTTGTTATTGACGACGGGCGACATAGGTGTTACCAGTAAGTAACATTCTGGAAGTTACAGACCGGTAACACCCTAGTCAAGAGGTGGCCGAGGGTTTTTTGGAAACGAAAAGGAGATCATGATGACAGACGGCGTCGTGGAGCGCTCTCGTCCCAGGGATCGGATTCTGGAGACGGCACGCGACATGTTCCACAAGCACGGCATCAAGGGCGTCGGCGTCGACGCCATCACCGAAGCTGCCGGCACGAACAAGATGACGCTCTATCGTCACTTCGAGTCCAAGGACGAACTGATCGTCGAGTGCCTGCGCGCCAATGCGGTCAAGGCCGGCGCCATGTGGGATGCTTTCGAGGCCGAGTTCCCCGGCGACAAGCTCGCGCAGCTGCATGCCTGGGTTCGCAAGGCGGCCGCCATGCTCAATGCCGACGGCCGCGGCTGCGACATGGCCAATGCCGCCGCTGAGCTGACTGAGCCGGACCATCCGGCGAGACTGGTGATCAAGGAGCTCAAGGAAGCCCAGCGCGAACGCCTTGTGACGCTATGCCGGGGTGCGGGCATCGGTCAGGCCGAACTGCTTGCCGATACGCTGTCGCTGCTGTTCGAGGGCGCCCGTGTCAGCGTGCAGACCGTGGGCGCCGAAGGTCCGAGCACGCAGTTCGTGCGCATGGCCGAAGGGTTGATCGTTTCCTTCCGGGGCACCGCCGCCGGTTGAAATCCGCCGCGGCTGCTGGCGATTTGCCGGTCGTATGACCGAGACGATGCCTGGCGCCCTTTGGCGCGGCGGCACAGGAATTTCCGATGCTGAATGAAAAAAGCCCGCTGCCGGGAGGAGGTGGCAGCGGGCTCGATTTTCGAATGTGGCGCGGGAGGAGGTGCACCCCATTCAGCGTCGGCATCGCATCTGGGAGGAGTAGATGGCCGACAACCAGAAGCTACGAGTTGCCCAATGATTCGGCAACAATGAATTGTGCATAGCAGCTGTGCAGATTTGCCGTGTCAATTATCAGACAAATCCAGGAAGCCGGCATGGCCAGGCGGTCTCGCCTCACTGCACCGGCACGTTTTCCCTGAAAATCAGGCGCGGCTCGATGAATTTCCGGGTGAGATAGGGTGCCGATGAGGCGATGGAGCCGAGCAGGCGGATGACCGACTGTTCGGCGATCAGCCTGGCGTTCTGGTCGATGACGACGTCAACGAGGTCGTCGACGAGGTAGCCGCGCGTCTCCTTTGTAAGATCGTGGCAGATGAACACCGGCTTGCGGTTGGGCCTGGCTTCCCGGATGGCTTTGGCAACGCCGGAGCGTCCGGCCCCGACGCAATAGACGCCGAGCAGTTCCGGTTCGTTGTGCAGTGCCTTCATGGTTTCGGCGTAGCTGGCATCCGGTTCGTCGTTGATCTCGACGGCGCTGGTCACGGTGAGGTTGGGAAACTCCTCGCCAAGCACGGAACGGAAACCCATTTCGCGCTCCTCATGACCGCGATAGGAGCGTGAACCGACAACCATCGCCAGATGGCCGTCGCGGCCGCCGAGGAAGCGTCCCATCAGAAGTGCCGCCGTACGCCCCGCCACCCGGTTGTCGATGCCGACATAGGCCGAGCGGGGAGCGGCCGGAATATCGGACACCAGCGTCACCAGGCGGATGCCGGCTTCGACGATGTCGCGCAGGATGTTGCGGGTTCGCGGATGGTCGATGGCGATGACCCCGACGCCATTGGCCTTCAGCGACAGGTTTTCCACGGCGCTCTGCAGCGCGTTCGGCGAGATGCCGGCGAGGTTGTGGATCCGGCACGAAGCGACCAGCGGCAGGCGCGATGCATAGTCCTCGATGTGCCTTGCCAGATCCTGCATGAAGGCGTTGCTGCCGATCGGCAGGAAGAATTCGAGGTTTGCCGGTCTGGAGGGAAGCGTCACCTGATCGGCGACCGGCAGATAGCCGAGCTGCTTGGCGGCTTCCATCACGCGTTGCCGGTTGGCGGCGCTGGCGCCCGGCCGGTTGTTGAGCACCCTGTCGACCGTCGCGGTCGAGAGCCCGCAATTCCTGGCGATGTCGGAGACGGTGGCCTTCATGCCGCAACCCTACGCGCCGATGCGATGACGCGCCAGATAAGTGATTTCGCAGCCGATGCGATCCGAGGGACGCGGCACCCATCGCCGCCATGCGCATTGAGCAGCTTCGGCAAGACGGATCCGCCCGTCCTCAGTGCGACGGCTTGCCGTCGGCGATGGCGTCGCGGATTTCCTTGTCCGACATGCCGGTGATGATCCGTTCGACCTCCGTCACGGTTGTCTTCTTCGGGTCTATGTCGTCGGCGACCACCTTGCCCCGGCGCATGACGACGATGCGGTCGACCACCTGGAAGACGTGATGGATGTTGTGCGCGATGAAGATGCAGGAATGGCCGGAATCGCGGGCGCTGCGAACGAAGCTCAGCACCCCTTGTGTTTCGGCGACGCCGAGATTGTTGGTCGGCTCGTCGAGGATGATGAGGTCGCTGTCGAAATGCATGGCGCGCGCGATCGCCACCGCCTGGCGCTCGCCGCCGGAGAGCGAGCCGATCGGCGTCGCCGGTGGAATGTTCTTCGAAATGCCGACCTGTTTGAGCAGGTCGCGGGCGACGTTGTTCATCGCCTCCTGGTCCATGCGGTTGAGGAAACGCGGCGGCTTGATCGGCTCGCGCCCGAGGAACAGATTGCGGGCGATCGACAGTTGCGTGACCAGCGCCGAGTCCTGGTAGATCGTTTCGATGCCCTGCGCGATGGCGTCGCTGGTGCTGCGCAAGGTGACCTTCTTGCCGCGGATGAAGATGTCGCCGCTGGTCAGCGGCACCGCGCCCGACAAGACCTTGATCAGTGTCGACTTGCCGGCGCCATTGTCGCCGAGCAGGCCGACGATCTCCCGCTCGTTGACATGGAAATTAGCGTCCACCAGCGCCTGCACGCGGCCGTAGGACTTGCGGATGTTCTGCATGCGGATCAATGGCTCGGCCATGGTTCAAGTCCCTGCCTGGTGCCGGCGTTCCAGCCATGAGTGGAGCGCCATCATGCCAAGGATGATCGCGCCGATGAAGATATTGTAGGCAAGGCCGGGCACGCCGATCAGCACGATGCCGTTGCGCATCACGCGCAGAATCAGGATGCCGAGCACGGTGCCGATGATGGTCCCGCGTCCGCCGGTCAGCGCCGTGCCGCCGATCACAACCATGGCGATGACTTCGAGTTCGTAGCCTGTGCCGCTGTTGGGATTGGCGGCCGACGTGCGCAGCGAGGAGATGACGCCGGCCAGCGAGGCCATGAGCGACGACAGCACGAACAGGCCGATCTTGACGCGGTTGACATTGACGCCGCGGGCGCGCGCCGCGTTGGGATTGCCGCCCGCCGCCTGGATCCAGTTGCCGGTCCGGCTTTGCGTCAGCGCATAGCCGAGCGCGATCGCCGCGGCGATGAACCAGAACAGCGACATGTAGATGCGGAACGGCCCGATGAAGAAGTCGCCGACCAGCGCCTCCGCCAGCCAACTGCCCTCGGCGCTCCAGGTGCGCTGCGGAAAACCATCGGTGATGAAAAGCGCGCTGCCGCGCACCACCAGCAGCATGCCGAGCGTCACCAGGAAGGACGGGATCTTGAGCTGCGTGACGAACCAGCCATTGACCAGGCCGATCAAGGCGGCAACCACTAGCGCGACGATGAAGCCCATCTCCAGCGAGGTGACGCCGCCGTTGAACAGCGTCCACATCAGCACGGGCGAGAAGCCGAACAGGGATCCGACGGACAGGTCGAATTCGCCTGATGTCATCAGCAAGGTCATCGCCAGCGCGATCAAGCCGAGCTCGACCGTGAAGGCCAGGGTGTTGGAGATGTTCTGCGGCGACAGGAAATCGTGGTTGAAGCCCCAGAAAACGCCGATCTCGACGATGAGCAGCACGAAGGGACCGAATTCAGGCCGCGCAATCAGGCGTTGGACAAGCGAATGATTTTCCACTGGGAACCCGCGACATGGTTGGAACGGGCCGCGATCTCCACCGCCTCGGATGGATAGTCGGGCGCAAGCAGATATCTGGCGCCGCATGCCCGATGGGCGCGGCGCCAGGGATCGCGGTTTATTTGCCGGACAGGATCTTGTCGTAGATGCCGGCGGTGTCCTTCTCGTAGAGCGCGCCGGTGATGACGTTGAAGCCCGGGGGGATGCCTGACGCCGCCATGTTGGCGAGCGACAGCGCGACATAGCTGGTCGCCTGCGGGTCCTGCCACTGGCCGGCATTGACGTAGCCGTTCAGCACTTCCTGGGTGGTGTCGAGCGAGTTGCCCCAGCCGACAACAGGGATTTCACCCGGCTTGACGCCGACCTGGTCGAACACCCGCTTGATCGAGCCCGTGACGAGGTCGCCCAGGCCGATAATGGCCTTCACCTTGCCCTTGTGGGCGGTGAGGTAGTCGACCATGCGATTGATCACCTCGGCCTGGTCGAGCGTCGCTTCGGTCACTTCATAGGTGATGCCGAGCGGTCCGAAGACGCTCTTGATGCCTTCCTCTTCCTGGACGCCATAGGTGGCGCCGGGGATCTCGACCGGCATCCAGACGAAGTCGCCCTTCTTCACCAGGCCCTTGTCGACCAGATACTGCGCCCAATGCTTTCCGAAGGTGACGTTGTCGCCGCCGACATAGGCATTGAAATTGGCCTTTGGATCGGGCGTGTTGAAGTTGATGATCGGGATGTTGGCCGCGCGGGCTTCCTTGACGATCTCGACGAGGCTGCCCGGATCGGGGCTGGTGGTGACAATGCCGTCGGCCTTGGCCGAGAGGGCGGCGCGAACCGCTTCCTGCTGGGAGGCGACGTCGCCATTGTGGAACGAGGTGTTGACGGTGTTGCCGGTGTCCTTGGCCCATTGCTTGGCCCCGGCCAGGAAGTAGGTCCAGACCGGGTCGGCAGGGCCGCCATGCGAAATCCAGTAGAAGGTCTTGGCCTGCGCGGCTGCCGGAATGACCGTCAGCGCGACCAAAAGGCCGTAGAGCACAAGTCTCAGTCTTGTCAGCATTTGATTTCCTCCCGGTTGAAGATGATCCGTCCCTGTTCCGGCGTCGGCCGGATTGCGTCTTTTGCCAGCGCCGCTCGGATGTCTTAGAGCATTCCCTTTTTCGACGGATGGCAAGCCTCCCTCTGCAGATGTAGTTGGCGCCTGACGCGACGCCATCAACGGTCCCATCAGATTGCATCAGTCGGGGTGATTTTTCAGGAGCGGTCGGATGATTGGCGGCGAGGCTCAGCCGGGCGGATTGTCCGCGCTGTGTCTGGCGTGCCAGCGGCGCCGCAGCCTGATCAGCCGGTCGATCGCCAAGGCAGCACGACCGGAGCACCGGTGGTGAAGGCGGCCCGGATGGCATCCACGCCAAGCAAGGTCATGGCGCTTTGGATAGAGTCTAGATCAGATCGGCCTTTGCCAGGTCGCGCATGAGATGGCTGGCGCCGTAAGTCCAGTGCGGGCAGTCGGGCGACAGCCGCACCCGGTTGACCAGCGCGCCGAACTTTTCCGACGAGATGGTGACGATGTCGCCGACCTTGTGGGTAAACCCCTTGCCCTTCTCGCCGCGGTCCTTCGACGGCACGAACATGGTGCCGAGATAGAGCGCCAGCCCGTCCGGATACTGGTGGTGCGGACCCATCGCGGCGGCAACGAGTTCTTCGGGCGAACGGCTGATCTCGGCCATCGAGCTTGCGCCCTCCAGCGAAAAGCCATCCTCGCCCTCGACCTTGAGGCGCACGACCGCCTTCTTCACGTCGTCGATCGAGAAGGTGTCGTCGAACAGGCGGATGAAGGGTCCAAGCGAGGCCGAAGCATTGTTGTCCTTGGCCTTGCCGAGCAGCAGTGCGGAGCGCCCTTCGACGTCGCGCAGATTGACATCGTTGCCGATGGTGGCGCCGACGATCCTGCCGCTTGCGGCGGCGATCATCGCGATCTCCGGCTCCGGATTGTTCCAGGTCGACACCGGGTGCAGGCCGACATCGGCGCCGAAGCCGACCGAGGCCATCGGCTGGCATTTGGTGAAGATCTCGGCGTCGGGGCCGATGCCCACTTCCAGATATTGCGACCAGGCGCCGCGCGCGATCAGCTTGGCCTTGATCTCCATGGCTTCCGGCGAACCGGGCTTGAGCTTCGACAAATCGTGGCCGATCAGCCCGGCAATGTCGGCGCGGATGGCATCGGCCTTTTCCGCCGAGCCGCGCGCCTGTTCCTCGATTACCCGCTCGAGCAGGCTGACGACGAAGGTGACGCCCGACGCCTTGACCGCCTGCAGGTCGACCGGAGAGAGGAGATAGGGTTTTGCCGGATCGCGCCCGGCTGCAAAACTATTGGCCGCGATGTCGTCGAGCGAGCCGATCGGCTTGCCCTTGGTCGAGCGCACATGCCCTGCCGGATCGGCCATTTCGCAGATGTCCCGCACCGTTGGCGCCGCACTCGACGTAATGTCGAAGACGGTGCCGTCACGCACCGTGACCACCAGGGGATGGGGCAAAGCCGGTGATCGAGCGCGGCCGAGAAAGACGCCATCGTCAGGCAGAAACGTCATGTTTGTCATTGCACTCTCGTCATTACGCAGGATGGTTCGATGTTATGAGGTGCGCATGGCCTCTTCAAGCCGACACGCCCTGAAGCAGCATGTGCCAAGCGACGGACGATCAACGGAAATGGCCTTTGCCACCATGCCACCGCACCGCTTCGCGACTTCCGATCTGGCGCTACAACTCATCCCAACGTAACCGCAAATGCGCGCTTGTCGATCCGCCTTTGTCCAGCGTGGTCAGGCCGCTGCCGTGATGGGCGTCCACCACATGTGAAACGGGTTCGAAGCAGAAGAAATCAGCGTCTCGTGCCGGCGAATAGAGGACGAAGACATTCAGCGAGGGCGATGCCTCGACCGTGACGGCGATGGCGTCATCCGGCTGGATGATCGAGGCGTGCCCGTTCCAGCCTTCGAAGGCATTGTTGACCCAGGCGTCGGGAAGCGGCGCGGCTTGCGAAAAATCCCAGTCCGGCCGGGAGGCTAGCGGCACCACCCCCGTCGGCAGGTGTCGTTCGTCTTCCAACCAGACACTGTGCGCCGATGCTTGCAGCAGAGTGCGCGGGCGGCGCGGAAACCAGGGGTGGAAGCCCAGCCCGTATGGCAGGCGGATGGCGGCTCGGTTTTCGACAGCCAGCACGGCTGACAGCGCGCCTTCCTCCAATGCGTAGCGGACGCTTGCATGGTAGCGGTAGGGTCCGATCGCCCCATCCTCCAGAGCCAGCTCCATTTCAGTGCCGGTTCGCCTCGTCAACCGCCACGGTCTTTGAAATGCGTCGCCGTGGAGTGGGAACGGCTCGCCTTCGACATTGGGCTCTATCGCATGGAAGCGCCCGTCAAACTCGAAGCCTCCACCGGAAATGCGGTTTGACCAGGGAACCAGCAGTTGAGACCCGAACTTCAGCAGACCCCTCGATGGCTCAAGCACAGGCGTTGGTGCTCGGCCGGGGCGGAGCGCGTCGTAGCGCAGGATGGCGGCGCCCTCGCGGGGACGCACCACAAGGCTTGCACGCCCGTCGGCAAGTTCGATCTCATCGCCTTTGGTCATTGAAGGGCCGCTATGGCTACCATCCGCCATCGATGTTGATGTTCTGACCGCTGATCATGTCCGAGGCCGGGGAGACGAGGAATAGCACGAGATCGGCGATATGCTGCGGCTCGATGCGTCGCTTCAGGCTCTGGTTGGCAAGGATCCAGTCGTTGTATTCCTTGAGCCGTTCTCCGAAGACGCGCTCCTCTGCCTCGGAAACGACGGCGCCTGGCGACACCGCGTTCACGGTGATGCCGTGTGGTCCCAATTCCCGCGCCAGCGACTTGGTGAGTCCCAGCATGGCTCCCTTCGAAGCCACATAGGGCACGTAGCCGTCCCAGCGGCCGTTCAGCGTCACCGAGCAGAAATTGACGATCCTGCCCTGGCCCTTCTTCTTCATGCCAGGCGCGCAGGCGCGCGCCAGCGCGAAGGCGGCTGACGAATTCACACGGATCTGGTCCTCGTACTCGCCAAGTGAGAATTCCTCGAACGGACGGTTGATGATAAGCGCCGCGTTGTTGATCAGAATGTCGATCGTGCCTTCTTCGTCGGCGAGCGCCTTGACCGCTGCCTCGGCTTCGGCCAACTGGTTCAAGTCGCAACCGACATAGACGATCGTACCCTTGTTTGTCGCCGCCAATTCCGCTGCGATTTTAGGCCCTTCCGCATTCTCCGGCCGGTCAAGCAAAAGCACGCGCGCGCCAGCGCGGGCAAGCGCGGCAGCCTGGGCGCGGCCGAGCGAACCCAGACCACCCGTCAGGAGCACGACTTTACCGGAAAGGTTCGTCATCACCGTTCCCGTTCCTCAAAGCACGTTGTGAACTTCATCGATGGAGGTTTCCTCGATGCGCTTGTCGAGAACGACCTCGCCGCGCGCCATCGCGACCACGCGATCACAGCAATCAAAAACGTGATGCATGTTGTGGCTGATGAAAACGCCGGTCACCCCTTGCGCCTTCAATCCACGCACAAAGCCGATGACCTTGCTGGTCTCCTTGACTGAAAGGTGATTGGTCGGCTCGTCGAGGATCATCACCTTCGACTTGAAATGCATGGCCCGCGCGATGGCGACGCCCTGCCGCTGGCCGCCGGACAATTCACCGACCAGTGCGTCGGGCGAGCGCAGATGCAGGTCGACATTGGCGATCGCCTTGATGCTTTCGCTGGCCATCTTCTTTTGATCCAGGATGCCGACGCCGAACACGGAGAACAGCGTCGGTTCGCGGCCGATAAACAGGTTCCTGGCGATCGACATGGTGGGGACCATCGAATTGTACTGGTAGATGGTCTCGATACCGAGGTTCATCGCGTCGCGCGGCCTGGCGATCCGCACCGGTCTGCCTTCGACCAGGATCTCGCCCTCGTCGGCGGTATGGACGCCTGACAGAATGTTGATGAGCGTCGATTTGCCGGCACCGTTGTCGCCGACCAGCCCAAGTGCCTCGCCTCGCTTCAGGTCGAGGCTCACGCCCTTCAACGCATGGACGCCGGAATACCATTTGTGAAGATTGCGGACGGAGATGATTGCGTCTTCCATGGCTCAGCCCTCCATCTTGATCGCCTTGGCGCGCTTGCGCATCCAGGCGTTGGCGACGACGGCGAAAATGGTCAGGAAGCCGATCGCGAATTTGAACCAGTTCGCGTCGACATTGGAGAGCACCAGCCCGTTGTCGATGATGCGGATGAGGATTGTGCCGATGATGCCGCCGGCGACCGTACCGATGCCGCCTGCGAGCGAAGCGCCGCCGATGACCGCCGAGGCCACCGCCTGGAGTTCCAGACCTTCGCCGATGGAAGGCAAGGGAGAGCCCAGCCTCAGCACTTGCAACATGCCGGCGAAGCCCGACAGCATCGAGCAAAGCACGAAGCATGCGAGTTTTACTCTCGCGGTCGGGATGCCCATCGCGGCGGCAGCCGGGTGGAAGCCGCCGGTGGCCTTTATCCAGTTGCCGAAATTGGTTCTGGAAAGCATCAGCGACGTCAGCAGGGCAATTCCCGCAAACCACAGGAACGACATGCGGAACATGTTGCCGGGGCCGACGAACGAAGTGAACAGCCAGTTCGGAAGATCGGCGGGAAGCAAGGGTGGAAACCCGCCCGAGACGACGATCGTCAGTGACCGGGCGATGAAAAGCATGCCGAGCGTGGTGATGAAGCTCGGGATCTCGAACCGGATCGTCACATAGCCGTTGATAAATCCGATCACCGCGCAAACGACAAGCCCAGCCAGCAAGGCAAGCGGGAAGGGCACCCCTTCGACCATGAGGACCGCCATGCACATCGGCATCAGGGCAAACACCGATCCAACCGACAGGTCGAACTCGCCGCTGATCATCAAGATGGTGACGCCGATGGCGACGAGGCCCGTTTCCGGCAGGATGCCGAGCATGCCGCGAAGGTTATCCTGGTTGAGGAACACGCCATTCGAGCGGATCTCGAAAATCGCCACCAGAAGCACCAGCAGGATCAGTCCTGCCAGTTCCGGCTTTTCCAGATAGGTCTTGAAGAGGCGTTTCAAGGCAGGCTCCAGGAATTCGAGGCAAGGGACCACCCGGCGGCGCGAACAGCGCCGGGTGAACACATGGCGCGCGTGGGCTTAACGCAGACCTTGCGATGAAAGCGTCATGATCGCGTCGGCCTGATCCGGGCGCACGATGCCTTGACCCGTATCAATGTCGGAGGGGGCCAGACCTATCTTCTTGTTCAGGTAGGCTTCCATGACGGGCATGAAGCCCTGCATGTAGGGCTGTTGGTCCACCAAAGCCTGTACGTAGCCCTTCTGCATCTGCTGCAGGACTTCCGGCACCAGATCGAAACCGCCAAGGAGGACCTTGCCCGGCGCGACGCCGCGATCCTGCAGCGACCGCGCAACGCCCGCGCACCAGAAGCCGGTGTCGAAATAGGCTGTGGTGTCGGGATGTGCATTGAGATAGGCGCCGACACGATCGGACGTGATCGCAAGGTCCGTTCCGCTGTCGATCCGCTCCCATGAGACCTGGCGGTCGGGGTGTGCCGCCTTGTACTCTTCCAGGAACTGCATCACGCCCGCGCCGCGGCTTTCGGACCAGTTCTGGCCGGGTGCGGAAATGCCGACCAGAACCTTGATTGGCCCCTCTTTCGGGAAGCTCTCGGAAATCGCCTTGCCGAGTGAATAGCCCGCCGGCTTGAAACCCTGCCCGATGAAGGCCTGCCGCGCATTGCCCTTGGCGCCTTCGGTGTCATCCACATTGACGGCAATCACCAACACACCGGCATCTCGCGCCTCCTTGATGACGTCGTCGAACGCCTTGTTGTCGACAATCGAGGTCAGCAGGGCATCCGGCTTGGCCGCAAGCGCGGCGCGCATGTTGGCGAGTTGCTGCTCGACCGAGCCTTCGGTCTGGGTGAAAATCATGTTGCACTTAGCCTCGACCTTGCCGCAGGCATCGTCAAAGCCCTTTTTCACCGCCTGCCAGAAGGTGTTCGAGGCCGACGAATGGTGCGTGAAGACGATGTTGAGCCCGTCGGCGCTGGCGACGGAAGGCCCGGCGAACAGTGTCGTCGCGAGCAAAAGCGTTGCAGTCAGTCGTTTCATTACTAATCCTCCCGTTGGTGTTCTTCAGATGTCCGCCTTGTCGGAGACGCGGCGATGGACGGTGTATGCCCGACCGAGGTCGGGATTGAGTTCCAGCCCGAGGCCGGGGCCGGGCGGCACGGTGATCATGCCGACCTTGACTTCCGGTAGCGCGGTCACGAGGTCGCGATACCAGGTCCTGTAAAATGCCCGCACACTCTCCTGTACGAGTGCGTTGGGCGCGTTGAGGGATAAATGCGTGGACGCCGCCAGAACCACCGGCCCGGTGCAGTCGTGCGGCGCGACCGGCAAATGCCAGGCCTCCGCCATCGCGGCGATCTTGCGGGCTTCGGAAAGTCCGCCGCACCAGGAAATGTCCAGCATGACGATGCCCGCGGCGCCGGTCTCCAGAAGGTCGCGGAACGCCCAGCGACTGCCCAAGGTTTCCGACGCCGAGATCGGTGCCGGGCTCGCGGCCTCATAGCGCTTGAGATCGGCGAGGCTGTCCATGCGGATGGGATCCTCATGCCAGTACGTGCCGTAAGGCCCGAGCGCCTTGGCTATCTTGATCGCGGGCAAGAGTTGCCACATGGAGTGGAACTCGACCATGATGTCGACCTTGTCACCGACGGCTTTGCGGATCTTCTCGAAGGGCTGCAGCGCGGCTTTCAGGTCGCCGGCGGTGATGTCTTGCCCCCGGCTTTTCTCGGCGGCATGGTCGAAAGGCCAGATCTTCATGGCCGTGATGCCGTCCTCGATCAGCTCCGCCGCCAATTCGTCGGCGCGGTGGAGAAACCCGTTCAGGTCGTCGTAGCCTTGCCTTGTGCCGAGACCATAATTCGCGGTGGTCTGTCCCTTGCCGTCCTTGATGTATTCGGTGCCGGCGCAGGTGTTGTAGGTACGGATGGACTGCCGCGAAAAGCCTCCCAGGAGTTGCGCGACCGGCTGGTTCATGGCCTTGCCGAAAATATCCCAGAGCGCGATGTCGAAGGCGGAATTGCCGCGGACTTCGACCCCGCTTGAGCGGAAACCGAGATAGCCGACCAGGTCGGCGGAAAGCAGATCGATCTGCAGCGGATCGCGGCCGATTACGCGCGGCGCGACATATTCATGGACATATTCCTCGACCGTGCGGGCCAAGAAAAAGGTTTCGCCAAGGCCGGTGATGCCCTCGTCGGTATGCACCTCGATCCAGAGCAGATTGGGCCGCTCTTCGATACGAATGGTCTCAAGCGAGCGGATTTTCATGCGATCCCCGCGTCGATCAATGCCTTGACGCTTTTGTCGAAATGCGCGGCCATATGTTCGGCGGCGAGTTGCGGGTTCCCCGCGATGATCGCCCGAGCAATATCCGCGTGCCCCTCGATCATCTTGATCTGCTCTTCCTCGGTTGCACGCGTACGCCAGCCGATCACCCAGGTGCGTCGCGTGACGCCGCTGAAGGCGTTGATGATCAACGAAAATACCGGGTTGTGAGACGCCCGCGCGATCGCTTCATGGAATGCGATGTCGTGTTCCTTGACGATCTCGGGCGCACCGTAATTCTCGCGCATCAGCTGCGCGCATTTCTGTATTTCAGCCGCCTCCGCGTCGGTTCGCCGGAGTGCTGCGAGCGCCACCGTGCGCATTTCGATGGTGCGGCGCACATCATAGACTTGCTGGATGCTGATCTGTTCGGTCGTGACGCCGTGCTCGATCACCATCGACATGGCGCCAATGTCGAGCTTGGCAACGCTGGCGCGCCGCCCGGCGCTCATGTCGATGAGGCGCATCGCCGACAGCGACCGAAACGCCTCCCGCACCACCGTGCGCGAGACACTGAGCTTGCGGGTCATGTCGGCTTCACTAGGCAAGAGGTCGCCAGGGCCAAGGCCTTCAACGCGGATGTGTTGGGTGATGGCCTGAATGGCGGCGCTCACCAGCCCGGGATTCGTCTCGTCAGGCCCTATGCTGCGATCGCTTACCATTTGCCCAAAACCTGTATGACATGTTTTCTTGAAATGTGTATATCTTTGTGAAATCTTGTCTGTCAATAGCAGTTGACTACGCGACAGTTGGAGGGGAAAAGGGTAGTGGATAGCGGAGAAAAACAGCCAGGCTTGGTGTTCGATGCCCAGGATGTCGTCGGTGAGAGCCTGCTCTGGGACGAGAACAGGAAGACACTGATTTGGGTGGATATCATCCGGCGACGCATCCACCAGCTCGATCCGGTTACTCGCGATCATCAGAGTTGGCAGACACCGGACCTCGCAACCTCGATTGGCCTGCGTGGGGACGGTGGCGCGATCGTCGGGCTGCGAAAGGATGTGGCTCTGTGGGATTTCGGAGAAGCCTTCAGGACGATCGCGACGATCGAACCGGACAGCCCTGACACACGGTTGAATGAGGGCGTGGTCGCCCCGGACGGCTCGTTCTGGGTCGGCACCATGGAAAACAACATCGACGACGATGATCTTGCGCGCGATATTTCGCGAGATGCCGGGCGGATCTATCGCGTCGACACAGCCGGCATTGTCGAGGCGCTCAGTGCCGATCGCTTCGGCATCACCAACACGATGGTCTGGACGGCGGATAATGCCTTCATCACGGCGGACACGACGAAGAACCAGATCTTTCGCTATCGCTGGGACAGAGTGCGGTCGCGAATAACCGATAGGCGTCTCTTCTTCTCGGATTTTCCACGCGGCCTGCCGGACGGGTCGTGCATGGATGCGGAGGGCTATGTCTGGAACTGTCGCGTCGCGGGGGGCGGCTGCCTGGTTCGCCTTTCACCTGACGGGGTCCTGGACAAGGTGGTGGACCTGCCCTGCAGCTGGCCCACGAGCTGTACCTTCGGCGGCGAGAATCTCGATATCCTCTTCGTCACTTCGGCGCGGTTTACCATGAGCGAGAGACATTTGCAGGCAAACCCGCAGGAGGGCGGGTTGTTCGCGGTGCGCACAGGCGTTCGGGGCACACCGACGAAACGGTTCGGATGAGATTACCTGACTAACGCGGCCGAGAACGGCAGGCTTACCAGGTCGGCTACGGCTTATTCGACCATACCGGGCAAAGCCCCAACGTTCCGGCAGTCGCTGGAGCGTTTGTGACGGCCAATTCAGGAAAGCCGGATTCTGCTTGACAGTTTCACGAATATGAAAAACTGTTAGCCAATTTCAAGTTTGGTGGGCAGGTCGATGTCGGCCTTAGTTGCAGCACAAGCGCCAGAGGCCCGGTCTTCATCGGGCTTCCGGCTCGCCATGCTGTTGCCAGGGGCGCTGGTCACTTTCCTGCTGATCCTGTTCGCGCTTGGCCTGGTGCTGTTCCTCGCCTTCCGCGGCAATGACGGCTCGCTCCTCGGTGTCGGGCTGACCGTCGAGAACTTCGTCACCGTGGCCACCGATCCGCTCTACTGGACGGTGACGCTGCGCTCGCTGGTCATCGCCGGCCTGGTGACGCTGGCCACCGTCATCACCGCCTATCCCGTCGCCTATTATCTTGCCTTCCATGCCGGGCGCCGGCGCGGCCTGCTCTTGTTCCTGGTGACGCTGCCATTCTGGACCAGCTATCTGCTCCGCGTCTTCGCCTGGAAGATCGTGCTCGCCTATAATGGCGTCCTGAACTCGGCGCTAATCGAAAGCGGCATCTGGTCGGAGCCGACACTGGCCTTCCTCAACACGCCGGCCGCTGTGGTCGTCACGCTGGCCCACGCCTATGCGCCCTTCGCGATCCTGCCGATCTATGTGGCGCTGGACACCATCCCGAAATCGCTGCTCGAGGCGGCCTCCGACCTCGGCGCGCGGCCGTTTACCGCGTTCCGTCGCGTCGTGCTGCCGAACTCCATGCCGGGCGTATTGGCGGCCGCGCTCGTCGTCTTCGTGCCGACGGTCGGCGACTATGTCACGCCGGCCATGGTCGGCGGCCCGG
Source organism: Mesorhizobium sp. B2-4-19 (assembly GCF_006441315.1). Lineage (NCBI taxonomy): Bacteria > Pseudomonadati > Pseudomonadota > Alphaproteobacteria > Hyphomicrobiales > Phyllobacteriaceae > Mesorhizobium > Mesorhizobium sp. B2-4-19. The sequence continues at coordinate 358,487 of NZ_VFUV01000001.1, read as the reverse complement.
CCAGCACCATGATCGGCACGCTGATCCAGTCGCAGTTCGGCAAGGCCAATGATTGGCCGTTCGGCGCTGCCCTTTCGGTCTGCGTCATGCTGGTCATCCTCGTCGTGGTGCTGGTCGCGCGTGGCGCCGACCGCAGATTTGGCAGCCGCACATGAAAGCCGAACGCGCCGGCACGAAACCGGATGGCCGTTGGCTCGGCCTCTACGTGCTTGCCTATCTGGTGTTTCTCTATCTGCCGGTCCTGCTGATTCCGCTGTTTTCCTTCAACGATTCCATCCAGGCGGCGTTTCCGCTGCAGGGTTTTACGTCGCAATGGTATGCGACGCTCTACGGCAATCCGGCGCTGTCCGGCGCGCTCCTGAACAGCCTCGTCATCGGCGCCATCGCCGCTTCCGGTGCTACGCTGTGCGGCATCACCGTGTCCTATATGGACCTCTATGGCCGCTCGCCGCTTGCCACCACCATAAGCGCTATAGCCCGCCTGCCGATCCTCATCCCCGGCGTCATCGTCGGCATATCGTTGCTGATCCTGATTAACCTCATCGGCCTTGGGCCGTCGCGCGTCGCCATCGTGCTCGGCCACATATTGGTGGCGCTGCCGACGACCGTCGTCGTCATGCGCAGCCGTTTCGCCGCCATCCCGAGGACGGTTCGCGAGGCAGCGCTCGACCTCGGCGCCTCCGACTGGACGACGTTCCGGCGCGTCATGCTGCCGCTCAGCCTGCCCGCCGTGCTGTCGGCCTTCATGCTGGCCTTCCTGATCTCCTTCGACGAGTTCATCGTCGTCTTCTTCCTTGCCGGAACCGAGCCGACCCTGCCGCTCTACATCTGGAGCCAGCTGCGCTTTCCCCGCTCGCTGCCGACCGTCATGGCGCTGGGGACGGTGATCCTGGCCACATCCTTCATCATCGCCGGCACTGCCGAGATCCTGCGCCATCGCGGGCTCGGTGCCGCGCGCCGCGATCCAGCCTGACCATAACAATGAGAGGAGAACGAAAATGACATTCCACCTGACATCGATAACCCGATACAAGGCGCGCGCCGGCCTCGCCGCGCTGGCGCTTGCACTGTCTTCGACCGTGGCGCTGGCCGCCGAAAAGCTGCAATATTTCACCTGGTCGGGTTACGAACTGCCCGATTTCAACAAGAGCTTCCTCGCCGCCCATCCCGATGGCGTCGAGGCCTCGATCTTCGGCGACGACGATGATGCCTTCACCAAGGTCAAGGCCGGCTTTCGCCCTGACATCGCCCATCCCTGCTACGACAAGGTGGCGCGCTGGAACAAGGAAGGCCTGCTGCAGCCGATCGACACCAAGCGCATCAAGAACTGGGATTCGATTTTCCCGGTGTTCAAGAACTTGCCTGACCTGCAGGCCGGCGACGGCAAGGTGTGGATGGTGCCGTGGGACTGGGGCAACACCTCCATCCTCTACCGCACCGATCTGGTGAAGAACCCCGAGGCAAGCTGGAACCTGCTGTGGGACAAGCAATATGCCGGCCGCATGGCGACCATCGACGCCGTGCATGACACGCCGATCGTCGCCGCGCTTCTGGCCGGCGTCAATCCGTTCAACATGACGCCCGCCGAGATGGACAAGGTCGCGGCAAAACTGCGCGAACAACGCCCGCTGCTGTCGAGCTACACCACGGACATGACGTCGGTCGAACAAGCGCTGGCCAGCGGCCAGCTTGTCGCCGCCATGACCTGGAATGCGTCGGCCACCTCGCTGAAGAAACAGGGCGTGCCGGTCGAGTTCATGAAGCCGAAGGAAGGCATGCTGACCTGGGCCTGCGGCTTCGTCATGCTGAAGGACGCCAAGAATGTCGATCTCGCCTATGATTTCATCAACAGCCGGCTCGACGCCGATTCGGGCAAGTACCTGATCCAGTCCTATGGCTATGGCAGTTCGCTGAGCACCGCCTTCGCCGGCGTGGCGAAGGAGGAACTGGAGAAACTGCAGTTGCCGTCCGATCCCGAGGTGATGCTGAAGAACACGATCTTCACCGGCCCGATGAAACAGAACGACGACGTCGCCAAGATGTTCGAGAAAGTGAAGGCTGGCGGGTGAGCGCTCTTGCCTTCTCCCCTTGTGGGAGAAGGGAAAGACAACGAGGACGAATGCATGGACATGCTGGACGAGCCCGCCGAAAAACCCAGGGACGATGCCGATGTTCGCGTCGGGCGCCGTGTGCGGGCGCTGCGGCTGGAGCGGCGCTTGTCGCTGGCCGAACTGGCGACCAGGACAGGGGTATCGATCGGCGCGCTGAGCCAGATCGAGCGCGGCATGTCCTCGCTGCGCGTCAAGGTGATCTGGCCGCTCGCCGCCGCCCTCGACATCGAGCCATCGGCGCTGATCGCCGATGGCGACGAGGCCGTCAACGATCTCTATTGCGTGCGCGCCGACAAGCGGCGCTCCATTCCCGTCAAGTCGGAAGGCATTGCCAAGAAGCTGCTGTCGCCGCCGGGTGCGACGCTGACCGGCATGCTGGTGACGGTGGAGGCCGGTGGCGGCACGGTGGAAGCCTATGCCCATGCCGGTCATGAATTCGGCTATGTGCTTTCGGGCGAGGTCGAACTGGTGGTGGATTCGACAAAATACGGGCTGAAGACCGGCGACAGCTTTGCCTTCAAGAGCACGCTGTTGCATGCCTTCCGCAATCCCGGCGCCGAGCAATGCCAGATCCTGTGGGTCAACACCACCAAGCCTTCCGAGGTTCGCGATGGCGCCTGATCCACTCGTCCGGTTGCAGGCGGTCTCCAAGGTTTTCCCGGGCGGCATCGTTGGGCTCGATGCCGTCGATCTCGACATAATCAGCGGCGAGTTCATCACGCTGCTCGGGCCGTCCGGCTGTGGCAAGACCACCAGCCTGCGCGTCATCGCCGGCTTCGAAAGCCCGTCGAGCGGCAAGGTCTTGCTCGACGGCCGCGACATCACGGCGCTTCGGCCTTTCGACCGCCCGGTCAATACGGTGTTCCAGGATTACGCGCTGTTTCCGCATATGGATGTCGCCGACAATGTCGGCTTCGGCCTGTCATTGCGCAGATTGTCGGGAATCGAGCAGGCAAAGCGGGTCGGCGAAGCGCTGGACATGGTCGGTCTCGCCGACAAGCTTCGCGCCCGTGTCTCCGAATTGTCGGGCGGCCAGCGCCAGCGCGTGGCACTTGCTCGCGCCATCGTCTGCGAGCCGCGCGTGCTCTTGCTCGACGAGCCGCTGTCGGCGCTGGACGCGCATCTGCGCGAACAGATGCAGGTCGAACTGAAGCGGCTGCAGTCGCGGCTCGGCACGACCTTCGTCATGGTCACCCATGACCAGACCGAGGCTCTGTCGATCTCCGATCGCATCGTCGTCATGAACAAGGGCCGCATCGAGCAGATCGCGCCGCCGGCGACGCTCTATGACCGGCCTGCGACGAAGTTCGTGGCGAGCTTCATCGGCACCATGAACCTGCTGCAGTCGCGCTTTGTCGGCCGCGATGGCGATCGTTTGCGCTTCACTGCCGGCGCTCTGCCGCTGGAGGCTACCTCCGAAACCGGCCAGTCACCCGGCGAAGGCGAGATGCGCACCATCGGCGTGCGTCCGGAGGATTTGCTTGCCGCCACCGAGGCGACCGAAGGAACCGCGCCGGCGCAGGTGAACAGCATCGTCTTCCACGGCCGTACCTTGCGGCTGCATGCTGAACTTGCGCAGGGGTTGCCGGTGGTGATCGATGCGCCGCGCCAGGCCGAGGGGTTCCAATTCAGCATTGGCGACGTGGCGCATGTCAGCCTGCGCCGTGGCGCCAACTGCCCCATGCTGCCGAGCTAGCCTCTTCTGCCTTCGCATGGTCGCCGCACAGTTGCGCGGCATATGCGGGAAGCACCGGCATTTCATTTTCGCTTGACATGTTCTTGTTTTGTTCTAAATTTCTTTGTCGGATACGATTTGCCGATCGAGTTCAGTTATGAGTGGGCAACCTGCATTCGGAACCGCCAAGAACGGCCAGACCTTTTTCCAATGGGAAGAGTTCGAGCGACATTTCGACGACCGGATATTCTTCGCCGTTCTTGCCGAGCGCGCTATTGCCGGCCGTCTCGCACGCAGGGCGGTCGCTCTGGATCGCGAGCTAGGGCTGCAGGGCTGGTTTGTCCCGGAAGACCACATCCATATCTCGCTCGTCGGGCTCGGCGACCATGACGGCTTCCCCCAGGGACTGGTCGAAATCGCCTGCCGCATAGGGTCGATGATCGTTGCAAAACCTTTCGAGGTTTCGTTCGATCGCTTGTCGGCTTTTGGCGGCGGTTCGCTTGTTCTACGCGGTGGCAATGACAGCAATTCCGCGCTGCGAGAATTCTGGCGCAACCTCACGGCGCTGATTTCCGACAGCCCGTTAAAACGCTTTCTCACAAAGTCCATTGAACCGCATGTCACTCTGCTTCGTGATGAAGCGCGTGTTTCCAACATTGGCGAGCGATTGATTGATCCAGTCAGCTGGTCGGTCCGGGATTTTGTGCTGATCCACAGTCTCATCGGCAAGGGTGTCTACAAGGAGCGTGGACGTTGGCAATTGACCGGCCAGGACGATTCCCTGGCCGGTATGTGAGAAATCATCGTCACAGAGCCGCGCTATATCGATCGTCCTGACACGGCTTGTCAGCTGTCATGTGGGCACAGGTGGCAGACGGGCAGGCTCTTCCCTAATTGCAGTGCGTCTGAACAGGAGGAACACACATGACCATCACGGACATTGCCAAGGATTTCACCGAACTCCTCAAGCAGGGTGATAACGCCGGTGCTGCTGAAAAATACAATGCCGACGACATCGCCAGCTACGAAGCCATGGAGGGCCCGATGGCCGTCAGCCATGGCAAGGAGGCCCTCAGGCAGAAAAGCCAATGGTGGCAGGAAAACCATGAAGTGCATGGCGGCTCGGTCGAAGGGCCCTATGTCAACGGCGACCAGTTCGCGGTGCGCTTCAAGTTTGACGTCACACCCAAGGCCACCGGCGAGCGAGTCACGATGGACGAGGTCGGCCTCTACACGGTCAAGAACGGCAAGATCACCGAAGAGCGCTTCTACTACTGAGGCCGGAAGCTCCGACTTGGGAGTCGGCTCTTCGCTGCAGAATCGAGAAACAAGCATGGCGGCCGGGACGGTGTACTGGCCGCCATGCGAGAGGTTCAGATCGTCTTCACATACTCGGCAAGCTGATCGGTCACCGTGCCCCAGCCGTCGAAGACACTCATCTCGTCATGGTTGTTGCCCGAAAGTTCCGCGGTTGCGGGCCCGGGTGCTGGCAAAGCGGGAAGGGCGGTTTTAGGCTGTGGGACGGATTCGACGGTCAGCTTGAGGGACGCGCTTTGACGATTATGATCTACGGCATCACCACCTGCGACACGGTCAAGAAGGCGCGCGTCTGGCTGGAGAGCCATGACGTGGCCTATCGCTTTCACGATTTCCGCGCGGAGGGGCTGGACGCGAAGCGGCTGGATGGCTGGGTCGGCAAGGTCGGCTGGGAAAAGCTGCTCAACAAGGGCAGCACCACATTCCGCGAACTGGCGGATAAGGACAAGCAAGGCCTCGATGAAAAGAAGGCGAAGGCGCTGATGCTGGCCAAGCCGACGATGGTCAAGCGCCCGGTGCTGGAAATCGGCGATCGGGTTCTGGTTGGGTTCAAGCCGGATGTTTATGAGCAGGCGGTGAAGTAGCTAGCGAAGCCGTTGAAGCTGCCGATCTCCCCCCTTGTGGGGAGATGTCCGGCAGGACAGAGGGGAGCGCTGTCCCGCCGGCCTCAGAAAGTTATGGCCGCCTCAGCCTCTCCCGCTCAAATACTCCGCCAGCGCCACCGCATTGTTGTGCGCCTCGTCATGGGCGCCGTAGAGCAGCGTTACCTTGCCCGCGCGAAGCAGGTCGCGCAGTTGCGTCACCGCTTCGTCATTCCGATCCAACTCGACGCGATAGCGTTTCTGGAACTCCGCCCAGCGCTCAGGCTCGTGCCCGAACCACTTCCGCAACGCGTCGCTCGGCGCGATCTCCTTCAGCCACAGCGCCAGCGCGGCATGCTCCTTGCTGACGCCGCGCGGCCAGATGCGATCGACCAGCACCCGCTGCCCGTCATCGGCAGCGGGCGGCTCGTAAATCCGCTTGACCATCAGGTCGAACGCCATTCGACCTCCCTACGCCGAACCTCTCAGGCCCACTCGCCCTTGCGCTTCACCGGCACGCGGCTGCCGTCCTTGTGGACGCCGTCAATGTCGATCTTGTCCGAGCCGATCATCCAGTCGATGTGGATGAAACTCTTGTTGCCGCCGCGCGCGGCGATCTCGTCCTGGCTGAGCGAAGCGCCGTCGACGAAGCATTTGGAATAACACTGGCCGAGCGCGATGTGGCAGGCGGCGTTTTCGTCGAACAGCGTGTTGAAGAACAACAGTCCGCTGGCCGAGATCGGCGAGGAATGCGGCACCAGCGCCACCTCGCCGAGCCGCCGTGCGCCCTCGTCGGTGTCGAGCACCTTCTTCAGCACATCCTCGCCCTTCGACGCCTTGGCCTCGACGATCCTGCCTTCCTCGAAACGCACCGAAATCTCGTCGATCAGCGTTCCCTGGTAGGACAGCGGCTTGGTCGAGGAGACATGGCCCTCGACGCGCCTGGCATGCGGCGTGGTGAAGACCTCCTCGGTCGGGATGTTGGGATTGCAGGTGATGCCGTTTTTGGCGGTCGAGGCGCCGCCCATCCATTCATGGCCGTCCGCCAGCCCGACCGTCAGGTCGGTGCCGGGTCCGGTGAAGTGCAGCGCATGGAAATTATGGCCGTTGAGCCACCCGGTGCGGCCGCGCAGCGCGGCATTGTGCGCCTTCCAGTTGCCGATCGGGTCTTCCACGTCGACCCGCGACGCCGCGAAGATCGCGTCGGCGAGCTTCGCCACCGCGACATCGTCGGCGTCATCGGGAAACACTTGCTTGGCCCAGGCGAGGTCAGGATAGGCGACGATGTTCCAGTTGATGTCGAAACCGGTGATCTTTTCCAGCGCCGGCTGGTAGGCCATGGAATTGGCCTTGTTGGCGCGCGCCACTTTTGCCGGGTCCTGCGCCGACAGGAGCGACGGATCCTCGCCGCGCACGGCAAGCCTGGCGGCATTGTTGGAAAAAGCCTTCGCCATGCCTTCGTAGAGCCAGCCGGCGGCGCGGTCGAAGCTGGCGTCGGCGCCGAAGCGGTAGCGCGCCAGCGTCATCTCGTCATCGTTGAAGATCGGCGTCACCAGACCGGCACCGGCCTTGTAGGCGTGCTCGACGATGCGCCTGGTCAGCGGCAATGCCGCGATCGACGAGGTCAGTACCAGATCCTGGCCGGGCTGCAATTGCAGGCCGACCTTGATGGCGACTTCCGCCAGCCTGTCGAGTTTCACCGGGTCGATCGTTGCGGAAACGCCGCGCGAATGTGTGGTCATGATCCTGCCTGCCGTGATGTGAGGTCCGATACCTTACATAGACCGGCGCCACCCGCCTTTCCACCTCGATCGCGCTGGGCCAGTTCAGCCGTGGTCCCGAAAAGCGGGAACCGGTTTTCGGATAAGATCATGGTCGACCAAAGGAGACAGGGCCCCATCCCGATTCCGTTGGGACGAAAAGGCTCTATGCCGCGCTTTCCATTGATCCGAACTGCGCCATCGTCGCCTCGATCTCTTCCTTGATCCAGGCCTTGAAATCCCGGACCTTGCGGGCTTCCGTCTTGGCCGACGCGGTCACCAGCCAATAGCCGAGCCCGCTCTGGGCGCGGATGCCGAACGGCGCCACCAGCCGCCCGTCGGCCAGCGCATCCGCCGTCAGCAACTGCCAGCCCAGCATCACGCCATGGCCGGCAATCGCCGATTCCAGGCACAGCATCGGGTCCGTGAAGCGCGCGCCTTTCTGGAAGGTGACGGGCGCGACACCGGCGGCCGCGAACCAGCTCTCCCAGTTGATCATCGCCCGCTCGTCGGTAATGGCGCAGGTCTGCGCAAGGTCCTCGATCGATTTCAGTTTCCGGGCGATGTCGGGTGCGCAGACCGGGAACACTTCCTGCGCCAGGAGCAGTTCGGCCTGTCCGCCGGACCATTTGCCGTCGCCAAGCCGGATGGCGATGTCGACGTCGGAATGGTCGAGATTGGCCAACCGCACCGACGCGTCGATGCGCAACAGCACATTGGGATGGCGGTCGAAGTGATGCGACAGCCTGGGCAGCAGCCATTTCGAAGCGAAGGCTGGCGCCGCCGAGACGACCAAGGTGCATTGGCTCGCTTCGTCGGCCAGCGCCACGGCCTGGGCAAGCTCACGAAATCCAGCGCCGAGGCGGGGCGCGAAGACGGCGCCGAACTCGGTCAGCACCAGACCGCTCCCCGTGCGCTCGAACAGCGCCTGGCCGAGCTGCTTTTCGGTGCGGCTTATCTGCTGGCTGACGGCGCTGACGGAAACATTGAGTTCGGCGGCGGCGGCCGCCAGCGAGCCGAGACGAGCTACGGTTTCGACGGCGCGAAGGCCGTTGAGATGAACGCGGTTGAGCATGGCCATTTGAGATTTTCTAAACCGATCCGGCTGAAATCTCAATTGAAAGAGACGCCTGAACGGCAGACTTTATCGATGGGAGCCAGATCCGAGGAGCCGGAAATGTTAAGGCTGTTGTCGTCGCTGAAGGTTCTGTTTGCCGCGGGCACGCCGTATGGCGCGGGGGCGCAGAACGACACGCAGACATGGCTGACCGATCCTCTGTCGCATCCTGTGCTGAACACCATGTCGGAGCGTGAATTGGGCGACGTGCCGTTCAGGCTGACGGCGCGGCGAACGGTGCACGAGACCGCTTCGTTGCACGCCGGTTTGGGTGGGCGCTGCTGAGCCGAGGACGCGCCTTCGGCTTAACTTGAAGTCGAACCGGTCGAGCCTCTCCGCACGCACTGGCCCAACTGATGGCGGATTGTTTCAGCGATCCCTGCATTTATTGTGCGCTGCAATGAGATCGGCCACCTCAACAGCACTGCGCTTCACCCTCGCCGGCATGATTGCAATGGCGGTGGCCATGGGCATCGGCCGCTTCGTCTACACGCCGATCCTGCCCGGCATGATGGAGGAACTGCATCTGTCGCCGGCCAACGTCGGATGGATCGCGTCCGCCAACTATCTCGGCTATCTCGTCGGCGCGTTTATGGCGGCGGGCGGCTGGGCGCATGGGCACGAGCGTCTGCTGATGCTGGGCGGTCTTGGCGCCAGCACCATCCTTGCCGGGTTGATGGGACTGACCGACGCCATGGCCGCCTTTCTCCTCATCCGCTTTCTGGCCGGTCTGGCCAGCGCCTTCGTCATGGTCTTCATGGCCAGCATCGTTTTCAGCCATATCAATGCCGCCGGTCGCGGCGACCTGCAGGCCTGGCATTTTGGCGGCGTCGGCCTCGGCATCGCGATCTCCGCGGTGATGATGGCGGTGCTGGTGACCGAGCATGCCGGCTGGGCGGCGGGCTGGTTGTGGTCGGCGGCGATTTCGGCTTGTGGCTTCGTGCTCGTGGCGCTGCTGGTGAACGAAGGCCCGCTCGCCAACGGCCAAGCCGTCCGTGAACCGGCCCTGCCGAAAGACCGGTCGCTGATGAAGATCATCATCGCCTACGGCCTGTTTGGCTTTGGCTATGTGGTGACGGCGACGTTCCTTGTCGCCATCGTCCGCCAGGGCGGCGGCAGCCGCGTCTTCGAGGCCATGGTCTGGCTGGTCGCCGGCCTTGCCGGCTTTCCCTCGGCCTGGTTGTGGCAGAAGATAGCCGGGAGAGTCGGGCTCAATGCCGCTTATGCGCTGGCATGTCTCATAGAAGTGATCGGCGTCACCGCCAGCGTGGCGCTTGGCGGATATTTAGGACCGCTGCTTGGCGGTCTGCTGCTCGGCGGCACCTTCATCGCCATCACCGCGCTTGGCCTGCAGGCCGCGCGGCAGCAGGCGCCGCAGGCGCCCCGGCGCATCTTTGCCTTGATGACGGCGTCGTTCGGCCTGGGCCAGATCATCGGCCCGATCGCCGCAGGCCTTTTGGCGCAGATGTCAGGCGATTTCTTCCTCGCTTCGATCGTCGCCGCGGCCATGCTGGTGGTCTCCGGCGCCATCACATGGTCGGCCGTGCCAAAATCGCCATGATTTGCGGTCTTGCTCTGCGCCGGGCATCGGGCACGGGCATTTTCTTTCCCCCTAATGTGTGACTTTATGCCCGCTGACATCAGCCGATTTGCGCACCGACCAAGGAATCCCTGACAGTGTTTGTATCCTTCTTCCCGCAGCCGAAGCTGTTTTTCACCTCGGCCGCCCTCTGGAGTCTTGCCGCAATCCTGTTCTGGTTTTTCGGCGGCGAGCAATTGGGTGCGGTTTTTGGACTGCCGCCCGCCGCGCCGGATGTCGCAAAGATCGTTGGTGTGTCGGTCTTTTGGTCCAAGCCGTTTCTTTGGTTCTACCTATATTTCGCCGTGGTGGTTCTGGTTTTTTACGGTTTCTGGGCGTGGTATCGCCCACATCCTTGGCAGAATTGGTCCATTCTTGGATCGTCGTTAATTCTTTTTGTGATCTATTATCAGGTTCAGGTGAGTGTCGCTTTCAACGATTGGTACGGCCCGTTCTATGACTTGATCCAGAAGGCCCTTGGTACGCCATTTTCGACCACCCCATGGGATTTCTACTCGCAGCTTTTGACGATTACGTGGATAGCGCTTGTGGCGGTTACTGTCGGAGTCCTCAATAGGTTCTTCGTCAGTCATTGGATATTCCGCTGGCGCACCGCGATGAACGATTACTACATGACCCATTGGGGAAGGCTGCGCCACATTGAGGGTGCGTCGCAGCGTGTCCAGGATGATACGATGCGGTTTTCCAATATGATGGAAGGTCTCGGGGTTAGCTTAGTGAGTTCGATCATGACATTGGTCGCATTCTTACCGCTGCTGATGCACTTTTCCGGAACCGTCACGGAGCTGCCACTCGTAGGCGAGGTGCCGCATTCGCTTGTGGTGGTTGCAATCCTCTGGTCGATCTTCGGAACGACTTTCCTTTGGCTGGTTGGGATCAAGCTGCCAGGACTAGAGTTTCGCAATCAGCGTGTAGAGGCTGCCTATCGCAAGGAACTTGTTTATGGTGAGGATGATGCGGCCCGTGCGCTTCCCCAGACCGTTGCCGAGCTGTTCCTCAATGTTCGGAAAAACTATTTCCGCCTCTATTTTCACTACGTCTATTTCAATATTGCTAGAATATTCTACTTGCAGATTGATAATATATTTCCATATATAGTTCTCGTCCCCACGATGGTTGCAGGAAAGATCAAGCTTGGCGCACTGAATCAGATTTTAAATTCCTTTGATCAGGTGCGATCTTCATTTCAATATCTGGTTAATTCTTGGAGTGAGATTGTGGTTCTCACCTCAATCTATAAACGCTTGCGCGCTTTCGAGGCGACTTTGGAAGGTGAGCCACTCCCCGACATTGACCGTCGTTTCATGGAGCGCCAGGCAAAAGAACCCGATCCGGCCTGATGTTGGAAAGGGCGTTGGCGGCTCAGCCGCCAACCGAGGCCTGCTTCTGGCTGGCAGCCTGCCGCGAAACGTAGTCGCGAAAACTGATGCATTCGACATCGGCCTTGACGCAGACCTCGCCGGCAAAGCGCTCCAGCGCGTTCCAGTAGGCGCCGTCATTCATCAGCGTGAAATGGAAGCCGAGTTCCAGCGGAATGCGCTTGCCCTGATACTGCGCGTCGAAGGCAGCGCGAAAGGCCTGATAGGTCCGGTTGGCGAACTCGTCCGCCATGCTCGGCCGCTCGAAACCGCCAGAATGCCTGACATAGAGATTGTAATCCATGGCGATTACCGGCCTGGATTTCGGTCCTTCTGGGATCTGCGGCAGTGAAAAGCGGGTGATGCCGCCGACGGTCGGCGGCTGGGCAGGACCTTGCGAGACGCCGCTGGCGTCGAATTCGTAGCCGGCGGCAGGCAAGGCCTCGTAAAGCGCCTTGCTGGCCGACAGATACGGCGCGCGGAAACCGATCACGGCATGCCATGCGAAATCGCGCCAGCCGGCGGGCTCAGGCGCGATGCCGTTGATTGCATAGGCGTTCTCGAGAATGTGTCTGAACGAGGCGAATTCTTTCAGCCAGTCGGCCTTGCTCCAGTCCTTGCCGTCGAAATGGCCGCAGGCATGGCTGGCGATATCGTGGCCTTCGTGCCTGGCAAGGCCGATCTGCTCGAGCCGCTCGGCCACTTCCTGCTTGGAAGCGGCAAAGCCGATGTTGGATTTGCCGGCTGTTTTGCCTGGTGCGGTGTATTCCTTGCGTGTCTCTGGCGACAGCAGGAAGACGCAGGAGAGGAAATAGGTGAAATGCGCGCCGGTGCGCTCCGCCAGAGCACGGCTGCGCTTCCACTGCGAGATGTCGCGAGCGCTGTCGAAGGAGATGATCACCACCTGCTTCGGTTTTGCCGGCATTGGCCGCGCGGGCGGATCGGCCAGGGCCACGCCGGCGGTGGCGAGCGAGACAAGCGAAAACGCGGCAACGCGGGACAAACAAGGCATCGGCAAACTTACAGGCTCCGGGCGGTCAGCAAGCCGGCTATCCCCGAAATGTGGCATGGGTGCGATTAGGCTTTTTGCCGGTTTGCCCGGGCAAACATCCGTTTGCCCGGTGGGAATAGGCGATTTTCCGGCCGAACCCCTTCCATGCCGACAAAATTTCGCTAAAACGCGGGCTCATGAGCCGCCCCGGCCCGGGGCAGGAATGGTTTTGATTGATGTCCGACGACAGTTTTATTCGTGAAGTCAACGACGAGATGCGTCGCGAGCAGGCGCAGAAGCTGTGGGACCGTTTCGGCCCGGCCTTGCTCGTCATCGCGATCCTCGTGGTGCTCGGCACCGCCGCCTTCGTCGGCTATCGCTATTGGGACGAGACGCGTGCCAACCGCTCCGGCGATGCCTTCTCGCAGGCGCTGAAGCTGGCCAATGACGGTAAGAACGACGAGGCGCTGGCCGCGCTCGACCAGCTGGAAAAGGATGGCTACGGCGCCTATCCGCTGCTTGCCCGCATGCGAGCCGCCACGGTCAAGGCGAGCAAGGGCGACACTGCTGCCGCCGTCAAGGATTTCGACGATGTCGCCGCCGACACCGCCATTCCCCAGGGCATTCGCGACATGGCGCGGCTCAGGGCAGCGCTGCTGCTCGTCGACCACGGTTCCTTCGCCGACGTGTCCAGCCGCGTCGAGGCGCTGACGTCGGACACCAACACGCTGCGCCACACGGCGCGCGAGGCGCTCGGCCTTGCCGCCTGGAAGGAAGGCAAGACCCAGGACGCGTTGAAGCTGTTCGACCAGATCGCCGCCGATGACGGCGCCCCGCGCAACATCCGCGAGCGGGCAACGCTGATGTCCGAGCTGATCCGCGGCTCGGGCAATGCCTCGTAAATGCATGTCGCCCAAAGTGTGCAGCGGTTTTGGGACAACGACATGCATGATTGTAGGACCGTATGACCTTCAAAGTCGCCATCATCGGCAGACCTAACGTCGGCAAATCGACCCTTTTCAATCGGCTGGTGGGAAGGAAGCTCGCGCTTGTCGACGACACGCCGGGCGTCACCCGCGACCGTCGCGTCCATGCCGCCAAGCTTTACGATCTGCATTTCGACGTCATCGACACAGCCGGTTTCGAGGACGCCGGCGCATCGACATTGCCCGGCCGCATGCGCGCGCAGACCGAGATCGCCATCCACGAAGCCGACCTGATCTTCTTCACCATCGATGCCAAGTCCGGCCTGCTGCCGGATGACAGGACCTTCGCCGAGATCGTGCGCAAGTCCGGCAAGCCGGTCGTGCTGGTCGCAAACAAGGCCGAGGCCAAAGGCGCGCAGGGCGGCATGCTGGAAGCCTGGGAGCTTGGACTTGGCGAGCCGATCCCGGTTTCCGCCGAACATGGCCAGGGCATGCCAGATCTGCGCGATGCGGTGATCGCCGCACTCGGCGAGGCGCGCGCTTTCGGTGAGGACGAAGAGGGCGAAGACGACGAGATCGCCGCCACCGAGGTGCTGATCGGCGAGGATATTGCCGACCCTGACGCCGAGGATGTGCACACTTACGACGAAACCAAGCCGATGCGCATAGCTGTCGTCGGCCGCCCGAACGCCGGCAAGTCGACGCTGATCAATGCGCTGATCGGCGAGGAGCGGCTGCTAACCGGACCGGAAGCCGGCATCACCCGCGATTCGATCTCCGTCGACTGGGATTGGCATGGCCGCCGGCTGAAGCTGTTCGACACGGCCGGCATGCGTCGCAAGGCGAGGATCCACGAAAAACTGGAAGTGATGTCGGTGCAGGACGGCTTGCGCGCTATCCGCTTCGCCGAGATCGTCATCATCGTACTCGATGCCACCATTCCCTTCGAGAAGCAGGATCTGCAGATCGCCGACCTGATCATCCGCGAGGGACGGGCGCCGGTGATCGCCTTCAACAAATGGGACCTGATCGATCATCCGCAGGAGCTTCTGGCGGAACTGCGCGAGAAGACCGAGCGGCTGCTGCCGCAGGTGCGCGGCATCCAGGCGGTGCCGGTCTCGGCCGAGACCGGGCGCGGCCTCGACAAGTTGATGGATGCGGTGCTGCGGACCCACAAGGTCTGGAACAGCCGCGTTTCGACCGGCAAGCTCAACCGCTGGCTGGAAGCCATACTGGCGCATCATCCGCCGCCCGCCGTTGCTGGGCGCCGGCTGAAGGTCAAATACGTCACCCAGGCCAAGACGCGGCCGCCGGGTTTTGTTGTCCAGTGCTCGCGTCCGGATGCGATGCCGCAATCCTATGTGCGCTATCTCTCCAACAGCCTGCGCGAAGCCTTCGACATGCCGGGCGTGCCGATCCGCATCGCGCTGCGCACCTCCGACAATCCCTTCGCCGGCCGGGCCAAGAAACGCGGCTGAGCCTCAGTGCTCGTCCGATCAGGCGACCGCACGCAAGCCGGCAGTCCGCGCATTGCCCGGCAAGGCCTGCCGCGCCGCCTCCAGCAATATGGCGGCGAGGCGGGCCGCCACCGGCTCGGGTTCGGCATCCCGGCGGTGCAGGAACAACGCCATCTTGGGCAGTGCCGGCAGACCGGCAATCTCCGGCGTCATCGCACTGACGCTGGCCGGCAGGCCGATATCGGTGCGGATCGTCAGCCCCAGGCCAGCCGCCACGGCCGCCCAGATGCCGCCAAGGCTCGGGCTGGAGAAAGCCATGCGCCAGGGCAGCCCGGCGCGGTCGAGCGTCTCGGTCGCCACCGTGCGCAAAAGGCATGGCGCCTCGAGCGCCACCAGCGGCAGCGGTTCGCCGTCGCGCAGGCTGGTCTCGATGCGCTTTGCCGGGCCGATCCAGCGCATGGGAACATCGGCGACATGCTCGCTGTAGGGCAGCGTCTGGCCGCTGTGCCAGGCGAGGGCGATGTCGAGGCTGCCTGACATCACCCTGTCGGCAAGCTCGTGGCTGCGCGCGATCCTGGCCTCGATCTTGACCTTGGGGTGGGCGCGGGCGAAGCGGCCGAGCACGTCGGGCAGCACCGCCTCGCCAAAGTCCTCCTGCAGGCCGAGCCGCACCCAGCCTTCGAGTTCGACATCATGGATCGCCGCCGCCGCCTCGTCATTCAGCTCGAGCAGCCGCCGCGCATAGCCGAGCATGGTCTCGCCGGCCTCCGTCAAGGCCAGCCCACGCCCCGATTTGCGGAAGATCGGCGTCGCTGCCTGCTCTTCCAGTTTCTTCAATTGCGCGCTGACCGCCGAGGTGGACCGGCCAAGCCGGTCGGCGGCCTTGGCAAAGCTGCCCAGCTCCATGCCGGTAACGAAACTGCGGAGAACGTCGAGGTCGAAGGTTACGCGTCGCATGGAAACGTCCTGCTTTTCAGGATTGATAGTAAAAAACTTCCTGATTTTAAGGACGAACTTATGGCGCTAGGGAAATGCCGTCAAGGTCCAGGCGACTGGACCACCACGGGAAATGAAACCATGTCCTCCATCGTCGGCTGCACCGACCAAGACACGCAGAAAGCCCTGGGAGGCAGTGCTGCCGGCCCTACCGGAAGGGTATTCAGCCCGGGCCACCGCTGGAAGGTCCTGGGCATCGGTGTCGCTGCGAACGCCAGCTTCTCGGCCACCTTCTCCGGCATACCGGCAACGGCGGTCGTGCTTCGTCAGGGCTATCACCTGAGCAATGCCGAGCTTGGCCTGGCACTCGGCCTTCTCGGCCTGGGCGTTGCACTCAGCGAATTGCCCTGGGGCTTGCTTACCGATCGCTGGGGCGACCGCCGCGTGCTGCTGATCGGGCTTGGCGCGACGGCGGCCTGGCTCCTTGCCATGGCCATGCTCGTCGTGCCGACAAGGTCAGGCGTTCCCGATGTCATGCTCCTGTCGGCAAGCCTGCTCCTCACCGGCCTGCTCGGCGGCAGCGTCAATGGCTCGAGCGGCCGTGCCATCATGGGCTGGTTCCGGGAAAACGAGCGCGGTTTCGCCATGAGCATAAGGCAGACGGCGGTGCCACTCGGCGGCGGCCTTGGCGCGCTTGTCCTGCCTTCGCTCGCCTTGGCTTTCGGCTTTGCCGCGGTGTTCGCGCTGCTGGCCGGCGCCTCCGCTCTCTCCGCCCTGTTTGCCTGGCGCTGGCTGCATGAGCCGCCGAAGGCGGGGCACGTCGCTGCGTCGGCTATGGCTGGACCGGCGCCGCTGCGCAACATCGAGGTCTGGCGCATCGCTACCGCCATCGGCCTGCTCTGCTTCCCGCAGGTGGCCGTGCTCACTTTCGCATCGGTGTTCCTGCACGACTTCGCCGGGCTGGGGACGGCGGCGATCAGCGCGAGCCTCGCAGCCGTGCAGATCGGCGCCATGGTCATGCGCGTCTGGAGCGGCCGCTTCACCGACCGCCATGGCAATCGCCGCCAGTTTCTGCGCGTGTTGAGTGCGCTCAGCGCGTCGGCTTTTTTGGTGCTTTGGCTGATGGTTCTGAACACTCCCGCAGTGCCGGGCGGCCAGTCCTTGCTGATTGCCGTCCTTCCCTTGGTGCTGATTGTTGCGGGTATCTCGGTTTCCGCCTGGCACGGCGTCGCCTATACCGAGCTTGCCACGCTGGCCGGCGCCGGCCATGTCGGAACCGCGCTCAGCCTGGCCAACACCTTCGTCTTCGTCGGCTTCTTCCTGGTGCCGGTGGCGATTCCCGGGCTGCTGCACCTCTGGTCATGGTCAGGCGTATGGCTGTCTGCCGCCATCTGCGCGCTGGTCGCCTGGCCGGTCTTCCTGCCGCCAGCTTGAACGCTCCGGCCCTAAAACCGCCCGACTTCGAAACCACGACCTTGAGCCGACTGAGAAAACCCGATCGATCCCGTTAACGTCCCATCAAGGTTAATGCATCATTTTGCTCTCCAGTGGGGTCAGTAGCGTTCCTGGAGAGAGTTCCGTGCATCGACGCGTCTTGAAGCGGCTTGTTGCCGCCGCCGGTGAGAAGAAACGCAATTTTGTGTCTCCTTTCATCATCGGCCTCGGCATCTGGATCGGCTTCCCGACCGTCGCCGCCTACCAGGACATGACCAGCCTCGTCTCCGGCCTCGAATCGCCGACCGCGCGCTGGAATTCCTATGTCGAGAGATCCGTCGCTGGTTCGACCCATGCTGCCGAGATGCCCTTCGTCGATTCCGATGTCACCGGTTCGATCTCCGGATCGGGTATTCACCTGGCTGGCGTCGGCAACGTGTCGTTTCGCGGCAAGGGCGGCAAGGTCAGCGGCTCGCCCGACGAGGATCGGGTGGTGCGCGCCGACAAGAAGGGCCGCATCGTCCAGGTGTCTCCCGTTGCGCCGCCGAAGAACTTCAATGCTGGTTCGATCTTCCAGCGGACCTCCTCTTTGATGCGGCCGAGCATGGACGGCGGCCTGAAAATGGCTTTTGCCAAGCCGCAGATCAAAGGCAAGGAAATCCAGATCGCCGCGGAATTCCATGCGCGTGAGGACAAGAAGCCGGATCCCGGCGTGCCGGCCATGCTTGCGGCCCTGGTCAACAACGATCATCCCGATGTTCTGGCGACGGCCTATGCGCAATCCGAGCCGGACTATGCCAAGGCCTCGCCCTTCGAAGCCCTGCTGCAGGATGAGCAGCCCAACAGCGGCCGCTTCATCCCGCCGATGGCCAAGGGCGACCATTGGTGGATCCAGAACCCGCTGCCGGCCAGCGTCTTCTCCAAGCCTGAGCAAAAGTGCTTGGCCAACGGCATCTATTTCGAGGCGCGGAGCGAATCCGTGCGCGGCCAGGCCGCCGTTGCGCAGGTCGTCCTCAACCGCGTGCGCAATCCGGCCTATCCCAATTCGATCTGCGGCGTCGTCTATCAGAATGACGGCTGGTTCAACCGCTGCCAGTTCTCCTTCGCCTGCGACGGCAGGAAGAAGAGCGTCGACAGCCCGGCCGCCTACAAGACCGCGCAGGATATCGCCATGGCCGTCACCGCCGGCAAGATATTCATTCCCGAGGTCGGATCGTCGACCCACTACTATGCCCAATATGTCCATCCGGGCTGGGCGCGCACCATGCAGAAGATGACGAAGATTGGCCTGCATATCTTCTACCGCACCTATGGCGGCGGCTGGAGTTGAGAGCTCGCCAGCCGATGGTCTTTTCCATCGGCCGCGGGCTCGACCAGGCAGCCATTGCCGGGAGGATTCGCGCAGCGCATCCCCATCATCGCGGCGGGCACGATGTCGCACCCCGCTAATCAATTGATTTTATTGCTTAAAATACATGGCAATGATCTTCCGCCCGTGGCTTGACGGGCGCAAACCCTCTAACTATGTTGCCGGCGACTTTAGAAGCGGACGGACGGTGACGGTCTGACCGGGCAGGGGGGTTGCGATGGCCGATAAAAGCAGGCCAGACGGAACCGGAGAAACCGGCCGCGGCAAGCAGCATGAACCTGACATCCGCGACGACGATCTTGAGCGACGTCGGCGTGAACTTGAAGCATCGCTTGCGACAAGGCTGCCGAACCGGCTCGAGGGGAAAGACGACGCGAAAGCGGGCAGTGCGGCCGGATATGGCCAGGCGGTCAAACTCTCCAGTGAATTTATCGCTGGCGTGGTGGTGGGCGCCGGCATCGGCTGGATCATCGACCGTATGGCGGGGACATCGCCGTGGGGCCTGATCGTTTTCCTGCTGCTTGGTTTTGGCGCCGGCGTGCTCAATGTCATGCGTTCGGCAGGCGTTGTGGCAGAATTCGGACAGGGCGATAAATCGCGCTCTGGCCGGGACGACAGCAAATGACCGTCTTTTAGGCGGCATTCGGAAATAGCCGCCCTCACGCGGCGATGGTAATTTGGCCGTACGCGGCATTGACGGGGTTAGAACGTGGCAGCTGACAAGGTCGATCCGATCCACCAGTTCCATATCATCAAGCTGATTCCGATTAACATCGGCGGCTACGACCTGTCCTTCACGAACTCGGCATTGTTCATGGTCGCGACCGTGATCGTCGCGGCGGCGTTCCTTTATCTGACCACATCGAGCCGCAGCCTGGTTCCCGGCCGGTTTCAGTCGATCTCCGAGATGGCCTACGAATTCGTCGCAAACATGTTGCGTGACGCCGCCGGCACGCAGGGCATGAAGTTCTTCCCGCTTGTGTTCTCCCTGTTCATGTTCGTGCTGGTCGCCAATCTGCTCGGCCTGTTCCCCTATTTCTTCACCGTCACCAGCCACATCATCGTTACCTTCGGCTTGGCCATCCTGGTGATCGGCACCGTCATCGTCTACGGCTTCATGAAGCATGGTCTTGGCTTCCTGAAACTCTTCGTGCCGAAAGGCGTGCCTCTCGTGATGATGGTGCTTGTCGTTCCGATCGAGGTGATTTCCTTCGTCTCGCGTCCCATCAGCCTCTCGGTTCGTCTGTTCGCCAACATGTTGGCCGGCCACATCACGCTGAAGGTGTTTTCGGGCTTCGTCGTCAGCCTGTCCGCGCTGGGCGCGGTCGGCGTGGCAGGTTCGATCCTGCCGCTGGCCATGGCTGTGGCGCTGACGGCGCTTGAATTGCTGGTCGCCTTCCTGCAGGCCTACGTCTTTGCGGTGTTGACCTGCATGTATCTCAACGACGCCCTGCATCCCAGCCACTAAGTTTTCACCGGCGCACGACGCCAACTACAATCTGCAACGACAACGGAACCACAAGGAGTTTGACATGGAAGTAAATGCAGCAGCTGCAATCGGCGCCGGCATCGCTTGCCTGGGCATGGGTGGCGCGGGCATCGGCCTGGGCAACATCTTCGGCAGCTATCTCTCGGGCGCGCTGCGCAATCCGTCGGCTGCCGATGGCCAGTTCGGCCGCCTGATTTTCGGCTTCGCCGTGACCGAAGCTCTGGGCATCTTCTCGCTCCTGATCGCGCTGCTCCTGGTGTTCAAGTAAGAAACACAGGCTGACGAAGGGGGGCGCATGGTGCGACCTAACCTTATGGACGGGGGAATGAGATGTTCGTGACATCTGCCTTTGCGGAAGAGACCGCGCCCGCCGTGACGGGAGGCGACACGCATTCCGTCACAGGTGTGCCTGCCGAAGCGCACGGCACGTTCCCGCCATTCGATCCTGCGACGTTTCCGTCGCAGCTTCTGTGGCTGGCGATCACCTTCGGGCTGTTCTACCTCTTCTTGAAGAAGGTAGCGATGCCGCGCATTGGCGGTATCATCGATGTCCGCAACGATCGCATCAGCCAGGACCTCGATCAGGCGAGCAAGCTGAAGGGCGAGGCCGACGCCGCCGTTGCTGCCTACGAGCAGGAACTGGCGGAAGCCAAGAAGAACGCCAACTCGATCGGCCAGCAGGCCGCGGATGCAGCCAAGGCGGAAGCCGAGACCGCGCGCAAGAAGATCGAGGCCGCGCTCGACGAGAAGCTTGGCGAGGCCGAGGCGCGCATTTCTTCCATCAAGGCCAACGCCATGAAGGAAGTCGGCGGCATCGCCGAGGACACTGCTTCGGCGATCGTCGAGGCCCTGGTCGGCGGCAAGGCCAGCAAGGCCGAGATCGCGGCCGCGGTCAAATCCGTGGCCCGGTGAGGAGCGCATCATGGACGCTACATCTCTCGCAACGCTCTGGGCCACGATTGCCCTGATCATCTTCCTGGGCGTCGCCATCTACATCAAGGTGCCCGGTCTTATCGCCAAGGCGCTCGACGCCCGCGCTGCCAGGATCAGCAGCGAACTCGACGAGGCACGCAAGCTGCGCGACGAGGCCCAGCAATTGCTCGGCCAGTACAAGAAGAAGCGCAAGGAAGCCGAGCAGGAGGCTGCGGACATCGTCGCGGCCGCTAAGCGCGAAGCCGAAATGCTCGCCACCGAAGCGCACAAGAAGACCGAAGAGTATGTTGCCCGGCGCACGGCACTTGCCGAGCAGAAGATCGGTCAGGCCGAGCGTGACGCGGTCGCCGAAGTGCGCGCCAGTGCCGTCGACATCGCCGTCGAAGCCGCCCGCGCGCTGCTCGCCGCCAAGGTCGACGTCAAGGCCGGAGCCGACCTGTTCAAGGCTTCGCTCGCGGATGTGAAGGCCAAGCTGAACTGAGCTGACAGCATTTGGAACTCAAAAAAGCCGCCTGGGCAACCAGGCGGCTTTTTTGTTGGGAGATGCGCCGAAGCTGCCAATCTCCCCCACGAGGGGGGAGATTGGCCCTTACCGCCGCCTGCGCCCGAGAGATAATCAGTTCGGCTCAGTCCAGCCCGGCCAGGCTCTCTTCCTCAACCACCTCAGCCCCGCCCAGCCTGAACGGCGCGAACGAAATGCGGTGCAGCCGTGCCACCGGGCCAAGCGTCTCGATCGCCGTGCGGTGCCGGGCCGTGGCGTAGCCCATATGGACCTCGAAGCCGTAGCGGTCGTGGTGGCTGCCGCAGCCGCACATCATGCGGTCGCGCATCACCTTGGCGACGATGGAGGCGGCGGCGATCGACTGCGAGCGCTGGTCGCCCTTGATCAGTGCGCGTCCGTCGCATGGCAGTCCTGGCGGCACGTCGCGGCCATCGGCAAGTGCGAGCTTCGGGCGAACCGACAGCCCGACCAAAGCGCGGCGCATCGCCTCGAGGCTGGCCTTGAGGATATTGCTGCCGTCGATGCCTTCGGCGCTGATCGACGCCATCGAAACCGCCTGCGCGGAGCCGAGAATGCGCAGGAACAGCGCCTCGCGCTGCAAATGGCTGAGACGTTTGGAATCGTCGAGGCCTTCGGGGATGTTGGCGGGATCGAGAACGACAGCCGCCGCGACGACCGGTCCGGCCAAAGGACCGCGGCCGGCCTCGTCCATCCCGGCGACCGGCCACAACCCGTCGGCCATCGCCTTCGTTTCGAAGGAGAAATCGGGTTTCTCGACGATTTCGAAGAGAAGCGGAGAATCGGAACGCGCGCGAGCCATGTTGCGGCGAGGTTCGCATCGGCTCCGATTCTCCGCAAGTCCCTCCGGGTCGGGTGGGGCGCCGGACCGGGAGGGCACCGTCTGCAGGCCGGGGCAGGCCGGACGGGATTCCTTGCCGTGGCAGCTCAAACCGCCGCGGCGAATTGCAGTCTCACAGCAGCATCAACTGCTCCTGGTCCTTTCCGGCGGCGATGAACTGGTCGGTGCGCAGCGTGCGCCGTTCGATATTGAGGCCGAGCCGCTTGGCGGTAATTTCGAAGCGGCGGCCGATCTGCCAGGCGTAGGGTCCGGCGCCCTTCATGCGCTTGCCCCATTCCGAATCATAATCCTTGCCGTCGCGCATCGACCGGATCAGCGACATCACGTGGCGATAGCGGTCGGGATAGTGGCGAAGCAGCCAGTCCTTGAAGATCGGGCTGACCTCCAGCGGCAGGCGCAGCACGACGTAACCGGCCTCGCGCGCGCCGGCGGCGTAAGCCGAATCGAGTATCCGCTCCATCTCCTGGTCGGTGAGGCCGGGGATGATCGGCGCCACCATGACCGAAGCCGGAATGCCGGCGTCAGAAAGCTGCCGGATCGCCTCCAGCCGCTTGGTCGGCGTCGACGCGCGGGGCTCCATCGTCCTGGCCAGCATGCGGTCCATTGTCGTCACCGACAGCGCCACCTTGGCCAGTCCGCGTTCGGCCATGCGCGACAATATGTCGATGTCGCGCGTCACCAGGGCGGATTTGGTGACGATGCCGACCGGATGGCCGCGCGCTTCCAGCACTTCGAGGATCTCGCGCATGATCCGGTACTGCTTTTCGATCGGCTGGTAGGGGTCGGTGTTGGTGCCGATGGCGATGGTGCGCGGCTGGTAGCCGTCCTTGGACAGTTCCTTGTCGAGCAGCCGCGCCGCATCCGGCTTGGCGAACAGTTTGGATTCGAAATCCAGCCCCGGCGACAGGCCCATGAACGCATGCGTCGGCCGGGCAAAGCAATAGACGCAGCCATGTTCGCAGCCGCGATAGGGGTTGATCGAGCGGTCGAAGGAGATATCAGGCGATTCGTTGCGGGTGATGATGGTGCGCGGCTTTTCCACCTGCACCTCGGTCTTGAACGGCGGCAGTTCCTCCAGCGAACTCCAACCATCGTCGAAGACATGCCGGCTGACCGGTTCGAAGCGGCCGGACGGATTGATGCCCGCCGACCGGCCGCGGTTGCGGTCCGGACGGATACGCATGCCGCTCTGCTCGATCATCGCATTGGCCATTTCGGCTCGTCCTGCCCCGAAGGCTGCAATGTCGGCGCGCACGATCGGTTCCATCTTGGCCCGCTCCCAGGGACTGTCCATGTTGTTTCGAATCGCTCTGTTCATGGAATTATTCCTATTTTGTTGATGAGAACAAAGCAAGAACTTTTTATGCTGCGCCGCAAAAACTGGCGCTGTGCGCGGCTTTCCGCTATTCGGCTAAATATGCTCAGTGTTCTCATCGAAACCCGCAATGACGAGGAGGCTCTCGCCCGCACGCTTGGCTCGCTGATTGGCGGCGCAGTCGAGGGCATGGTGCGCGAGGTTGTCGTCTGCGACACCGGCTCCACCGACCAGACGCATCATGTCGCCGAGCATGCCGGCTGCCACTATGTGGCAAGCGGCGGTATCGCCGCCGGGATAAGGCAGGCCAAGGGTGATTGGCTGTTGCTGCTGGAGCCGGGCGCGCGGCTGGTGGAGGGCTGGACCGACGCGGTCGTCGCCCACACGGTGAGGCAAACCATGGCGGCGCGGTTTTCGCGCGCGCGGGGCAGCCGAACGCCCTTCCTGGCCAGGGTCTTTTCGGGAAACCGTGCGCTCGCCGACGGGCTGGTGATCAGCAAGCGCCAGGCCGCATCGCTGTCAAAGAGTGCCAGCAGCGCCGAGGCGCTAGCGCGCGGCCTTGCGACGAAGAAGCTCGAGGCCGAGATCTGGGTGGCGCCGCCGAAGCAGCAACACCGCGCGCCGAAATGATTTTTTGCATCTGCTCTGCTCATTGTGCATTGCACAAAATCTGACGCCCGGTTAGCCTTCCCGAGGTGGGTGAATTGGGTTTGGGTCATGCGAGTGGTGGGCATCGATGCGGCATCGGTGTCATGGACGAGGACCCGATGACGCTTTCAACCCCCGACAATTCCGGTGCCGCCAGTCTCGAGGCCGTTGCGCGCAATGGCAGCCTGTTGCGGCGTATTGCCGTGCGCATTCCGACCTATCTCACGGACCTGCGCGAAAACCCTGCCTGGTTGCCGATGTTCATGCTGGCGCGCACCATGGCTGGGCGCCGGACGCATTGGTTGGGCGCAAAACGCTCCCTTCCTGCCGACAATGTCGGGGATACGATGTTCGCAGGTGTCGAGCGGGCGGCGGCGGTCGATGCGCTGCGTTCCGACGGCCTGTTCTCAGGCCTCATCCTGCCGCCGGAGATCCATGAAGAGATCGCGGATTTCGCCGGGCGCACGCCGTGCTTCGGCAATTTCGACCGCCGTCTCGAATTCATGCCGGGCGACCATGCGCAGGCCGAGAAACGCCTGGGCCGCTCTCTGCTCAGCGGGCACTATTTCGAACGCATCCTCGACTGCCCGGCGGCACTCGCCATACAGCGCGATCCGCTGCTTCTCGACATTGCAGCGCACTACCTCGGCGCTCAGGCGAAGCTGATCACGACGCGCGTCTGGTGGAGTTTTCCGACCGGCAAAGCCTCGGACGCCGACAAGAACCTTGCCTCGCTCGGCAAGTATCATTTCGACCTCGACGACTGGCGCATGCTGAAGTTCTTCTTCTACCTCAAGCCGGTCGATGCCGACACCGGTCCGCATGTCTATGTCAGGGGCAGCCACAGGCGCCGCGCCATCAAGCATCAGTTGACCCTGCTGGTCGGCCATCCCGCCCAGGAGGTGCTGGACGTCTATGGCGAGCACAGCCCGGTGACGCTGACCGGCGAAGCAGGCCTCGGCTTCGTCGAGGATCCGTTCGGCTTTCACATGGGCACCGTGCCGACGCGCACGCCGCGGCTGATGATGGAAGTCGGCTTCGGCGTCTCACGCCCCTCGCGCCGGCGCTTTCATGGCGAACCGGTCATTCGCTGAAGGCGGACTGTTGGAAGCGCAATTGCGCGTATTACTTCCCGCGCCGCAGATGTTCGTCCAGGCGAGGCATGATCTCGACGAAGTTGCAGGGCATGTGGCGGTAGTCGAGCTGCGCCTTGAGGATGCCGTCCCAGGCATCCTTGCAGGCCCCGGGCGAGCCCGGCAGCACGAAGACGAAGGTGGCGTTGACGACGCCTGCGGTCGCCCGGCTCTGGATCGTCGAGGTGCCGATCTTGTCGTAGGAGATACGGTGGAACACTTCCGAAAAGCCGTCCATGCGCTTTTCGAAGATCGGCTCCAGCGCCTCCGGTGTCACGTCGCGCCCGGTAAAGCCGGTGCCGCCGGTGGTGATGACGACATCGATGGCCTTGTCCCGCGACCATGCCAGCACCGTGTCGCGGATCTTGTCGCGGTCGTCCGTGACGATGTCGCGGGCGGCCAGGATGTGACCGGCCTCGGTGATACGGTCGGCCAGCGTCTGTCCGGATTTGTCATCGGCAAGGCCGCGCGTGTCCGAAACCGTCAGCACCGCGATACCCACCGGAATGAAGGAACGGCTCTCGTTGATCCCAGCCATGTCACTCAGCCTCCGATGGCATGCTGCGCGTCGCCGCGACGAACCAGTCGGGCTGGCGGCCGCGGATCTCGGCAGCCGCGCGCTTGGCGACGTTGCCGGTCTCGAACAGGCCGAAACATGTCGCGCCCGATCCCGACATGCGTGAAAACCCCGACCCGGCCTTATCGAGCCATGACAGGGCCCTGCCAATGGCGGGCTGCAGTGCAAGGGCTGCCGGCTCCAGATCGTTGCGGGTAATCTCCAGCCAGTTGCGCAGGCTGTGAAAATCGATGCTGCGCGGCAGCGGCGGCAGCGGCTCGCTGTCGCGGCGGGACAGGGCCGCGAAGACATCCGCCGTCGACACCGGCGTCCCTGGATTGACCAGCACCAGTCCCAGCGCCGAAAAGTCCGGTACCATCGACAACTCGTCACCAATGCCGCGCGCCACCAGTGGCTTTGCCGCCAGACACATCGGCACGTCGGCGCCAAGCGAAAGGCCGATCCGCGCCAGGCCGGCGTCGTCCATATCCAAGGTCCATGTCTGTGCCAGTCCGCGCAACACGGCCGCCGCATCGCTCGACCCGCCGCCGACGCCGGAGGCAACCGGCAGGTTCTTTTCCAGTTTTATGGAGACGGGCGGGGTCCGTGAGAGGCCAGCCTCCCGTCGCAAGGCGTCGCGCGCCTTGAGCACAAGATTGCTGGCGTCGAGCGGAACCGCCGGCGCATAACGGCCGGACACGGTGAAATTGTCGCTGTCGGCGAGCGCGATCTCGACCCGGTCGCCAAAGCGTGTGAACACCGCCAGACTGTCGATCAGATGGTAGCCGTCAGCACGCCTGCCGGTGACGTGCAGCGCCAGATTGATCTTGGCATGCGCGTGCCAGATGCACGAACCGATCTCGGTGTCCACGGCGTCCGTCGTATAGGGGATGATGCTCAGTCCTTGGCCAGCCGGTATTCGCCGGTCTTCGGGTCCTTGACCAGCGTTCCCATCGCGCCATTGGCCGCCTGCTTTTCGGTGCGCCGCACCTTGGCCGTCACACGCTCGGCTTCCCGGATGAAAGTGCGGTAGCCAAAATAGGCGGCGACGCCAACGACAGCTAAGAAGATGATCTGCGGCATGTCACAACTCCTACCACGCTGGGCCGGCGAAGGCGGCCGGTCGGGTCGGTTTATGCATGTCGCCCAAAACTGTGTCCGGTTTTGGGAAAACGGCATGCATGGACTTCAAGCCTTCATGCTAGACGGTTTTGCGCGGTTTTCAAAGCCCGAAGCGAGCCCACAATGCGCGCTCTTCCGCCGCATCGATGACGCCGCTGGCGGCGGCAGCGGCGATATCGGGCGCTGAAAAGCCCTTGCTTGAGCCGAACAGGCCGAAACGACCGAGGAAACCGCGCGGCGCGGTGATCAGCCTGAGCTGGGTCTTCGCGCCAAACCGGATCTTCAGCACCGAGCGCATGTCGCCGAGTGCATCGACGAGGCCGAGTTCCAGGCCTTTCTTGCCGGTCCAGAACAGGCCGGTGAACAGATCCGGATCGTCCTTCAGCTTCGTGCCGCGCCGCTCCTTGACCAGATCGATGAAGGTTTCGTGCACCTCGAGCTGCAGCGCCTTCAGCCGTTCCACGTCTTCCTTTTTCTCGGGCTTGAACGGATCGAGCACCGCCTTGTTCTGGCCTGCGGTGTGGACACGGCGCTCGACGCCGATCTTCTTCATCAGTTCGGGAAAGCCGAACGAGGCCGAGACCACACCGATGGAGCCGACGATGGAGGAGGGATCGGCAAAAATCTCGTCGCCTGCGACCGCGATCATGTAGCCGCCCGAGGCCGCGACATCCTCGACGAAGACCAGCACCTTTTTGTTCTTTTCAACAGCCAGGTCGCGGATGCGCCTGAAGATCAGCCGCGACTGCACCGGCGAGCCGCCGGGCGAATTGATCGAGATGGCGACCGCCGGCGCGTCGAAGGAAAACGCCTTTTCGATCAGCCCGGCGGTGGAGGCGAGCGACAGGGTCGGCCGGAACTGGCCGCCACCGGCCATGATCGTGCCGTGCAGCCGGATGACCGGAATGGTGACGACGGTGGAGCGCCAGGATTTCGGCAGCAGGCGGTTGAAAAGGCGTTTCACGAGGGCGCGGTCTCCGGTCGATGGGTTGCAGGCATGTAGGGATTTCCCGGCCAACGGCAATGCGGCGGCGAGGAATAGCTCAATCTCCAAACAGCGAGGCGAGACCGTTGGCAATCATTTCGCTGCGCTCGTCGGGGCCGTTGCCCGATTGCGCGTGAAGCATCAAAGGCGGACGGATGGCAAGCTTTCCGCGCGCGCCGAGCGCTGCCCGCACAATGATACGGATCGCCGCTGCGTCGGGGCGAGGGTGCACCGCCAGCATCTCGGCATCGCCGAAACGGCCTGACATCGCGTCGAGAATGGCGCCGAGCTGTTCGGGCCGCGCGATGACGGCAAGCCCGCCGCGCGGCCTGACCACCGCTGCCGCGCTGCGGATCCAGCTTTCGAACAGCCCGTCCTCCATGACATGGGCTTCCTTTCGCAGCCGGTCAGGCGTGGCGCGGTCCCTGGCTGCGTTGAAGGGCGGGTTCATGATGACATAGTCGAAGTCGTTGTCGGCCAGACCTGCCGCCACCCGGGCCTGGCCTGAAACCGTGACGTCGGCGACGAGCACGGATGCACGATCGCTGAGATGCGCATTGCCGGGGTGAGCAACGGTGGCCGATGCGAAGGCGGCCATTTCCGGTGCGCGTTCGACCAGAACGGCCCGGGCAGCCGGGCAGCGCGACAGCACCGCCAGGCCGGCAGCGCCGGCGCCGGCGCCGAAATCGGCGAGACGTCCGCCAAAGACGGATGGCACGGACGCTGCCAGCATCATCGCATCCATGCCGGCGCGGTGGCCGCCATGCTTGGGCTGGACGAGCCAGAACCGGCCGCGATGGAAGGCATCGACCGTATGGGCCGGCGTGTCCGGGCCAAGGGTGTCAAGGGCAGGGGCGGCTGGCGCGGCCGACATTATTTTGTGCGGATCTCGTTAGCGATGCCGGCGTCCCTGAGGATGCGACGAGCGACATCGGCCTGGTCGGCGTCGACCATGACGCGCTTCTGCAAAAGCCCGATCGAACCTTCGAGAATGCTCATATTCTGATCGGCGACAAAGCAAGCGATACCGGCGTCGCGCATCAGCGATTCGACGAAGGAGATGATCACGGCATCGTTGGTGCGGACAAGCTCTATCATCGTATGAAACTCGCAGTTTGCGCCATTGATGTAAACGGGCAGAGGATTCGGCGGCAGAGCCTTGGCTCCATCCAGGATCGTTAACAGGCTGTCACCGCCGCCGCGCCAATTCGCCACTTGCCGTGGCCGTGTCCGCCGCCCTAGAGTCCGTATCGGGACTAAGGGTGCCGTCGCACGCGTTATAACAAGACGGGAGTTATTGTCGTGGGTGTCGTTCTCAACATCGAAAACGGGAAGCGGGAGCCCGCCTCCATCAAGGATCTGATCGATCTGACGGCGGCCGACATGGGACGCGTCAACGAATTGATCCTGTCCAAGGCCGGCTCCGACGTCGAGATGATTCCGGAGGTCGCCAACCATCTGATCTCGTCCGGCGGCAAGCGGCTCAGGCCGATGCTGACGCTCGCCGCCGCGCAGATGTTCGGCTATGCCGGCGAAGGCCATGTCAAGCTCGCCACCTCGGTCGAGTTCATGCATACCGCGACTTTGCTGCACGACGACGTCGTTGACGAAAGCGGCATGCGCCGTGGCAAGAAGACCGCCCGTATGATCTGGGGCAACCAGGCAAGCGTGCTAGTGGGCGATTTCCTGCTTGGCCAGGCCTTCCGCATGATGGTCGATGTCGGCTCGCTCGAAGCGCTCGACATCCTGTCGAGCGCCGCCTCGATCATTGCCGAGGGCGAGGTCATGCAACTCGCCGCCGCCAAGAACCTCGAAACCACCGAGGATGAGCACTTCGCCGTCATCAAGGCCAAGACAGCCGCGTTGTTTTCGGCCGCCGCCGAAGTTGGACCGGTCATCGCCCAGGCGACCCGCAATGATCGCGCAGCACTACGCTCCTACGGCATGAATCTCGGGCTTGCCTTCCAGCTCATCGACGATGCGCTGGATTATGGCGGCACCAGCAAGGACCTGGGCAAGAATGTCGGCGACGATTTCCGCGAGGGCAAGGTGACCTTGCCGGTCATCCTCGCCTACCGGCGCGGCACCAAGGCCGAGCGCACTTTCTGGAAGCGCGCCATCGAGGACAATGTCGTCGACGACGCGGGCCTGGAAAAGGCGATCGGCCTGATGACCCGTCACGGCGCCATCGCCGACACGATCGGGCGCGCCCGCCATTTCGGCGAGATCGCCCGCGACGCACTGGCGCCGCTGGAAGAAACGCCGCAGAAATCGGCGCTGATCGACGTCATCGATTTCTGCATCAGCCGGGTGAACTGAGAAGGCCGACTTTTCTCCGAATTTCCCCGTCGCTTTGTACTGGGGAGAACGATGGCGAACACGCCCTCGTCGTCTCGACAAGCGGCCTTGCGGCAAATTATCTATAAAACATGGCAAAGGGCACGGACGACACTATCGCGGTGCGCATCAGCAAGGCGCTGGCGGACCGCATCATCTCGGGCGCGATCGAGCCTGGGGCGCGGCTGCGCCAGGATCATGTCGCCGAGGAATTCAACACCAGCCATGTTCCCGTGCGCGAGGCCTTCCGCCGTCTGGAGGCGCAAGGCCTTGCCGTCAGCGAACCGCGCCGCGGCGTGCGCGTCGCGGCTTTTGATCTCGGCGAGGTCAAGGAGGTCGCCGAAATGCGGGCCGCGCTCGAAGTGCTGGCGCTGCGTCACGCCGCGCCGCATCTGACGTCGGCCATTCTCGATCTTGCCGAGGAGGCGACCAAGGCCGGCGACAAATCCCGCGACGTCCGATCCTGGGAGGAAGCCAACCGCGCCTTTCACCGGCTGATCCTGGCGCCCTGCGGCATGCCGCGCCTGCTCGCCACCATCGACGATCTGCATGCCGCCAGCGCCCGCTTCCTGTTCGCGGCGTGGCGCTCGGAGTGGGAGGCGCGCACCGACCAGGACCATCGGGCGATCCTGACCGCCTTGCGGCAGGGGAACACCGAATCGGCCGCGGCGACGCTGGGGCGGCATGTCCAGTGGATCGGCCGCAAGCCGGTCAGGACGGCGTCCGGCGCGACGCGCGAAGCCTTCGCGATCGTGGGTTGATGCCCGTCACCCAAAAGTGGCCCTCAATTTGGGGCGACATTCAAAAAGCAATGGCCTGAAGCGCATCGCGACGCAGTTCAGACGCTCTTTGTCGTGGGAAGGCTTGCTATGTCGTGAGAAATGTGGATTCGATAATAGATCGAAAATAGAAATTATCTATAATTTCAAATCGACCGAAGGGACCCCCATGTCAGACATCGCATTCACGCCCCGTACGCCGTCCTTCAGCCCGCTTCGGCTGCAGGATCGCTCGCTCGCCTGGCAAGTCGGAGCCGTCGTGCTCGGCACGCTGTTCCTGGCGCTGTCTTCCTACATCGAGGTGCCGATGGTGCCGGTTCCCGTGACCATGCAGACCTTCGCGGTGACGCTGATCGGCGCGCTCTATGGCTGGCGGCTTGGCGCGGTCACCATCGCGGCATGGCTAATCGAGGGCGCTGCCGGCTTTCCGGTTCTGGCCGGGGGTGCTGCCGGCATCGCGCATTTCGTCGGGCCGACCGGTGGCTATCTCTTTGCCTTCCCGATCACCGGCGCCCTGGTCGGCTGGCTGGCCGAACGCGGCTGGAACGGCAACAGGGTGGTGCTTGCCTTCGCCGCCATGCTGCTCGGCAATCTTGCCTGCCTGGTGCTCGGCACGGCATGGCTCGCCGTCATGATCGGCACTGAGAAGGCCATTACCTTCGGCTTCCTGCCGTTCATCGTCGGCGGCTTGCTGAAGTCGGCGCTTGGTGCCGCGACACTCATGGCGCTCCCCCGTGGCAAGGCGAAGCCGGCCAATCCGTGACGATCAGGCTGCGCGCCCATCATCTCCTTTGCCTGCTCACCTATGTGGGCAAGGGATACAGCCCCGCCTTCACCGTCAACTATGACGCGATCGCGGAGCGCCTGAGCCGGGGCGAGGACATTCTCCTTGTTTCCGGCCCGGATGATGTCTGCGCGCCTTTGCTCGACGGGCCGGAGCCGCATTGCCGCAATGACAGCGTCATCGAGCGGGATCGGCTTGCCGCACGCGATGTCGGGGATCTTCTGGCCCGACCAATCGAGCCCGGCGTCCGCCTCGATCTCGACGCGGCAATCCTGGCGCGGCTGCGACAGGCGTTTTCTGTTGGCGGCGTGCGCAAGGCTTGCGGTGGCTGCGAATGGAACGAGCTGTGCGGTGCGATAGCGGCTGGCGGCTTTGCCGAGACGAAGGTGCGGCAATCCATCGTGCCGCGCTGACCTTGACGCCGGCTTTTCCGCGGTCGAAAATCCCCTCCAGCCATGGTTTGTTAATCGGCTGCCTCGATTGTGAATTTCAGGCGGATTGAAGCGCGACCCCAAAAAGGCCATGCTTTGCCCGGAAAGATCGAGTCTACGTCGATCCCGCTGAAGCGGAGATGGCGCCTGGCTGAAAGGGATACGATGCAGCAAGGACGTGCGCGCTGGCTGACAAGGCTGGCAATTGTGACGGGCATGGCGATTTCGGCTTTGCCGGCCTATGCCAAGCAATCCACCGAACCGGTCAAGATCTCGTCGTTCTCGGGCGCCTATCTGGCAGCCCGGATCGCCGAAGGC
The DNA here is from genome assembly GCF_006441315.1 of Mesorhizobium sp. B2-4-19. Taxonomy (NCBI): domain Bacteria; kingdom Pseudomonadati; phylum Pseudomonadota; class Alphaproteobacteria; order Hyphomicrobiales; family Phyllobacteriaceae; genus Mesorhizobium; species Mesorhizobium sp. B2-4-19. The sequence continues at coordinate 325,664 of NZ_VFUV01000001.1, read as the reverse complement.
GACAACGACCTCGACAGCGCCATCGCCTACTACAAGCAGGCCCTGGCCTTCAATCCGAGCGACACCGGCCTGCAGCAGAGCCTGATGCTGTCGCTGATCGCGCAAGGTCGCTTCGACGAATCCCTGGTCTATGCCGACAAGCTCAAGGAAGTGCCCGATGTCGAGCGCTTCTCGCGCCTGGCGCTGGCCGTCGATTCTTTCCACAAGAAGGATTTCACCAAGGCCCAGTACTGGCTAAAGCTGTCACTGGAATCCGACCTTGACCGGCTGATTTCCGGCGTGATGTCGGGCTGGGCCGAACAGGGTGCTGGCCAAGCCGGCGACGCGATGGCTTCGATCGACAAGCTTCAGGGCCCGGACTGGTTCGGTCTGTTCAAATCCTTCCACCGCGCCCTGATCGCCGATGCCTCCAACATGCCCGAAAAGGCCGAGGCGATCTACGCCGCGACGATGCAGGATACCGCTGCCGGCGGTGCCGCGCCCGAAACTTGGATGCGCAACGCGCAGGCCTATGCTTCGTTCCTGGCCCGCAAAGGCGACAAGGCCAAGGCGATCTCGGTGCTCGACCAGGCTGAGGCGTTTTCGCCGGGTAAGCTCGAAATCGTTGCCTTGCGCGACAGGATCAGCAAGGGCGACAAGATCGCGCCCTTCGTGTCCGGTCCGTCCGACGGTGCTTCCGAAATCCTGCTCGACCTCGCCACCGCGCTCAACCGGGGCGGCGGCGAGCCGTTCGTTCGCCTTTATCTGCAATATGCGCTCGCCCTGCGGCCCGACAGCGACGCGGCTCTCGTGCAGCTCGCCGCCGTCGCCGAGCAGTTGAAGGACGGCGAGGGCGCCATCGCGCTCTATCGGCGCATTCCCGATTCTTCGCCGCTGAAGGAGCTTTCTGATCTGCAGCTTGGCCTCAACCTTGCCGATCTCGACCGTCATGACGAGGCGATCACCCATCTGAAGGCCTTCGTCGAGGCTCATCCCAACGACATGCGCGCCTATCTGGCGCTTGGCGGGGTCTATTCCTCCAAGGAGGATTTCCGCTCGGCCGCCAACCTCTACGACAAGGCCGTCGAGGCGCTGAAGACGCCGACCGCTGCCAACTGGAACATCTTCTACCAGCGCGGCATCGCCTATGAGCGGCTGAAGGAATGGCCGAAGGCCGAACCGAATTTCCGCAAGGCGCTGGAACTGCAGCCGGACCAGCCGCAGGTGCTGAACTATCTCGGCTATTCCTGGGTCGACATGAACACCAACCTGAAGGAAGGGCTGGCGATGATCCAGAAGGCCGTCGACCTCAGGCCGAGCGACGGTTACATCGTGGATTCGCTGGGCTGGGCCTATTTCCGCCTTGGCCGCTTCGATGACGCGGTGCGCGAGATGGAACGCGCCGTATCGCTGAAGCCGGAAGATCCGGTTCTCAACGACCATCTCGGCGACGCCTACTGGCGCGTCGGCCGCAAGTTGGAAGCCACCTTCCAGTGGAACCAGGCGCGTGACCTGAAGCCCGATCCCGACGTGCTGGCCACCTTGCAGCAGAAGCTGATGAAGGGCCTGCCGCCGATCGAATCCAACACGGCGCAGGAAACCCCCAAGGTCAAGCCCGAGCCGGTGCCTGTCCCGAAGGGGTGAGATCGGCTACTTTCGAATGCGAACGGGGCTTCTTTGAGGGCCCCGTTTTCGTTTGGAGGCGCGCAGCCCTCAAAACAGCTTCCGGTAGACGACGAAGCCGGAGCGTTCGCCGACCTTGTCATAGAGTTTCATCGCGGTCTGATTGGTTTCGTGCGTCAGCCAATACACCCGTCCGGTGCCGGCGGACTGCGCGCGCTCATAGACGCCTTCGATCAGCGCCCGGCCGATGCCTTTGCCACGCGAAGCCTGCGTGGTGAAAAGATCCTGCAGATAACAGTTCGGCGCGATCGCCGTCGTGCTGCGGTGAAAGAGATAGTGCACGAGGCCGAGGAGCTGTCCCCGGCTTTCTGCCACCAGCGCATGGACCGGTTCATAGGCGTCGAAGAAGCGCGACCACGTCATCGCTGTGATCTCGTTTGCCAGCGCCGTCTCGCCGGCGCGGCCATAAAATGCGTTGTAGCCGTCCCACAGCGGCAGCCATTGCTCGTAATCCTGTCGCGTGACCGGGCGGACGATGATGGAGCTGGGCATGGCTGGACCTGTGGTCGTTGATGTGGGCTGTAGGGACGAACAGACCGCAGGCTCCCAAGGTCGGCAATGGGCCAGTCCACGGCAAAGTCTTCAACACCGCGCGGCATACTCATGGCGGCTCGCGTCCGGCGCGCCCCTTGCTTGACGCTTCGCCGCCGTGTCTCTAGGACGGGCCGGCAAGTGCATGATCCCGAAAAGTGGATACCGGTTTTCGGAACAGATCATGCTCGAGGACAGGCTCCAGCCTTTGATGTCGAGGCCACCCGTGACGATTGAAATCCCTGCCCATATGCACCCCAGCCGCTCGTTCCAGGGGCTGATCCTGACCTTGCACAATTACTGGGCGGCCTATGGTTGCGTCATCCTGCAGCCCTACGACATGGAGGTCGGCGCCGGCACGTTTCATCCGGCAACGACGCTGCGCGCGCTCGGGCCGAAGCGCTGGAACGCCGCCTATGTCCAGCCCTCGCGCCGCCCCAAGGATGGCCGCTATGGCGAGAACCCGAACCGGCTGCAGCATTATTACCAGTACCAGGTGATCCTGAAGCCGAACCCGCCGAACCTGCAGGAGCTCTATCTCGGCTCGCTGGCGGCAATCGGCGTCGATCCGCTGCTGCATGACATCCGCTTCGTCGAGGACGACTGGGAAAGCCCGACGCTCGGCGCCTGGGGGCTTGGCTGGGAATGCTGGTGCGACGGCATGGAAGTCTCGCAGTTCACCTATTTCCAGCAGGTCTGCGGCATCGAATGCGCGCCGGTGGCGGGCGAACTGACCTACGGGCTGGAGCGGCTGGCCATGTATGTGCAGGGCGTCGACAATGTCTACGACCTCAACTTCAACGGCCGCGAAGGCGCCGACAAGGTCACCTATGGCGATGTCTTCCTGCAGGCCGAGCAGGAATATTCGCGCCACAATTTCGAATACGCCAACACGGCGATGCTGCTCAGGCATTTCGAAGACGCCGAGGCCGAGTGCAAGGCGCTGCTCGATGCCGGCGCGCCGGCGTCGAACGACAATCTGCCGATGCACAAGATGGTCTTTCCGGCCTACGACCAGTGCATCAAGGCCAGCCATGTCTTCAACCTGCTCGACGCGCGTGGCGTGATCTCGGTTACCGAGCGGCAGAGCTACATCCTGCGCGTGCGCAATCTGGCGAAGGCCTGCGGCGAGGCGTTTTTGAAGACACAGGCGGGTGGATTGGCGGCCTGAGCAATTCCAGGAAAAGCGCGTAGCATTTTCCCTGGGGAGTTGCGCCAAAACCAAGCTCTGCTTCAGGCAGACCTCATCGTCTCGAGGGAAGCGTTGATCGGTGACAGGATCTGGCCGCTCGGGCCTGCCATTGTCCGCAATGCCTGCCGAACACCCGGCATCGAGAAAGCGCCGTGGACCTGCGCCGTGAAGCAGGCGCTGAGCGCGAGGATCTGCAGAAGTCTGGATGCCGTTTTCATGGTCGTTCAGCCAATAGTTCCCTGCCTGAGCGTGGGTCGCTTCAGCGCTGCGTTCGGTTCATGGAAATCTTTGATCCAAGGACGGACTGGGGCGCCGTGTCCCGACAGGGCAGCCAAAATTTCTGGAAAGGGTGACAGCGGCCAGCCGAGTTGCTATGCCCCGCCCGGACCACTCTCCCGCATGAGCTGACCCCAATGCCTGACCTGCTTCTAGAACTTCGCTCCGAGGAAATTCCCGCCCGCATGCAGCGCAAGGCGGCGGGTGACCTCAAGAAGATGCTGACCGACGGTCTGGTCGAGGCGGGCCTGACCTATGAGGCGGCGCGCGAATACTGGACGCCGCGGCGCCTGACGCTCGACATCAGGGGCCTGACGGCGCGCTCGAAGGATATCCGCGAAGAGATCAAGGGACCATCGACGACGGCGCCCGAGCAGGCGGTCCAGGGGTTCCTGCGCAAGGCAGGGCTGTCCTCGGTCGCCGAGGCGCATGTCCATTCCGACCCGAAAAAGGGCGACTTCTATGTCGCCCACATTTCGAAGCCGGGCAGGGCGGCCGAAGAGATCATCGCGGAACTGGTGCCGGGCATTATCCGCAATTTCCCCTGGCCGAAATCGATGCGCTGGGGACCGGCCTCGGCCAAGCCAGGCTCGCTGCGCTGGGTGCGGCCGCTGCAATCGATCCTGTGCACCTTCGGCCCGGAAACCGAGGAGCCTGTCGTGGTCGATTTCGAGATCGACGGCATCCGTTCGGGCAACATCACCTTTGGTCACCGCTTCCTGGCGCCGGGCGAAATCACCGTGCGCCGCTTCGACGATTATGTGAGCAAGCTGGAAGCGGCAAAGGTCGTGCTCGACGCCGACCGGCGCAAGGAGATCATCCTTGCCGACGCCCGCAACCTTGCCTTCGCCAACGGGCTCGACCTGGTCGAGGACGAAGGGCTGTTGGAAGAAGTGTCCGGGCTGGTCGAATGGCCTGTCGTGCTGATGGGCGAGTTCGAGCAGGATTTCCTCGCCATACCGGCCGAAGTGATCCGGTTGACCATCCGCGCCAACCAGAAGTGCTTTGTCACCCGGCCGCAAGGCGATGGCGAGACACTTTCCAACCGCTTCATCCTCACCGCAAATATCGAGGCCAGGGACGGAGGCAAGGAGATTGCCCACGGTAACGGCAAGGTGGTGCGCGCGCGCCTCTCCGACGCGCTTTATTTCTGGACCACGGACCAGGGCGATCTGCCCGATCTCGGTGAACTCGAGGCATCGGCGGAAAAATTCGGGCTCGACCTGAAGAAGCCGCTCGACCAGCGCATGGCCCGCCTCGACCATCTCGGCGTCACCTTCCACGCCAAGCTCGGTACGCAAGGCGAGCGGGTGGAGCGCATCAGGCGACTCGCCGAAGAACTGGCGCCGACCGTCGGTGCTGACCCGGCGCTGGCCGCTCGCGCAGCGGTTCTCGCCAAGGCCGATCTCACCACCGAAGTCGTCGGCGAGTTCCCCGAATTGCAGGGCGCCATGGGCCGCAAATACGCGCTGCTCCAGGGGGAGCATCAGTCCGTGGCCGCAGCCATCGAAGAGCATTACAAACCACAGGGTCCGTCCGACTACGTGCCGAGCGATCCGGTGTCGGTCACCGTCGGGCTCGCCGACAAGCTCGATACGCTGGTCGGCTTCTGGGCCATCGACGAAAAGCCGACCGGATCCAAGGACCCCTACGCACTGCGGAGGGCCGCGCTGGGCGTGGTGAGGATTGTCCTCGAAAACAAGATCAAGCTCGCCGTCGGTACCGCGATTGCCGCGACGGTCGCGGCCGCACTTGATGCCTATGAGAGCTTGGGCGAAAGCGCTGAGAGCCGGGGCGCCGTGGCAATGCTGGATGCCCGGATTAAAGACTACAGAGGCGAGAGCCGTCTGTTGCCGGAAGCGGGACTTATTGCCGACCTGGTGAGGAACGGCCTCGACAGGGCCGTATCCGAAACATTCGAGGCCACCGATCCGGAGAGCGAATTCTTCGATGGGCAGCGTATGATGGAAATGCAAGCCTCGCTGGCTCCGTTTGTCGATGACCTCCTCGCCTTCTTCCACGACCGCCTCAAGGTCTACCTCCGCGACCAGGGCGCTCGCCACGATCTCATCGATGCCGTCATCACGCCACGGTCCGACGATCTCCTGCAGATCGTCCGCCGCGTCGAGGCGCTGGGCTCCTTCCTCGACACCGAGGACGGCAAGAACCTGCTCGCCGGCACCAAGCGCGCCGCCAACATCCTGGCCGCCGAGGAGAAGAAGAAAACAGCGGTCGCCGAAACCGTTGAGCCGGCCTTGTTCAAGGAAAATGCCGAGAAGTTGCTGTTTGCGGCGGTGAATCAGGCCGAGAAGCAAGCCGGCGAAGCGATTCAAAACGAAGACTTTTCCGCCGCCATGCTGGCGCTTAGCGCGTTGCGCGAACCGGTTGATTCATTCTTTGAAGGTGTTCTCGTGAATGATGAAGACCTGGCGGTGCGAGCCAACCGTCTGGCGCTGCTCACGCGCATCCGCGCGGCCACCGGTCAGGTCGCGGATTTCTCGAAAATCGCCGGCTGACTAGCATGATCCCGAAAAGTGGGTGCCGGTTTTCTCGGACAAACGGTTTCCGTTTGTCCAGAGATCATGCTCAGACAAAAAGGCCGCAGGGCTGAGAAAAAAATTGCGAGCCGGCCGTTCGAGCCGGCTTACAGTCATATGGCGATGATCTCTGCGTGGCAAAAGGGACATGTTCCCCAACCCAACGGAGGCTTCCATGAATTCCGATCACGACATCGAAGTGACTGAAGAAACCTCGGCCGTCGCCGAGGCGCTTGAATCCGCTTCCGAAACCGCCCTCGACCATGCCGCTTCCACGGCGGTCGAAGCCGCCGATCACTCTGACGACGAGGATGGCGACGAAGAAGATGGCGACGAGGAAGAAGGCGACGACGAAGATGGCGAAGAGTCTGACGAGAACGACGCCGATGACGCCGTGAAGGCGGAAGGCGACGACGCCGAAGACGAAGAAGAAGAATCCGAAGACGGCGAGTCCGAAGAAGACGAGGACGACAAGGAAGAAGCGGCCTGAGATTTCAATCCGGCTCTGTCGAAAAGAGGGCGGCGCATCGGCGCCGCCCTCAGATTGATTACAAACCCCTCGGTTTTTGACAGCAGTCAAAATCGAGGGGTTTTGATTCCGGTTTGTTCGCGATCTGAATCTGAGACGTTCCGTGAATCTTGGGTGATTTCGAGACGTGCGGAGGTTTGTCAGCAGTCTGAGGGCGGCGCATCGGCGCCGCCCTTTTGTCATCTTCCCGGACGCTTGTCAGTTCTCCAGGATGCTGACGCGCACGCTGTCCTCGTAGACGTCGACCTGGATCAGCGGTTCGCCGTTGACGATGGCGCGCTTGGTCGACGAACTCATCGCGCCGGGACGCTCCAGCATGCGCTGCAGGTCGGCGCGCTGGTCGTTGGTCCTGAACCAGGCATCACCCTCATCGTCGCTGTCGCGGCGATGGAATTTGTGCCAGTTGGCGCGGTCCTGCCGCACCATCTGCGCGGCGTTGTCCAGCGCATAGCCGTCGCTCGCCTGGTGATCCCGATCGGAAATACGCGCGACGTAGGATCCCAGCATGTCATCGGCTTGCGCTGCACCGGCGCCCAGCAGCGATGCCAGCAGAAGCCCGGCCACGGTTACGGTCTTGGATAGTCTCATGATCAACCCCCATTGAAACAAAATCCGGCTGCCAGAGCCGCCCCTTCTCCCTGAACCGCTCGACCAAATTCAGGCTGCGGCTTCGAGCGGCAAGATATGCCGGCACGAACTCGCGCGACAATGGTGCGCAGGGCGCCGTCAAGCTGTCAACGAACCGGCCCGGCAGTTTGCCGGCTGGCTACTTGACCTTGCCGACCTTGGAAGCGGGCGCCGATGCGGCTGCCGGTGCGGCCGGCTTCTTCTGCGTGCCCGACGCCGGAGCCGCCGAGGCGGTCGCCTGGGCCGGAGCAGGAGCCGCGACGGTGGTGGCGGCTGGTGCCTTGGTTTGTGTCGGTGTCGAGAAATCGCCGCCGACGATGCCGCCGCGAATGATCATCGGGCTTGGCATGAAGCCGTGTCGTGCCTCGGGCGCGTTGGGGATCGCCGCCACCTTCTCATAGGTGACGTCGGGCTCGCCGAGCGCGACGACGGACACCACATCGCTTGCCTTGATATCGGCCGCCTTCAGGGTCAGGATGGAGGGCGTCGCGGCCGGCGCGCCGGGAAAGACCAGGGACGAGGCCTGAACTCCGCTGGCCATCGTGGCCAGAGTTATTCCCAGCAGTACGCGCACGGACATTGATATAGCTCCCCTTTGCCCAGAAGCTGCTCAATAGCAGGCCGGAATTGATGCCGGCTTTCGCGGAAACATAGCATTTTAGGGATTGATAAATCGCCAAGACCCTCTCTTGCCCAACAGCCGCCATCGTACTACGCAGCCGGCATCTGCGAGGTGACGAGAGTGGCTGAGATACTTGCCGTCGGCGAGGCGCTGGAGCGGGCGCTGGCTTTGCTTCAGGGCGGCGATGTCGTCGCCATCCCGACGGAAACCGTCTACGGGCTTGCCGGCGATGCCACCAACGGCATCGGCGTGGCACGCATCTTCGAGGCCAAGGGGCGGCCGCGCTTCAATCCGCTGATCGCCCATGTCGCCGACATGGCCATGGCCGAGCGCATCGCCGTGTTTGATCCGCTGTCGAAGAAACTCGCACAGGCGTTCTGGCCGGGTCCGCTGACGCTGGTGCTGCCGCAGCGGCCTGGCAACGGCATCCATCCACTGGTCACGGCCGGGCTCGACACGATCGCCTTGCGCATGCCGAGGGGCTTTGGCGGCGACCTCATCGCAAAACTTGGCCGGCCGCTTGCCGCGCCCAGCGCCAATTCCTCCGGCAGGATCAGCGCGACGACGGCGCAAGCGGTGGCGGCCGATCTCGGCGCCCGCATCAAGCTCGTGGTCGATGGCGGCGCGACGCCGGTCGGGCTGGAATCGACCATCGTCAAGGCCGAAGGGGGAAGGCTGCGCCTGCTCCGGCCAGGCGGCATCGCCGCCGGGGAGATCGAGGCGGCCATCGGCATGGAACTGTTGCGCGGCGGAGGGGCGGGCGTCGAGGCGCCGGGCATGCTCGCCTCGCACTATGCGCCGGGTGCTGCCATGCGGCTCAATGCTGGAATGGTCGGCGAGGGCGAGGCACTGCTTGCCTTCGGCGGCCAGCGGGCCGAAGGGTGGCGCAATGCTGCCGCGTTCCTCAACCTGTCCGTATCGGGTGACTTGCGCGAAGCGGCAAGCAATCTTTTCGCCTATATGCAGGAACTCGATCGCAGCGGCGCGCGCACCATCGCTGTCGAGAAGATCCCCGTTGATGGTCTTGGCGAGGCCATCAACGACCGGCTCGCTCGCGCGGCCGCCCCTCGTGACAATGCACAGCCCACAACATAGTTTTCCCGCATGACCGAAATTTCGCAAAAACTTGCTCCCGCTCTCATCGACCGCTTTGCGGCGATCGTGGGTGACAAATACGCGCTGCGCGACGAGCAGGACATCGCGCCTTATCTCGTCGAGCGGCGCGGGCTCTGGCATGGCGCGACGTCGCTGGTATTGCGGCCGGGCAGCGTCGACGAGGTCAGCCGCATCATGCGGCTGGCGACCGAGACCGGAACGCCGATCGTGCCGCAAAGCGGCAACACCGGGCTGGTCGGCGCCCAGGTGCCGGACAAATCCGGCCGCGAGATCATCCTGTCCTTGTCGCGGCTGAACCGCATCCGCGAGATCGACGTCCTGTCCAACACGGTGACGGCGGAGGCTGGCGTCATCCTGCAGACGCTGCAGGAGGCGGCCGATGCCGCCGACCGGCTGTTTCCGCTGTCGCTCGCCGCGCAAGGCTCCTGCCAGATCGGCGGTAATCTTTCTTCCAATGCCGGCGGCACCGGTGTTTTGGCCTACGGCAATGCACGCGAACTCTGCCTCGGCGTCGAAGTGGTGCTGCCGACAGGCGAGGTGTTCGACGATCTGCGCAAATTGAAGAAGGACAACACCGGCTACGATTTGAAGGACCTGTTCGTCGGTGCCGAAGGCACGCTCGGCGTCATCACCGCCGCCGTGCTGAAGCTGTTCCCGAAGCCGAAGGGGCGTGAGGTCGCATTCGTCGGCCTGTCGTCGCCCGAGGCGGCGCTATCTTTGTTCAGCCTGGCGATGAACCGCGCCGGTGCTTCGCTCACCGCCTTCGAATTGATCGGCAAGAGACCCTACGATTTCACGCTCAGGCATGGTCAAGGTGTCGTGCGGCCGCTGGCCGACGACTGGCCCTGGTATGTCTTGATGCAGGTGTCCTCCGGCCGCTCGGAAGCCGATGGCCGGGCGCTGATCGAGGAAGTGCTGGCGGATGGTCTCGAGCAAGGCATCGTTGGGGATGCGGTTGTTGCGGCAAGCCTTGCCCAGGGCGACGCTTTCTGGAATTTCCGCGAGACGCTGCCCGAATGCCAGAAGCCGGAGGGCGCCTCGATCAAGCACGATATTTCGGTGCCGATCGCATCGATCCCGCGCTTCATAGAAGAGGCGGCCGGCGCGGTGGCGTCGGTCAGTGCCGGCGCCCGCGTGGTCTGCTTCGGCCATATGGGCGACGGCAACCTCCACTATAACATCTCGCGGCCCGTCGATGGCGACGACGATGCGTTTCTCGCCCTCTACCATCCCATGAACAAGGCGGTGCACGATGTCGTGCGCTCCTTCCACGGTTCGATCTCGGCCGAGCATGGAATCGGCCAGTTGAAGCGTGACGAACTGATCGCCACGGCGCCGCCGATGGCCATCGATCTGATGCGCCGGGTAAAAGCTGCCTTCGATCCGGCCGGCATCATGAATCCTGGTAAGGTTATCTGATCCTTTCAACATCTTGTGGTCGGTGGCATTCCGATAACCATCCCTGAGATCAGCAAAATTTAACCGACTTTCTTAAGCGCGGCGGTAAGGAGCCGGCGCTACTGTTTCCCCATAACGAGGCCGGGAAAACTGGCCCGGAGAGAACCGGACGCCGGCTCTCAGGAGACAGACAGGAAGGCACTCTATGAACACCGGACTGAAGCCAGTCTGGGCGGGACGCAACATGCGCCTCGACCCATTCCGACTGCCCCAGATGGTCAGCTACGCCACGCGCGACGATTATGGCGACGTGACGTTCACCATCGACCACCGTGGCGCCGTGATCCGCCGCATGCTCGAGATGAGCGGCGTGCCGGCAATCATCGCCCTGCCGGCCAATGCGTTCCGCGGCGTCGCCGCCCGCGCGATGGAGGATCCGGAAGGCAATGTCACGGTGACCCTGGAACTCCTGCACAATGATCCGATGCTGTCGGTGCCGCTGCTCGTGGCCGACGATCTCGACGATGTCGCCGCCGACTGGCGCGCCTGGGCCGATGCCTACCGCCTGCCGATGCTGTTGATCGAATCGGACGGCGTCGCCCGCACCCTGGAAGAATCGCTCGGCACCGCCATCAAGACGCTGCCGCCGCAGGATCGCCGCAAGGGCCGCGTTTCCAACACGCGCCGCCCGCGCTTCCTCGCCCGCCGCAGGGCCGGCAACCTCGGTCTCAGGCTGGTCATCGACGGCCAGGAGATCATTTCGAGGGACTGAACAACCCCGATCGCGGGAATTGCCTGAAGCCGCTACACCAGCGGCTTCAGCGCCACCCACAGCGCGCCACCGATCAGGCCGAGGAAGATCAGCCAGCCGACCTGGTTGTTCGACCGGAACAGCCGCAGGCATTGGTCCGGATCGTTAATGTCCAGCACCGCGATCTGCCGCGCCATGTGGGCGCCGGCGGCGATCAATCCGGCGAGCGCCACCACCGGCGCCTGCGCCGAGGCGAAGGCGATGGCGAAGCAGATCAGCGTGCCGCCGTAAAGTCCGGCCAGCCACGACTTGGTGTTGTCGCCGAACAGCCGCGCCGTCGAACGCACGCCGACAATGGCATCGTCTTCCTTGTCCTGGTGCGCATAGATCGTGTCGTAGCCGATCACCCACAGGATCGAGCCGATATAGAGCATGATGGCGGGGCCATCGAGATCGCCGAACTCGACCGCCCATCCCATCAGCGCACCCCAGGAAAAGGCAAGGCCGAGAAACAATTGCGGCCAGTTGGTTATCCGCTTCATGAATGGATAGATGGCGACGATCACCAGCGAGCAGATGCCGAGCAGAACGGCGAAGCTGTTGAACTGCAGGAGCACCACAAGGCCGACCAGGGCCTGCAGCACAAGAAACAGCCAGGCCCGACGGCGCGTGGTCTGACCCGATGGCAGCGGTCGCGAGCGGGTGCGTTCAACCTGGCTGTCGATGCCTTCGTCGACGATGTCGTTATAGGTGCAGCCGGCGCCGCGCATGGCGATGGCGCCGACCAGGAACAGCACGAGATACAACGGCGCCGGCAGCAGTGAGAGCAGCGGGTCGCCGGGGCGCGGATAGGCGCTTGCCGCGAGCGCCGCCGACCACCAGCATGGCCACAAAAGCAATTGCCAGCCGATCGGCCTGTCCCATCGCGCGAGCTGCGCATAGGGCCAAACCGCGCGCGGCAGCACACGGTAGACCCAATGGCCGTTGGGCGCATCGGCAACACGGCCCTGGGCCGCTTTCGACTGGATAGGTTCCATGTTCATGGAGTGGCAGCAGCCGCGGAAACCGTCAAGCGGCAAGCGGATGAGCAGCGACCGTCAACCTGTCAGGAGGTGAAGATGTCGCGCGTGGAAAACCAGTCTTTCGCCGTCTCGATGAATGCCAAAGCCGCATTCGACACGCGCTGATGCGTGTCATAGGTGAGGATGATGCGTTGCATCGGCAGCGGATCCGACAGCGGCTTGCAGATCAGGGGCAGTCCATCATAGCTGCGGTCGCCATGCGGGCGGGTGTAGCTGACGGCGACGCCAAAACCGTTCGCCACCATGCTGCGCTGGAGCTCGAACGAGCTTGTCGCCCTGTCGGCCACCGGCGAGAGGCCACGGCCACGGAACAGGTCGAGCATGTGCTGCCAGCTGTGCGGCTGGTCCGTCGTGACCAGCGGATAGGCCGCCAGATCCGCCAGGCTGACCTCGGGATAGTCCACCAGCGCATGACCTGCCGGCAGCAATGCATGCGGCCGCAGCTCGTGCAGCAGGATGCGGGCGAAATGCGCGGGCAGGCCAAGATCGTAGCTGAGGCCGAGATCGATGGCGGCATCCGCCAGACGCCGCCCGAGCGTTTCGAACGTTTCGTCGCGAACGATCACCGCGACGTCTGGATGGCGTTCGGAAAAGGCGCGGATCAGACGTGGCGCGAAATAGGGCGCCAGATCCTCGAAACATCCAAGCACCAGCTCGCCGCCGACGGCCGAATTGCCCGAACCCAGGCTCATCAGTTCGTCGGTCTCGGCAAGAACCTGTTTTGCCTTGGCCACGACGACGCGGCCGAAGGAGGTCAGCGAAACACCGCTGCCGCGCTGGCGCACGAACAGTTTCTGGCCAAAATCCTTCTCGACCGCGTCGATCGCCACCGAAATCGAGGGCTGTGAAATGTTCAGTGCTCTGGCCGCGCCGGTGACGCTGCCGAGGCGGGCGACAGCGACCAGATAACGCAATTGGGTGAGGCTGAGGCCCATAGCCTTGTTCTATGTGTCAGATGAGAAGTTATTATTTTACTGAATGAATGCGGGTTGCGATAGTCATCTCGATCCTGAAAGGAGGACACCATGGCTTCCCAGACTGCCGCCCGCGCCATCGACACCGGCCTGATCGATGCGGAGACGATTGCCGACTACCAGCGTGATGGCGCGGTCTGTATCCGCGGCGCTTTCAAGGGCTGGGTCGACACGATTGCCGCCGGCATCGAGCGCAACATGCAGAACCGCAGCGCCACCGCGTCCGACATCGCCAATGGCCGCGGCAGTTTCTTCGACGATTACTGCAACTGGGAGCGCATTCCCGAATTCGTCGAGGTGGTGCGGAAATCGCCGGCCGCCGAACTGGCGGCGGCGGTGATGCAGTCGCGCACCGCGCAGTTCTTCCACGACCACGTTCTGGTCAAGGAGCCCGGCACGCAGAAGCCGACGCCCTGGCATCAGGACATCTCCTATTACTTCGTCGATGGCCGGCAGACGGTGAGCTTCTGGATCCCCATCGACCCGGTGAAGGAGGCGACGCTGCGCCTGATCGCCGGCTCGCACAAATGGGACAAGATGATCCTGCCGGTGCGCTGGCTCGACGACAGCAATTTCTATGCCGGCGAGGGCGACTACCTGCCGGTGCCCGATCCCGACAAGGACCCGTCGATGAAGGTGCTGGAATGGGAGATGGAGCCGGGCGACGCCATCCTGTTCGACTTCCGCACCGCGCATGGCGCGCGCGGCAATTTGACTGCGGCACGGCGCCGGGCGCTGTCGCTGCGCTGGGTCGGCGACGATGCCCACTATGTCGAGCGGCCGGGCCGCACCTCGCCGCCCTATCACGGCCATGGCATGCGGCCGGGTGAGAGGCTGCGCGAGGACTGGTTCCCGGTGGTCTTTCCCGGCTGAAGCGGGCCAGAATAGGGGCGCCGGAATTCGGCGCCCATATTCGGCCGGGATAACGTTCCCGTGCGCAATTCGGATCAAAACACCCTGATGCCTTGACCCGTCGCCCGGAGAGCAATAGCGGGTGCTCTCCAGGGTTTGCATCAAGAGGTGGCCATGAACGTTCTTCTTCTGGGCTCCGGCGGCCGCGAACATGCGCTTGCCTGGAAGATCGCCGCCTCGCCGCTGCTGACCAAGCTTTACGCGGCCCCCGGCAATCCGGGCATCGGTGCTGAGGCTGAACTGGTGAAGCTTGACATCACCGACCACGCCGCCGTGACCGCGTTCTGCCGGGAGAAGAAAATCGACCTCGTCGTCGTCGGACCGGAAGGGCCGCTTGTCGCCGGTATCGCGGACGATTTGCGCGCCGAAAACATCCGCGTCTTCGGGCCTTCGAAGGCTGCGGCGCGGTTGGAAGGCTCCAAGGGTTTCACCAAGGACCTCTGCGCCCGATACGATATCCCCACTGCCGCCTATGGCCGTTTCAACGATCTGGCCTCGGCCAAGGCCTATGTCGAAAAGACGGGTGCGCCGATCGTCATCAAGGCCGATGGGCTCGCCGCCGGCAAGGGTGTCACCGTCGCCATGACGCTGGATGAAGCACGGGCGGCGCTCGATGCCTGTTTCGAGGGCTCCTTCGGCGCCGCCGGAGCGGAGGTGGTGATCGAGGAATTCATGACCGGCGAGGAGGCCAGCTTCTTCTGCCTCTGCGACGGTACCACGGCACTTCCTTTCGGCACGGCACAGGACCACAAGCGTGTCGGCGACGGCGATGTCGGCCCCAACACCGGCGGCATGGGCGCCTATTCGCCGGCGCTGGTGATGACGTCTGAGATGGTCGAACTCACCATGCGCATGATCATCGAGCCGACCATGCGCGGCATGGCCGAGCTTGGCGCGCCCTTCGCCGGCATTCTCTTCGCCGGGCTGATGATCACCGACAAGGGGCCGAAGCTGATCGAATACAACACCCGTTTCGGCGATCCCGAGTGCCAGGTGCTGATGATGCGGCTGAAGGACGACCTGCTGGTGCTGCTCAATGCCGCTGTCGACGGTCAGCTGGCGCACACGTCCATACGCTGGCGCGATGAGGCGGCACTCACCGTGGTGATGGCGGCGCGGGGTTATCCCGGCACGCCGGAAAAGGGGTCGGTCATCCGCGGCGTCGAGCAGGCGGCAGGCGAAGGCGTCCAGATCTTCCACGCCGGCACCGCCATCAATGGCGGCGCGCTGGTCGCCAATGGCGGCCGCGTCCTCAATGTCACCGCGACCGGCGCCACGGTCGGCGAGGCGCAGGCGCGGGCCTATGCCGCGCTCGACCGGATCGACTGGCCGGACGGATTCTGCCGCCGCGACATCGGCTGGCAGGCCGTGGCGCGCGAGCGGGCGAGCTGAGATTTCGGAGCGGCGGCCTACGGCTGACCGCGATCGATCTCGGTCGAACCGGTGCTGACCGGGTCGGCCGCGGCAAGGGCGGCGTCCAACTGTTCGGCTGAGCGTTGCCCGGTCCGCTTCCAGGCGACGTATTGAACGATGCCGAAGCCCGGCCTGCCCGGCACCGTCTTCACCACGGGCATGCGGAACCCGTCGCGGAATTTGGACCAGCGCGAACCGAGCACCGCGACCATTTCCTCGAAAGTCGGCGGGGTTGCCACATCCGCATAGATGAGGGTGGTCTTGCCGGCGAGCGCTGCTTGGCGCGAGAGCGGCACCGGCACGCTGGCAAGGTAGTCTGATGGCACGTCGATGAGCCCGCCAAAGGGCCATTGCTGGCGCAGCGTGGCGGCATCCGTCGGCACGACGTTGACATCGATATTGTTGGGCGTGCCGGCCACCCTGTAGGGGCAGCGGAAGCGGCCGCAATTGGCTTGCGCGGAAAATTGCCAGAGCGCGTAGCCCTGCCAGTTGCCCATCGGGAAATGCACGTCGATATCAGGCTTGTAGCGCGCGTACCAAAGCGGCAGCCGCGACAAGAGCCGGTATTTGTAGCGATTGTCGGCGATATACTGCGCGGTCTTGCCGTTGGTGTAGAGCACCGGGAAGCGGCCGATGCGCCGATGCACCTGGCGCACGAACTCCTCGGCATCGTCGAGCGACATCCATTGCGAGGGATCGATGCCCTCTATGTCGAGCGCCATGAGATCGTCCGGCGCGGGAGCGGCGAAATCGAGGAAATTATTGGCCTGCTCGACCGGATTGCCAGGGCGGGCGAGATGATAGGCGCCCCATTTCATGCCGAGCGCCTTGGCCACGACCCTTCGCGTCTGAAACAGTTCGCGCGTCACCGCATGGCGCTTCCACAGCGCCTTGCAGAGCTTCACGTCGGTGTCGCTGCCGAAACAGAAATAGGGCGGCGGCATGCCGTCGGAGGCCTTGTTGATGAAGGCGACGATGCGCTTGTCGGTGGCAAGCTGCGCCCAGTCGATGGAATTGTACTCATAGGCGTCGACGACCAGCGCGCGGTCGGCGTTCTTCCACGGCTCGGAGAAATCCGAAGCCTTTGCCGCCGATATCAGCGCCATCATCGCCGCAAGAGCGATCGCTGAGCGGCGAAGAAGGTGCGCCGGCGTTTTCAAACAGGGGATCCCCGTTGATCAAACACCGATGGTGAACCGCCATGGTTAAGGAAGTGCTTTCGAGGCAATGCGGTGAGTCAGCCGAACAGCTTCAATGCCGTTGCTACAGACAGGAACATCGACAACGGGCGGCCTTGAAATGGCGTGAAACCATGCTTGCGATAAAAAGCGGCAGCCTTGTCGTCCTTGGCGTCGACGATCAGCGCGAAGGAGGCGGGAGCAGCTTGGGCGCAGCGCCGAAGCGCGTCCACGATCAGTATCGATCCAACTCGTTGTCCTTGATATCGGGTATCGACCGCCAATCTCTCGATCAATATGGCGGGCAGAACTGGATAGCGCGGTAGGCGTTTTGTCAGGTCGTTCGGCAGAGAAGCGATAGGCACACTCGATGCTGCCAGAGTGTAATATCCGGCAATCAGATCGACGTCACGTTCTGCAGCGACGAAGCAGTTGCTGATTCGGCGTTTGACGTCCTGGCTCGCCTGCTCGCGTAGATAGTGGTCGAGTGCCGCCACGCCGCAGCTGAATGCCTTACGATCATGCGACCCGCCCAGCGGCTCGATGATCAGGTCGAGACTCACCGGGATTGGACGACAAGTCGCTTGTAGGCGTCGGCGGCTTTGCGCAGCGCTTCGTTGGGTTCGGGCGGATTGAGAATGGCCTCTACCAGAGCGCGCTGATCCTCGATGGAAAGGCGGATGATAGCCGTCTCCTCAATGGTACGCTGTGCAGCTTCCTGCGCTGCGGAGACCACGAAGTCGCTGACGCTTCGGCCCTGGATTTCGGCGGCGCGTTTCACCACACTCAGCATATCCGGTGAGATCCGAGCTTCGAGACGGGCGGTACGAGTCGGTTGGCTTGTCATCGCTATCACCTCCAGCGCGATATGTACGGCTTTTGCCCGTACATATCAAGCGCCGCACTCATCGCCGGCTGAATGGCTGAGATTCAAACGGATCGGGCGCGGGCTCCTGCCGCAGCGTGCCTTCGGCGGCGCGCTTGCGGTAGTGGGCAAGAGAACATTGCGGCGAGCACAATATGCCGCGATCCGACCAGTAGGCGGCGCCATGCTCCAACTGGCCGCCGTGATGCCAGAACCCCGTTGCGCGGTAGGGCAAGCCGCATTCGATGCAGCGATAGGCGTCGGGTCTGGCGAGCATGGGCTTGTTCCGGTCGGCTGGTTCTGGTGTGTCGCCGGTCGGCTTGATGCGGCGCCTATCGAATTTAATACAGGCCGGCGCGATTGCAAAATCCGCGTGACAATGTTTGACGTTTACGTAAAAAGAAAAGTGAGACTGCCCAAAGGCGGGTGGCTTTGCGGCCGCGCCGGCTCTAGGGTTGGCGAGGTCGGTGCATCAGGAGGATCGAGCGGCATGTATCGGGCACCGGTCGAGGATATCGCGTTCACGCTGAAGCATGTTGCCGGCATGAAATCCGCCCTCGACGCCGGTAGGTTCGGCGATCTCGGCGAGGACCTGGTCGACGCCGTCCTTGGCGAGGCCGGCCGCTTCGCCACAGAGGAGGTGGCACCGCTCTACAAGATCGGTGACGAGCAGGGTGCGGTGCTCAAGGATGCCGCCGTCACCATGCCGCCCGGCTGGAAGGCGCTTTATCGCCGCTGGATCGATGGCGGCTGGAACGCGCTGTCTGCGCCTGAAGACCATGGCGGCCAGGCGCTGCCCACCATGCTGGGCGTCGCGGCGCTCGAAATGTGGAACTCCGCCGCCATGGCCTTCGGCATCGGCCCGACGCTGACCATGGGCGCGGTCGAAGCGCTCGACAAGCACGCTTCCGAAGCGCTTAAGGCGACGTATCTCGCCAAGCTCGTGTCGGGCGAATGGATGGGCACGATGAACCTGACCGAGCCGCAGGCCGGCTCCGATCTTGCCGCCTTGCGCGCCCGCGCCGAGCCCGCCGGCGACGGCACCTACCGCATCTTCGGCCAGAAGATCTTCATCACCTATGGCGAGCACGATTTCACCGACAACATCGTCCATCTGGTGCTGGCACGACTGCCGGACGCGCCCGCCGGCACACGCGGCATCTCGCTGTTCCTGGTGCCGAAATTTTTCGTCAACGACGATGGCTCGCTCGGCGCCCGCAACGACGTCTTCTGTTCCGGCCTCGAGCACAAGCTCGGCATCCATGCTTCGCCGACCTGCACCATGATTTATGGGGACGGTTTCCAGGGCGCCAGGCCTGGCGCCATCGGCTGGCTGATCGGCGAGGAGAACAAGGGTCTCGCCTGCATGTTCACCATGATGAACAATGCCCGCCTGGCCGTCGGCATGCAGGGTGTCGCGGTGGCGGAAGCCGCCACCCAGAAGGCGATCGCCTATGCCAATGAGCGCCGCCAGGGCAAGGCGGCGGATTATGCCGGCGCCGGCATGGCGCCGATCGTCCATCACCCCGACGTGCAACGCAATCTCCTGACCATGAAGGCGCTGACGCAGACGGCGCGGGCGATCAGCTATTCCTGCGCCCACGCCATCGACATGGCGCGGGTCTCGGATGGCGATCAGGCGTCACACTGGCGCGACCGCGCCAATCTTTTGACACCGCTGGCCAAGGCGTTTTCGACCGATGTCGGCGTCGAAGTGGCTTCGCTCGGCGTGCAGGTGCATGGCGGCATGGGCTTCATCGAGGAAACCGGCGCTGCAGCCTTCTACCGCGACGCCCGCATCGCGCCGATCTACGAGGGTACCAACGGCATCCAGGCGATCGATCTGGTCACCCGCAAGCTGCCGCTCGGCGGCGGCGAACATGTGCATGGCTTCATCGGCGAACTGGCCGCCGTCGCCAAAGCCGTGCGTACTTCCAACCTGCAAGGATTCGGCCGCACCGCCGATGCGCTCGACGCAGCCCTTGGCGACCTGACGCAAGCGACGCGCTTCCTGCAGAAACTGTCGGCCGACGGTCGGTCGGACGAGGCGCTGGCGGGAGCGACGCCGTATCTCAGGTTGATCTCGCTTGCCGCCGGCGGCGCCTATCTGGCGCGCGGCGCGCTTGCCGATCAGGACCGCATCGCCCTGTGCCGCTTCTTCGCCGAAAACCTGCTCGGCGAGGCTCTCGCCCTGAAGGAACGCGTCATCGACGGCGCGGAGAGCCTCGCTGCCGCCGGCAAGACGCTGATATCAGCTTGAATTCTCACAGCGCTCACCAGGGAAGAAGACCGTGACAGACCATATCCTCGTCGAGCGCAAGGGCGCCATCCAGATCATCCGCATGAACCGTCCCGACAAGAAGAACGCGCTGACGCGTGCCATGTATGCAAAGATGTCGGCGGCGCTTGCCGAAGGCGATGCCGATCCGGCGATCCGCGTCCATGTCTTCCTCGGCGTGCCCGGCGCCTTCTCCTCCGGCAACGATCTTGCCGATTTCATGGTTGTCGCCACCGGCGGTGACGGCGGCACGGAAGTCTGGGATTTCCTGATGGCGCTGGCCAGGGTCGAAAAATCCATCGTCTCCGGCGTCGACGGCATCGCGGTCGGCATCGGCACGACGATCAACCTGCATTGCGACCTGACCTTCGCCACGCCGCGCACCGTGTTCAGGACGCCTTTCGTCGATCTTGGCCTGGTGCCCGAGGCCGGCTCCAGTCTGCTGGCGCCGCGCATCCTGGGTCAGCAAGGCGCCTTCGCGCTGCTCGGCCTTGGCGAAGGTTTTTCCGCCGAGCGCGCGAAGGCCGCCGGCCTGATCTACGACGTGATCGAGGAGCGCGCGCTGGAGGCCTCGGTGCTGGCGGCCGCCGGCCAGATCGCCGCCAAGCCGCCGCAGGCGCTGAAGATCGCGCGCGACCTCATGCGTGGCTCGCGCGACGATCTCGTCGCCCGCATCGGCGAGGAAAGCCAGCATTTTCGCGAGCGGCTGAAGTCGGATGAGGCGCGCGCCGCGCTCACCGCGTTCATGACCAGGAAGAGGAGCTGAGGCCTTGCCCTCTCAGGGATAAAGCCGCGTCTTGTCCCAATCGCCTTTGGCGTTGCGGGTAAAGACCACCCGGTCATGCAGCCGGAACGGACGGTCGTGCCAGAACTCGATCGTCTTCGGCACGATGCGGAAACCCGACCAGTGCTTCGGCCGCGGAATCTCGCCGATGGCGTAGCGCGTTGTGTATTCGGCGACAGCTTTCTCCAGCGCGAAGCGGCTTTCCAGCGGCCGTGACTGCTTCGACGCCCAGGCGCCGATGCGGCTGCCGCGTGGGCGCGTCGCGTAATAGGCGTCGGCCTCGGCATCGCTGACGATCTCCACCGGGCCGCGAATGCGCACCTGCCGGCGCAGCGATTTCCAGTGGAAACACATCGCCGCCTTCATGCTGCCAAGAATCTCCTGGCCTTTCGCGCTCTCGAAATTCGTGTAGAAAACAAAGCCGCCTTCATCGAACCCCTTCAGCAGCACCATCCTCACATCCGGCATGCCTTCGGCATCGACGGTCGCCAGCGCCACGCCGTTGGCATCGTTGATTTCGCTCTTGGTGGCGTCGTCCAGCCATTCGGCAAAGAGGCGAAACGGCTCGGCCGCTTCGGCAAAGTCACTGGTTGTTAACTCTGTGTCGCTCATAGTTTTTCTCAAATTGTCACGAAATCAGGGAGGTTGCCGATTGTCGCGTATCGCGCAAGCTTTTGACAGCAGGCAATGGGGCGTTATCGCTTCGGCCAGCGCGAAAGCGGCGATCGTGGCGGCGGCTTTGCCGCTTGCCGCCTGCGGCGCGGGTGGCTTCAGTCTGGAAAAGGCCGAAGTCGACCGCTCGATCCTGACCAGCAGCACCCAGGCTCCATCGGTGCCTGCCGATTCGGATCGCGACTCCGACCAGACGACGATCGGCAATGCGGTGTCCTCCGCCGACATCGAGCAACTCGGCGGCCAGGCCGTGCCGTGGGCTAATGCCGGCACCGGCTCGCGCGGCTCCATCACCGAACTGGCGGAATTGAAGGACAGGGGCCAGACCTGCCGCCGCTTCAAGGCCTCGCGCGAAAGCTTTGACGGCGTTGCCATGTTCGAGGGCGAGCTCTGCCTGGCCAGTGCCGGCGGCTGGCGCATGCAGGGCTTCAAGGCGCTCTGATTTCCGCTTTCAATATGGCCATCAGCTACTGGAATTTCTTCCTATCCGAGCGCATATAGGAGGCAAGTATGGACTCAACTCATTTCCAGGGCAGGAAGCATGCGCGACCCGTATGAGGTCCTGGGCGTTGCAAAGAACGCATCGGCCAAGGACATAAAATCGGCGTACCGGAAACTCGCCAAGAAACATCATCCGGACCAGAATCCGAATGATCCCAAGGCGAAGGACCGTTTTGCCGCGGCCAATCAGGCCTATGAGATCGTCGGCGACGAGAAGAACCGTGCCGCTTTCGATCGCGGCGAGATCGACGCCGACGGCAAGCCGCGCTTCCAGGGCTTTGAGGGCGCCGCCGGTGGCGGCGACCCCTTTGCCGGGTTTCGCCGCCAGCAAGGCGCCGGCGGTTCGCGATTCGAATTCCGTTCGGGGCGCCCGGGCGGGGATCCGTTCGACGGCAACAGCGATATTTTCAGCCAGATCTTCGGCGACGCCTTTTCAGGCGCGCGCGGTGCCGGCATGGGCGACCGCCGCCAGCCCGCGACAGCGGCCGATCTGAACGTCACGCTCGACGTCACCATCGAGGAAGCGGCGACCGCCGAAAAGGTGACCGCGATGTTCCCCGATGGCCGCAAGGTGGCGGTCAAACTGCCGGGCTTTGTCGAGGATGGCCAGACCATCCGGCTGAAGGGGCAGGGCGAGCAGGGGCCGGGCCAGCCCGGCGACGCGCTGGTCAAGATCCATATCCGCCGGCATCCGCGCTACCGCATCGAGGGCCGCGACCTGCATGCCGATCTGCCGGTGTCGCTGGCGGATGCGGTGCTGGGCGCCAAGGTGCCGGTCGAGACGCCGACCGGCAGGCTGGCGGTCAACGTTCCCGCCTGGTCGAGCTCGGACAAGGTCCTGCGGCTCAAGGGCAGGGGCCTGCCGGAAAAGGCCGGCGGCCATGGCGATCTCTACGCGCATGTCCGCATCATGCTGCCGGAAGGCGGCGACAGCGCGCTCGAAGCGTTGCTGCGTGGTCAAAAAGGCTGATCCAGCGCTCTTGTCCCCCGAACTGTCAGGTTTGAGCGCTTGAAGGGGCTGTGTGCCTGTGCGATAGGCACTCCACAAAGCACAAACCTTGCGGAGAGCGCTCACATGGCGGGTGGACAGGGCCTGATGGCCGGCAAGCGCGGCCTTATTCTTGGCGTCGCGAACAACAGGTCGATTGCTTACGGCATCGCCAAGGCATGCGTCGACCATGGCGCCGAGATCGCGCTGACCTATCAGGGCGAGGCGTTCAAGAAGCGCGTCGAGCCGTTGGCGGGGGAACTGGGCGCCTTTGTCGCCGGCCATTGCGATGTCACCGATCCGGCTAGCCTCGACGAGGTTTTCGCCAATGTCGCCGGGCATTGGGGCAAGCTCGACTTCCTCGTCCATGCCATCGCCTTCTCCGACAAGGACGAGCTGACCGGCCGCTATGTCGAGACGACGCGCGACAATTTCCTGCGCACCATGGACATTTCGGTGTTTTCCTTCACCACCATCGCCAAGCGCGCCGAGGCGCTGATGACCGAGGGCGGTTCACTGCTCACGCTGACCTACTACGGCGCCGAGAAGGTGATGCCGCACTACAACGTCATGGGTGTCGCCAAGGCCGCGCTCGAAGCCAGCGTGCGTTACCTCGCCGTCGATCTCGGCGGCAAGAAGATCCGCGTCAACGCGATCTCGGCCGGCCCGATCAAGACGCTGGCCGCCTCGGGCATCGGCGATTTCCGCTACATACTGAAGTGGAACGAATACAATTCGCCGCTGAAGCAGACGGTCACGCAGGAGGAGGTCGGCGATTCCGGCGTCTATTTCCTGTCCGACCTGTCGCGTGGCGTCACCGGTGAGGTGCACCATGTCGATTCCGGCTATCACGTGGTCGGCATGAAGGCGGTCGACGCGCCTGACATTTCGACGGTCAAGGAATAACGCCCTCCGCTCATCCTGCGCCCAGGCCCTGGCCCGACCTCCGGAAGACCTGATGTACCCGCTGGTTTATATCGTGCGCCACGGCCAGACCGCGTGGAACGCCGAGTTCCGGCTTCAGGGCCAAGCCGACACCGATCTCAATGCCCTTGGCCGCGAGCAGGCGACCGCGAACGGGCGCCGGCTGGCCGAACTTGTCGGCGACCCCGGGGAATTCGACTTCGTCGCCAGCCCGATGCGGCGGACGCGCGAAACGATGGAACGCGTCCGCGCCGCGATGAAGCTCGATCCGCTCGCCTATCGAACCGATATCAGGCTGGTCGAGGTCAATTTCGGCGACTGGCAGAGCTTTACCTTCGCCGAGCTCGAGACGCAGTCTCCCGGAGCAAGCCGGGTCCGCGCACTGGACAAATGGAACTTCCAGCCGCCCGGCGAGGGGGCGGAAAGCTACCAGATGCTGCTCGAACGGGTGAAACCCTGCTTCGACGGGATCGACCGCAAGACGGTCTGCGTGACGCATGGCGGCGTCATGCGCACCCTGTTCCGTTTCGTGCTCGATATGGCGGAGGACGAGGCCGCGAACCTGGAAATACCGCACGATCGCGTGCTCAAACTTGAAGGCCAGAACCTGGAGTGGGTTTAAGCTCGCCGACAGCAAGTCCCATGCGAGGCTGTTTTCAACCCACGAGCGGCAACACCTGAATGAGAATTTCTTGCAATTTCTGGTGGAAACCCGTCCGGGCTCTATCTTTAATCGGGCCGCAATTGTCAAATTTTTGCCTGCGGTCGGAGAGGGAACCTGATGAACCGCTTGGCTGCCAGATCTCTTTTCGTGCTGATGCTCGGCGTTGCGTGGGCTTGTCCCGCTATATCAGGTGAAGCGCCCGCGATCTTTGTTCGCCAGCTGCTCGATGCACCCGCCGCTGAGTTGGACTTTGCCCACGCCAAGCTGGCCGTGGACAAATTCGCTGACCCCAGCATTGACGAAACCGCCACGCTTGCCGAACTCGACGGCATGGCGGCAACGATCCATAAGATGCTCGGCACGTTGCCGCCCGAACAGGCGACGACCAGCATGGAGAAGATGAAGGCTCTACGGGCCTTCCTCTACGAGCCGGGACGGTGGAACGGCGGCAAGCCATTTCAATATGATCTCTCCGACCCATTCGGCCAACAGCCCGGCGCGCAGATGCTGACACGCTACCTCGCCACCAAAAAGGGCAACTGCATTTCGATGCCGATGCTGTTTCTCGCGCTTGGCGAACGGCTCGGCCTCAACCTGACGCTCTCGACCGCGCCGTTGCATGTGTTCGTGAAATTCACCGACGACGCCACGGGCAAGACATGGAATCTTGAAACGACGAGCGGCGCGGGCTTCGCCCGTGACGAGCACTATCGCAAGATCACGCCGATGACCGACGAGGCGGTGCGCAATGGCGTCTACCTCAAGACAATGAGCCGCCGCGAAGCGCTTGCTATCATCGCGACCGGCATTCTCGACAATTTGATTGCGACCGGGCGCTACGAGGATGCAATCACCGTCGCCGATGTGTTGATAGAGGCGG
This sequence comes from Mesorhizobium sp. B2-4-19, assembly GCF_006441315.1. NCBI lineage: Bacteria > Pseudomonadati > Pseudomonadota > Alphaproteobacteria > Hyphomicrobiales > Phyllobacteriaceae > Mesorhizobium > Mesorhizobium sp. B2-4-19. The sequence goes on along the minus strand of NZ_VFUV01000001.1, from coordinate 300,308 downwards.
GACCCGACCGACGCCTATGCGATGGTCAAGAAGGGCACAGCCTACTATCGGCTGCTGGATCGGGATTTCATCAAGAAATATCCGAACGAAAGCGACATTCCGTCAAGCGAGATGCCGCGCGCAGCCGAACTGCACCGCGCTAATCAGGAAGCTTTCGCCAAGGCTGAAGCACTCGGTTGGCGTGAGCCGACGCTGAATTAGTCACCAAGGGCGATTTGGGATGGCGGGGATTTAATGATGAGATTGACGACAGGAAAGATTTTGCAACGCCTGCTGGCCATGGTGCTGGCGGTGTCTATGGCGGTTTCCGGCACGGCCGGAGCCTATGCGGCATCAGCGTACGGCTCGCACGTGATTCGGCAACAGAATGCACACCACAATGTCCAGTCTGTCCGTTTCATCTCGCCCGATACAATGGACCCGACATTGCCGGGGGTGGGAACAAACCGCTACGCATATTCTCAAAATGATCCGATCAACAAAAGCGATCCGAATGGGCATATAGCAATCGTTGACGATGGTGCCGAAGCGTTATTGGGGGGCCTCATTATCGGAGGCCTAGCTGTTGCTGCCTACATGGGCTGCACCTCATGTCAAAAAAGCCTTGATAACCTCGGCAGCATGATTTTCGGGCCTACGGCCAATCAGGAAGCGGCTCCCGAAAACAAAGACGGTAAGAATGCATCTGGCATAAGCAGTGGAAATCCGGATGTTGATTCCATCTTTGGAGGAGCGACGCCAACTGACAAAGGGACAAAGGGCTATGAGGTTCCCGGAGACCCCGGCACGTTTGAGAGCAAGCTGAAGGGTATTCCAGGTGCGAATCAGGATGTGACGAATGTCGGCACAACAACAACGCTACCTGACGGCACGAAAGTTGATACATATCCAGGCCGAACATCTACAGGAAAACCTGGCTGGGCCATTACAAAGCCTGGACAAAAGAAAGCCGAGATAAAAGGGTCATTTGTTGATAGAACAAAGGATTCCCAAAAAGACGCTGAAAGATCGGAAAGTGATAAATCTGACGGATCGTCAGAAAATGATAAGTCTGACGGATCGTCAGAAGGTAGTAAAGATAGCAAGTAAGAGGCCGAAGAATGTCATTCTACGATGTTGAGCAGAAACAATTTATTTTGCCAGAGGCGGAAGGATTTTTCGCAAAAAACAACGTTTTACTGCTAGACGTAGATTCAGCTAATCGAATTGTCCCGGTTGATTTGTTCGAAAACGTTTCAGTTGATGGGGGGGTTTTGTGTCTTCCGAAAAGGACGATGGTGAACACTCCGATTCCGTACGATCCATTGGATCACGAGGAATATAAAATTAATAGTATTCCAATATCTATTATAGTTGAAAATTACGTAAACGAAAATTTCTCTGAAAGAAAGTATATATTATCAGGAAGGCCTGACGTATTCCTAGCGCTTGAATTATCGATATTTAGCTACGAGATTTTGGCTCTCATTCAATCTGGGCATCTGACAACACCAATTTTACTATTTGACGACTCCAAGAAGGAAGTCATTTTTTTTGAATACGATCTAGAAATAAATACAATATCGAGGCAAAGGTTATATGATAGCAAGCTTATAGGTGGGAAAAGTGGCGAATTCTGGGTGGATTACTTTAATGTAAATTTTCTTAAATCTATATCTTATAATCAAAATCACATTGATATAATCAATAAGTACTATGGTCCACTGATAGACGGCTTGCGGATCGTTTCGCGGGCCTAACTGCTCTCAATCGCCAGTGGCGATTTGATGGCCGTGGCCGCCATTTCGGTTCCGGCTTAACCGGGATAGTCTGCGCCTGCCTTGGCACGGCGCGCGGGACGTCGCCAGCAGGCGAAGGGGCGGCGACGGCTGCCAAAAAAGCGGGTTTCACTCGGCCGTGCCGCATCCAATTCAGGTTGGGATGCTCAGTTCGTGTCGCTGTCAGGCAACTGCATATCGGTCACGACATTCTCGCCATTGGTCACGTCGTAGGCGATGACGATGTCCATGCCCGGCTTCAGCGAGTCGAGATCGGTTTCGGCGTTCAGCTTGTAGGATTTGCCGTCGTCCAGCGTCAGGGTCAGCGCGTCCTTGTCGATCTTCTTGATCAGGCCTTCGGTCTGTCCGGCGAACGCGGCGGTGGAATAGAGCAGGGCGGCGGCAACAGCGCCAATCAGGGTACGCATGATCGTCCTCTTTGGTCATTGCGCCGGCACTGTGGCGGCGGATCCTCAACGGCGGATGGAAGAAAGCAGAAACCAGCCGAATGTGTCAAAACTTAAACGGCAGGGATGACAGTTTGACCACCGCAAAAAACGCCAATAGAACGCAGGCTTCAACCGGCTCCGCTGCCGGCAGGGCACTTTATCCATGTCTCACAACACGTTCGGCCACCTTTTCCGCGTCACCACCTGGGGCGAAAGCCATGGCGCAGCACTTGGCTGCGTGGTCGACGGCTGCCCGCCCGGCATCCGCTTCACGCGTGACGAGATCCAGGCCGAACTCGACAAGCGCCGGCCCGGCCAGTCGCGCTTCGTCACCCAGCGCCGCGAACCCGACGAGGTGAAGGTGCTGTCTGGTTTCGTCCTCGACGAGGACGGCCAGACGATGATCACCACCGGCACGCCGGTCTCCATGCTGATCGAGAATGTCGACCAGCGTTCCAAGGACTATGGCGAGATCGCCCGCCAATACCGGCCGGGCCATGCCGACTACACCTATGACGTCAAATACGGCATACGCGACCATCGCGGCGGCGGCCGCTCCTCGGCCCGCGAGACAGCGGCAAGGGTCGCCGCCGGCGCGCTCGCCCGCAAGGTCGTGCCGGGCATGGTGGTGCGCGGCGCCCTGGTTTCGATGGGCGAAAAATCGATCGACCGCGCCAACTGGAACTGGAATTTCATCGGCGACGCGGAGAATCCGTTCTTCACACCCGATCCCGCTTCGGTTCCCGTCTTCACGCAATATCTCGACGGTATCCGCAAGGCCGGATCCTCGGTCGGCGCCGTGATCGAGATCGTCGCCGACGGCGTGCCGCCAGGGCTTGGCGCGCCGATCTATGCCAAGCTCGACCAGGACATTGCGTCGGGCCTGATGTCGATCAACGCCGTCAAGGGCGTCGAGATCGGCAACGGCTTCGAGGCCGCCCATATCACCGGCGAGCAGAATGCCGACGAGATGCGCATCGGCAATGACGGCAAGCCGGTGTTCCTGTCCAACAATGCCGGCGGCATCCTTGGCGGCATCTCGACCGGCCAGGCGATCATTGCGCGCTTCGCCGTCAAACCGACCTCATCGATCCTGACGCCGCGAAAGTCGATCGACAAGGACGGCAACGACGTCGAGGTGATGACCAAGGGCCGGCACGACCCCTGCGTCGGCATCCGCGCCGTGCCGATCGGCGAGGCAATGGTTGCCTGCGCCATTGCCGATCACTATCTGCGGCACAGGGGACAGACGGGGAAGGGAATAGGCAGTAGGGAATAGGCAGTTGGCCGCCCGACACAGCCTTTCATTTCCCTACTGCCTATTCCCTAGTCCCTGCGAGCGAAGCGAGCATCCCATGCCTTACGATCAGAAGAAGATTGTCGAAGCCATCCGCGCATTCGAACGCGGCGAGGTCGTCGTCGTCATGGATGATGACGGGCGCGAGAACGAGGGCGACCTGATCGTCGCCGCCGTTCACTGCACGCCGGAAAAGATGGCCTTCATCGTGCGCAACACTTCGGGCATCGTCTGCACGCCGATGCCGCGCGAGGAAGCAAAGCGGCTCAACCTGCAGCCGATGGTCGCCGACAACGATTCGGCCCACACCACCGCCTTCACCGTCAGCGTCGATTTCAAGCATGGCACGACGACGGGCATTTCGGCTGACGATCGCACGCTGACCGTGCGCAACCTCGCCAACGGCAATGTCGGCGCCTCCGATTTCGTCCGCCCCGGCCACATCTTCCCGCTGATCGCCCGCGAAGGCGGCGTCCTGATGCGCTCGGGCCATACCGAAGCGGCGGTCGATCTCTGCAAGCTTGCCGGCCTGCCGCCGATCGGCGTCATTTCCGAATTGGTCAACGATGACGGCACCGTCAAGCGCGGCCCGCAGGTGCAGGCTTTCGCCGAAGAGCATGGCCTGAAGCAGGTTTCGGTCGCCGACCTCATCGCTTACCGCCAGCGCAAGGAAACGCTGGTCGAGCGCGTCGCTTGCTCCGATATCGACACGCTTGGCGGCAAGGCGCAGGTCTTCACCTACACGCTGCCCTGGGACACGATGCATCACGTCGCAGTCGTGTTCGGCGATATTCGCGATGGCGAGGACGTGCCGGTGCGTCTGCATTCCGAGGATGTGGTGACGGATGTCTTCGGCACCAGCCATCGCCTGGACGGCATCATGAAGGCGATGGGCGAGCGCAAACGCGGCGTCATCGTCTATCTCAGAGAGGGCTCCGTCGGCGTCGCGCACCAGGAGCGCAAGCGTCCGCTGAGCGGTGACCGCGAGGATCACGAAGAGGCGCGCCGCCGCGAGAACGAATGGCGTGAAATCGGCCTCGGCGCGCAGATCCTGAAGGATCTCGGCATTTCCTCGATCAACCTGATCGCCTCGCGCGAGCGCCACTATGTCGGTCTCGAAGGGTTTGGCATCCACATAGCCAAGACCGAGATCCTCTAAAATATATCGACATTCAGGTCAGGTCGGCCTGACCTGAATGTCGACATATGCTGGCTGTCACTCGGCCGGAACGGCGACTGCTTCGCATCCGTCCAACTCGCATTTATGCGTGGCCAGGATGCGCTGGCCGAGCAGCACAGTGGCGAGCGCTATCGTGCCCGATGCCACCGACACCCAGAAACCGTTCTGGGCGCCGAACGCATCCACCACGGCGCCGGCGGCGAAGGAGCCCAGCGCCATGCCGATGCCGATCCCGGTGGTCACCCAGGTGATGCCTTCGGTCAGCATCGCTTCGGGAACATGCCGCTCAATCAGTCCGAAGGCCGTGATGAAGGTCGGTGAGATCGCCACGCCGCTGATATCGCCACGCCGCTGATGAAGACGGTCAGCGCCAGAAGCGGTACGCTGTTGGCGGTGAGCGGCAGCAGCGTGCCGAGCGCGACCAGGGCGACCGCGATGGCGAGCTGGCGTTGCAGCGGTGCCTTCAGGTTGAGCGCGCCGACAATGATGCCGAGCACGAACGACCCCAGCGCGTAAACGCCGATGACGAGGCTGGCTGCGCCGGGCTGGCCGAGCTCCTTGGTGATGGCCACCGTGCTCACTTCCGTCGTCGCGAAGGTCGCGCCGATGAAGATCAGGGCAAAGGTGATGACCTGTACCGGCCGCAGGCGGATCGCCGAGCCGCTCAAGCCATGGTCCACCGGGCGCACCTGCGGCTCGGTCGATCGCTGCAGGATGAACGCGGTCGAGCCCAAGGCGAGGAACAGTGTGCTTGCCAGCATGCCCGCTTCCGGAAACAGGGCGGCGCTGAGGCCGACCGACAGCGATGCGCCGGCGATATAGACCAGTTCATCCGCCGCCGATTCGAAGGCGAAGGCGGTGTTCATCTCGGGCCGACCCCGGAAAAGCTCCGTCCAGCGCGCGCGCACCATGGCCGGCATGCTGGGCATGGCCGCCGCCAGCAGCGCCGACACGAACAGCGTCCAGACCGGCCAGTCCTGATTGGCGGCCGCGACCAGCGTGATGAAGGCGAGCACGGAGATGATTGTCGTGGGCACGACGATCCGCGTCTGGCCAAGGCGGTCGACCAGTCTTGATATTTGCGGCGCCAGGAATGCGTTGGCCAGCGCGAATGTCGCCGAGACGGCACCCGCCAGCCAGTATTCGCCACGCGTCTGCGACAGCATTGCCACGATGCCGATCGGCGCCATGGCGATCGGCAGGCGCGCCATGAAGCCGGCGGCCGCAAAGCCCCTCGCTCCAGGGGCGCGGAAGATTTCCGAATAGGGGTTTTGCATGGGGTTCCTCGACAAAGGGCGGTTCGACAATTACATACGAAGCGTATGAGGATTAGATAGAGCGTACGCGGCGTATGTCAATTGGCATACGGAGCGTATGTGAATAGGACCAGCCGGAAATGCACAGACCCCGCAAGGAAATGATCGCCGAGACGCGCGCCAAGCTGATTGCCGCGGCCCGCCAGGCCTTTGGCACGATCGGATATGCCGAAGCGTCGATGGATGATTTCACGGCATCGGCCGGGCTGACGCGCGGCGCCCTCTACCACCATTTCGGCGACAAGAAGGGACTGCTGGAGGCGGTTATCGCCGAAATCGACGGCGAGATGGCTGCTCGGGTCAATGAGGTCGCGTCGAGAGCGCCGACCCGCTGGCAGCATTTCGTCGACGAGTGCACGACCTATATCGAGATGGCGCTGGAGCCGGAAATCCAGCGCATCATGTTCCGCGACGGTCCGGCCGTACTGGGCGATCCCGCGCAATGGTCGAATGCCAATGCCTGCGTCGGTTCAATGACCGATCATCTGACCGCGCTGCAGGGGGAAGGGGTGGTCGTCCCGGGCGTCGACCCCGAGACCGCCGCGCGGCTGATCAACGGGGCGAGCAGCCAGGCGGCGCAGCGGATCGCCAATTCGAACGACCCGGAAGCGACGTCGAAGATCGTGGTTGCGGCGTTCAAGCAACTGCTCGAGGGGCTGCTCAGAAAACCAGCTTCGCAACAGAGCTAAATCCCGTTGCGCGCCGCTGTCCACCCAGGGCTCCGAATCCGGGTTAACGGGTTGGGCTACCGAGGATTGTCTTGAGGTAAGTGGTATCCCATCCTGCGATTTTGCGCCTGCTCTTGAGGGATCGCTTGTCGGCTACGGCCCTGAGGAGATTGAAAGCGAAGCTGTCCACCGCTCATGATTGACAATCCTCGGGGTGAGCGCATCCTTCCCAGCCATCTCTGAGGGGAGATTCGGGCATGTGGGATTTCGATATCGGCACGTCGGTGTCCATCATGATGCGGACCTGGCCTTTCATTGTCTTTCGCATGATCGTCTATTTCGGCATCACGCTTGCCTATATTGTGGCGACCGGCACGGGAGCGTCGGTCGGCTTTGGCATCGGCCATATCTCCACGGATCCCGACGGGCCATTGTCCTTTGCCTTGTGGGGCGGCGTGGTCGGCTTCGGCGTGGTTTCGATCGCCGTCTACTGGATCCGCGAATATATCCTCTACGTCGTGAAGGCCGGCCATATCGCCGTGATGGTCCATCTGATCGACGGCCGGGATGTCCCCGACGGCCAGAACCAGATTGCCTATGCCAGGCAGGTCGTGACCGAGCGTTTCGCCGAGGCCAATATCCTTTTCGTCGTCGACCAGCTGGTCAAGGGCGCCATCCGCGCCATCACCGGCCTGCTCGGTGGCATCGCCGCTTTCCTGCCCATTCCGGGGCTGAGCGGTCTGGTCTCCTTCATCAACACGGTGATCCGTCTGTCGCTCACCTATGTCGACGAGATCATCCTCGGCTACAACATCCGCATCAACTCGTCCTCACCGTTCGAAACCGCTCGGCAAGGCGTGGTGCTCTACGCCCAGAACGGCAAGACCATGGTCAAGAACGCCGTCTGGCTGGCGGTCATCATGTGGGGCGTCTCTTTCGTCATCTTCCTGCTGATGCTGGCTCCGGCCGGCGCCATTCTCTTCATCATGCCCGGACAGCTCGCCGGCTGGGCCTTCGTGCTCGCCATCGTCCTCGCCTGGGCCTTCAAGGCGGCCTTCATCGAGCCTTTCGCCATCGCTTGCCTGATGCAGGTCTATTTCAAGACCATCGCCGGCCAGGTGCCCGATCCGGCCTGGGATATCAGGCTGGCCGAGGCCTCGTCGAAGTTCAGGGAGTTGAAGGACAAGGCGCTGGCCTCCTTTGGTGGCTCGCGCTGGGGCACGGCCGGCGCGACGAACTGATCGGCTGGGCAGGTCGTCGCCGGCGCGACATCGGAGGCGTTGAGGCGGGCCACGGTCGATTTCAGTGGCGCCTCACCTTGCCCGCAAAAAGTCTCGCTCATGATCAGGTCGGGCAGCGGCAGCCGCCGGCCCCAGCCATGTGTTTCCAGGTCTGGTTTGGATGCGAACTCGGAAACCCGGCCGACGCAGAGATAGGCGACGGGCGTCACATGCTCGGGAATGGACAGCAGGCTCTTCAACGCTTGCGGCTCGATGATGCTGACCCAGCCGACGCCGACGCCTTCGGCACGCGCGGCCAGCCAGAAATTCTGCACCGCGCAGACCGTGCTGTAGAGATCCATCTCCGGATTGTGCCAGCGGCCCAGCGGCGAACCCTGCGAGCGCCGGCGGTCGCAGGTGATGCAGATGTTGAGGGCGCTTTCGCAGATACCTTCGAGCTTCAGCTTGCGGTAGAGCGCCTGTCGTTCCTCCTCGATTTCAGGCAGTTCCTGTTCGCGCGCGGCCAGGAACAGGTCGCGTACCTCTGCCCGTCGCGCGGCGTCGCGGATGACGATGAAATTCCATGGCTGCATGAAGCCGACCGATGGCGCGTGATGTGCGGCAAGCAAAAGCCGCGCCAGCACCTCGTCGTCGAGCGCGTCGGGCAGGAAATGGCTGCGCACGTCGCGCCGCGTGAACATGGCGCGATAGACCGCGTCGCGCGCCGTCTGGTCAAATCCGTCGCCCACAGGAGCGGTCATGTGTTCCGGCATCGCTCGTCCCCTTGCGATTGCAATAGTTCCACACCGTCAGAGCGCACTTTGTGCATCCAACTGGACGCACGTTGCTCTGATGCCAGCCGCCTGACCATGCGGATGACGATGCCTGCCAGGCCGGTCTTCTGGCTCGGGATCAACCCGCGTCCGGTGCCTTCCCGTCATCGACAGTGGCATTTACCGGCGCGGTCCCCCTCACAGCGTTGGGCACGCCACGGGATTCAACCGTGTTCCCGATTCTCCCGCTTGCGGCGGGCACCAGGCAGTGGCGCGACCTTACGCCGAAGCCTTGGCCGCGCCAATCCCCGCAGCGACGCCAACGGACGCAGGCGCGATTTTCCCCAGTGATCGAGCCGCAATGCATGGCCATCGCGGCGCCGGGGCACTAGATAGGGGGCATGACAACCCGTCTCTACACGCACCCGATCTTCCTCGAACACATCACGCCGCCCGGCCACCCCGAGCGGCCAGACCGCTTGCGCGCCATCGAGCGCGTGCTCGACGACGAGGCCTTTGCCGCGCTCGATCGTGTCAAGGCGCCGGAGGGCGACGAAGCCACTATCCTCTACGCGCACCCCGCCGATTTCGTCGCCCGTGTGCGTGCCGCCATTCCCGAAGAGGGTATTGCCCGCATTGATGCCGACACCACCGCCAGCCCCAAGAGCTGGCAGGCGGTGATCGCCGCGATCGGCGCCGCCAACGCCGCCGTCGACGACGTCTTTGCAGGCCGCGCCGACAATGTCTTCGTCGCCGCAAGGCCGCCCGGCCATCATGCCGAAAAGACCACCGCGATGGGCTTCTGCTTCTTCAACACGGCGGCGATCGCGGCGCGCTATGCCCAGAAGAAGCATGGCGCCGAGCGTGTCGCCGTGGTCGACTGGGATGTGCATCACGGCAACGGCACGCAGGATATTTTCTGGGACGATCCCTCGGTTCTCTATTGCTCGACGCACCAGATGCCGCTTTATCCCGGCACTGGCGCGAAGACCGAAACCGGCGCCGGCAACATCGTCAACGCGCCGCTGGCGCCGCAGGCCGGCAGCGAGGCGTTTCGCGATGCCTTCCTGTCGCGGGTGCTGCCGTCGCTCGACAATTTCGCGCCTGACCTGATCATCATCTCGGCCGGTTTCGACGCGCATCACCGCGATCCGCTGGCCGAGATCAACCTGACCGAGGACGATTTCGACTGGGCGACCGGCCAGCTGATGCAGCGCGCCGCGCGCCACAGCGGCAACCGGCTCGTCAGCCTGCTTGAGGGCGGCTACGATCTGCAAGGACTGGCATTTTCGGTCGCCGCCCATGTCGGGCGACTGATGAAAGGATGAATGATGGCTGGTGAAACCAACGAAGACGTCAAGGCGATGAGCTTCGAGCAGGCGCTCGACGCGCTGGAGAAGATCGTCGATGATCTGGAGCGTGGCGACGTGCCGCTCGACCAGTCGATCAAGATCTACGAGCGCGGCGAGGCGCTGAAGGCGCATTGCGACCGGCTGCTGAAGGCCGCCGAGGACAAGGTCGAGAAGATCAGGCTGTCGCGCGACGGCAAGCCGGTCGGAACAGAGCCGCTCGACGCGGACTGAGGCACGGAGCAGCCTTACCGGTTTTGGACACGATCATGGTTGAGGATTAAGCTCGCCCCGATTGAAACGGCTCCAGGACAAGAGGAGATACGGAAGCGATGTGCAGAAACATCAAGACCCTGTTCAATTTTGACCCGCCCGCAACCAATGACGAAGTGCGTGACGCAGCCCTTCAGTTCGTCCGCAAGCTGAGCGGAACGACACGGCCGTCGAAACAGAACCAGCATGCGTTCGATCATGCGGTCGAGGCCATCGCGGCATCGGCGCGCGAACTTCTCGATTCGCTTGAAACCAACCAGCATCCGCGCAATCGCGAAGAGGTGGCGGCCAAACTGCGGGCAAAGGCGGCGATCCGCTTTGCCTGATGCCGTCACGTGGCCCTCGACCAATGACAAGGAGAGTCCATGAGCTTCTTTCCCGGGAAAGACCCTGAAGCCGGCGACGCCTTTGCCAGCGACCAGATCGAGTTGATGGTCATCCCGAACGCCAAGGACATTGGCGGCTTCGAGGTGCGTCGCGCTCTGCCCACCGCCAGGCGGCGGCTGGTCGGGCCGTTCATTTTCTTCGATCGCATGGGTCCGGCGATCCTGCGGGCAGGCCAGGCTCTCGATGTCCGTCCTCACCCGCATATCGGCCTGTCGACGGTGACCTACCTGTTCGATGGCAAGATTCGGCATCGGGATTCGCTGGGCACCGAAATGGTGATCCAGCCCGGCGATGTGAATTTGATGACCGCCGGCCGCGGCATCGTTCATTCCGAGCGCACGCCGGAGGAATTGCGCGGCGCGGCGATGTCGATCTCAGGCCTGCAGACATGGCTCGCCTTGCCCGATGGCAAGGAGGAAGTGGCGCCGGTGTTCGAGAACACCGCTGCCTTGCGGCTGCCCGAGATCGATGCCGAAGGCGTCCGCGGCCGCATCGTCATTGGCGATTTCCAGGGGCTTCGCTCCCCGGTGAGGGCCGATTCCGAGACACTTTACGCTGACCTTAGGCTGGCGCCGGGCGCCAGCATAAAGATTCCGGCCGACGCGGAAGAGCGCGCCATCTACACGCTGGAAGGCGAGGTCGCGATTTCGGGCGACGTCTTTCCGGCGGAGCGGCTCCTGGTGTTCCGGCCGGGTGACGAGATCATCATATCGTCGCAAACCGGTGCGCATTTCATGCTGTTCGGCGGCGCCTCGCTTGGCTCGCAGCGCTACATCTGGTGGAATTTCGTCTCCTCGTCGAGGGAGCGCATCGAACAGGCCAAGCAGGAATGGAAGACGGGACGCTTCGATATCGTTCCTGGAGATGAGAAAGAGTTCATCCCGCTGCCGGAAAGCTGAGGAAATCTGCGAGGGGACCTGATAGATCCGCGTCACCGACACGCATTTACTTTCGCCGGCCGGCGGCTTATCCCGCCGTTGAACAGAAAGCCTGAGCTCCCGTGAACGCAACGCCGCATACGCCGCTTCTCGACAAGGTCCGCATCCCGGCGGACCTGCGCGCGCTTGACGAGAGTGAGCTGCCGCAACTGGCGTCCGAGCTTCGCCTCGAACTGGTCGACGCGGTGTCGCGCACCGGCGGCCATCTCGGTGCCGGCCTCGGCGTGGTCGAACTGACGGTGGCGCTGCACTATGTCTTCAACACCCCTGACGATCGGCTGATCTGGGATGTCGGCCACCAGGCCTATCCGCACAAGATCCTGACCGGCCGCCGCGACCGCATCCGCACGCTGCGACAGGAAGGCGGCCTGTCCGGCTTCACCCGCCGCGCCGAGAGTGAATACGATCCCTTCGGCGCCGCGCACTCCTCGACCTCGATATCGGCCGGCCTCGGCATGGCAGCCGCCCGCGACCTCTCCGGCGGCCGCAACAACGTCATCGCCGTCATCGGCGACGGCGCCATGTCGGCCGGTATGGCCTATGAGGCGATGAACAATGCCGGCGCGCTCGATGCCCGGCTCATCGTCATCCTCAACGACAATGACATGTCGATCGCGCCGCCCACCGGCGCCATGAGCGCCTATCTGGCGCGTCTCGCCTCGGGCAAGGCCTATGCCGGCCTTCGCGACTTCGGCAAGAAGCTGACCTCTTACCTCGGCAAGCGTGCCGATCGTGCGATCACGAGGGCTGTCGAGCATGCGCGCGGCTACGTCACCGGCGGCACGCTGTTCGAGGAGCTCGGTTTCTACCATATCGGCCCGATCGACGGCCACAATCTCGAACATCTGATCCCGGTGCTCAAAAACGTCCGCGACAATGGCGAAGGCCCGGTGCTGATCCATGTCGTCACCCAGAAGGGCAAGGGTTATGCGCCGGCGGAGGCCGCCGCCGACAAGTACCACGGCGTCAACAAGTTCGACGTCATCACCGGCGCGCAGGCCAAGGCGCCGGCCAACGCACCGGCCTACACCAAGGTGTTCGCCGAAAGCCTGATTGGGGAAGCCCGCGAGGACGACCGCATCGTCGCCGTCACCGCCGCCATGCCGAGCGGCACGGGGCTTGATCTGTTCGGCGAAGTGTTCCCGTCACGGACCTTCGATGTCGGCATTGCCGAACAGCATGCGGTGACCTTTGCTGCCGGTCTCGCGACCGAAGGCTACAAGCCGTTCGCGGCGATCTATTCGACCTTCCTGCAGCGCGCCTACGACCAGGTCGTCCATGACGTCGCCATTCAGAAGCTGCCGGTGCGTTTCCCGATCGATCGCGCCGGCTTCGTCGGCGCCGATGGCGCCACCCATTGCGGCGCGTTCGACACCACCTTCCTGGCAAGCCTGCCGGGCTTTGTCGTGATGGCGGCCGCCGACGAGGCGGAATTGCGCCACATGGTGCGCACCGCCGCGAGTTACGATGAGGGCCCGATCGCCTTCCGCTATCCGCGCGGCAACGGCGTCGGCGTCGACATGCCGGAGCGCGGCTCGGTTCTCGAACTCGGCAAGGGCCGCATCGTCAGGGAAGGCACAAAGGTGGCGCTGCTGTCGTTCGGTACGCGCTTGCAGGATTGCCTGATCGCTGCCGAGGAACTCGGTGCGGCCGGGCTTTCCACCACCGTTGCCGATGCCCGCTTCGCCAAGCCGCTCGACGAGGATCTGGTCCGCCGGCTCGCCCGCTCGCACGAGGTTCTGGTCACGGTGGAGGAGGGGGCCATCGGTGGATTTGCCAGCCATGTGCTGCAGTTCCTTGCCCATGAAGGACTGCTGGAAAGCGGTCTGAAGGTGCGCCCGCTGGTGCTGCCCGACATTTTCACCGACCACGCCAAGCCGGAGAAGATGTATGCCGATGCCGGTCTGGATGCCGCCGGCATCGTGCGCACGGTATTTGTCGCCCTCGGCCATACAGCCCGCGCCCAGCGCGCGTGAATCAAAGTCTCAGGGGCTTCAATCAGTTTGCCGGCTTGACGTCTTAACACATTGTTAACGCTGCCGTTTGGCATTCTGCTTACCGTGTCCCTTGGCCGTTTTTCAACGGCGCCCTGCTAGATCGGTGATCAGGCAGGGAGACAAACAATGAGAACGCTTCTGTGCGGCGTGGCGCTTTCAGCGGTCATCGTCGCGCCGGCCGTCGCCGAAACGCGCTATGATCGCAGCCTTGAAAAGGCGGCCATGGGCATCATCGCCGGCAAGGTGGGCGATATCCGCGGCGGCTTTTCCTACAAGCAGGTGCCGCAACTGGTCGTCCTGCCGGATCCTGTTCCGGCGCCTGCGGTTGCGACCGAGCATCCACGTGAGCAAGCTTCGGGAGATCGCGATGACGGTTTGGCTCCAGCCGTCGATCGCCAGGTTTCGCGTACCATTTTCTAGTGCATGTCGCCCCGCGATTAAAACCACATGTCGCGGACACAGCGGCCGTCGCGCGGCAAGTCGTCGTACGTGTCGAGGCCATCGAAATGGTCGATCGGCAGATCGGCGACGGCCTCGGGTGGCGCCAGCCGCACATTGACGGCGATGCGTGTTTGGCCAGACGCCTCTGCGCGCAAACCACGCCAGGCGAGCACGCAGGCGCAGGTCGGGCAGAACAGGATTTCGAGCGACGGCATGTCCTTTCCGGCGCGCGTGTAGCTGCCCATCGGTCCCGAAACGCGAATGCGTTCGTCGACATAGTCATAGGCCCAGAGCACGCCATAGCGCCGGCAAAGCGTGCAGTTGCAAGCTGTGATCGGCCCAGGGTCGCCCTCCAGGGTCCAATGGGTTGCGCCACAATGGCAGGTTCCCGTCAGCATTCGTCCTCCCCGGTTCCGACAATAGAGTGCTGGTCTCCTCGATTTTCATTTTGCCGGACCTCACACGATGGAGGCAAGCAGTAGCGCGGCTCGATGGGGTCGCCGCTTCTTGCCTTGTCCGGCCCCAATGTCCTTGCCTTCGCTGCCGGCTTTCGCCATGAAGGCCGATGAACTCGCCTCCGCCTGCCAGCACCCGCCAGCGGCTCGACGACCTGCTCGTCCAGCGCGGCCTGTTTGCCAGCCGTTCGCGTGCCCGCGACGCGGTCGAGCGTGGCACGGTGACGGTTGACGGCACCATTGCCCGTAAGCCCGGTCAGAACGTTTCGCCGCAATGCCTTGTTGCCATCGATGATCCGGCGCAAGGCTATGTCTCGCGCGCGGCGCTGAAGCTCCTCGGCGGGCTCGATCACTTCAGCCTCGATCCGGCCGGCCGCGAGGCCCTCGACATCGGCGCCTCGACCGGCGGCTTCACCCAGGTGCTGCTGGAGCGTGGTGCCTCCCATGTCACCGCCATCGACGTCGGGCACGGCCAGATGCATGCCGATGTCGGCAAGGACCCGCGCGTGACGGTCATCGAGGGACTGAATGCCCGTGACCTCACCGCCGCGGATCTTGCCGGCCGCATTCCGGATTTCATCGTCTCCGACGTCAGCTTCATCTCGCTGAGACTGGCGCTGCCGCCGGCGCTCGCCGTCGCGAAGCCTGGTGCTGCCGCGGTCTTTCTGGTCAAGCCGCAATTCGAGGCGGGTCGCGAGGCGATCGGCAAGGGCGGCCTGTTGAAAGACCCCTTCGATGCCGCCCGTGTCGCCGGCCTGTTGCAGGATTGGCTGGACGCCGTTCCGGGCTGGCGTTCGCTCGGCCTGCATCTGTCGCCGATCGAAGGCGGCGACGGCAATCGCGAATTCCTGCTTGGTGGGATCAAGGATCGATGAGCGCGCGCTTCACCATAAAAAAGCTTGGCGCCCAGGGCGACGGCATCGCCGAAACCGAAAGCGGCGACCTGTTCATCCCCTTCACGCTGCCCGGCGAGACAGTCACCGCCGCGCGCGAACGGGATCGTGCCGCGCTGATGGCGGTGCTGGAGGCCTCGCCGCTGCGCATCGAACCCGCCTGCCGCCATTTCACCGAATGCGGCGGCTGCGCCCTCCAGCATTTCGAGGCCGAAGCCTATCGCCAGTGGAAACGCGACAAGGTGGTGCACGCCCTGAAGGGCATCGATTGCGGCATCGACGAATTGGTCGCCTGCGCGCCGCACACGCGCCGCCGTGTCGTGCTCGCCGCCCGGCGCGCCGAGACGGGCATGCTGCTCGGCTTCAACCGTCATTTGTCGCCGGAAATCATTTCCATATCGGAATGCCCGATCTCGCTGCCCGAGATCGTCGCAGCACTCGACCGGTTGAAGGCGCTCGCCGATTTGATATGCGCCACCACCAAATCGTTCCGGATGGCGGTCACCGTGACGGGTTCGGGCCTCGATGTCGCGGTGCATGAGTCCGGCAAGCTCGGCGAGCATCAGCGCCGAATCGCTTCCAACTTTGTACTGACGCAAGGCTTTGCCAGGCTGTCCATTGATGACGAGATCATCATCGAACCGAGGAAGCCCGTGGTCATGTTTGGCAGCGTTGCTGTCGCCGTGCCGCCCGGCGCCTTCCTGCAGGCGACCGAGGCCGCCGAACGGACCATGGCCGAGATCGTCGGCGGACATTTGAAACGCGCCAAGAAGGTCGCCGATCTTTTCGCCGGTTGCGGCAGCTTTGCCTTGCGGTTGGCCGCGAAGTCGGAAGTCCACGCGGTGGAGGGCGATGCGGCGGCTCTCTCGGCGCTCGATCGGGGGGCACGATTCGCGACCGGCCTGAAGCGGGTGACGGGCGAGCGCCGCGACCTGTTCCGCCGGCCGCTGACATTCAAGGAGTTGAACGCCTTCGACGGCCTTGTCTTCGATCCACCGCGCGCGGGTGCCGAGGACCAGTCGAAGCAGATCGCCCGCTCGGATGTTCCCTTCGTTGCCGCGGTGTCCTGCAATCCGGTGACGCTGGCTCGCGACCTGCGCATCCTCATCGACGGCGGCTACACCCTGAAAAGCGTGACGCCGATCGACCAGTTCCTGTGGTCGTCCCATGTCGAGGCTGTCGCCCTGCTGGAAAAGCCCAGGAGAAGGCGCGGCTGACGCCGGCCCGTGATCACGTTTCGTTGAGACCAGCCACTTCAGCCTCTCCCGGCCCAAAGCGGCCGGATTGACGCCGCAAAGCCGCCTTCTTGTAGCAGCCTAGTCCGGCATAGGCATTCTCACCTGACGGATGATCGTAATGCGGACGGTCTCGAAACTTCTCGCCTTCTTTCTTGCCCTCGCCATTTTCGCGTTCGGGTCGACGGCAGCGGCGCTGGCGCAAAGCCAAAAGCGCCTAGCCTTCGTCATCGGCAATGCCGCCTATCCGGCGGGCGCGCTGGCGACGCCGGCCAACGATGCCGGCCTGATTGCCCAGACATTACAAGCGGCTGGGTTCGACGTGGTCGGCGCGCGCGACGTCGACCAGGAATCGCTGCGCGGCGCCTATCGCGATTTCCTCGCCAAGGTGACGGCAGCCGGTCCCGACGCGGTGGTGTTCGTCTATCTGGCCGGCCAGGGCCTGCAGTTCGAGGGCGAGAACTACTTCGCGCCTATCGATGCCCAGATCGCCAATGCCGCTGACGTGCCGATGGCCGCGGTGCGGATATCCGACCTCACCAAGCCGCTTGCAGCGCTGCCGACGAAGGTCAACATCGTCGTGCTGGACGCGGCGCGGCCAAACTCCTTCGCCAAGTCGAACCAGCCGCTGGCCGGCGGCCTTGCACTGGTCGATCCCGACCCGAACATGCTGATCGCCTTCAACGCCGCCCCGGGCACGGTCGCGCCGGAAGGCAAAGGGCCTTACGGCGCCTATGCGCAGGCGCTTGCCGAGATGATCAGGGATGGCGGCTTGCAGCTCGGTGATGTCTTCGACCGCACGCGCCTGCGCGTCAACGAGGTGACGCAGGGTGCGGAATTGCCCTGGAACGCCTCCAAGATCACGGAGCCTTTCGTCTTCTTCGACCGCGGGCCGGATGCCCCGCCGCAGCAGATGTCGTCAGCCGAGGTCGGCGCCATGCGGACCAAGCAAATCCGCGACTTCGATGCGCATGATGCCTATATCGCGGCTCTCGATCGCGACACGATGCGTGGCTACGAGGATTTTCTGGTCGCCTATCCCCACGACCCGATGGCCAGGCGGGTGCGCGCGATCCTGGCCGCGCGGCGCGAGGCGATCACCTGGCGCCAGACCTGGCTGAGGGATACGCCCGAAGCCTACTGGTCCTATCTCGATCGCTATCCGCACGGTCCGCACGCCTGGGACGCAAGGCGCAGGCTCGAGCATTTCGATGCCGCGCTTGAACCGCCGCGGGGTTTTGCCGTCTACGCCTACGACGTGCCGCCGCCACCGCCCGATGAGATCGTCTATGTCGACCGGCCCGTGCTCTATTTCGACGACCCGGAATTCGATTTCGCGCCGCCGCCACCCGTGGCGGTCATCTTCCTGCCGCCGCGGCCGCGCGACTTCGTTGAACTGGCACCGCCGCCGCCGCCGGTCGGAATCTTCCTTCTGCCGACACCTGTTTTCGTGCCGGTGCCCGCCTGGGTGAACCCGCCGCGTGATATCTCCCCGCCGCCGAACGACGTCATCTTCAACAACATCCACAACACCACCATCAACAACACGACGATCAACGAGAACAACAACCAGGGCGGCAGTCTCACCACCGGCCAGAAACTGACTGCTGGCGCCGTGGGCCTTGGTGCGGCGGCGCTGGCAACGAAGGTGGCGTTGCCGGCTTTCCTGCAGAAAAAGGAAACCGTGCTGTCCAAGCAGAACCCGGGCGGCCTCCCGCTGAAGCCGGGGCAGGGTGGCCAGCAGCCGGGCGGCGTCACGCCGCTGTCGAAGACATTGCCTGCCAACAAGCTGACGGGCCATGCCTTGCCCGGCGCCGACGGCAAGACGCTGCCACTCGTCAATGGCAAGCCGGTGCTGAATGGACAGAACCGGCCCAACAACCCAAATCTGCCTAAGCAGAACCCGGGCGGCCTCCCGCTGAAGCCGGGGCAGGGCGGTCAGCAGCCGGGCGGTGTCATGCCGCTGTCGAAGACATTGCCTGCCAACAAGCCGGCGGGTCATGCCTTGCCCGGTGCCGACGGCAAGACGCTGCCGCTCGTCAATGGCAAGCCGGTGCTCAATGGACAGAACCTGCCCAACAACCCGAATCTGCCCAAGAACAACTCTAGGAAGCCCCTGAACAAGCAGGCCACGGCCGGCGGAAACGCCGTGGCCGGACACCCGGTGGTGAATGGGCAGAATGGGGCCAATAGCCAGGGCAATGGGCAAGGCCAGAATGGTACGGGCAAGAATGCCAAGTTGCGCAAGATTCCGGGCGCCAACGGCACGTCTGCCGCGAATGGGGTGAACAGCCCATCGGCGTTCAATGGCCAGAATTCAGGCCAGAAGCCGCCCAACGGCAAGTTCAAGAAGCTTCACGATCAAGGCGGCCAGCTGAACGGCCAGGCCAATGGGCAAGGCAATGGTGGGGCCCAGGTCAATGGCAACGGGCCGAAATTCCACAAGTTGCCTGCCAACGGAAACGGCGGCGGCAGTGTCCAGCAGAAATTCAAAGTCAACAACGGCAACCCGCAGCTGAAGGTGCAGGCTCAGCCCAGGCCGCAGAGACCGGAGTTCCACGCCCAGCCGAAGCAGCAGATGCAGCAGCAGCGGCCGGCACAGCCAAGGCCGCCGCAGCCACCGGCCGTCAAGCAGCCGTCATGCGGGCACCCCAATGAGCCCGCTTGCAAGAAATAGCGCATGTCGGCCAGAGGTGGTTCGGCCTGGGTCGGGACATGCACGAAACGCGTCGCGGGTCGCGTTGTGTGAGGTAACCCGGCCGTGTCGGCCGGCGACAAACCATGGCGGGCCGCGGCGGCTGTCCGCAATCAGATCACAACTGCGTGGTTGGCCACCGCCAAGATTGCGCGGTGCCTCGGCCCGCTGGTACCTAATCGGCGCCGGGGGGCCTCAACGGAGTGAGCACAATGAGGATTGGAAGCCTCCTGACGTCTATCGCCCTGGCCGGGTTCGTTGCGACGGGAGTCGCCGCGGCAGCGACGACAGCAGCGACCACGACCACGACTGCCCCGGCCGCCACCGCGGCCGCCCCGGCGAAGAAGCCCGCGGCGTCTGCCATGACGCCGGAGAAGACCGCGATCTCCAAGCAATGTTCCGCACTCGCGGACGCCAAGAAGCTGCACGGCAAGGCGCGCGAGAAGTTCCGGGCCGACTGCAAGAAGAACGGTGGCAAGGCCACCTGATCAACAGCTGATTTGGGCAATTGTTGCCAGCTTGCCTGCCGGGGCAGGCTGGCGGCAGTTCAGCAAAAACATGAATCGGGTTTCCGTCTGAAGCCGTGTTCATTGGGTTCGTCAAGGGCGGGCCGGACGGTCGCGGAATCTACCATCCCGAGTGCTGAAAACGCGTCGACCGTACGTGACGCTTGGACCGCTGTGGTGAAAGGTTGCTCAGTCTACGAGCTTGGCAACGTTCGTGAGGGTCTGCGGCGTGCCGCCTCGCCGGTTGATCGACACCCAGATATTCGGGTTCTGCTGCGACTGGCGTTTCACGAAGTAGTAGCCGGTCGCGTTCCAGGGCCTGATTTCGTCGACCAGATTGTCGAGGACCAGATCGCCCTTGTCGGTTTTCACCGTCAGGATGGTGTGGCCTTCATTGTCGAGGTCGTGCACCACGGTCATCAGCAGCGCCTGCCGGGGAAATCCCGCCTCCATGAGAAGCTTGCGCTTGTAGAGCGCGTAGATCTTGCAGTCGCCCTTGCCGTCCACCGGATAGTCCCAGTGGTCCATCATCGTGCCCCAGTGATCGAAGTTGCTCACCGGTTTGATGGA
This sequence comes from Mesorhizobium sp. B2-4-19, assembly GCF_006441315.1. Lineage (NCBI taxonomy): Bacteria > Pseudomonadati > Pseudomonadota > Alphaproteobacteria > Hyphomicrobiales > Phyllobacteriaceae > Mesorhizobium > Mesorhizobium sp. B2-4-19. The sequence continues at coordinate 279,909 of NZ_VFUV01000001.1, read as the reverse complement.
ACTGTTCGCCTTCTGATTTATCCGCTTGAGGATGCGCAGGGTCTGCGCGGTCAGCTTGACGTTCGCGGCCGGCAGAGCGGGCACCTTGCACTCTTTTGGTCGGCGATGGCAGAAATCGACCCACCCGTAGGGGACGCTGGTGGGGCCGCCAACCGCGGCGGAGAGTGAGGCACCCGAGGGTGATTGCGTCTTCCCGAACAATGTCGACTGCTTTGGCAAGGTGGATTGCGCTGACGCCGAACCGACATTCAGCCACGTTGCGCCAAACAGCCAAACACAGCCAAGCAGGAAGGAGGAAGTCAGGACGCCGAGGGAACGCAGCACTGGCAACACCACCGCACGAGAGGACCGATCAAAAGTAATGTGGCGATCGTGCGCGATCAATTAAACATTTAAGAAGGCGTTAACATGTTCGTGTTCGCGGCCCGCAACGCGGCGTGGCGCCACTCCGCCACGCATCGCGCTATGCTTCTTGCACGTCCCCGAGCCCCGCTGCCTGCACGGCCCCGATCAATTTGCGGTCGAAGGTCGCAAATCCCGTGCAATGCGCGGACTTGCGGAGGTGCAGCGCATCTGCGAAAGCCACACCGGTCTCGACCAGATCGAGCGCGGAAGACACAATTGCCGCGTCTTCGATTTCAACCGTGGGAAGGCCGCCGAACGCCCGCAAAGCTCTGACGATAGCGGCCTGATCATGGCCGTAAGCGCTTCGCAGCGCCCATTCGGCTTCCAGGATGACCGTCACGGCGACAAATACGGGTCGGTCATCGATCACGCGCCGGGCGCGCGGGGATTGCTCGGGATGGTCGTTCATCAGGTACCGAACGACGACATTGGTATCAATCGCGAGCATGCCGCCGTGCTTCGGCGAGAACGCCCGCATCCATGTCTTCAAGCGTCTTCGGCCTGCCGTTATGAGGCAGCAAACCAAAGACGTCTTGAGGCCGGGTAGCGGCGAAGGCAGGTGCCGACTTCAAGATGACGCCTTCAGGCGTGTCTTCGACCACCAGCCGAGTGCCGGCGCCCCACTCCTTGCGTTTGCGGATGGCGCTCGGCAGGATCACTTGCCCCTTGGTTGAGACGGTGGTGGTGGTGAGCTTTTCGGAGCCGGCCATTGTCACTTGCCTCAATGTAAGACAAACGTAAGATAGTCGGAAGTGACGCTGATTTCAAGGCTATAAGGTCCCCATCAAACCCTGGTGCCGCCCACCGTCATCTGGTTCATCCTCAGATGCGGCTGGCCGACGCCGACAGGCACGCCCTGTCCGGCCTTGCCGCACATGCCGATGCCATTGTCGAGCTTCATGTCGTTGCCGACCATCGAGACGCGGTGCATGGCGTCCGGCCCATTGCCGATCAGCATCGCGCCCTTGATCGGCTGTGTCACCTTGCCGTTCTCGATCATGTAGGCCTCGGTGCAGCCGAACACGAATTTGCCCGACGTGATGTCGACCTGGCCGCCGCCGAAGGAGACGGCGTAGATTCCGTTCTTGACCGAGGCGATGATCTCGTCCGGCTCCATGTCGCCCGACGTCATGTAGGTGTTGGTCATGCGCGGCATCGGCTGGTGCGCATAGCCTTCGCGCCGGCCGTTGCCGGTGGCCTTCATGCTCATCAGCCGGGCGTTCTGCCGGTCCTGCATGTAGCCGACCAGTTTGCCGTCCTCGATCAGCACATTGCGGGCCGAAGGCGTGCCCTCATCATCGACGGTGAGCGAGCCGCGCCGCTCCGGGATGGTGCCGTCGTCGACGACGGTGACGCCCTTGGCGGCGACCTGCTGGCCCAGCAGCCCGGCGAAGGCCGACGTCTTCTTGCGGTTGAAATCGCCTTCCAGCCCGTGCCCGACGGCCTCGTGCAGCATGACGCCCGGCCAGCCGCTGGACAGCACGATGTCGAAGGTGCCGGCCGGAGCGGGGATGGCCTCGAGATTGACCAGCGCCTGCCTCAGCGCTTCCTTGGCGGCATGCTTCCAGCTGTCCTCGATCAGGAAGTCGCCGAATGCCTTGCGTCCGCCCATGCCGTAGGAGCCGCTTTCCTGGCGGTCGCCGTCGCCGACCACGACCGAGACGTTGACCCGGACCAGCGGCCTGATATCGCGCACCACCTGGCCGTCGGCGCGCACGATCTCGACATGCTGCCAGGACGCGGCGAGCGAGGCCGTCACCTGGCGCACCCGTGGATCCTCGGCGCGCAGCCAGGCGTCGATTTCCTGCAGCAGCTTTGCCTTGGTCTCGAAGGAGGGCGAGGGGATCGGGTTCTCGTCGCCGTAGAGATGGCGGTTGGTGCGGGCGGGGGCGGCGGCAAGCGTACCGGAATAGCCGCCCTTGACCGTCGAGACGGCGGCGGCCGCGCGCAGCAGCGAGGCTTCGGAGAGGTCGCTCGAATGGGCGTAGCCGCTGGCTTCACCCGCGACCGCACGCAGGCCAAAACCCTGGTCGGTGTTGAAATTGGCGGTCTTCAGCCGGCCATTGTCGAACATCAGCGCCTCGCTCTCGCTGTATTCGAGAAACAGTTCGCCGTCATCGGCGCCCTTGATGGTGTCGGCGACGATCTGCTTGATGCGATCGTCGGAGATATCGAATTGGCCGATCAGGCTTTTCATGGCGCGTCCGTCCGTGGGAAGATTGCTTTCCCCCGATGTAGGCGCGAAGCCGCGCCCGCACAATCGGCAATGAGGATCAGCGTCGACGAATGGCAACGGCCGGCCCATGCGGCATTCACGAAAGCTGAGTCAGAACCCGGTTCTGCGCAAAGCACGGGATCAGGGCAGGGCGGCGAAACCGTCGGCAAAACCCTTGAGGTCGACAGGGATGCCGATGCCTTCCTCAGGCGTCTGGAAGACAATGAACGTCGCCGACGTACCGGTCTTCAACGTGTCGAGCAGCGGCTTTTCGAGGATGACCTCGGCATAGCAGCCGTCCTGGAAGCAGCGCACGAAATAGGCGCGGCCGATGTCCTTGCCGTCGACATTGAGGCCGAGCCCGTTCGGCAAAAGCACGCCGAGCGGCGCCAGCACGCGCAGGATCTCGGCCTTGTTGTCGGCGGTGCGCAGCACGACCACCGACAGCCCCATCTCCGGGCGGTCCTCGGCGACGACATTCTGCATCATCACGCATTGTTCGGAGGTGGCGCCTGCCGGCGTGTCGCAGATGATCGACCATGCGCCATGCGTCGAGCGCACCGTGCCGCTCGGCTGGGCGGCATTGGCCTGACCGGCGACGAACAGGCTGGCCGCGGACAAAGCGGCAAGAAACATGGCCTTGACCAAGGTGCTCGAAAGCCCCGGTCTCGTATGCCCCAGTCTCGAAAGCCAAGAGTTCATGACGGCTCCATTGCGAATCACGGCACTTTAAGCCGCGCCAATGCCAAGTAAAGGACGAGACCGCTGCCGAACTGTCCCGAAACAGGCAATCCAGCGCTTTTCCCTGCCAAATTCGCCTGAATTACGACGCATCGCGCACCTTGCCAACATGAGGCGAGCAGCCGGCCAAACATACGCGATTCGCCGCCATCGCCGCTGCCCCGGAAGAGCCGTCTCGGCTTGCGCGCAAAAATGCCGCACAGTTTCCTCCGCTCCTTTCTTGCGGAGGGAAAAAGAGTATGGTTTGAACCAGCTTGAGACTGTCGGGATTCCCGTCCCGGCATTGTTCGTTATTCTCGTTGGCACCGCCGCGAGGAACTGGGAGACGAAGAGGGCGATGAGAAATTTCCTAGCAGACGCCAAGTTTCTAGCCAGTGCTGGGGCTGCCACCGCGCTTTTCGCCGGCACGTCCGCCCATGCCGATCAGCCCGTGGCGTGGGAGACGACCTTCCAGGCGCCGGCGACCGACATGATGCGGCAGATCGAATGGTTCGGAAATTATACGATGTGGTTCATCGTCCCGATCACCATCCTGGTGTTGCTTCTCCTCGCCTACTGCATCGTCAGGTTCCGCGCGAGCGCAAACCCGGTTCCCTCCAAGACCAGCCACAACACGCTGATCGAGGTGATCTGGACCGTCGGCCCGGTCGTGGTCCTGCTCTGCCTCGCCATCCCCTCGTTCCAGTTGCTGACCGCGCAGTACACCCCGCCGGAGGAAGCCAAGCTCACCGTCAAGGCGACCGGCAACCAATGGAACTGGGACTACGAATACCAGACCGACAACACGCTCTCCTTCAATTCGGCCATCCTCCAGGATGGCGATCGCGCCAAGGCCGGCAAGGAGGATCGCAAGGTCTATCCGCGCCTGCTCGCCGTCGACAATGAGCTGGTGGTGCCGGTCAACACGATGACACGCGTGCTCGTCACCGCGACCGACGTGATCCACTCCTTCGCCATGCCGTCCTTCGGCATCAAGATCGACGCCATTCCGGGGCGCACCAACGAGACCTGGTTCAAGGCGGAGAAGGAAGGCCTCTATTACGGCCAGTGTTCGCAGCTTTGCGGCAAGGACCACGCCTTCATGCCGATCGCCATTCGTGTCGTCTCCGACGCGCAGTTCAAGACCTGGCTGGCTGCGGCCAAGACCGATCTGCCCGGCGCCAACAAGACGCTGATGGCCGAGGTCGATGGCCAGAACAAGGTAGCGGCCGCCGGCAATTGATGCCGCGGGTTAGCAAGATTTAGGGAACGGAGCGGAACATGGCAGACGCTGCAGCTCACGACGGCCACGACCACAAGCCTTATCATGGCTGGGTGCGCTGGGTCTATTCGACCAACCACAAGGACATCGGCACGCTCTACCTGATCTTCGCGATCATGGCCGGCATCATCGGCGGCGCGCTGTCGGTCGCCATCCGCATGGAGCTGCAGGAGCCTGGCATCCAGATCTTCAGCGGTCTGGCCCAGATGGTCTACGGCATGAACGGTGACGCCGCGATCGACGGCGGCAAGAGCATGTACAATGCCTTCGCCACCGCGCACGCGCTGATCATGATCTTCTTCATGGTCATGCCGGCGCTGATTGGCGGCTTCGCCAACTGGATGGTGCCGATCATGATCGGCGCGCCCGACATGGCGTTCCCGCGCATGAACAACATCTCCTTCTGGCTGCTGCCGCCAGCCTTCATCCTGCTGCTCACCTCGATGTTCGTGCCGAGCGCGCCGGGCGCCTTCGGCGTCGGCGGCGGCTGGACGCTGTATCCGCCGTTGTCGACCTCGGGTCAGCCCGGACCGGCCATGGATCTGGCGATCCTGTCGATCCACATCGCCGGTGCCTCGTCGATCCTCGGCGCCATCAACTTCATCACCACCATCTTCAACATGCGCGCTCCGGGCATGACGCTGCACAAGATGCCGCTGTTCGCCTGGTCGGTGTTGGTCACCGCCTTCCTGCTGCTGTTGTCCCTGCCTGTGCTGGCCGGCGGCATCACCATGCTGCTCACCGACCGCAATTTCGGCACCACCTTCTTTGCGCCCGATGGCGGCGGCGATCCGCTCCTGTTCCAGCACCTGTTCTGGTTCTTCGGTCACCCGGAAGTGTACATCCTGATCCTGCCGGGCTTCGGCATCATCAGCCACATCGTCTCGACCTTCTCGAAGAAGCCGGTGTTCGGTTATCTCGGCATGGCCTACGCCATGGTCGCGATCGGCGCCGTCGGCTTCATCGTCTGGGCGCACCACATGTATACGACCGGCCTGTCTCTGGACACGCAGCGCTACTTCGTCTTCGCCACGATGGTCATCGCGGTGCCGACGGGCGTCAAGATCTTCTCCTGGATCGCGACGATGTGGGGCGGGTCGATCTCGTTCAAGACGCCGATGCTGTGGGCGCTGGGCTTCATCTTCCTGTTCACCATCGGTGGCGTCACGGGCGTTCAGCTGGCCAATGCCGGCCTCGACCGCTCGCTGCACGACACCTATTTCGTCATCGCCCACTTCCACTACGTGCTGTCGCTGGGCGCGGTGTTCGCCATCTTCGCCGGCTGGTACTACTGGTTCCCCAAGATGACCGGCTACATGTATTCGCCCGTCATCGCCAACACCCACTTCTGGGTCACCTTCGTCGGCGTCAACCTGATCTTCTTCCCGCAGCATTTCCTTGGCTTGGCCGGTATGCCGCGCCGCACCATCGATTATCCGGACGCGTTTGCCGGCTGGAACTATGTGTCGTCGATCGGCTCCTACATCTCGGCCGTCGGTGTGGCGATCTTCCTCTACTGCGTTTTCGAAGCCTTCCAGAAGAAGCGGATCGCTGGTGCCAACCCATGGGGCGAGGGCGCCACCACGCTCGAATGGCAGCTGCCTTCGCCGCCGCCGTTCCACCAGTGGGAGCAGCTGCCGAAGATCAAGTAAGGCGGCTCCCGCCCGAATACGAAACCGCCGGCCCGCCGGCGGTTTCGGCCAACGGAATGATGGACTGAGTACGCATGGCCCTAGTCGACGAAACCAGCATTGACGAAGCGGGCTTCCGCATGTCGGAAGCGACAGCGGGCGATTTCTTCGCCCTGCTGAAGCCGCGCGTCATGTCGCTGGTGGTGTTCACCGCCTTTGTCGGGTTGGTCGCCGCCCCGGTGACCATCAACCCGCTGCTGGCGGTGATCGCCATCCTGTCTATCGCCATTGGCGCCGGCGCCTCGGGCGCGCTCAACATGTGGTACGACGCCGACATCGACGCGGTGATGACCAGGACTGCAAGCCGTCCGGTGCCGTCCGGCCGCATCCAGCCGCACGAGGCGCTCAGCTTCGGCCTGGTGCTGTCGGTGCTGTCGGTGATGACGCTCGGGGTGCTGGTCAACTGGCTGTCGGCGACGCTGCTGGCCTTCACCATCTTCTTCTATGCCGTCGTCTACACGATGTGGCTGAAGCGCTGGACGCCGCAGAACATCGTCATCGGCGGCGCGGCCGGCGCCATTCCGCCGGTTATCGGCTGGGCCGCGGTGACCGGATCGGTCAGCCTGGAAAGCATCGTCCTGTTCCTGATCATCTTCCTGTGGACGCCGCCGCATTTCTGGGCGCTCGCGCTGTTCAAGTCCGGGGATTATGAGCGTGCCGGCATCCCGATGATGCCCAACGTCGCCGGCCACGCTTCGACCCGCCGTCAGATATTCGCCTATGCGCTGGTGCTGGCCCCGGTCGGCGTCGCGCCGTGGCTGCTCGGCTATACGACGCCTTTCTATGGCGTGGCCGCCATACTGCTTGGTATCGGCTTCGTCTGGTACGCCTGGAAAGTGCTCGGCATGGCCGATGACGACCGCATCATGAAGCCGGCCAAGGCGCTGTTTGCCTATTCGCTGCTTTATCTCTTCGCCATCTTCGCTGCCTATCTGGCCGACAGCGTTGTCGAACGCGCGCTTGCCATGGGTGGGGCATGATCATGGTCGAGGAAAAGCTTGAAACGGTCACCTTGACCGAGCGTCAGAGGAAGGCCCAGCGCAGCCGATCCATCGCCATAGGCGTGGCGTTGGCTGTGCTTGTCGTCATTTTCTACATCGCCACGATCATCAAGTTCGGCCACAATCTGGGCACGATGTGATGAGCGTCGAGATGTCCAAAAAACCGGCCGGCAAGAACAGCAACCGCATCGTCGCGGCGGTGTGTCTTGCCTTCTTCACCGGCATGATCGGCATGGCCTATGCCGCCGTGCCGCTCTATAAGATGTTCTGCCAGGCGACCGGCTACGGCGGCACGACGCAACGTGTCGAGAAGCAGTATGCCGGCCGTGTGCTCGACCGTGAGATCACCGTCCGCTTCGACGCCAATGTCGCCGGCGTGCCGTGGGAATTCCAGCCGGTCCAGCGCTCGATGACCATGAAGATCGGCGAGACCGTGCAGGCGCATTATCAGGCGACCAACAAGTTCGATCGCCCCGTCACCGGCCGCGCCACCTTCAACGTGCAGCCGGAACTGGCGGGCCCGTATTTCAACAAGGTCGAGTGTTTCTGCTTCACCGATACGTCGCTGAAGCCGGGCGAGACGCTGGACATGCCGGTCCTGTTCTATGTGGACCCCGATATCGTGAATGTGCCGGAACTGAAGGACGTGAAGACCATCACGCTGTCCTATACGATGTTCCCGGTCGAGAAGAACAAACCGGTCGCCTCGTCGGAGCCGGTCCAAGGCACCAGCAAGACAATTTCAGATGCCGAAGCAAATCTCGGGGGTTGATATGGCAGACGCGCACGCAAAACCACAGCATGACTATCATCTGGTCAACCCGAGCCCGTGGCCCTTCCTGGGCTCGATCGGGGCGCTCGTCACGGCCTTCGGCGGTGTCTGCCTCATGGAGTATTTGAAGGGCGGCTCCTTCCCGATCTTCGGCCACAACATCGCCAATCCGTGGCTGTTCTTCATCGGCCTGGTGATCGTGCTCTACACCATGTTCGCTTGGTGGTCGGACACGATCAAGGAAGCGCATGAGGGTCATCACACGCGCGTCGTGTCGCTGCATCTGCGCTACGGGATGATCATGTTCATCGCCTCGGAGGTGATGTTCTTCGTTGCCTGGTTCTGGGCCTATTTCGATGCCAGCCTTTTTGCTGGCGAGGTGCAGAACTATGCGCGCCACACATTTACCGGCGGTGTCTGGCCGCCGAAGGGCATGGAGGTTCTCGATCCCTTCCACCTGCCGCTCTACAACACCATCATCCTGCTCCTGTCGGGCACCACGGTCACCTGGGCGCACCATTCGCTGATCCATGGCGATCGCAAGGGCCTTATCAACGGCCTGGTGCTGACCGTCGGCCTCGGCATGCTGTTCACGATGGTGCAGGCCTATGAGTACATACACGCACCGTTCGGCTTCAAGGATTCCATCTACGGCGCCACCTTCTTCATGGCGACCGGCTTCCACGGCTTCCATGTCATCATCGGCACCATCTTCCTGCTGGTTTGCCTGATCCGCGCGATGAAGGGCGATTTCACCCCCAAGCAGCATTTCGGCTTCGAGGCGGCTGCCTGGTACTGGCACTTCGTCGACGTGGTCTGGCTTTTCCTGTTCTCAGCGATCTATGTCTGGGGATCGGCTGGTGCGGTGATCGAAGGCCACTGATCCGGCCTTTGCGATTGGATTTCAGGGAGGGGCGGCCGCGGCGACGTGGCCGCCTTCTTCTTTTCGGCGCAATGATTGCCGAATGGTTTCGGCTGGTGGAACCGTCTGCTTCAATTGGTCGACTGGACTGATGGCTGCATTGCCGTTACGGACTCCGACATGAACGAAATCTGGGCAATGGTGGCCGATGGGACACCGATAGAGATCGAGCAGTAGCGATGAGTGAAGACAAGGCGATCTGGCCTCCGATCGATCCGATTTCGGCCGGCCTGCACGGCCGCTGCCCGCGCTGCGGCGAAGGGCGGCTGTTTTCCGGCTTCCTCACCGTCGGCAAACGCTGCGTCAATTGCGGCCTCGATTATTCCTTCGCCGATGCGGGCGACGGACCGGCGGTCTTCGTCATCCTGATCATCGGCTTCATCATCGTCGGACTGGCGCTCTGGGTCGAGGTGACGCTGAGCCCGCCGCTATGGCTGCATCTGCTGGTCTGGATCCCGCTGGCCCTGGTGCTGTGCCTGACGGCGCTGCGGCTGATCAAGGGCGTGCTGCTCACTCTCCAATATGCCAACAAGGCGGCCGAAGGCCGGCTGGACCGCGACGAATGAGCGAAGCGACCATCAAAGGTGCCGGCCGTTCGCGGCCACGATCGGCATTGCTGCTCGGCCTTGGTCTGGTCCTGCTTTTGATCTTGCTGGCGCTCGGCACCTGGCAGGTCCAGCGCCTGCACTGGAAGGAAGGTCTCCTGCAGACCATCGGCCAGCGCACGCATTCGGCGCCGCTGCCGCTGGCCGAAGTCGAGAAGGAATTCGCCTCGACCGGCGACGTCGACTACACGCCTGTCACCGTCTCCGGCACGTTCCTGCATTCGGGCGAACAGCATTTCTACGCGACCTGGGAAGGTGACGCCGGCTTCAACGTCTACACGCCGCTTGCCCTCGACGATGGCCGCTTCGTGCTGATCAATCGTGGTTTCATACCCTATGATCTGAAAGACCCGGCCAAGCGTGCCAACGGGCAGATCCCAGGCAAGGTGACCATCACCGGGCTTGCCCGCAATCCGCTGCCGGCAAAGCCGTCGATGATGCTTCCCGACAATGACGTGGCGAAGAACATCTTCTATTGGAAGGACCGCGACGCCATGGCGGCGAGCGCCGGCCTGCCGGCCGGGTTCACGCTGGTGCCGATCTTCATCGATGCCGACAAGACGCCGAATCCCGGTGGTCTGCCGATCGGCGGCGTCACCATCATCGACCTGCCGAACAGCCATCTGCAATATGCTGTCACCTGGTATGGGCTTGCCGCGGCACTTGCCGCAGTGCTCATCCTGCGGCTTCGCCGTCCCGCGAAAGAAGAATGACCACGCGCGATGCCCCCTTGCTGCCGACGCCCCCTTTCTACCGACGCTCTTGACAGGGCAGGGCCAGGCACCTCATTTCGGCGCTGACGAACCGGCCAGGATTTGATGCATAAGACAACCAACAAGCCTCCGCTGACGATCCGGCTCTGCCAGCCACGCGGTTTCTGCGCCGGCGTTGACCGTGCCATCCAGATTGTCGTGCTGGCGCTGAAGAAATACGGCGCGCCGGTCTATGTCCGCCACGAAATCGTGCACAACCGTTACGTTGTCGAAGGGCTGCAGAGCCTTGGCGCCGTCTTCATCGAAGAACTCTCCGAGATCCCGGCCGAACACCGGCAGTCGCCGGTCGTCTTCTCGGCGCATGGCGTGCCGAAATCGGTGCCGGCGGACGCGCAGGCGCGCAACCTGTTCTATCTCGACGCTACCTGCCCGCTGGTCTCCAAGGTCCACAAACAGGCGATGCGCCATCAGCGGCTTGGCCGCCATGTGCTGTTGATCGGCCACGCCGGCCACCCCGAGGTGATCGGCACCATGGGCCAATTGCCGGACGGCGCTGTCACGCTGGTCGAGACCGAGGCCGATGCCGCCAGGCTCGTGCCCGCCGATCCGAAGGCGCTTGGCTTCGTCACCCAGACCACGCTGTCGGTCGAGGACACCGCCGGCATCATCCGAGCGCTGCGGGAGCGCTTCCCCGATCTGCAGGCGCCGGCGGCGGAATCGATCTGCTACGCCACCACCAACCGCCAGGAGGCGGTCAAGGACACCGCCCCGGGCGCTGATCTCTATCTGATCGTCGGCGCTCCCAATTCCTCCAATTCGCGCCGCCTTGTCGAAGTGGCCGAGCGTGCCGGCGCCACAATGTCGCTTCTCGTGCAGCGCGCCGCCGAAATTCCATGGAATGACATCGGCACCATTTCGACGCTTGGCCTGTCGGCCGGGGCATCGGCGCCGGAGATCATCGTCGACGAGATCATCGACGCGTTCCGCCAGCGCTTCGATGTCACCATCGACCTGGCCATCACGGCCACCGAAACAGAGGATTTTCCGGTCATGCGGGTACTGCGCGATGTCGAACTGACGCCGGCCGACATGGCCTTCGTCAATGGGGCCGCGTAAGGCAGATGGCGGTCTATACCGACGTTGCGGAGGGCGAACTCGGCGCTTTCCTGAAGCAGTATCCGGTCGGCGATCTGCTGTCCTACAAAGGCATCGCCGAAGGCACGGAAAACTCAAACTTCCTGCTGCACACCTCCAGCGGCTCCTACATACTGACGCTCTACGAGAAGCGCGTCGAGAAGGCGGATCTGCCGTTTTTCCTCGGGCTGATGGGCCATCTCGCCAACAAGGGCGTGTCCTGCCCGCTGCCGGTGACCGCGCATGACGGCAGCGTCATCGGCACGCTGGCCGGCCGGCCGGCGGTCATCATCACCTTTCTCGAAGGGCTTTCGCTGCGGCGGCCGGCGGCGACGCACTGCGCCGAGGTCGGCAAGGCACTGGCCGCCTTGCACCTGGCCGGTGCCGATTTTCCGATGACCCGCCCGAATGCGCTCGCCATCGACGGTTGGCGCAAGCTGTGGCACGCGGCCCGCGACCGGGCCGACGAGGTCGAGCCAGGCCTGGCGGCCGAGGTCGACGCCGACTTCGCCGATTTCGCGCGCAACTGGCCCAAAGGCCTTCCGGCAGGCATCATCCATGCCGATCTGTTTCCGGACAACGTCTTCTTCCTGGGCGAAAAACTGTCCGGCCTGATCGACTTCTATTTCGCCTGTGACGACCTCTATGCCTACGACGTCGCCACCTGCCTCAACGCCTGGTGTTTCGAGAAGGATTTCTCATTCAACCTCACCAAGGGCAAGGCACTGCTCGCCGGCTATCAGAGCGTGCGCCCGCTGAGCGAAGAGGAAAAGGCGGCACTGCCCATGCTGGCTCGCGGTTCGGCCCTGCGTTTCATGCTGACCCGGCTTTACGACTGGCTGACCGTTCCCGATGGCGGCCTGGTCATGAAACGCGACCCGACCGAATATATCAGGCGGATGCGGTTCCATCGGGCGATCAAATCTGCTTCGGAATATGGATTGGCCTGATATGGGGTGTCATGAGCAAACAGGTTGAAATCTTCACCGACGGCGCCTGTTCGGGCAATCCCGGCCCTGGTGGCTGGGGTGCCATCCTGCGCTTCAACGGCAACACCAAGGAGCTCTCCGGCGGCGAGGCCGAAACGACCAACAACCGCATGGAGTTGCTGGCGGCCATATCGGCGCTGAATGCGCTGAAGGAGCCATGCACGGTCGAGCTTCACACCGACAGCAAATATGTCATGGACGGCATTTCCAAATGGATCCATGGCTGGAAGAAGAACGGCTGGAGGACCGCCGACAAGAAGCCGGTCAAGAACGGCGAGCTGTGGCAGGCGCTGGATGAAGCCAACCGACGCCACAAGGTCACCTGGAACTGGGTGAAGGGCCATGCCGGCCACACCGAGAACGAACGCGCCGACGAGCTCGCGCGGGAAGGAATGGCGCCGTTCAAGAAGGGCTCCTTCAAGCCGGCGGTATCAGCGCCGAAGCCGGATGCCCAGCCGAAGCAGTCGGTGGCCACGAAAGCGCGTCGGTCGACCCAGAGCTATTGAGTTCCGGCGGCCGGGTCCACGTCCAGGCAGGAACCTCGATCGTGCCGATCCTCTACTATGTCACGCATCCCCAGGTTCAGATTGATGCCGCCATTCCCGTGCCGGAATGGGGGCTGTCCGACGTCGGGCGGGCGAGAGCCGTTGCCATGCTCGATCAGCCATGGGTCGGTGCGGTCCGGCGCATCGTGTCGTCGGGCGAACGCAAGGCAATAGAGACGGCCGAAATCCTGGCAAGCCATCTCCGCCTTGCGGTCGAGGTCAGGGAGCAGACGCACGAGAATGACCGCTCCGCGACCGGCTTCCTGCCGCCGCCGGAGTTCGAAGCGGTCGCTGAGCAGTTCTTCGCCAACCCGCGCGAAAGCATTCGCGGGTGGGAGCGGGCCATCGATGCTCAGAACCGTATCGTGAGCGAGGTCACAGTCGTGCTCGACGGCAATGACGCCGATGACATTGCATTTGTGGGCCATGGAGGCGTTGGAACGCTCCTGCTGCTGTCCCTCAGCGGGCGGGAGATCAGCCGCGAGGCGGACCAACCGGCCGGCGGCGGCAACTATTTTGCCTACGATATCGGCGCCCGCCGCCTCATCCATGGATGGCGGCCGATCGACAGGCTGGAACAGCCTTAGACTCTCAGCGTATCAGCAGCGCCGTGCCCCAAAGTCCGAGCGCGAAGACCGTGTGCGCCACCAGGTTCAGCGCCCGGATCCGCATCGGATCGGGCCGCTTCGAAGCTGCCCATCCGGCACCCATGCCGGGCGCCAGCAGGAACCAACCGGCGCCGACGGTGACGATCCCAAGGATAAAGGCCGGCAGGAAGGTCGGCGCGGCAAGCCAGCCCGTTCCAGCCAGCACGACCAGGATGATGGCGTAGACGATGCCGACGAAATAGTGAAACGCCCAGCCAAGCGCCACTTCGTGCGCGTAGGGTGCCGCGTCGCCGATATCATCGTGAAACACCTTGTCGGTGAGATGCCAGACCCAGCGACCGACCGGTCCCCAGTTCGGCCGTGGCTGGCCAAACGCCTTGTGGAGCAGGATGGCCCAGAGATCCATCAGCACCGTGGCGCCGATGCCGATCACGACGGCGCGCCAGAAGACGTCAAACATCGTTGGGATCCCCCCGAAGACCGGCAGTTCTGGGGTGCAAGCGGTCCTCGGGCGAGGCTAGCCTTGCGGCCTCGCCCGACGCGACCGTTGAAGCCTAGAGCTGTCCGAGAATATGAGCGGCGCCGGACTCGTCGACGCCGGACTTGGTCTCGACATTGATCGCGGTGACCTTGCCGTCGTCGACGATCATCGAAAACCGCTTCGAGCGCAGGCCCATGCCGGCGGCGGAAAGGTCGTTGTCGAGGCCGACCGCCTTGGCGAAATCGCCGCTGCCGTCGGCGAGGAACAGGATCTTGCCCTCACCGCCGGTGAAGCGCGCCCATGCGCCCATGACATGGACGTCGTTGACCGACACGACGGCGATGGTGTCGACGCCGCGGGCCAGGATGGCGTCATGGTTTTCGAGATAGCCGGGCAGATGGTTGTTGCTGCAGGTCGGCGTGAAGGCGCCGGGAACACCGAACAGGACCACTTTCTTGCCCGGAAAAATCTCGGCTGAGGTGATCGTCTTGGCGCCGTCGTCGGTCATCGTCTTGAAGGTTACTTCGGGCAGCTTGTCGCCGACGGAAATGGTCATGAGTTCCTCGCTTGGGGAATGGGAAGGAAGGAAGGAAGGATGCATGCTTGCGTAGCGAACTCGGCGGCGTCCTGCAACCGTTCGGGCAAGCTGGATCAAGGGAAAGGCAGCAGCCCTTGGACGGCGCCGGCCGAGCTCGTCAGCGTGTAGTGAAGTCCGCCATCCGTTGGCGTTGTCGAGGGGCGGTCGAGGATCGGCACGGTGAAGATCAGCTTGCCGTCCTTTTCGCTGCGGGAAGGGGCGCCGAACATGTAATTCCGCTCGCCGGCGACGAAGAAATCCGCCGCGTCGGGGTCACCGGGAAAACTCGCCTCGACAACCAGCGTCTCGTGATCGCCCGGCAGGACATTGATGCCGAAATCCGATCTCGCGGGCGCCGGCAACGCTGCGAAACTGGCCTTCACCAGCGCTGCATCGTCCGCATTGTCGGGGTCGGAACCAGGGTCGACCGTCAGCCGCGTCTGCACCGGTATGCAGATCGTTTCGCAAATGCCGAGGAAGACGTCGGCGTCGATGACGGCCGAGTCCTTCGCTGCCGACAATTTGAACACCACCGGCAGCGAAACCGGATAGTTGTAGCCTGCCCATTTGCCATAACCATCGTCATGGCGTTGGGGTGCCGGAAACGAGAGTGTGGCATTGGCAATATTGGTGCTGGCCGAAACATCGAGCTGCGGCGGCACACCGGCATCGCCCGGATCACGCCAATAGGTCTTCCAGCCCGGCTTGAGCGCGATGTCGAGAACACCCTGGATGCGGCCGGCCTCGTCGGGTTTGCCCGATGTCACCAGCCGAACTTTGCCGCCTTCGCTGTTGTACCAGGCGGACGAGGAGGCGGAGGCGGGGAGAACGCTCGCCGACCCGATGGCGGCGCCGAGCAGCAGGATTTTCAAGCTTTGCATGGTGGTGATTTGATCGTCAGTTCGTGGCGGTGCAATGATTTCATCGCCCTGCCGGCATCATATTTGCGTGACCCATGGTGGCAAGCCATGGCGGCCTGGGCACCATGGGCTTTGGTCGAATCCGGCGCGGCGCATCTTTTCGGCGCCCGGGAAACACGGTACCCTTCTGCCATGGATTTGTTGCGCCACAAAAAGACGGCTGCTGGACGCGGCTTTCTCGACGATCAGTTCCTGATTGCCATGCCCGGCATGAAGGACGATCGTTTCACGCGCTCGGTCATCTACGTCTGCGCGCACAGCGATGAAGGCGCGATGGGCCTGATCATCAACCAGACGCAGCAGATGCTGTTTCCGGATCTGTTGGTGCAACTCGGCATCATGAACGAGCAGGAGGCGATCCGCCTGCCGGCGCAGGCGCGCGATTTCGTCGTGCGCAATGGCGGGCCTGTCGATCGCAGCCGGGGCTTCGTCTTGCATTCTGGCGACTACCGCGTGGAATCGTCGCTGACCGTTTCCGACGATATCTGCCTGACCGCGACGGTTGATATATTGCGCGCCATATCGTCCGGCCGCGGCCCGCGTCACGCGCTGATGGCGCTCGGCTATTCCGGATGGGGCGCCGGCCAACTGGAAACCGAGATCGCCGAGAATGGCTGGCTGACCTGTCCAGCCAGCTCCGAACTTCTCTTCGACACCGACATCGAGCGCAAATACGATCGCATCCTCGCCTCGATCGGCATCGACCTCGCCCATCTCAGCCTGGCCGCCGGACACGCGTAACTCGCAGGCATTCGAGATTGGCCGAAGCCGCCCCCCACCCACCTTCGGTCGCGACGCGCCTGAACCCAATCAGGCCTGCGTCAGCGGATACTGTTCCTTCAACGTCTTCAGCACCTGGTCGCCCGGCATCGGCGCGCCGAACATGAAGCTCTGCACGTATTCGCAGCCCATCTGGCGCAGTTCTAGCGCATCGCGTTCGTCCGAGATGCCCTCGGCGACCACCGACAGGCCGAGCTCATGCGCCATGTTGACCATGGATTTGAGCAGCACGGCGCGCTTCGGCGTGCTGTCATCGACAAAGCTCTTGTCGATCTTGATCGTGTCGAACGGGAACCGTGTCAGATAGGCGAGCGATGAATAGCCCGTGCCGAAATCGTCCAGTGACAGGCCGATGCCGAGCTGTTTCAGCTTGGTCAGCACATGGGCGGTCTGCTCGGGATTGTCCATCACCAGCGACTCGGTGAGCTCGAGCCGGAAGCAGCGCGGCTTCAGATTGGCCCGCGCGATGACCGAGCGGACATCGCTGACCAGGTCGCGGCGGATCAGCTGGCGGCTGGACAAATTGACCGAGACCGACAGCGGGGCGTCGCCGATCTGCTTTTGCCATCCGGCCAGGTCCTCGGCGGCCTGCTGCATGGCGAACAGCCCGAGCTGCACGATCAGCCCGCAGCTTTCGGCGACCGGAATGAAATCCGCCGGCGGGATCATGCCGCGGCGCGGATGGTCCCAGCGCAGCAAGGCCTCGAAGCCGGCGACGCTGCCGTCCTCCAGTCGCACGATCGGCTGGTAGGCCAGCGTGAATTCGCGCCGCTCGATGGCGCGCCGCAGGTCGGATTCGAACTGCAGCCGGTCGGTGCCGACGGTACGGAAGGCCGGGCGGAACGGCTCGATCCTGTCGCCACCAAAACGCTTGGCCTGGTGCATGGCAAGCTCGGCGTCCTTGACCATGTCCTCGGCCGAAGTCTGCGCCGAGGTCCAGGTGATCAGGCCGATCGAGGCGGTCAGCACGATCTCGCGCTTGGCGAAGGTGATCGGGTTGTTGATCGCATGCTTGATGGCGTCCGCCACGCCGGCGATGCGGGCAGGGTCCTGTTCGGACAAAAGCATCAGCGCGAACTGGTCGCCGGCAAAGCGCGACAGCGAATCCTTCGGCTTCAGCAGCCGGTGCAGGCGGCGCGCAATGGTGAGCAGGATGGTGTCGCCGGCCGAGATGCCGAGCCCGTCATTGACCTGCTTGAAGCGGTCGATGTCGATGACGAAGACGGTCGGACGCACCTTCTCTTCGGTGCGGGCGATCGAGATGATCGCTTCCAGCCGGTTCATGAACAATTCGCGGTTCGGCAGGCCGGTCAGATTGTCGTGCACGGCGTCGTGCAGCAGCCGCTCCTCGGACTTCTTCTGCTCGGTGACGTCGACCATGGTGCCGACGCAGCGGATGACCTCGCCGTCCGATCCGATGACGGGCCGTGCCCGCAAGGCGAACCAGTGATAGTGCCCGTCGGCGCCGCGCAGGCGGAAATTCTGCGCCACCCGGCCGCGGCGGTGCTCGAGCACCACGTCGAGCGTCGTGCGGAACGTGTCGCGGTCGTCGGCATGCAGCACTGGCAGCCAGTTGCGCGCCGCACCCCCAAGGCTGTTGGGCGCCAAGCCAAGCTGGATGCTGACGTCGGGCTTGGTGACGACGCGGTCGCGCAGCACGTCCCAGTCCCACACCGTGTCGCCCGACCCGGCAACGGCCAGCGCCTGGCGTTCGAGGTCGGAGAACAGCCCCTGATGCAGTGCACCGCCGGCAAAGGCGTGCTGCATGACGGTGAAGCCGATGAGCAGGATGATCAGGATCAACCCGCCGCCAAGCGCCGGCTGGGCGATGTCGTTGTCGAGCATGCCGGTGATCGCCATCCACGACCCGCACAGCCACAACAGCACCATGACCCAACTGGGCACCAGCATGATGGCGCGGTCATAACCACGAATGCCGAGGAAGATGATCAGGCCGAGCCCGGTCAACGCGGTGGCGGCAAAGGAGATACGGGCGATGCCGGCGGCGACCGCCGGATCGACGATGGCCACGCCTGCAATCAGCACCAGCCCGAGGATCCAGACCAGCGCGCCATAGCTGAAATGGCCGTGCCAGCGGTTGAGGTTGAGATAGGCGAACAGGAAGACCACGAAGGTCGCCGCAAGCGCCACCTCCGTTCCCGCCCGCCACATCTGCTCGTTGCCGGGCGAGATCTCGATGACCTTGTTGAGGAAGCCGAAATCGACGCAGATATAGGCAAGCACCGCCCAGGCAAGGGCCGCCGTCGCCGGGAACATCGAGGTTCCCTTGACCACGAAAAGGATGGTCAGGAACAGCGCCAGAAGGCCTGCAATGCCGATGACGATGCCGCGAAACAGCGTGTAGGAATTGACCGAGTCCTTGTAGGCCTCCGGCTCCCACAGATAGACCTGCGGCAGCTTGGGCGAGGCGAGTTCGGCGATGAAGGTGATCACCGTTCCCGGGTTCAGTGTCACCCGGAACACATCGGCGTCGGGGCTGGTCTGGCGGTCGAGCGCGAAGCCCTCGCTGGGCGTGATCGCGGCAATGCGGGTGGCGCCAAGATCGGGCCAGAAGATGCCGGAATTGACCAGCCGGAAATGCGGCGCCACGATCAGCCTGTCGAGCTGCTGGTCCGTGGTGTTGGCCAGCGCGAACACTGCCCAGTCGCCGGTCGAGCGCGCGTCCTTGGCCTCGACCTCGATGCGCCGCACGATGCCGTCGGGCCCGGGCGCGGTCGATACCTGGAAGTTCTCACCCTGGTTGCGGTAGATCTCGAAGGCGCGCGACAGGTCGAGCGCGACGTCGTCGCGGGCAATCTTGATCGGTTCGACGGCAAAGGCCGACGAAGCCGCGCACAGCGTCAGGATTGCCGCGAGGACAAAGGCGAACAGCGGCCCGTTTCGCAGGAAATTCGTCAAAAATCAGTCCTTCGTTCCTGCGTCCAGCGGATCGTCCGCGATCCGGGCGTAGAGGTAATGGTCCTGCCAGATGCCGTTGATCCTGAGATAGGATCGTAACAGTCCTTCGCGCCGGAATCCGGCTTTTTCAAGCACGCGGATCGACCGGACGTTGTCGGGAATACAGGCCGCTTCGATCCGGTGCAACCTCAGCGTATCGAAGGCGAAGCGGGCCACGACCTTGACCGCGTCGGTCATCAGGCCGCGGCCGCCGAAGCGCTCGCCGATCCAGTAGCCGACATGGCCGCTTTGCGAGACACCGTGGCGTATGTTGCCGAGCGTGATGCCGCCGGCCAGCTTGCCGCTCGACTTCTCGAAGATGAAGAAGGCGATCGCGGTTCCCTGCGCATAGTCTTCGCGATAGCGGCTGATGCGCAGGCGCCAAGCCGTGCGGTCGAGCTCGTCGGGGGTCCAGCGCGGCTCCCACGGCTCCAGGAAGGCCCGGCTTTCGCCGCGCAATGTCGACCATTCCCGATAGTCATTGGTGTATGGCACGCGCAGCGTGACGAGATTGCCCTTCAGCGCCGGCAGGTCACGGCGAAAGAAAGGGAGCGCGAACACGGCGCTTTGGGGACTTAGACGGCGAGCCTGCGGGCCGTGGTCTGCGTGCCCGGAAGCGAATCGAGGATCGCCTCATATGGTGCCAGCGTACCCACGGGCCCGACAGCGGTAAGCGTCGGCTTGGTCGAGAACATCCGCGACGACAGGTCGGTCAGCCGCTCCACCGTCAGCGCCGACAGGCGCTCCATCAATTCCTCCTTGGCGATCGGCCTGCCGAACAAAAGCAGTTGCCTCGCGATCTGCGAGGCGCGGCTGGCCGGGCTTTCGGCGGACATGATCAGCCCGGCGCGATACTGGGCGCGGGCGCGGTCGAGTTCTTCCTGCAGGATGTTCTCGCCCGCCTTCTGCAACTCGTCGATGATGACAGGCACGAGTTCGGCGATGTCGCTCTGGCCCGTCGCGGCGTGGACGCCGAAAATGCCGGTGTCGGAAAAGCCCCAGTGAAAGGCATAGACCGAATAACACAGGCCGCGTTTCTCGCGGACTTCCTGGAACAGGCGCGACGACATGCCGCCGCCGAGGATCATCGACAGCACCTGCGAGGCGTAGAAGTCGCGCACATGGTAGGCGCGGCCTTCGAAGCCCAGCACGATCTGTGCATCCATCAGGTCGCGGTCCTCGCGGAAATCGCCGCCGACATATTGTGCATATTGCGGGATGGTGCTGTCAGCCTTGCTGCGGAAACCGCCGAGCTGCTTCTCCACCTCGCGCACGAAATTGTCGTGCTTGATGTCGCCGGCGGCCACGATCACCATCCGTTCGGCGCCATATTGGCGTTCGATGAAATCATGCAACTGCTTGGAAGTAAAGGATTTGACGGTGTCCGGCGTGCCCAGGATCGAGCGGCCGATGGTCTGGTGGCGAAAGGCCGTCTCGGTGAAACGGTCGAAGACGATATCGTCTGGCGTATCGTGCGCGGCGCCGATCTCCTGCAGGATGACGTGCTGCTCGCGCTCGAGCTCCTGCGGGTCGAATTCCGACTCCTGCAGGATGTCAGCGAGAATGTCGACGGCCAGCGGCACGTCGTCGGACAGCACCCTGGCGTAGTAGGAGGTGGTCTCGACACTGGTGGCGGCGTTGATCTCGCCGCCGACATCCTCGATTTCCGAGGCGATTTCGAAGGCCGTCCGCCGCTTCGTGCCCTTGAACGCCATGTGCTCGAGCAGATGGGCCATGCCATGCTCTTCGTCACGCTCGTTGCGGGCACCGGACTTGACCCAGGCACCCAAGGCAACCGATTCGATACTTGGAAGGGTTTCGGTGGCGACTGTCAGGCCGTTCGACAGACGGCTTACCTCAACACCCATATGGCTCGTACTCCCTAACGCGCCGCTCGCGCACGGCGGCTGACGTAATCTTCCACCATTTTCAGGTCGGATGGAAGTACCGTGTATTTTTCCTCAAATGTCATCAATCCACCTAGCCATGCGGGCAGGGCCGGCGAGACACCGCTGGCGGCCTCGACTGCGGCTGGAAATTTTGCCGGATGGGCGGTGCCCAGCACCACCATCGGCACGGCGCCCGATGCCTTGCCGGCCGCGACATGCATGGCCGCGGCGGTATGCGGATCCAGAAGATAATTGCTGGCTGCGAGCGTCGAACGGATGGTGGCGGCGACCTCGTCCATGGTGGCACGGCCGGCGTCGAATTCGGACCGCATCCCATTGATTTCGCGGGCTTCTATAGTGAAGGCACCGGATTGCTTCAGTCCGTCCATGTAGCGCCGCACGGTCGCCGCGTCGCGGTTGGAGGCCTCGAACAGCAGGCGTTCGAAATTCGACGAAACCTGGATGTCCATCGACGGTGAGGTGGTCGCAAAGACTCCCTTGGTGCGGTACTCGCCGGTGGCGAAGGTGCGCGCCAATATGTCGTTGTCGTTGGTGGCGATGACCAGCCGTTCGATCGGCAGGCCCATGTTCTTGGCGGCATAGCCGGCGAAGATATCGCCGAAATTGCCGGTCGGCACGGTGAACGACACCGGCCTGTCCGGCGCGCCGAGCGACAGGGCCGAGGAGAAATAGTAGACGATCTGGGCCATGATGCGCGCCCAGTTGATCGAATTGACCCCCGACAGCGCCACCCGGTCGCGGAAGGCGTGGTCGTTGAACATGTCCTTGAGCAGTCCCTGGCAGTCGTCGAAATTGCCTTCGATCGCCAGCGCGTGGACATTTTCGGCCTTCGACGTCGTCATCTGGCGCTGCTGCACCGGCGAAACGCGGCCATGCGGGAACAGGATGAAGATGTCGGTGCGGCTGCGCCCGGCAAAGGCGTCGATCGCCGCGCCGCCGGTGTCGCCTGACGTGGCGCCGACGATGGTGGCATGCTGGTCGCGTTCGGCAAGCACATGGTCCATCAGTCGGGCGAGCAGCTGCATCGCCACATCCTTGAATGCCAGCGTCGGCCCATGGAAGAGTTCGAGGACAAACGTGTTGGGACCGGTCTGGACAAGCGGGCAGACCGCCTCGTGACGGAACGTGGCATAGGCTTCGCGCACCAGGCGTTCGAAGACCGGCGCCGGAATTTCGCCGCCAAGGAACGGCGACAGCACGCGGATCGCGAGATCGGGATAGGCAAGGCCA
Organism: Mesorhizobium sp. B2-4-19; assembly: GCF_006441315.1. Lineage (NCBI taxonomy): Bacteria > Pseudomonadati > Pseudomonadota > Alphaproteobacteria > Hyphomicrobiales > Phyllobacteriaceae > Mesorhizobium > Mesorhizobium sp. B2-4-19. The sequence continues at coordinate 257,451 of NZ_VFUV01000001.1, read as the reverse complement.
CGCATGGCGCGGATCTCGGAAGCTGAAAACCGCGGCCACTCGCGCGGCACGTAAAGCCCGCCGTCGCGCGCCAGCCCCGCCAGCACGGCATCGGAAAATCCAAGCGCGGGTGCTTCCCCGCGCGTACTCACATATTGCATGTCTCAGTCCCGTTGCCGCTTGGCTTTTCCGTTCACCACAAGGTGGTTAATTTCTGTGCCGGCTCCAGTCGCATTTTTGCCGCGCCGTTGATATACGTCACCAGCTTTACGAGAGGGAAGTGCAGTTTCATGGCGTTTCGTACATCAAGTGGCCGCTTTTTGGCGGGTCTTGCGCTCACCGGCTTTATGCTCGCCGCCGCCGGCTGCCAATCGGGCGACAATGGCATCCTTAACCTCGGTTTCGGCAAGAAGGACCCGACGGCGCCTCCGCCTCCGCAGGATCCCAAGATTCTGGCCAGCCAGCTGAACGCCTATTGCCCGCGGGTGACGGTGCGCGACGGCACGGCCTTTTTCAACACCTATGCCAACGAGGTCAAGAAGGCCAAGCCGAAGCTCAAGAAGACCGGCGATGCCGCCGCGGACGCCGCGGCCCAGGCAGCGGCTGACGCCGCCGCTGCCACACCGCCTGATGATTCCGCGAGGATCATCTACCAGGCGTCGATTTCCGACGTGACCCGCGATTGCAGCCGCGCCGACGGACAGCTGACGATGAAGATCGCGGTTGCCGGCAAGATCGTGCCGGGAGCGAAGTTTACGCCCGGCACCATCACCATGCCGATCCGCACCGCGGTGATGCACGGCACCGACGTGCTTTACTCGCAGATTCACCAGTACCAGGTCCAGGTCACCGATCCGTCGGTCGCCACCCAGTTCGTCTTCACCGATTCCAATGTCGTCGTGCCGGCACCGACGGCGCAGGATTATCAGGTCTATGCCGGCTATGACGAAACCGCGCCGAAGGCGACGACGGACAAGCCGAAGAAGACTCGAAGGAAGAAGCCCGCCGCGGCGAACTGAGCGGTCATCGATACAGCGTGCGCCCAGCCGGGCGCGCGTCTCAGGCGTCGGCCGACCATTCCGACAGCGCCGCGATGACGCTTTTCAGCTCTGCCCAGCGGCGGATCACCGTTTCGGCGCCGGCCTCGGTCAGCGCGTCGGCATGGCCGGGATAGGTGTGACTGGCGCCGGTGAAGCCGATCACCCGCATGCCGGCTGCCCTGGCGCCAGCGACGCCGTGCACGGAATCCTCGATGACGAAAGTGTTCGCTGGGTTCGCGCCGAGTCTTTCCGCCGCGAACAGGAACACCTCCGGCGCGGGTTTGGTTTTTTTGCTCGGTATTTCCCGTGCCGAGAAGATGCGGCCGGCGAAGAACGGCAGCAGGTGCACTTTCTCCAGCATGAATTCTATCCGCTCCGAGCGTGAGTTGGAGCAGATACAGCGTTGCGCCGTGACCGATACGACCGCTTCGCGCACGCCCTCGATGGCACGCACATCGCTACGCAGTTTGCGGTCGACGAGCTCTTCGGCGCGGTCGATCAGCGACGCCTGGAACGGAATCTTGGACTTCTCCTCGATCCGCATCAATATGTCCTTGAACGTCAGACCCGCATAACTTTCGCCAATCTCCTCGGCCGAGATTTCATATCCGGCGAGCGTTATCAGCTCGGCCTCGACCCGCGCGGCGATGATTTCGGAATCGACGAGCACGCCGTCGCAATCGAAGATGACAAGGTCTGGCTGGGGCATGGTGATCCGGACAAGGAAAGGATGAAGCGGCCGTGAGAGCCTCGGGCGGCGCGGCATACACCAATGGTCCGGCCTTCGCAAACCTGGCAGGCCTATCCGCGAGCCTTCACCGAATATTTACGCTGATCGGTAACCATAACGGGGAGTAAACAGTAACGCGTGCCTTGGGTGTAAAAATGTCTGCCGTGCGTCTTCTCCACGAGTTGTCCCACGCTCCCCAGCAATCCGAATGGCTGGACACGATCCTCAAGGGCGACTGCGTCGCGGCCCTCGACCGGCTTCCGGAAAAATCGATCGACGTCATCTTCGCCGATCCCCCCTACAATCTGCAGCTCGACGGCGATCTGCACCGCCCCGACCAGTCCAAGGTCGACGCGGTCGACGATCACTGGGACCAGTTCGAGAATTTCGAGGCCTACGATGCCTTCACCCGCGCCTGGCTTTTGGCGGCGCGCCGCGTGCTGAAGCCCAACGGCACCATCTGGGTCATCGGCTCTTATCACAACATCTTCCGGGTCGGCGCCAAGATGCAGGACCTGGGCTTCTGGATCCTCAACGACGTGGTCTGGCGCAAGACCAATCCGATGCCGAATTTCCGTGGGCGCCGTTTCCAGAACGCGCATGAGACGATGATCTGGGCTTCCCGGGACCAGAAGGGCAAGGGCTACACCTTCAACTACGAGGCGTTGAAGGCATCCAACGACGATATCCAGATGCGTTCGGACTGGCTGTTCCCCATCTGCACCGGCGGCGAGCGGCTGAAGAACGACAATGGCGACAAATTGCACCCGACGCAGAAGCCGGAGGCGCTGCTCGCCCGCATCATGATGGCCTCGACCAAGCCGGGCGACATCGTGCTCGACCCTTTCTTCGGCTCCGGCACGACGGGTGCGGTCGCCAAACGCCTCGGTCGCCATTTCGTCGGCATCGAGCGCGAGCAGGCCTATATCGATGCCGCCAATGAACGCATCGATGCGGTGCGGCCGCTGGAGGATGCCGATTTGACGGTATTGACCGGCAAGCGCGCCGAGCCGCGCGTTGCCTTCGTCAGCCTTCTCGACACCGGGCTGATGCAGCCGGGCGTCACGCTGTACGACGCCAAGAAGCGCTGGGCGGCCAAGGTGCGCGCCGACGGCACGGTGGCGATCGGCGACAGCGCTGGTTCGATCCACAAGATCGGCGCCGAAGTGCAAGGCCTGGACGCCTGCAATGGCTGGACCTTCTGGCATTATGAGCGCAGCGGCGGACTGACCCCGATCGACGAGCTGCGCCGCATCGCCCGTCTCGGCATGGAACGGGCAGGGGGCTGACCCCTGCTGAATTATCGCGTATCACGTTGAATCAAAATCTCAGCGGATCGCCGCAAGCGATTCAGATCGCGCCTTGATTCCCAAGCGTTCAAGATCTGCTTGAAGCGTCCTGGCATCGATGAACAGCACGGCTTGCCAGCCCGCGGCCTGGGCGCCGTCGACATTCTTCTGGCTGTCGTCGATGAACAGCGTCGCCGAGGGTTCGAGCCCGAACGCGGCCACGTGATGGTCGTAAATGTCACGATCCGGCTTGATCATGCCGATCTCGCCGGAGATGGTCACCCCGCGCGGACGATTGAGGAAATCGAAGCGTTCGCGGGCTTCCGCCAAAGTGTCGGAGGCAAAATTGGTCAGCATGGTCACATCATGGCCGCTCTCGATCAAGCCGAGCATGATGGCGACGCTGTCGTCATAGGCATGCGGCACCATGTCGTGCCAGTGGCGGCGGAAATTGCGGATGTTTTCCGTGTGATCGGGATGCTCAGCGATCAAAAGCGCCTCGGCCTCTTCCCAGGTCCGCCCGCGATCCTGCTCGATGTTCCAGTCATGCGTGCAGACATTGTCGAAGAACCACTTCCTCTCTTCGGCATCGGGAATGAGGCGGCTGAACGGAATGTTGGGGTCGTAGTGGATCAGCACGCGGCCGATGTCGAACACGATATGGCGAATCTCGCTCATGAAACCTCTTTCAATGCGGGCGTTGCTTTTTGGTCGCGCCGGGTATCGCAGCCTCGATTGCCTTTTTCATGACGGTGGGCAGGGCCTCACCGGAAATTTCGTGGGCCAGCGACCAGAAATGCCCTTCCGGCGCTTCACCTTTGATGTGAGCGTGAAAGACTTCGAGCTCGAGCGCGAAATGGGTGAAGACATGCGTGATTGTCCCGGCGCGCCGCCAATCGCCGGGAAAGGGCGCTGCCGCCTGCGTGGTGGCTCCGTCCACCCGCGCGGTCCAGCCCGTTGTCGGCACCTCGGTCATGCCGCCAAGCAAACCTTTCTCCGGCCGTTTGCGCAGAAGAATGGCACCATCCTCACGCATGGCGACGAAAGCAGCGCCGCGTCGCTGCGATTTGTCGGCTTTGGGCAGCCGCACCGGGAAGTTTTCAGGGTCGCCCGAAACGACGGCACTACAGCTTTCGCGCAGCGGGCACAGCATGCAGCGCGGCCGGCGCGGGGTGCAGATCGTGGCGCCGAGATCCATCATCGCCTGGGCGAAATCGCCCGGCCTCGCCGCCGGCACCATGGCCTCGACATGGGCGCGTATCTCGGTCTTGGCTTCGCTCAGCGGCGTGGTGATCGAAAACAGCCTCGATATGACGCGTTCGACATTGCCGTCGACCACGGCGGCGGGGCAGTCGAAAGCGATCGCCGTGATCGCCGCAGAGGTGTAGGCGCCGATGCCGGGCAGGTCTCTCAAACCGGCCTCGGTGTCGGGAAACCGGCCGCCACGCGCCGCCACTAGGTCGGCGCATGTCTTGAGGTTGCGGGCGCGGGAGTAATAGCCGAGCCCCGCCCAGGCCTTCATGACGTCCTCCGTCGGTGCCGCTGCCAGTGCCTCGACATCGGGCCATTTCTCGACAAAGACGCGGAAATAGGATTTCACCGCCTCGACCGTGGTCTGCTGCAGCATGACTTCGGACAACCAGATGCGGTAGGGGTCGGGCCGCACGCCGCGTGCATGCTCGCGCGGGCTCACCCGCCACGGCAACTCACGATGATGCACGTCGTACCAGGCGAGCAGGCGCGGCGCCATATCGTCGGGCATCCTCGTGCGTGTCTGGGCCTTGCGGGTCTGGTCTGCTGGTGCCATTGATCGTGTATTGGCCTGGCCGGTAATCTGCTGGGGTCGTGGCTGGAGAACGTACATGGCAGGGAGAACGCCCTACGGCAATCCCGTCCCGGTAAGCGATCTTGCCACCAAAATCCTCGACCCCGTGCTGCGCAAGCGGGCAGGCATCTCGATTGGTCTCGTCCAGTCCTGGGAAGAGATCGCCGGGCCGCGCCTCGCCAGCCGCTCGCGACCTGAGAAAATCCAGTGGCCGCGCCGCCTGCATGAGGACGATCCGTTCGAGCCGGCGGTATTGGTCATTGCCTGCGAAGGCATGGCGGCACTTCATCTGCAGCACGAGACCGGCGAGATCATCAACCGGGTCAACGCCTTCCTCGGCTTTACGGCAATAGGCCGCGTCAGGATCGTGCAAAAACCGGTGACGACGGACAAGGGACGGCCTAAACCGACCTTCAGGCCATTGACGGCTGCGGAGCAGGCCAGATTGTCCAGTACGGTTGGACTGATCGAGGATGACGGGCTGCGCGCCTCGCTGGAAAGGCTTGGCGCAACCATTTTGGGTGAAAGGAAGTCAAAAACCCCTTGAAGACAGTCATGGATTTGTCGTCAACATCTCGCATTCGTGATCGCCCTAGTCAGGTTTCGCGATTGGATTGGGGATGGAGATGCCTTAATTCGCGCCAACTCTCGCCTTTTCGTGCCTTTGCATTGCAAAATTCAAACCTTGTCAGGTGATTCGTATGAACCGTCCTCCGTTCGGCAAAAGTCTGTCTCGCAGAAACGTCCTGTCTTCGCTGGCTGCCATTCCGGCGGTGGCCCTGCTTGCCGCCTGCAGCGACTCCGGAGAACAGGCCAAGGCGGCGGATGTGAAGCCCGCGGACCCGGCCGCCCCCGCGAAGCCGGCCACGCCGGCTGCCGCTCAGGTTCCCGAGTCCCAGGGCAATGTCGACATGGCGGAACTGCTGAAGCCGGGCGCATTGCCCGACAAGCAGCTTGGCAAGGATGACGCCAAGGTCACCATCGTGGAATACGCCTCGATGACCTGCCCGCATTGCGCGCATTTCGCCGAAACCACATTCCCGGACCTGAAGACGAAGTATATCGACACCGGCAAGGCGCGCTATATCCTACGCGAATTCCCGTTCGATCCGAGCGCGGAAGCCGGTTTCATGCTGGCGCGCTGCGCCAAGGATAACTATTTCCCGATGGTGGACGTGCTGTTCAGGCAGCAGGCGAACTGGGTTGGCGTGTCGAACACCAAGGATGCGCTGCTGCAAATCTCGAAGCTCGCCGGTTTTACACAGGAGTCCTTCGAGGCCTGCTTGACGGACCAGAAACTTCTGGACGATGTGAGATCGGTCCAGAAGCGCGGCGCCAATGAATTCAAGGTCGACTCGACACCGACCTTCTTCATCAACGGTAAGACCTACAAAGGGGCGATGTCGATTGAGGAAATGTCGGCCATCATCGACCCTCTGCTCTGACGCTTGCTCAGCGCTGAAGCGGCAGCGCTTCGGCGTGCCCATCTCCATGGGGCGGCGCGAATGAGGTTTTCGCGCCTTCGCCTCCTCGGTTTCAAGTCCTTCGTCGAGCCGGGCGAGTTCGTCATCGAACGCGGCCTGACGGGTATTGTCGGGCCGAACGGCTGCGGCAAGTCGAACCTTGTCGAGGCGTTGCGCTGGGTGATGGGCGAAAGCTCCTACAAGAACATGCGCGCGTCCGGCATGGACGATGTCATCTTTTCCGGTTCAGGCACACGGCCCGCCCGCAACACCGCCGAAGTCACGCTTTTCCTCGACAACAGTGACCGTTCGGCGCCCGCTGCCTTCAACGACGCCGACGAGTTGCAGGTGTCGCGCCGCATCGAGCGCGAGGCGGGCTCGCTCTACCGCATCAACGGCAAGGAAGCGCGCGCCAAGGATGTGCAGCTTCTGTTCGCCGACCAGTCGACCGGCGCGCGCTCGCCCTCGATGGTCGGGCAGGGCCGTATCGGCGAACTAATCCAGGCCAAGCCGCAGGCGCGCCGCGCCCTGCTCGAAGAGGCCGCCGGCATTTCCGGCCTGCACACCCGCCGCCACGAGGCGGAACTTCGGTTGAAGGCAGCCGAACAGAATCTGGAACGCCTGGACGACGTCGTCGGTGAATTGGAAAGCCAGATCGAAAGCCTGAAGCGCCAGGCGCGCCAGGCCTCGCGCTTCAAAAACCTGTCGGCCGATATCCGCAAGGCCGAAGCGACGTTGCTGCATCTGCGCTGGACGCTGGCCAAGACGCAGGAAGGCGAGGCACGTTCCGCGCTGGCTGTTGCCACGGCACTGGTCGGCGACCGCGCCGCCGCGCAGATGAACGCGGCCAAGGAGCAGGGCATCAGCGCTCATCGCCTGCCCGATCTGCGCGATGCGGAAGCAGCCGCTGCCGCCGCCTTCCAGCGCCTGTCGATCGCCAGGTCGCAGATCGAGGAGGAGGCCGGCCGCATTCGCAACCGCCAGGCTGAAATCGAGCGCCGCCTGCAGCAACTCGACGGAGACATCGCCCGCGAAGAGCGGATGGTGCGCGACAATGCCGATGTCCTCGAACGCCTGCGCACCGAGGAAGCCACGCTGAATTCCGAAAACGCCGGTGCGGCGGAGCGCGAGGCCACCACCCGCGCGGCGTTTGAACAGGCGGCATCGACGCTGGCGCAAAGCGAAGCCAGGCTCGCCGCTCTGACCGCCGAACGGGCCGAGGCCGCCGCTTCGCGCCATCAGATCGAGCGCACGCTGCGCGAAACCGCCGAGCGCCGCGACCGCTTCGCCCGCCAGCTCGCCGAGGTCGACCGCGAATTGTCGGATATCCTCTCCAAGGTCGCCGGTCTGCCGGATCCGGCTGAAAAGCGCGTTCTGGTCGAGCAGGCCATGGCGCTGCTGGAAGAATCCGAGGCCGCCGTGGCGCAGGCCGAACAATCGGTCATCGATGCCCGCGCCGCTGAAAGTGCTGCCCGCCCGCCGCTTCAGGATGCCAGGGCCGAACTGGCGCGGATCGAGACCGAAGCACGCACGCTGGCCAAGATCCTCAATGCCGCCAGTGGCGATCTCTTCCCTTCCGTGCTGGAGCAGATCAGCGTCGAGCGCGGCTTCGAGACGGCGCTGGGTGCTGCCCTTGGCGAAGACCTCGACGTGCCGCTAGACCGCAGCGCGCCGGCGCATTGGGGCGAAAGCCAGATCCAACCCGGCGACGCGGCCCTGCCGGAAGGCATCAAGAGCCTGGCCAGCGTGGTTCGTGCCCCGGCGCAGCTTGCCCGCCGCCTGGCGCAGATCGGCATTGTCGAGGCCGCTGACGGCCGCCGGCTGCAGGCGCTGCTTGCGCCTGGCCAGAGGCTGGTCAGCCGCGAAGGCGCGCTGTGGCGCTGGGACGGCCTGACCGCCAGCGCCGATGCACCGACGGCCGCCGCACAAAGGCTGGCGCAGAAGAACCGGCTTGCCGAACTCGACGCCGAAGCGGTGCAGGCGACGCTCGTCCTGCGCCAGGCCGAGGAAGCGCTGGCACGGGCCGAGCAGGCGCTTCGCCAGGCGAGCGAGGCCGAACGCAACACACGCCAGGCCGGACGCGATGCACAGCACCGGCTGGACGCGGCCCGCAATGCGCTGGCCGAGGCCGAAAAGGCCGGTGGCGAGCTGGCGAGCCGGCGCGCGGCGCTGGATGAGGGGCGCGCGCGCATCGTCGACAGCCATGAGGAAACCTCGGCGGCTTTCGTCGAGGCCGAAATGCTGCTGCAGGACGCGCCCGATCTCGGCGACCTGCAATTGCAGCTCGAACAGTCCTCGGCCAATGTCTCCCGCGACCGCGCCACGCTTGCCGACGCGCGGGCCGTGCATGAAGGCCTGCGGCGCGAGGCCGAGGCGCGGACGCGCCGGCTCGATGCCATCGGCGCCGAGCGCAGCAACTGGCTGGTACGCGCCGAAAACGCCTCGACCCAGATCGCCTCGCTTGGCGAGCGCAAGGCCGAGGCCGAGGCCGAGCGCGAACGGCTGGCCGATGCTCCGGACGAGATCGATGCCAAGCGGCGCGCGCTGCTGTCGCAATTGACCGAGGCCGAGACCTTGCGCAAGGCGGCCGCCGACCGGTTGCAGGAAGCGGAAAACAGGCAGGCCGAATTGGACAAGCTGGCCACGTCAGCCATCCAGTCGCTGGCCGAGGCGCGCGAGACCCGTGCCCGTGCCGAGGAAAGGCTGACGGCGGCCGACGAGCGCCGGCTGGAGATCGAGGCGCGTATCCAGGAAACGCTGAACACGCCGCCGCATCTGGTCATCCGCCACACCGGCTTGGAAGCCGACGACCCGATGCCCGAAATGGCCGAGATCGAACGCCAGCTCGACCGGCTGAAGATCGAACGCGAACGGCTCGGTGCCGTCAATCTGCGCGCCGAGGAAGAGCAGAAGGAGCTCTCCGACCGGCTCGAAGCGATCGTTGCCGAGCGCGAGGACATCATCGAGGCGATCCGCAAGCTCCGGCAGGCGATCCAGAGCCTCAATCGTGAAGGCCGCGAGCGGCTTCTGGCCGCCTTCGACGTCGTCAACAGCCACTTCCAGCGGCTGTTCTCGCATCTGTTCGGCGGCGGCACGGCGGAATTGCAACTGATCGAATCCGACGATCCGCTCGAGGCAGGCCTCGAAATCCTTGCCCGCCCGCCCGGCAAGAAGCCGCAGACCATGACGCTGCTGTCCGGCGGCGAGCAGGCGCTGACGGCGATGTCGCTGATCTTCGCCGTCTTCCTGACCAATCCGGCGCCGATCTGCGTGCTCGACGAAGTCGACGCGCCGCTCGACGATCACAATGTCGAGCGCTTCTGCAATCTCATGGACGAGATGGCCAAGACCACCGAGACGCGCTTCGTCATCATCACCCACAACCCGATCACCATGGCGCGCATGGACCGGCTGTTCGGCGTGACCATGGCCGAGCAGGGCGTGAGCCAGCTCGTTTCGGTCGACTTGCAGGCCGCCGAGGCGATGCGCGAGGCGAGCTGATCCATCCGGGCTGCCGGATCGCCGCTGGGGCAGGCCGTCTGGCCGTTTTCAGCCTCTGCGCTGCCAAATCGAGTTCATGGAGACCAGGGCCAGCAATCTCATCCTGCGCCAACGACAATCTGTAACCGCCGCACACGCGGCATGCCGGGCCGCCTAGAAATAGGTTCTAGGCGCGACAAGGTTGTTCTGTTGGCGCAGATAGAAACAATAGAAGCCGAATGCGGCAGCAAACCACATGAAGGCCTCGCCCATCGCCAGCCGGTTGTTCGAATTGCTGAGGATGGTGAGGGCAAAGAAAACCAGCGTCGAGATATAGCAGGACCAGGCGGCCGGCGCGATGAGCCCGGCCCGCGCGGCCAGCAGCACCTGCCTGGCCGACCAGATGTAGAGAAAGGCAAAGAAGGCCAGCCCGACCACGCCATAGCGCACGGCTATCTCCAGATAACCGTTGTGGAAGACGTTATAGATCATCGGATGATAGGTTCTGTTCTGCCATTCGGTGAGCCAGCTGGAACTGGCTCCGAAGATCGGGTGGCGTTTCCAGACCTCGATAGCGTCGTACCACAGCATAAGCCTTTCCCTGGCCGCAAGCGGGACCGTACTGTTTGCGATGGCGCGGTCGAAGGCCGGCAAGACGCCATGGCTCAAAACATCCGAAACCAGGCTCCTGACGAAGATCATGGTGTCGCCGGCCGTGGACCAGAAGATGTCGTGTGCGGCGACAACGCCGGCTGCCACGATTGCCAGCACACCCCCCCCGACCATCAGCTCGCGGCGATGGCCTCTCGCCAGCGTCATGACCGCCAACACGAGCAGGGCGAGCGCCAACGCAAGCCAGACCCCCTTTGATCGCAGCGCAATGATGTTGATGAGAGCAAACACAAGGACGGCTGTCGACAGCGCCCAGTGCAGGCTCCTGGTCACTTTGTCCAGGTCGGTTCTTTGGGCCGTGTAAGCCATGAACTGCAGCGTGCACAAGAAGATGAAACCAGCCGACACCGAGGCATGGATGGGATTGTTGAAAAGCCACGGCTCCGGTCTGGTGCCGTGAAGCATGTCCGAATAGCCGGTGTCAGCCGCCAGGAAGACAAGGCTGAGGATCATGAACCAGAGGACGAGCCGCGCCGGCCGCCTGACAAACAGCAGGAGGGCGAAGCCGGTCGTCGCATAAAGCAGCGGAAACAGATAGATGCCTTCGGCGCCGCCCAACTGGTGGGTGCCGAAATAGACGATCGCCAGTCGGATGAAGGCATAGAGCGACCAAGCCACGCACAGAGCGCCGACCCAACCGATCAGTGGCTTGCTGTAGGTCCACAAATCCACCCTGAACCAGCGGATGAGCGCGACCGAGGCTAGGGCAAGGCCCGCATAGCGATAGGTGTGGGCCTCGCGCCAGACCGCCGAGACCAAAGCCAGAATGGCGAGTGCCGCAAGCAACAGAAGCAGGGTGTTGCGCGGCGCGTCCTCCCTGGCGTAGTCCACGGTTTCCCGCGGCAAGGGCGGCCGCAGCAGCACGTGGTGCAGGCGGCGCAGCTCGTCGATGGCTCGCAATGCCCCGGCACTTAGGCGACTCGGCCCGCGAAGCCTTGCGGATTTATAGCTGCCCGAAGGGCCGGCTATGTCCGAAATCGCGCTGTTCCTGGCAAAGCCAAGCACGTTTTGACGAACCGAATAGACTTTCAGGCCGGTATCCCAAAATCGTTCGAGTGCGACGTCCCACGGCATTTTCATCACCGCGAGCGCCGACAACAGCCCCCGTGCCCCCTCCCGTGTCACCAGATAGGCGGCCGCCGAGCCTTGTGGGCCATGCAGCGCTCGACCGATCTCGTCGCCTTGCGTCGTCGCGACGGCGCGCATGAAGAAGCTCATGCGATGGTTGGTCAGCTTTATGACGTCGAAATCCGGCACCGCGGCAATGATGGCCTCGATGCGCCGTATGGTGTTTTCGCTGAAGAAGACGTCGTCCTCGACAATCAGGCCATGGGAGCCGCCGCCGGCCAGGAACGTTTCCAGCGCTTGGATATGGCTGCGATAACAGGCATATTCGCCGGGCAGGATGTCGCGCCCGCTCAGCTTGCGCGCGGTTGGAAGATCGATCTCCGTCCAATCCTCTTTGGCGAGCGCCCGCCCGTCGATGGCGGCAACGCGCTGCAAGGTCAGCCCGGCCGCCTCGGCGCTGGCGCACAATTCGCTCCAGCGACCGGTTTGGCGATCGAGGTTGATGGCGAAGATAGGAAGGTTCATTGAAATTCCACGTTGGACCGCCACCCTTCGATGACCTTGTCTGGAAAGGGTGAGATGTTCAAGGTGATACTGTTCAGGCCAGATGCAACATGGCGGCCCCGATTTGCCGGCCCTCATGTGTCCAGAATGAACCTTGTGCGCTTGGCTGGGGCGCCAGGATTCGAACCTGGGAATGTCGGTACCAAAAACCGATGCCTTACCACTTGGCGACGCCCCAATAGCCGTCAGAGTCGCTTGTGCGGCGCGTTATTAGCAGAGCAGCCGAAAAGCACAATGCTTATGAGCGATGGCAGGAACGCCCCAATCGAGCAATCCACAAGGCAGCCGGATCCCATTCGGGTGGGCTATTGCCCCCAGACAGCCAGCTCATTGCCGGCCGGATCGACGAAGTGGAAGCGCCGGCCGCCGGGAAACGGGAAGATCGGCTTGATGATCGTGCCGCCTGCACTTTCGACGGCGCCGAGGGTTTCCTCGAGGTCGTCGCTATAGAGCACGGGCAGCGGCCTGGCTGGTGCTTCTGCGGCATCCGCCTGAAAACCGCCATCCAGGCCCTCGGCAAAGGCCGAATAGGTCGGCCCATAGTCGGTGAACGACCAGGCAAAGGCAGCACTGTAGAAAGCCTTCAACCGGTCCAGCGTGCCGCCGGTCGCCGGCATTTCCAGATAATCGAGTTTTCCGGTCAGTTTCATGGGGCACCTTTTTGTTCTCTTTATGTTCTAGTCATCAAGTCGTGAGGTGGCAAGTCTTTTTGACGCATGCCCAGGCGAGGCTTTTTTCTTAATCGATTGTAGCGGCGGGACGGCTCCGCCGGCGCTTGCCTTTCGCACTGCAGCATCATATCGCTCCAAAGTCGGACCAGGGCGGAACCCTTCCGTTTCGCCAATCTTTCCAATCTCCTGCAACCGGAGAGCAAAGCATGACCAAATGGGTTTTCACCTTTGGCGATGGTGCGGCGGAAGGCCGTGCCGGCGATAAGAATCTGCTGGGCGGCAAGGGCGCCAACCTGGCCGAGATGTGCAGCCTGGGCCTGCCGGTGCCGCCAGGCTTCACCATCACCACCGAGGTCTGCAATGCCTACTATGCCAATGGCCGCGCCTATCCGGCGGGGCTGGAAGGCGATGTCGCGGCCGCGCTCGATCACATCGGCCGGCTGACCGGCCGCCGGTTCGGCGATCCGTCGAAGCTGCTGCTGGTGTCGGTGCGCTCCGGGGCTCGCGCCTCGATGCCGGGCATGATGGACACTGTGCTCAATCTTGGCCTCAACGACGAAACGGTCGAGGCGCTGGCTACCGATTCCGGCGATGCGCGCTTTGCCTATGACAGCTACCGCCGCTTCATCCAGATGTATTCCGATGTGGTCATGGGCCTCGATCACGAGGTGTTCGAGGAAATCCTCGAAGACCAGAAGGCAAGCCTCGGCCATGAGCTCGACACCGAGCTGACGGCCATCGAATGGCAAGGCGTGATCGCGCTTTACAAGGCCAAGGTCGAGGAGGAGCTCGGCAGGCCGTTCCCGCAGGATCCGCAGGAGCAGCTCTGGGGCGCCATCGGCGCGGTGTTCTCAAGCTGGATGAACAACCGTGCCATCACCTACCGGCGCCTCCACGACATCCCCGAAAGCTGGGGCACGGCGGTCAACGTCCAGGCCATGGTGTTCGGCAATATGGGCGAGACTTCGGCCACGGGCGTCGCCTTCACCCGCAACCCGTCCACCGGCGAAAAGCAGCTCTATGGCGAATTCCTGGTGAACGCACAGGGTGAGGATGTCGTCGCCGGCATCCGCACGCCGCAGAACATCACCGAGGCCGCCCGCATCGCCGCAGGCTCCGACAAGCCGTCGCTGCAGAAGCTGATGCCGGAAGCCTTCCAGTCCTTTGTCACCATCTCCGACAGCCTGGAAAAGCACTATCGCGACATGCAGGATCTCGAATTCACCATCGAGCGCGGCAAGTTGTGGATGTTGCAGACCCGCTCGGGCAAGCGCACCGCCAAGGCGGCACTGAAGATTGCAGTCGAAATGGCAAGGGACGGCCTGATCACGAAGGAGGAAGCCGTCGCCCGCATCGATCCGGCCTCGCTCGACCAATTGCTGCACCCGACCATCGACCCGAAGGCCGCACGCGACGTCATCGGCGTCGGCCTACCGGCATCGCCTGGCGCTGCCACCGGCGAGATCGTCTTTTCCTCCGGTGATGCGGAGGACCTGAAGGCACAGGGCCGCAAGGCGATCCTGGTGCGCATCGAGACCAGCCCCGAGGATATCCACGGCATGCATGCGGCCGAGGGCATCCTGACCACGCGCGGCGGCATGACCAGCCACGCCGCCGTCGTCGCGCGCGGCATGGGCAAGCCTTGCGTCTCGGGCGCCGGCTCCCTGCGCGTCGATTACAAGGCCGGCACGCTGCTCTCGATGGGACAGACCTTCCGCAAGGGCGACATCATCACCATCGACGGCGGCAACGGCCAAGTGCTGAAGGGCGCCGTGGCAATGCTGCAGCCCGAACTGTCGGGCGATTTCGCCGCCATCATGGAATGGGCCGACGCGGTGCGGCGCATGAAGGTGCGCACCAACGCCGAAACGCCGCTCGATGCCCGCATGGCGCGCTCCTTCGGCGCCGAGGGCATCGGGCTTTGCCGCACCGAGCACATGTTCTTCGACGGCGCCCGCATCGTCGCCATGCGCGAGATGATCCTGGCCGACACCGAGAAGGACCGGCGCGCCGCCCTTGCCAAGCTTCTGCCCATGCAGCGCTCGGATTTCCTGGAACTGTTCGAGATCATGGCCGGCCTGCCGGTGACGATCCGCCTGCTCGATCCGCCGCTGCACGAATTCCTGCCCAAGACCGAGGCCGAAATCGCCGAGGTCGCGGCCGTCATGAATGTGTCGCCCGACAAGCTCAGGCAGCGCACCGAGGCCTTGCACGAATTCAATCCGATGCTTGGCCATCGCGGCTGCCGGCTGGCCGTCTCCTATCCCGAGATCGCCGAGATGCAGGCACGCGCCATTTTCGAAGCTGCAGTCGAGGCCGGCCAGAAGGCCGGCGCGCTGGTTGTGCCCGAGATCATGGTGCCGCTGGTCGGCCTGGTGAAGGAACTCGACTACGTCAAGGCACGCATCGATGCGGTCGCCAAGAGCGTCATGGATGAGAGCGGCGTCAGGATCGATTACCTGACCGGCACGATGATTGAGCTGCCGCGCGCGGCGATCCGTGCCCACGTCATTGCCGCTACAGCCGAGTTCTTCTCCTTCGGCACCAACGACCTCACCCAGACCACGTTCGGCATCTCGCGCGACGATGCGGCCTCGTTCCTGGAGACCTACCGCCAGAAAGGCATCATCGAGCAGGATCCGTTCGTCTCGCTCGACATCGATGGTGTCGGCGAACTGGTGCGCATGGCCGCGCAAAAGGGCAGGGCGACACGCCCCGACATCAAGCTCGGCATCTGCGGCGAACATGGCGGCGACCCGGCATCGATCCGCTTCTGCGAGGAGGTCGGGCTCGACTATGTCTCGTGCTCACCCTATCGCGTGCCGATCGCCAGGCTGGCGGCCGCGCAGGCTGCGGTACAGGTGGCGAAAGCGGGACGCGGATAGGGAGATCAAGGCATTGCGCAATCGCACCGAAATGAAGCCGGAACGCCCTGTCTGAAGGGCGACTGGTCGTCAGGCTACCGAATGGCGCTTGCACCAGGGCGGTCAAATTGCCGCGCCATGCATTTTTCTGCTATCCATCGTCCGATTTCCGCCTTCATGCGGGTCTTTGGATGCCGGCTTGAAATCGCCAATCAGGAATTCGGTTTGATGCGTCTGCTGCAAAGACACCTCTGCACGATCGCCATGTCTTTGGTGGCTGTATGCAGCGCCAATGCCGCGACGCTGGTCGAGCCCACCCTGCACATCAAGCCCGCGGCGAGCGGAGCGGGCCGCGTTGCGCTCACGCTCGACGCCTGCGACGGACAGACCGACACGCGCATTCTCTCGGCGCTTGTGGAAAACAAGATCCCGGCCACCATTTTCGTCACCGGAATCTGGCTGAAACGCAATGCGGCGGCCGTCGAGATCATGCGGGCGCATCCTGACCTTTTCGAATTGGAAAATCACGGTGGCCGCCACATTCCGGCGGTCGACACGCCGCAAAAGATTTATGGCATAAAGAGCGCCGGCAGCCCGGATGCCGTGCTGGCCGAAGTCGAGTCAGGGGCCGCGGCGCTTGCCAGGACCGGTCAGCCGGCGCCCAAATGGTTCCGCGGTGCAACCGCCGAATACAGCCCCTCGGCGATCGCGATGATCCGCAAGCTCGGCTTCAAGATTGCCGGCTTCTCGATCAATGGCGATGGCGGTTCGCTGCTCGGCGCCAAGGAAACCGCCAGGCGCATCGCCGCGGCCAAGGACGGCGACGTCATCATCTCGCATATCAATCAGCCGACCCACGCCGCCGGCGAAGGCGTGGTGCAGGGCCTGCTGGCGCTGAAGGCCAAAGGCATGACCTTCGTGCGCCTCGACGACGCCGACGGCACGGGCAATCACGGCACCACGGACTGATCCCGCAGCACGTGCTGGAGCTGGCTCTTCCTCAACCCGGCTTGGCTTCGATCGTGACCTTGCTGGCGTAGAACGCACCGTGGTCGCGGATTTCGGTCATTTCGTCGAAAGGCCGCTCATAAGCCCACATCGCATTCTGACCGGTTTCGCCGGCGGGCAGCACGCTCCAATAGCTGGCATCGCCCTTGTAGGGGCAATGGGTCGAGTGTTCGGTGCCGCTCAGCCTGTCGAAATCGATGTCGGCGAACGGAATGTAGAAGACGGCGGGATAGGGCGCTTCGCTCAGCACCTTGGCCTTGGTGGACGACGCGATGACCGTATCGCCGGCGCGCACCGTGACGGTGCCGACATAGGGCTCGATGGTGATGATCTTGTCGGGGTTGCGCTGGAAGCCGGGGGCCGGGTTGGCGATCTTGTCCATGCTGGTTCTCCTTGCGTGGCCCTTAAAGTGTGGCGGGCACAGCTGTTGCGCAAGGTGGCTTCGGATCACGAAAACAGGCGCGCCAATCGCCGAGGCGTGGCATGACAGGGCTTTCGAGCGTCAGCCGAGGCTCAGGCGGCGGTCTTGAATGCGTCCATCAGTCCGGCATAGGCCGCTGCGATGCCGGCAACCGGGTTGCTGCTTCTGGAAACGGTCTCGACTTTCAGCGAGCCGCCGCCGGTCGGCAAGGTGAGCAGCAGGAACTGGCGATTGCCTCCAGCGCCGACGGATGCGGCCGCGACGTGCTGGCCTTCCCCTTCGTTCTGGACGCACATCTTGAACAGCAGCGTGCCGCCGACCGCTTCAAGCGCGCCGCCGACAACTTCAACAAATTCGTCTTCGGAAACAGTCTTTTGATCCGGCACCAGATCGGCCAGGCTTTCGGCAAGTGTGCTCTCAAGGGCTTTGTCGTCGAGCTGCGTATCCATGCGAACCTCTTTCAGTCGCCAATCGCCCCCTTTACCCGTTAACGAAGCTTAACGCCGACGATGGCCGGATTGTGGCGGATTTCCCGGTCATTTCGTGGGATAGGACACCGTCGCGGCTGTCGTGTTTTTGACCCTCCTGCCATCGCGTTGGCACGAATGCCCAGCAGTCCAAAATCCAAAACATGTCAAAATTCAACTGCTTGCCGTCGCGGCACGGACCCTGAAATTCGTGTCCCGAGCGAGCGGGTGACTGGACAATCCGCCGGTTCGCTTCACAATGCGCCAAAGCTACGACGCAAAATGCGCGAGGGAGGAAACCGGATGCTGGGGCTGATGCAGGAATGGCCGCTGCTGTGCCACAAGCTTATCGACAACGCCGAACGGCAGCACGGAGTGCGCGAGATCGTGTCGCGCTCGATCGAGGGGCCGATCGTGCGCACCACCTATGCCGACCTCCATCGTCGTTCTCTCAAGGTCGCCCAGCGGCTGGAGCGGGACGGTTACGGGTTGGGCGACCGCATCGCCACGCTGGCCTGGAACACGGCGCGCCACCTCGAGGCCTGGTACGGCATCATGGGGGTCGGCGCGATCTATCACACGCTCAATCCGCGCCTGTTTCCCGAGCAGATCGTCTGGATCATGAACCATGCCGAGGACAAGGCCGTCTTCGTCGACCTCACCTTCATACCGCTGCTGGAGAAGATCGCCGGTGCCGTCAAATCGCTGAAGAAGGTGATCGTGCTGACCGACAAGGCGCACATGCCGCAGACGACCTTGTCCAATGCCGTCGCCTATGAGGACTGGCTTAACGAGGTCGATGGCGACTTCGCCTGGAAGACCTTCGACGAAGGCACCGCCGCCGGCATGTGCTATACGTCGGGCACCACAGGCGATCCCAAGGGTGTCGTCTACAGCCACCGCTCGAACGTGCTGCACGCCATGATCGCCGCCATGCCCGACGCGATGGGCCTGTCGTCGCGCGACACGATCCTGCCGGTTGTGCCGATGTTCCACGCCAATGCCTGGGGCCTTGGCCAGAGCGGGCCAATGATCGGCGCCAAGCTGGTCATGCCCGGCTGCAAGATGGACGGCGGCTCGATCTATGAATTGCTCGACACCGAGAAGGTGACCTTCAGCGCCGCCGTACCGACCGTCTGGATGATGCTGCTGCAAT
This sequence comes from Mesorhizobium sp. B2-4-19, assembly GCF_006441315.1. Classification (NCBI taxonomy): domain Bacteria; kingdom Pseudomonadati; phylum Pseudomonadota; class Alphaproteobacteria; order Hyphomicrobiales; family Phyllobacteriaceae; genus Mesorhizobium; species Mesorhizobium sp. B2-4-19. The sequence continues at coordinate 238,754 of NZ_VFUV01000001.1, read as the reverse complement.
ATCTGGAGGAGACCGGCAAGAAGCTTCCCTATCTGAACAAGGTCGTCATCGGCGGTTCTGCCTGTCCACGCGCGATCATGACGAGGTTCCAGGACGATTACGGTGTCGAGGTCATCCATGCCTGGGGCATGACTGAAATGTCGCCGCTCGGCACGCTGTGCACCCTGAAACCGGAATATACCGTTCTCCAGGGCGAGGCCCGGCTTGATGTCAAGCAAAAGCAGGGCTACCCGCCCTTCGGCGTCGAAATGAAGGTGACCGATGACGAGAACAATGCGCAACCCTGGGATGGCAAGACCTTTGGCCGCCTGAAAGTGCGCGGCCCGGCCGTCGCCCGCGCCTATTATGGTGGCGCCGGGGCGGAGCAATTCGATGAGGACGGCTGGTTCGATACCGGAGATGTCGCTCACATCGACGCCGGCGGCTACATGCAGATCACCGATCGCGCCAAGGACGTCATCAAGTCCGGCGGCGAATGGATTTCGACCATCGAGCTCGAGAATCTGGCCGTCGGCCACCCGGACGTGGCGGAAGCCGCGGCCATCGGCGTCCATCATTCGAAATGGGGCGAGCGGCCCTTGCTGGTCGTCGTCGCCAAGCCGGGCAAGGAGCCGACCAAGGCGGATATTCTCGGCTTCATGGACGGCAAGGTGGCCAAGTGGTGGATGCCCGACGATGTCGCTTTCGTCGGCGAAATACCGCATACCGCCACCGGCAAGATCCAGAAGACTACCTTGCGCAAGCAGTTCAGGGACTACCACCTGCCGACGGATTGAGGGGATGTTGCGTGTTTCGGCTTCAAGCCGCCGCGAAAAGGCACTAAACCTCCGTCCGGGTTGGGGCAACGCAGAGAACCATGGTTAGCATTCCCGAACGGCGAACGTCGAAGGCTGCCGGCTGGTCGCGCCGCACGGCCGCGTTTTCAGCGGTACTTTTGCTGACCGACTTCGTCGGCCACCGCTTCGATCTCGTCGAAACGCCGGTGTTCCTGTGGGTGCTGGGCATCGTAGCGCTGCTTGCGGCGCTGGCGCTGCTGTTCGCCGCCTTCGCCTTTTCGAGACTATGGAAATTCGGCGATCGCGGCGGCCGCGACCTGACTGTCGGCGCCTTGCTGGCAATGCTGGTGCTGGTCCCCTATGGCGTTGCCGCCTACTGGGCGACGATCTACCCGCCGCTGAGGGACATTTCGACCGATTTCGATGAGCCGCCCGCGCTCGACGTCAGCGAGCGGACAAAGGACATGAATGTGTTGTCCCCATCGACACCGGGCGAACAGAGGCTGCAGGCCGACAGCTATCCGCTGGTCACCGCGCGCAGCTACGACCTTCCATTCGAGACCGTCGTCAATGCCGTCGAAACCGTGCTCGACCGGCGCGGCTGGGATCTTTCCGAACCCTATCCCGACCTTGCCGGGCAAAGCGACGTGACCATTACCGCTGTCGCCAAGGGCTTCGTGGTCGGACTTCCGGCCGATGTGGCGATCCGCGTGACGGACGATGGCGATAGCGTGATCGTCGACATGCGGTCGGCTTCGCGTTACGGCCGCTACGACCTTGGCGACAATGCCGCGCGCATCACCGATTTCCTGGCGGAACTGGATCAGGAAGTCGCTGGCCAGGTCGGAGCGGCTCCTGCCGAATAGGCACTTCTCGCCGATCCGGCGCGTGCGAGGAGGGTTGGGCACCGGGCCAGACCGGCCTATCGCGCCGGCGTGAAAATGCCGTCGATGGCGGGGACGGCATCTGTCGATACCATGCCGCGCGCCACCAGGTCCTCGAGATGGGCAAGCACCGACAGCCCTGCGGCGCCATGCAGCCTGGGATCTGTATCCCTGTAGATCGCCTTGACCATGTCGGGAACCGTCCGGTCCCCGGCTCTGACCCGCTCCAATATGGCCCGCTCGCGCATTTTGCGATGCGTCTTCAATCCCCGCATGAAAGCGCGCGGCTTGGTGACCGGCCCGCCGTGCCCAGGCAGCAGCAGGCGGTCGTCGCGCTCGATCAGGCGGTCCAGCGATGCCATGTAATCGGCCATGGCCCCGTCCGGCGGCGCGACAATCGATGTCGCCCACGCCATGACATGATCGGCCGAAAACAGGATGCCGGTTTCTTCCAGCGCGAACACCGCGTGATTGGCGGTGTGGCCGGGGGTCAGAACCGTACGGATCGCCCAGCCGTCGCCGGCGACCAACGCACCGTCCGGCAGTGCGATGTCGGGATTGAAAGCGGTGTCGGCGCTGGCGTCGAGCGCATTGGTCTCGCCGATATGCAGTGGCCTCGCCGGCCGGTGCGGCCCTTCCGCCATCACCAAAGCGTCGGTGCGCTCCTTCAGTCGGGCCGCCAGCGGGGAATGGTCGCGATGCGTGTGGCTGACGAAGATATGGCTGACGGGCCTGCCGGCGATCACGCCGAGCAAGGTCTGAAGATGCGCCTCGTCATCCGGCCCGGGATCGATTACCGCCAGCGTGTCGCGCCCGACGACATAGCTGTTGGTGCCGTGAAAGGTGAAGGGGCTGGGGTTCCGGACCGTGATGCGCTGCACGTCCGGGCCGACGTTCACGCCCTGGCCGTAGTACGGATCGAAGCTGGTATCGAATTTGAGAGCCATGTCGGCACATTGTTCCCGGAACGGCAAAACCGATTGCCGCATAGCACGCAAGCCAATATAGGAAAACGCAGGATCGCGATTATCGGATCGCGCTAGATCGGATTGGGGAAGACCATGGCAACTGCAACGACGATGCGTCCGCTTGTTTCTCTGGCTTTGCCGCAGGAAGGCGCGGCGCGACTGGCAACACAGCTTTTCCTGGCGATCGCCGGAACGCTGCTGCTGACCCTGTCGGCCAAGACCAAGGTTGTGCTGGGGCCCGTCGACATCTCGATGCAGACGCTCGCCGTCTTGCTGATCGCCGCCACCTTCGGCCTGCGCCTCGGCGTCGCCACGTTGCTGCTCTACATTGCGGAGGGCGCGATGGGCTTCCCGGTCTTCCAGGGCACACCGGAGAAGGGCATTGGCCTTGCCTACATGGTCGGCCCGACGGGTGGCTATCTCGCGGGCTTTGTCGTCATGGCGGCGATTGTCGGCTGGGCCGCGGATCGCGGCTGGGATCGCCACCCGATCAAGCTTTTCAACGCTATGCTGGTTGCAGAAGTGGTGATGATGGCGATGGGCTTTGCCTGGCTGGCGCTGCTGATCGGCCCGGAAAAGTCCTGGCAGTTCGGCGTCGTGCCGTTCATTGTCGGCGATCTGATCAAGGTTGCGCTGGCGGCAAGCCTTGTGCCGGCCGTCTGGTCGCTGCTGAAGCGCTCCTGAGGTCTGTAGGAAGATTGGCGTGCCATAGACATTAGGGATCCATTCCCGAGGATGGGCGCTTCCGATGAAGGTTCTGGTCACCGGCGCCGCCGGCTTCATAGGCTATCATGTCGCCAGGCGGCTCCTGGAGCGTGGCGACGAAGTTGTCGGCATCGACAGCGTCAACGACTATTATGACCCGCGGATCAAGCAGGCGCGGCTGCGGCTGCTGGCCGAAGCCAGCCAAGGCACCAATGCCGGCTATCATTTCATCCACGGCAATCTTGCCGACAGAGAAATCGTGGACGGCTGCTTTGGCGATCATGGCTTCGACCGGGTGATCCATCTCGCCGCCCAGGCGGGGGTACGCTACAGCCTGGAAAACCCGCGAGCCTATGTCGAAAGCAACATCGTCGCTTTCACCAACATGCTGGAGGCCTGCCGCAATGCCGGCATGGCGCACCTGACCTATGCCAGCACCTCGAGCGTTTACGGCGCCAACACCGACATGCCGTTTTCGGAGCACCGCCCGGCCGATCATCCGCTGCAGTTCTACGCCGCGACCAAGCGCGCCAACGAGCTGATGGCGCACAGCTACAGCCATCTGTTCGGGCTGCCGACGACCGGGCTGCGGTTCTTCACCGTGTACGGGCCTTGGGGGCGCCCCGACATGGCGCTGTTCCTGTTCGCCAGGAGCATCCTGGCCGGCGAGCCGATCAAGCTGTTCAACAATGGCAACCACACGCGCGACTTCACCTATATCGACGACATCGCCGAAGGCGTGATCCGGACCAGCGACAGTCCTGCCGCCGGCAATCCCGCCTGGGATTCAGGTCATCCGGATCCGGCAACGAGCAGCGCGCCCTGGCGCATCTTCAACATCGGCAACAACAATCCGGTGAGGCTGACCGCCTATGTCGAGGCGCTGGAAAGCGCGCTTGGCCGCAAGGCCGTCATCGAGCTCTTGCCGCTGCAGGCCGGCGACGTGCCGGACACCTTCGCCGACACTTCCGCGCTGCAGGAGGCTGTTGGCTACCGCCCCGGCACGTCCGTATCAGACGGGGTAGGGCGGTTCGTCGAGTGGTACCAGGCGTATTTTGGGTAAGGCTGAGGTCATGTGCTGGCGTGCGAAACAGGCCTCTCCTGTGTCGCGTGCCGCATTGACAAGCCATTGAATGAAACCTAAGCACGATCGATCAGGGCCGGGGGGCTCGGCATGTCAAGGAGCGCTTCTTGAAAGGAATTATCCTTGCTGGAGGCAGTGGAACGCGTCTTTATCCACTGACATTAGCAGTCTCTAAGCAAATCCTTCCGATATACGACAAGCCGATGATTTATTATCCGCTGAGCGTACTGATGCTCGCGGGAATCCGTGAGATTCTGATTGTTTCGACACCGCGTGATCTGCCGGCTTTTCGTGATTTACTCGGCGACGGATCGGAGTTCGGGCTGGCGTTCTCCTACGCCGAGCAGCCGCAGCCCAATGGTCTTGCGGAAGCTTTCATTATCGGCCGGGATTTCATCGGCAAAGACGGCGTCGCGATGATTCTTGGCGACAACATCTATTTCGGTGACGGCCTTTCGCAGCTTTGCCGCGCCGCCGCCGCGCGCGAAGCGGGTGCTTCGGTGTTCGCCTACCATGTCGAGGATCCCGAGCGCTATGGTGTTGTGTCCTTCGACAAGGCGACCGGAACCGCGCTGACGATTGAGGAAAAGCCGCAGAAGCCGAAGTCGAACTGGGCTGTCACCGGTCTCTATTTCTACGACAATGACGTGGTCGACATCGCCCCGACGATCCGCCCCTCGGCGCGTGGCGAGCTCGAGATCACGGCGGTCAACAATGTCTATCTCGAGCGCGGCAAGCTGCACGTGCACCGTTTGGGGCGTGGCTATGCCTGGCTCGACACCGGCACGCATGACAGTTTGCACGAAGCCTCTTCTTTCGTGCGCACGATCGAACATCGGCAGGGCATCAAGGTTGCTTGCCCTGAGGAGATCGCCTTCGAGCAGGGCTGGCTGACGGCAGAGCAAGTGCTGCAACGCGCAACCCAGTTGGGCAAAAATGAATATGCCGCCTATCTGCGGCGGCGCGTCGCCGATCTGTTGGAGGGCTAAGCTTTGGAGATCAGGTCCCTCGGCATCGATGGCGTGCTGGAAATCGTCCCCAGGCGACATGGCGATGCACGCGGCTTCTTCATGGAAACCTACAATGCCGAGCGGTTTTCGCAGGCAGGCATCGACTTGGTTTTCGTGCAGGACAACCATTCCTATTCCGCCATGGCAGGCGTCTTGCGAGGGCTTCACTATCAGCTCGAGCCGCGGGCCCAGGACAAGCTGCTGCGCGTCATTCGCGGCAGTATCCTCGACGTCGCGGTCGATATCCGCCGTGGTTCGAAAACCTTTGGGAAGTGGGTCGCCTGCGAGATTACGGCCGAAAAGGGCAATCAGATTCTGGTTCCGAAGGGTTTCGCGCATGGCTTTGTGACGCTCGTGCCCGACACCGAGGTTCTCTATAAGGTTACAGACACTTATTCGCCCGAGCACGATCGGTCTATCCGCTTCGACGATCCCGTCATCGGCATCGAATGGCCTTCGGTGGCTGGCGGATTCCAGCTTTCGGACAAGGACCTCAAGGCGCCGGTGCTCGCCGAAGCCGATGTGTTTGCCGGATGGGCATGAAGGATAGCGGCATGAATTTTCTGGTGACAGGCGGGGCTGGCTTCATCGGTTCGGCGGTGTGTCGGCATCTGTGCGCCAATCCGGCCTATAGGGTGACCAATCTCGACAAGCTCACCTATGCCGGCAACCTGGCCTCGCTGCGGCAAATCGAGAACGCGCACAATTATCGCTTCGCCCAGGCCGATATATGCGACGAGAAATCGGTGCTCGACATAATGCACCGTGACGATATCGACATCGTCATGAACCTTGCCGCCGAGAGCCATGTCGACCGCTCCATCGATGGGCCCGGCGCCTTCATCGAGACCAACATCGTCGGCACCTACCGCATCCTCAATGCGGCGCTCGAATACTGGCGCGGCCTTGCCGACGACAGGAAAGGCCGCTTCCGCTTCCATCACGTGTCGACCGATGAAGTGTTCGGCGACCTGCCTTTCGAAGGCGGCATGTTCGTCGAGGAGACGCCCTACGCGCCGTCCTCGCCCTATTCGGCCTCGAAGGCGGCCTCGGACCATTTGGTCCGAGCCTGGCACGAGACCTACGGCCTGCCGGTCGTGCTCTCCAACTGTTCGAACAATTACGGCCCCTATCATTTTCCCGAAAAACTGATCCCGCTCGTCATCCTCAACGCGCTCGACGAAAAGCCGCTGCCGGTCTATGGCGCCGGCGCCAATGTGCGTGACTGGCTGTTCGTCGAGGACCACGCGCGGGCCCTGGAACTCGTTGCCACCAAAGGCACGCCGGGCGAGAGCTACAATGTCGGCGGCAATTCGGAGCGGACAAACCTCGGCGTCGTCGAGACGATCTGCGACCTGCTCGACAGCAGGCGTCCCCGGGCCGGCGGCAAGAGCTACCGTGACCTGATTTCCTTCGTCACCGACCGCCCCGGCCACGACCGCCGCTATGCCATCGACGCATCGAAGATAGGCCGGGACCTCGGCTGGGCGCCCAACGAGAATTTCGACAGCGGCCTGGCCAGAACCGTGGACTGGTACCTCGACAACAAATGGTGGTGGGGGCCGATCCGCGAGCAGAACTATGCCGGCGAAAGACTGGGCGAAGCCCGCAAGGGGGCCGCGTGAGGCTCGTCGTCACCGGACGCGAAGGCCAGGTTGTGTCGAGCCTTCTGGAGGCCGGCCAGCTTGCCGGCGTGGACGTCATCGCCATTGGCCGTCCGCAGCTCGACCTGGCAAACCCCGACACCGTGATCGAAGCCATTGCTGCGGCCAAGCCTGACATCGTCGTGTCGGCTGCCGCCTACACGGCCGTGGATCAGGCCGAGGACGAGCCCGATCTGGCATTCAGGGTGAACGCCGTCGGCGCCGGCAAGGTGGCGGAGGCCGCGGCGCGGCTTGGCGTTCCCGTCATCCACCTTTCGACCGACTATGTCTTCGACGGCAGCGCTTCCGGCGCCTATGTCGAAACCGATGCAACCGCGCCAGCCAGCGTCTACGGCGCCTCCAAGCTCGCCGGCGAACAGGCGGTGGCATCAGCCAATCCGCGCCACCTGATCCTGCGCACCGCCTGGGTCTACAGTCCGTTCGGCAAGAATTTCGTCAAAACCATGCTTCGGCTTGCGGCCGACCGCGACGAGATTTCAGTGGTGGCCGATCAATGGGGAAATCCCACCTCAGCGCTGGATATCGCCGATGCGATCCTGCATGCCGCGGCCACGCTGCAACGCAACAAGGACTTCGCCGCGTTCGGCACCTATCATCTGGCCGGCACGGGCGAGACCAACTGGAGCGGCTTTGCCCGTCATATCCTCGACACGAGCCGCGTGTCTGGCGGTCCTTCAGCGCGTGTCCGCGACATAACGACGACGGACTACCCGACCAAGGCGCGACGCCCTGCCAATTCCCGGCTGTCGAGCGCGAAGTTCGCCTCCGCCTTCGGCTGGTCTGCGCCGGACTGGCGGCGTTCGACGGAAGCAGTGGTGCGCCGGGTCCTGTCCTGAGAGACGCGAACCGGCGCAAGGCAAAGCCGGCCACCGGCGCTGGGCATACCGGCAAGCTCAGAACAGATGTCGGTCAATGTCGGCGCCCCGCCGTCCGGCTCGTGACCAATGCATGATGGCTTCCTGAGCGAATTCGCCTGAACGCCACGAACTCGGCGCCGCCCGGAGCCTGCTCGCGCCGCTGTTGGCAGCCGCAAAAAACAGCTTATTTTGCCAAAGCAGGTAGCGCGCGGAAGCAAAGTTCTTTAGGTCCATATGGAATACGGCAGCCGATCAGCCTTGCGGAAAGAAGAGGGTGGATTGTCAAAGCTTATTATTCAAATCCCATGCTTGAATGAGGAGGGGACGCTCGCCGTCACGCTGGCCGATCTGCCGCGTCAGGTCACGGGTTTCAGCACGGTGGAATGGCTCGTAATCGATGATGGCTCCACCGACCGAACAGCAGAGGTTGCCCGGGAAAACGGCGTCGATCACGTGGTCTCGCTGCCCCATAATCAGGGGCTTGCCAAAGCGTTCATGACCGGCATCGAAACCGCGTTGAAACTGGGCGCGGACGTCATCGTCAACACCGATGCGGACAACCAGTACGATGCCTCCTGCATTCCCGATCTGGTCCGGCCCATACTGGAGAAAAAGGCTCAGATCGTCATCGGCGCAAGGCCGATCAGCGAGATAGATCATTTTTCGCCGGTCAAGAAATTTCTGCAGAAGTTTGGCAGCTTCGTTGTCAAGCTTGCCAGTGGCACGACGGTCCCTGACGCCCCGAGCGGTTTCCGGGCCATTCATCGCGACGCGGCGATGCAGCTCAATGTCTTCAATCGCTATACCTATACGCTGGAAACGATCATCCAGGCGGGGCGCAGGAACATCCCGATCACCTCGGTGCCGATCCGCGTCAACGGCGATCTTCGACCCTCACGGCTGGTCAAGAGCATACCGAGCTATGTTCGGCGCTCGTTGATAACGGTCGTGAGGATTTTTGTCGTCTATAGCCCGCTGCGCTTCTTCTCGACATGTGCGGCAATCGTGGCCGCGCCGGGGTTGATCGGGGTTATCCGGTTCCTTGTCCACTATTTGATGGGCGAAGGCAATGGCAACATCCAGTCACTCGTTCTGTCCAGCGCCTTGCTCGCGATTGCCGGCATTCTTGCGATGAGCGGCATCATTTCCGAGCTCATCGCGGTCAACAGGCAATTGCTTGAAGAAATAAGGATCAGGCAATTGCAGCAAGAGTATGGTGCAAAGGCTAGGATCCGGTCGTTTACAGTTGAAAGCAAAATCAAGAAAGAAAGTGTAGGCGGAACGATATAAGATGAATGATACGCCGGTCGCTTACGATAACATTCCAGGTAATTACTATGACAAGTACAACACCCGGAATCCGGTTGCGCGATATTTGATGGATGGCTTTTTAAGCAGATTCGATGCGTTGACGGCCGAGACAGGTGTTCGCAATGCCTACGAGGTCGGCTGTGGAGAAGGAAATTTGTCCATTCGACTTCATGATCGGGGGTGGAACGTCCGCGGCAGCGATCTGGAAGGCGTCAGTGTTTCGCAGGCCAACGAGCAATGCGTCAAGCGTGGGATAGCGCCGTTGTTTGAAACGCGCTCGCTATTCGAACTGACACCGCAAGTGAATTCCGCTGAATTGGTAATATGCTGCGAGGTTCTGGAGCATGTTCCAAATACGCAACAAGCGCTCTCGGTCCTGAAATCACTTGGCAAGCCATATCTCCTTGTCAGCGTGCCGCGAGAGCCGATCTGGCGGGTCCTGAATGTTGCCAGGGGAAAATATGTAACCCAGTTTGGCAACACGCCAGGGCATATCAATCACTGGTCATCCGCGTCCTTTATCGATCTGCTAAGCAAGACGCTAAAGGTCGTGAAAGTCAGCAAGCCCTTTCCTTGGACCATGGTCCTTTGCCGCTGTGACTGAGGCAATGCAGACGGCACAACCACCCAAAAGCAGCAGGCTAAAGTCTTTAGTTCGCCTTGGAGCGATGGCCGTCAGTCTCGCGGCGCTCGTCTTCGTGGGGCTGGCGATCCATCGCTCCTTCGGCGATGTGCAGCGCCAGCTCGTTTCCCCACTCTTCTTGATCGCCATATTGGGGTGCGCTGTCGCTTATGCCGCCATTCTGCAACTGGTCGGCATCGCCTGGTACCGGTTCCTGGTTCTCGTCGACGGACCGTCGCTTGGATTGGGCCGTGCGCTCGCCATTTTTGGTAGGACGCAGATTTACAAATACCTGCCGAGCAATGTGATGCACATGGTTGGTCGCTTCGCCCTTGCCCGCAGTGCCGGGGCTTCGAACAGGGCGCTTGCCGTTGCCCAGGTGGGGGAACTGTCCGTCATTGTTCTCGCCGCCGGGGCGTCGGGCGCGTTGCTGACGTGGCCTATTTTCCAAGCTGCGTATGCGCGATATGGTCCCGGCAACCCTACTTTGACTGTGGGATTGATCGCCGCCGGTCTTTTGGCGATCGCGTTTGGGATGGGACTTTTGTTCCGCTTCAGGATGGCGGGCATCGGGGGCAGGGCGCTCATCACATCTGCAGAGGCCTTTTTCCTCTATGCCCTGTTTTTCATGGGCAATGGGTTTCTGATCGTCGCGCTTGTGAGGGCCATAAACGATGGAGGCCATATTGCTGAATTGATCGGCATAGGAGCCACGGCTTGGCTCGTTGGCTTTGTCGTTCCGGGGGCGCCAGGCGGGCTTGGCGTGCGCGAGGCCGTTCTGATCATGGGATTGACTGCCGCGGGTTTGCCGCCTCCATCGGCCACCGCGGCTGCCCTTGGTAATCGGCTCGTCACCGTTCTCGGAGATTGCCTGGTCGCCTTGGTAGAGTTGGTTTTGCGAAAAGGGAAAAGCGCATGACGGCAACATCCGTGCAAGACACCCATTTGCCGGGCCGGATTCCGTTTTTGCGACACATCATTTCGATGGTGCTTCTTTTCGCCCTGGTCCTGGGGATTGTGGGCGTGAATCCTTTTCGGCAAACGCTGGCGCCGATGGATTTGATGTTGGCTTATCCAGGATGGGACAATGCCGGGATCGACACCGACCTTGTCAATGCGGAGCGTTCTGACGCCTTGGATCACCGGCTGCCAAACTGGCGGGAGTTCAGGCGAGAGTTGCGGGAAGGGCATATCCCGCTGTGGAACCCCCTCCACCAGCTGGGTGCGCCGGGCATCCAGGCACCGATTTACGAAGGCCTGTCGATACCCTTCGTAGTTTATGCCCTCACGCCCAATGAGGCCATGGGCTACACGTTCGCACTTTTATCAAATTATCTGCTGGCGACTTTCGGTACCTATTGCCTGCTGTTTTTCATGTTCAGAAATCATGTGGCTGCGGTTTTCGGCGCCATTACATTCGCATTTTGCGGGTTCAACATCGCTTGGGCGCACTGGCCGCACCTGACAACGAGCGCTCTTGTCCCCTGGGTTCTCGCCACTCAGCTTCGCTATTGGCAAACCGGCCGTTTGGGTTGGGCGTTTGGGTTCACTCTCAGTGTCGCCTTGACGGGTCTGGGCGGCTTTCCATTTGTGGCCGTCCTTGGAGGGATATCCTCCCTGATACTCGGGATCGTGGTCCTCTTTGCCGAAGTCCGGAGTGCCGGCATCAATCAGCTTCCGGTCAGGCGAATTTTTGGGCTGGGATTAGCAGGCATTGCAGGCGCGTTCCTTGCTCTTCCCGGCCTCTTGCAAGTTAAAGAAATTCTCGATTCAACTGATTTGTCGAGCCGAACAGGCGGAACTTGGTTCACGCCCTACGACATCGTCAATATGTTTGGCTCTGACTTTGTGAACAATCTAGGCGTCGAGCGTACCTTTTCGGCAGGAATACCTGCTGCTCTCCTAACCCTTCTCGCGTTTTATTTCATTTTCAAGTCACCCAATCGATTTGCTTTTTTTGGGCTATTCGTGGCGGTATTTACGCTGGCAACCGTATTTGGCATGGCGCCGGCTAGCATAGTGAACGCAATTCCGGGGTTTGGTTTCAATACGTGGAGCAGGGGGTCGGTTTTATTTGGATTGTCGGCGGCTGTATTATCTTCATATTCGGTGAAATTCATATCGCCGTCGTCTCCGAATCCTGAATCATCTTATAGATTTCATTTGGTGATTTTTATATGCCTCTTACAGGCAATCAATCTTGGCTATTGGTTCAGGCAGCTTAATGCGCGACCTGACATCGAGACTTTTTTCCCGGACACGCCATCGATATCCTATGTGGCATCCAAGATCCTTCCAGGTCAAAGCATCATTGCGGACGGCAGCTTTCTTGTCTCGGGATTTTTGTCGAACTACCGGCTGCCAGAATTGTTTGCTCACGGATTTCGTACCGATGCTCAAAACAAGATAGCCGCGGACATAGCCCCTTCTTTTCAGACAACATACACGGCCTCCATCATTCAATGCTCTGACATTAACTTTTCCAGCCCGGGGATTACCTATGCTGCTGTCCGTTTCTTCCTTGTCAAAGAGGGCTGTACTGAATCGGGTTACGAGACCACTGGCATTGGCCAGCGGGCTACTGCGTCCCTCACCAATGGCGCTCTTCAAGGTGAATTGGTAATTGACAAGTCCATCAGCGCTACGAACACGCAAGTGTTATTCGGAACCTATGATAGGGATTTCGCCCCTTCGGCGGTGATGTTTGATCTTTATCGAGACAAGCTCCTCGTAGCTCATGCTGAATTGACACCGGAGGCGATACGCAACAACCAATATGCTACCTTTAATTTCAATCAAGACGTTCCTCTTGTGGCCGGAACGTATCGGTACGTCATTTCAATGGCCAAACCCGACAGCCAGAAGATGCTTAGTGCATGGGCGTTCGATACCGCTGGAGGGGCAACTTATCAAATTGGGTCGAGTGTATTTCCCGGCATCCCGAAAATGAGGATTGGTGAAAGAGCGCGTCTTCCACAGAATCTCTCGATCGCGTCGGCAGAGCGGGGCATTAGCGTTATTGAAAATCACACGGTTTCAGGTTCGGGCTATTATGTGAACGGGTTAAGCGGACAACCGGAAGCGGATTTTGGCCCTGTGCGCCTTGCGACGTATCGACCGGACGACCTGACAGTGGAATATTCGGACGCAACCCATGGATGGGTCGTTTTCCCCATTCGTGCCAATAAGTATTGGCGAGCCACGCTAGATGGGAAACCGGTCGAACTAGGGAAGTTTTTAGATTTTTTCCCTGCCGTGGAGGTGAACGGGCCAAGCAAAATTCGTTTCTATTACGACAGCAGTCACTTGCTGAAAACGCTGGAACTTTGCACTGCCGGCTTTGCGGCTTCAGTCATTCTCTTGATCATGGTGAATGGCAGAGCTTCCAGGCCACGAGCCGGCGCTGGCTAATTGGTTGCCTGGGTGTCGAAAATGGGACCGCAAACCAGACCGGTGCATAGCATTGCACGTGGCTGGATCGCGATAAATTTGGAGTGCTTCAGGAAGCAGGCAACATGTTGATCGGCTGATCGGGTCGTTTCGTCAGAGATTCGCCGTTTGCTGCAACCTTCTGCAGGCAGGCGCGGAAACCCGAATGCGACACCCCAAAATCCGATTCGACTGGAGCTGAACCTCCTGTATCTATTCAAATGAGGTTGACGCTGATAACGAACGGCCAAGTCATTGAAACAGGAATGCTGCCTGAATGTCTAAAACATGCGTGGTGACCGGCGGAGCTGGATTCATTGGATGCGCGTTGTCCGCCAAATTGGCAAACCGCTTCGATCGCGTGGTTGTCCTCGACAGCTTGCATCCGCAGATCCACGCAGAGCGAAAGCGTCCCGCCGACCTTGATCCTCGCGTTGAACTCGTGGTTGCCGATGTGACGGAGGCCTCGACCTGGGCGCAGGCACTGGAAACCGTCCGACCTGAAGTTGTGGTGCATCTGGCTGCCGAAACCGGCACGGGTCAGTCGCTCACGGAGGCCTCTCGCCACGCAATAGCAAATGTTCTTGGCACCACCCGCATGTTGGATGCCTTCGCCACGGCATCGCACGTTCCAGAGCGTTTTGTCCTGGCTTCGAGCCGCGCCGTCTATGGAGAAGGGGCATGGCGGTCCGGGAAAACAGGCGAGATAACGTATCCCGGTCAGAGATCGAAACAGCAGCTCGAACGCGCGGAGTGGGATTTTCCCGGGCTCGAACCTCTGCCGATGGACGCGGAAAAAACGATGCCGAATCCAACCAGCATCTACGGAGCAACGAAACTAACCCAGGAACAGATATTGCGGGCTTGGGCTCTTTCGTTCGGAACAGCTGTCAACGTGCTTCGCCTTCAGAACGTATATGGTCCTGGCCAATCGCTGACCAACAGCTACACGGGAATCGTGTCGTTGTTCATCAGGATGGCGAAGGAAGGCAAGAGCATCCCGATCTATGAGGACGGGGATATCGGACGCGACTTCGTCTTCATCGATGATGTGGCGTCGGCTCTCGACAAGGCCACGACAACAAAACTGTCGCAATCGCTCGCCTATGATGTCGGCACGGGCTCCAAGACCACGGTCCTTGACCTAGCAAGGATCGTCGCAAAAAGATACGGGGCGCCGGAACCGCACGTCAACGGCATGTTCCGCAACGGCGACGTTCGCTGCGCTGTCGCCAACATCGACAGGACGGTGCGCGAACTGGAATGGCGACCTTTGAAAAGTGTAGACGAGGGGATCGGCCAGCTTTCCGAGTGGATCGATTCACAACTTGGCTAGAATTATGACATCGTGACAACGGAAGCGTTTTGCCGTCGAGATGCTTCCATGGGAGACGTGGCCCCTATACCACACGGATCTGATTTTTGCGGGGAATTGGCAATGCGGCGTGCAGCGATATTTTTCTTCTATGACGAACGCGGCCAGGTTGATGACTATATATTCTACCTTCTAGAAAAATTGCGGCCATTCGTGGAGACGATTATTTTTGTCTCAAACGGGGAAATTTCAAAATCATCGGAAGCTTCACTGCGATCCGCGGTTGACGAGACTATTATCCGCGAAAATACAGGATTTGACGTTGGGGCGTATCGCCAAGGGCTCGAGTTCATCGGTTACGACAAGCTCGGCGATTATGATGAAATCCTTTTGCTTAACCATACATTCTACGGACCTGTTTTCCCGTTCTCGGAAATGTTTTCGGAAATGGAACGCCGGGACTGCGATTTTTGGGGCATATCCGATCACAAGGAGGTAACCCCCAATCCTTTCACTGGAACAGGGGTCTTGCCCCGCCATCTGAACTCTCATTTTATCGCCGTGCGGAAAGCGATGCTTGAGTCGATCGCTTTTCGAAACTACTGGGAGAGAATGCCGAAAATCAGAGACTATGCGGAGTCTGTTCTCTTGCATGAGTCGCGTTTTACACTTGTTTTTGAGGACTTGGGATACAAGTCTGAAACATACCTTGACTCGGATAAATACAATTCCGCTTACCCTGTGATGATCGATGTCGATCAGATTTACAATGATAGAAGCCCAATTTTAAAGCGTCGTCTTTTTTTCAATGATCCAACCTTTTTGGATAAAAACGCCGTCGATTTGCCGCGTGCTTTGCGGGTGCTCCAAGAGACATCCGACTACGACCTCAATCTGATTTGGCGCAATGTTCTGCGTTCTTCGGATTTGAGAACCCTCAACACCAACGCGGCGCTGATGAGTGTCTTGCCGGACAAGCGGATTAAAGGTGACGGTGCTGCTGCCGACTATGGCAAGATCGCTGTCTGCGCGCATATCTACTACACCGATATGCTCGACGAGATACTAGGCCTGACCGGCAATATCCCGGTATCCTATGATTTCATTGCCACCACGAATACGCCGGAAAAAAAGGCCGAAATCGAAACCGCCCTGGCGAACCGCCCTGGCGTGAAGAACGTCATCGTCCGCGTCGTCGAGCAGAATCGCGGCCGTGACATGTCCTCGCTTTTCATCTCCCTGCGCGATCTGCTTGTCGACGATCGCTATGACCTTGTCTGTCGCCTGCATACAAAAAAATCGCCTCAAGTGCAGTCATCGATGGGCAACCTGTTCAAGCGGCATATGGTTGACAATCTGCTGAATAGCCGTGGCTACGTGCACAACGTGTTGGATATGTTTCACGACAATCCTTCGGTCGGCCTGGCCATTCCGCCTATCTTTCATATCTCATATCCGACCATGGGGTTCTCGTGGTTTGCCAACAAGCCAAAGGTTGAGGAAACCGCGCGGCTTTTGAACATCGACGTCAAGTTCGATGAGAACACTCCGGTGGCTGCCTATGGCACCATGTTCTGGTTCCGGCCACGCGCCCTGCACAAAATGTTCGAACACAAGTGGAAATGGGAGGAGTTCAATGCCGAGCCGGATCATGTCGACGGCGGCTTCGCTCATGCGCTGGAGCGGCTGATCGCTTACGCGGTTCAGGATGCTGGATATACCACGCAGCACATCATGTGCGCGCATCAGGCGGCGCACAACTACACCATGCTGGAGTTCAAGCTGCAAAAGCTCGCCAGCTTCATGCCGTCAGGGGACTTCCCTTGGCAGTGTCATATGGTGTCTGAGTGGAGAAAGGGCGGCTATCCCTTGGGAAGCCATGTGTCGGCCACTCCGGCACCAATGCCGACGTCGGTGAAGCATTCTCTGGCAGAGCTCAATTTGGCCGTTAAAAGCTCTTTGATGTTCAGGGCGCCTATCCTGTTCAAAGCACTACGGCCGATCTATCGCGGCACGAGAGCGGTTTTGAAACCGAACTCTCGGCGTGGCGGCGGTTAATGGCGGGCATCAGACACGTAATGTTCACGGTCTAGTCAGGAGCATCAAGGTGCGTCGTATTGCCGTATTTTCTCTCTACAACGAGCATGGAATTGCCGATGACTATGTCATCTTCCTGCTCGAAAAGCTGCGCGAGTTTGTCGAGAGGATTGTTGTCGTATCCAATGGAAATCTTTCCAAGCTTTCGGAAATAGCGATCAAAGCCAGTTGTGATCAGCTTCTGGTCCGGGAGAACGTGGGATTTGATGTATGGGGATACAAGACCGGTATTGACGCTGTCGGCTTCGACGCTCTTTCCGAGTATGATGAACTTATCCTGCTGAATGACACCTGCTACGGGCCTCTTTTCCCGTTTTCGGAAATGTTTTCGGAAATGGAGCGCCGGGATTGTGATTTCTGGGGCAGCGCTGCTCATTCGCAAATGACGCCAAATCCGTTTACCGGAACAGGCCATCTGCCCCGCCACCTCACAGCAAACTTCATTGCTGTCCGCGAGAAGATGCTGAAATCACGCGCCTTCAAAACATACTGGGAAAACCTGCCGGCGATCAAAACTTACATCGACGCTATTATGCTTCACGAGTCGCGGTTTACCAAGCATTTTACAGATCTTGGCTACTCGGCGGAAGCGTATGTCGATCCGGATAAGTATGGCTCGCACTATCCGGCGTTTATTAACGTCGATGAGACAATCATCAACCGCTTTCCCCTGCTAAAGCGACGTCCGTTTTTTCATGATCCGACGTTTTTGAATGCTCAAGGCATTGATTTGCCGCGCGCTTTGCGAGTTCTTGAAGAGACATCCGACTACGACCTCAATCTGATTTGGCGCAACGTCCTGCGCACTTCGGAATTGAGGAATCTAAACACCAATGCCGCGCTGATGAGCGTCTTGCCCGATGAGCGAGCCAAAGACGACGACGCTCCTTCCGACTACGGCAAGATCGCTGTCTGCGCGCATGTTTACTACACCGATATGCTGGACGAGATACTGGGCCTGACCGGCAACATCCCGGTACCCTATGATTTCATTGCCACAACGGATACGCCGGAAAAAAAGGCCGAGATTGAAGCCACACTGGCAAAACGCCCTGGCGTGAAGAACGTCATCGTCCGCATTGTCGAGAAAAATCGCGGTCGTGACATGTCCTCGCTTTTCATTTCCTTGCGCGATCTGCTCGTCGACGACCGCTATGATCTTGTCTGTCGCCTGCATACAAAAAAGTCGCCTCAAGTGCAGGCGTCGAGAAGCAATCTGTTCAAGCGGCATATGCTTGAGAATTTGCTGAATACGCGTGGCTATGTCCACAACGTGTTGGATATGTTTCACGACAATCCTTCGGTCGGACTGGCCGTTCCGCCTGTCGTTCATATTTCCTATCCGACCATGGGGCACGCATGGTTCTTCAACAAGCCAAAGGTTGAGGAAACCGCGCGGCTTTTGAATATCAAGGTCAAGTTTGATCAGGACACCCCGGTGGCTGCCTATGGCACCATGTTCTGGTTCCGGCCACGCGCCCTGCGCAAAATGTTCGAACACAAGTGGAAATGGGAAGACTTCAATGCCGAGCCAAATCATGTTGACGGCGGCTTGGCTCATGTGCTGGAGCGGCTGATCGCCTATGCGGCTCAGGATGCCGGATATACCACGCAGCACATCATATGCGCGCATCAGGCGGCGCACAATTACACCATGCTGGAGTTCAAGCTGCAAAAACTTGCCAGCCTGATGCCGTCAGGCGACTTCCCGTGGCAGTGCCATTTGTTGTCTGAGTGGAAGAAGGCGGGTTATCCCGTGGCAAACCATCTACCGCCCGCTGCGTCATCGTCGCAGACGTCGGTAACGTCAGTGAGGCGCTCTCTGGGTAAACTCAATTTGGCCATCAAAAACTCTCTATGGTTCAGAGCGCCCACCCTGTTCAAAATACTGAGACCGATCTATCGAGCCGTGGCCAGGCCCTAAAATCAACTCCAGGCGTGGTGAAAACGCTGTGCGCTTTTCCTGGAAGGCGGGCCTCATTTGGCAAGCCGCATGTCGGCGTCGCGTAGAAGATCGCATGTGGTCGGTCTTTTTTATCGCCACCGAACGGTTTAATGGGTGCGGCCGACGTCCTGCCAGATGGTGCCATTCCACCCAGCGGTCTTGGAATACCTGTTTTTCAACGCTATCACGGGCATCGAGGGCGCAACCTGGTAACACCGCCTCTCGATGATGTTTGCGTGGCAGGATGTGGTTCGGCGCCGCCGGCGATCCCATATCGGAGCGTTCCAATTCTAAGTGCCATTTGCACCAGAGAGAGATAGGTCGATGAGGCGCCTGGCAATCGCATTTTATTACGATGAAGAAGGCAAGATAGATGAGTACTATTTCCACCTGATTGCATCGATAAGGCCTTTTGTTGAAAAACTGCTGGTCGTTTGCAACGGTCCGGTAGACGACGAGGCACGATCTCGCCTTTCTGACGCTACCGACAGCTTTCTGGTCAGGGAAAACAAGGGGTTCGATGTCTGGGCCTATCGGGCTGCCCTCGAACATATCGGGTGGGATGAACTTTCACACTTCGACGAGATATTGTTTTTCAACCACACTTTCTACGGGCCGATTTTCCCCTTCTCGGAAATGTTCTCGGAGATGGACCAACGTCACTGTGACTTTTGGGGAATCTCCGCCCACAAGGCGATAAGGCCCAATCCGATCGACGTCAGAAAATCGGAACTGCCCTTCCACCTCAATTCCCATTTCATCGCAGTGCGACGGTCCTTGCATCAGTCGAAGGCGTTTCGTGACTATTGGACCCGGATGGTTTCCATCAACTCCTATATGGAGTCAGTTGCGAAGCACGAGACGGTGTTCACAGCGCATTTTCAGGCTTTGGGCTACACCTGTTCGGTATTGCTCGATCCGGAACGATACAAGACGCCGTACCCGGTTTTCATGGAGCCGGACAAAACGCTGGAGGACCGGAGCCCGATCCTGAAGCGTCGCCTCTTCTTTCATGACACGCTGTCCCTCGAGCGCGCGGCCATCAACCTGCCGCGCGCCTTGGAGATCGTGGAGAACCAATCTGATTATGATTTGTCGCTGATATGGAAAAGCGTTGGCCGCTTGGGCTCGCCTCGTACGCTAAATGGCAATGCCGCATTGCTCTCCGTCCTGCCGGACATCCATATTGGTGCGCAAAGGAATTGGGACGATTATCGGATAGCAGTTCTTGCGCATGTGTATCACGTTGACATGATCGGTGAGATTCTCGGTTATGCCGAAAACGTGCCGAAAGGCTACGATCTGATCGTCACGACCGACAATGCCAACAAGCAGGCGTTGATCCAGCAAGCCGTCGCGAAGGCGACGAACGCCAGGAATGCGGTCGTCCTGGTCGTCCGGAACGACGGCAGGGATACTTCCGCCCTTCTTGTCGGTTGCAGGGATTACGCACTCGAGGATCGGTACGACTTGATCTGCCGGGTCCACTCCAAGCGATCTCCCCAAGACGGCCCGAGGGGAGAGTTGTTTAAACTCCACACTTTTGAAAACCTTCTTCATACGCCTGGATATGTCTCGAATTTGCTTGAACTCTTTGCCAACAATCCAGCGCTTGGTCTCGTCATGCCGCCCTTGGTCCATATTGGGTATCCGACCATTGGAAATTCATGGGCTGGCAACAAAGCCAATGTAGCGAAGCTTGCCCGACAGTTGGGTTTGATCGTGCACCTGGATGATAGTACACCTGTCGCGCCTTACGGTGGGATGTACTGGTTTCGTCCTGCAGCTCTAAGGAAGCTTTTCGAAGAAGAGTGGGGCTGGAACGATTTTGCCAATATGGATTATCGGGATGGGAGTTTGGTCCATGCCATAGAGCGGATCATAGCCTATGTTGCAATCGACGCTGGCTATACCTTCCGGCACGTGATGACTGCCGGGCATGCTGCTCACAACTACGTAATGCTGGAGGCTAAATTGCAAGCTCTATGCGAGAACGGGGCTCCAGCGGAATTCGGAAACTATGGAGTGGCAAGATCCTTTCGTGGCCTCATCTTCTCGATCAAGAGATCGATTGTAGCCAGATCGCCAATAGCGTTCAGGATTCTCAGGCCACTCTATCGCGGCCTACGACGGATAATCGCGTTTGGGGATTAGCCAGATCGCGATGCAACAAACTGAGCTCGCTCACCTGGGCAAGTCGCTCGTGAGGCGCTCCAGATGCCTCTCGCCGCGCGTTTGCTGTCCGCGCCTGCATCAGCCACGGGCGAACAGACCACCTATCAGTCGCAAAGGTGCGGTCAGCCGCCAACTGCGCGACGTGAGCAGCGCGTCGCGCTCATTGGCGATGCAGTTCATGTCCCGTAGGAGCGCATCGCGTTCGGCGATTAAGCTAGCGTGGGCATCTACGAGCGCATCGCGTTCGGCGATTAAGCTAGCTTGGGCATCTACGAGCGCATCGCGTTCGGCGATTAAGCTAGCTTGGGCATCTACGAGCACATCGCGTTCGGCGATTAAGCTAGCTTGGGTATTTACGAGAGCATCCCGTTCAGCGATCAGAGTGTCGCGAGTTCCGACGAGGGCATCACGTTCGTCCGCCAAGCCGCGGATTTCGACGGATTGCTGTTCCAAAAAGCTCGCAAGCTTCGAATTTTCTTGACGGACCTGCTCCGTCTCTGTGCCGCGTGCGCTAAGTTCACCACGCAATTGCGCAACCGCCAATTCCTCCGTCGCCATGGCTACCGAGAATGTTTCGCAGGCTTCGTCGAATCTCGTCCGCATAATATCCAGCTGAGCAAGCAAGCCATTGTCTTCATCGCCGGCGGCGATTGCGGTCAGAATTTGATAGGTCTCACGGACCAGCGACGTAACATCCGGATGATTACGCACATCTTCGAGCGTGGACCTTTCATGATAAAGGTCTGTCGTCAGAAACTGCTCGATCTTGACGTCCGCGTGGTCGGACTGAGCAGGCCAGACAACACCCGTTTTTTCAGCTGCGCGGTCCATATGCTTTCGCCAGTCGCCCAGGAACCCTTCATATGACAGAATATATCGCGGCATGTGTCGTGAATGATATTCGGCTTCGAGCACATGCCTGAGCCACAACAGCAGGGACTCTGGCAGCGTGATTTTATCCCGCCGGTGCAGCGAATATGCGACCTCAAGAGGATTGCGTACGGGCAGAAGGGCGACAGGGCTGACATTCATTTCGTCCAAGATCGACGACATGAACGGAACAAATCTGCATGTCCGCGGGTCTTTGATAACGATCAATGGTTCGTCACCGAACTCCTCGATGAGCAGCTGTTTTATTTTCTGGCGACACGGCTCTGTGGCCTTTGAGTTCATCCTTTGCTGGTCGAGTTGACGCCAGTCAAGCCAGGACGTGCCTGCCAATGCGAGCAGTTCGTCGTGGGCAATGGCAAGGGGCGCGCTCTCGAAGAATCCGCGCGGATTGGCCGCGTGCGACGGCAACGGGGTCTTCGGGCCGGCTGCTCCCAATGCATTGATTACGCCCCCAAGCGCAGAGGTTCCGCTCCTGTGCATTCCCAGGATTAGGATGGCTTGACGCCTCGGTGCCTGTGGCAATCCGGCTGTTCGGGTTATCAAATTGAAGGTGCTTTTCGGTCCGGTTGGTCAACGTTCAGTACGCTTAGACCAGGCTCTATCAAAACGTCAATTCTATGAAGATCGCGACGGACGCAGCTCCTGGTCGGGTTGCGGGACTGACAGGGCGGGCCGATTTCTGTTGCTCGGCCGCGACTTCGAGAGTGGTTTTGTTGAAGGCCTGCGGAAAAGGATGACGCTACGACTATCGAGCCCTCGCTCGACCGCGATATCGAATAGCGCGAGACGCTTTAAGCCAGAGACTCCACCCGGCCAGCTCGAAGTGTGAGTTTCTTCGTGCAGACGCGCCGGATGAGCGCATCGTCGTGGCTGGCCAGCACGATGATGCCGGCCTTTTCCGCCAGTTCGTCCATGCGTCGTTTGGCTTTTTCCTGGAATGACGCGTCGCCGGCGCCAATCCATTCATCCATCAGCAGAATTTCAGGCTCGAGAGTGGTCGCTGCTGCAAACGCCAAACGTGCCGCCATGCCTTGGCTGTACGCCTTGAACGGCAGGTCGATGAAGTCGCCCAGTTCGCTGAAATCGATTATTTCTTCCATCTTCTCTTCGATCTCGGCCGCCGTCCAACCGCTGATCAAGCCTCTCAGCACGATGTTTCGGCGCCCGGTGGCCTCGGGACGAAACCCTATGTGGATGTTGAACAGGGCATCGACCTTGCCGGTGATCGATATCGTGCCACCCGATGGCTGGTAGATTCCGTATAGAACCTTGAGCAGTGTGGTCTTGCCGGCGCCATTCGGGCCGACAAGCCCTAACCGGTCGCCCGCCTTGAGCTCGAAGCTGACACCGTCGAGCGCCTGTACGACCTGTCCGGTGCCCGACTTGGCTATGTTGCCGCCGAGAGCGCTCCGACGCCGGCCGGGCGCCGAAAGCGTCAACTTTTCAAACAGGCGATAGACGAGGCTGACATTGTTCAGGGTGATGGAGGTCATGGAACTCAGATCAGGAAAACGATGCGCTTGCGATAAAGGCCCAGCAGCAGCAGCGCAATAGCCCAGAGGCCGAGGCAGAAATAACCTGTCACCGCCAAGGAATGCCCCGGAAATATGCCTGCCGTGATCGGCTCGCGCACGCCCTCCAGGAAATAGGTGAACGGGTTCCAATGATAGGCATATTCTTGAACGCCCTCTTGCCCACTATAGACCCAGAAGACCGGCGTGAAGAACATGCCCACCCGCATCAGGTTGCCAACGATGAATTCGCTGTCGGGAAAGAATGCGCCCAGAAACGCAAAAACCACCACAAATGCAGGGGTTGCCAGGATGAGGAGCAACAATCCCATCAAGGACAGCAGCCAGTTTGTGTTGATTCCGTAACCGCTCAAAAGCAGAATGAGAACGCAACCCGCCAGCGAATAACCAGCCCGAATGATGCATTGCATCGTCAAGCGCATCACATACACGAACAACGGCAGCGTCGTGCCCTGAATGAAGCTCGCTTCGCGCTGGAAGAGAGACACGCTCATGGTGATGGTCTCGGTAAGATAGAACCACACCAGCATGCCGATGGCCACATAGGCTATATAGCTTGGGTTGCTTGCGTCCTTGGTAACGAAAACAAAGGCAAATGTGCCGACGAACGCGAAATAGTTGACCAGCATCCAAAGCGGGCCTAGCGTCGTGCGTCTGTGCTGGTCGCCGATATCCTCATGGGCAAGCGCGATCCAGACCCGGTGTAGTCTCATGGCTTTTGAGATGTCGTCAAAAGCGCCGTTTAGTGCCGCAATCATAGCTGGGAGTATCGCAATCCGTTGTTCTGGCGCATTGTCCTTCGCCGGCCATGGCGAACCACCACACCCATCTCTAATAGCCATTTCGACAGGCACATGGCAACGCATTGCGTCGTAACGAGGTCACGAGCAGAGTCAACTGCGGCAAAACTGGACACGGGCTGATGCCGTGCGGCTTTCTTCGTTAGCCGAGACTAATGTCAGGCTCGCGGCAATCACCCAAGAATGATGCACCATGCTTCTCCATTGACCGTCCGCTCGTCCCGAAAAAACCTCTGGCTATGACTTCGAGCCCACAGTATGCGATACAACGCGACGGGCCGGAAATCGCCCTTTGAGAAAAGTGAACGGCCATGAGCGATTTTCGTGTTCGCACTTTGCTGGTGTTCACGTCCACGAGCCTGGAGCTGGTGCCATCCGATGAAGCTGGAATCTGTATTCGGACTTCGGCCACAGATGCACCTCGCCTTCCTGAAGAACTCAAGTAAGGTGTTCGACATTCGTGGATAGGGCAGATCTGCGCATAGCGGTGCTGATGGGCACGAAAGACGGCGCCGCGTTCATTGATGAGCAGTTGCAATCCCTGCTCGCACAGTCGCATCCGCTCATCGACCTCTGGATCTCCGACGATGGCTCCGTCGACGGCACGGTTCCCATCATCGAAGCCTGGAAGTCCCGCTGGACAAAGGGTCGAGTGACGTTGGTAGAGGGGCCGCACCGAGGGTTCGCGGCCAATTTCCGTTCGATGATAGTCGACCGGCGTGTCGATGCCGACTTCTATGCCTTCAGCGATCAGGACGATGTCTGGGAGCCGGACAGGCTGGAAAGTGCCATCCAATGGATGCAGGCGTTCGGCGCGGAAACGCCATTGATGTTCTGCTCGCGAACCGCGACCATGACCGAAACGGGAAGCCTTGTCGGCCAGTCGCCATTGTTTCGGCGGCCGCCATCCTTCCGCAACGCGCTCGTGCAAAGCATCGCCGGCGGCAACACCATCCTGCTCAACCGTGCGGCGCGCGATCTGTTGGCAAGGGCTTCGGCACGCACGGGCTTCGTCAGCCACGACTGGTGGGCCTATCTGATTGTCACCGGAGCCGGCGGCGTTGTCCACTACGACCCGCGGCCCCTGGTGCACTACCGGCAGCACGCGGCGAACCTTGTCGGCGCCAACGTGTCGTGGCGGGCAAGGGTCTCGCGGCTTGGGCGCCTGTTCAAGGGCGAGTTTGCCGACTGGACCGATGTCAACCTTGCCGGTCTGGCACTCAATCGCGACCTCCTTACGCCGGATGCCGCGGCGTGCCTCGACCTGTTCGCAAGCGGTCGGCAGGGCGGTCTTTTCCAGCGTTTGCGGACTCTGCCCGCAAGCGGCGTCTATCGGCAGACCCTTGCCGGGACCTTGGGGCTTTATCTCGCATTCATCCTGGGTCGCATCTGAAATCGAATCGCTTCAGGGCGCGTGGTCGAGCGGTGCACCAGTGCCCGTTCGGCCGAGCGCTTCTTCGCCGGCACAAGTTGACGTCGGGGAGTTCTCGCATGAGGCCAGCGAACGCAGTGACCGCCGTCGGAAGGGGTCTTGCACCAGTGCGAGAACCATCTTCATGAGACGGCCGCTGTTCAATCCGCGGACGTGATCGCCAGCGCCCTTTCAAGCGTCAATGCCACGATCGCAGCCGCTCTGTCCGGGTTTGCAGCCTCCGAATAGCAGCGAAGTTCAGGTGCGTTGCCGGAGGGCCGCAAATGGATGACCTCACCAGTTTGCATTCGCATCCTGAAGCCGTCGGTCTCGTCGACCTCGGCAACGGTCCCGAAAGGCGCCAGGAATTGCTGCAATGCATCCCGATCCGCGAGGCGGCGCATCAGGCTGTGCGCGCTTTCCACCGGGAAGTTTTCAAGTCGCTCGCTTGCGCAAACCGGAAGCTTCCAAACCGCGCGCAGCCGCGACAGCGTTTTCCCTGTCGAGGCAACCAGACCTAGGACGGCGAGGATCGGGAGTAGGGAATCCCGTGTCGGCAATGCCGC
Source organism: Mesorhizobium sp. B2-4-19 (assembly GCF_006441315.1). Classification (NCBI taxonomy): domain Bacteria; kingdom Pseudomonadati; phylum Pseudomonadota; class Alphaproteobacteria; order Hyphomicrobiales; family Phyllobacteriaceae; genus Mesorhizobium; species Mesorhizobium sp. B2-4-19. Next base: position 212,712 of record NZ_VFUV01000001.1, on the reverse strand, counting down.
CAGTGTCTTTCCGCGCAGGGAACAATCCGATCCTAGGAGAACGCCGCCGTTGGCCTCGAAGCCGACGACGATGCGGCCGGCATGGTATGATGCTTCCATCCCTTCGATAACAAAGGGAGATCCGACCTTCGTTCTCACGACCTCGAAACCGAAAGCTTTCGAAATGCCCGAATTGGAGGTCACCGGCGTCACGACGATGTCTGCCCGCAAGAACAAGGCCGTGGCGAGGCCGATCAGGTCGCCGCGAAAAAGATCGCCATTCTCGTCGGCGATAAGCGGACGATCGGCATCGGCATCTGTCGACACGATGGCATCGAGGTTGAATTCTCCGGCCCAACGCTTGAATCTGGCAAGTGTGGTCGGGCTGACGGCTTCGGTGTCGACGGGCACAAAGGTACCGGATTTCCCGACAGGCGTCACATGAGCGCCAAGGGATTGGAGAATCTCGACCAGCAGATCCGCCGCCACCGAGCTGTGCTGATAAACGCCGACCCTTATGCCGGAAAGGGAATTGGGCTCCGATATGATCTCGGCGCGCGCGCGATAGGCGGCGATCGCCTGATCATGGCGTGTTGGCAAGGCCGTTCCTGGCGGAGGCGGAGGGCGATAGGCTCCCGATCTTCCGGCGGCGTATTGTGCCATGGCGGCTTCATCCGCCTTGCTGATCTCGCCGCGCGGGCTGTAAAATTTGATACCGTTGCGGTCAGCGGGAATATGCGAACCCGTCACCATAAGTGCCGCTGCTGCACCATGCTGCTGGCCGTACAGCGCCAAAGCCGGTGTTGGAATAGCGCCGCAATCGACCGGTTGAAGCCCGCTTGCCGCCAGGGCTGCCATGCAGTTGGCGGCAATGGTGGGGCTGCTGTCGCGTAGGTCACGACCCACCAGCACCATGGCATTCGGCTGAATCCCGCCGGCAGCCAGGCGCCAGGCGAAAGCTTCAGTATAAAGCCCACTCGGGTTCCCGACCAATTCCGAAGCCAGGCCTCTGAGGCCACTCGATCCAAATTTCATCACTTCGCTTTGGCTGATGAGAGGGAAGGCTGTCATATCGAGGTAGGTTCCCTGTTAACCGAAAAGCGCTTTGCCGCCCACCCGAGGTTTTCCCCGAGAGCTTGAAAGATAGTGCGTCGCGATGAACGAACGGGTAACGGCAGCGCGGTGGAAAGTGCGTCGGACGCCAGCCAATCGCATCGCCCGACCTGCTCCTGGCAACAGCGTGAACCTTAAACCTCTCCGCCGGTTGCGCGATATCTGGTCGACACTTGATCGCAATCGAACCGTCTGTGAAAAAATCCCTGGCGATGACCTCACGTCCACGCTATGCGGTAGCGACGGCGGGGGCCGAGGATTTGACGCTGAGAATAGGTGGCCGTTGACGGATGGTATTCGATCTGACGCCGCATTAGTGTTGAAGTTCTCACGCCTGGAGTTCAATACTCGCCAATGACTTCCAATGCAGAAGCCGTGTTCGGATTTCGACCGAAGATACGGCGCGTCATCATCATGATCCAGGACATGCTCATGGTCCTGGTTGCGGTGGCGCTTAGTCTCGTCCTCTCCCGGTCAGACCTTTCGTTCGATGCATTCTCCTACCAAGGCCTGATCGCCTGGGCCGGGATCGTTCTCATCAGCCACCTGCTGTTCAGATATTGTGGTCTCTACACCACGATCTGGCGCTTTGCCTCGACCCCGGACTTTTTCAACATTCTGAAGAGCTGTGCGATTCTGACGGTCGTGCTTTATGCTGTTTCGCGGATGTTTCGTCTCATCCAGCCCGTGGCTGGCCTCAACGAACGCCAATTCATCGTCTTTTTCCTCGTTTCCTTCACCATTATATCGGCGCCGAGGCTGTTCTACCGATTTCTTCGCGACGGCGCGAGCTGGGGCATCCTCACCCTCAGGGTCGATAAAGTGCAAGCCAGGCGGGCGCTGTTCGTCGGTCGGCTTGGTGAGGCCGACCTGATCATTCGCTTCACGCGCACGGCAGAGCCGACCGATTATTCCATTGCCGGCATCATGGCGACCGAGCGCGGCGCGCCGTTGGGCACACGGATTCAAGGTGTTCCCGTGGTGGCGTCCCGGCCACGCCTGATCGATGTCCTTGAGGACTACGCCGCCGGCACCAGGAGCATCGACCTGCTTATTTTCGGCAGCGGCGTCGAGCATGAGATCGAGGAATATTCCGAGCTTGTGCGTGTCGCCCGGCATGGCGGCATAACCGTCTTGCAGTTCTCGAGCCTTTCGCAGCTTGGGCAGGAGGGAAAGATCGTTCTCGACGAAGTCGAGATGGAAACGATCCTGCGCCGCCCGACCGTGCCATCCGATATCGCGCGTATTGGTGCCTTCGTCGGCGGCAAGCGCGTCCTGGTGACGGGAGGCGCCGGATCTATAGGCCGCACGCTGGTCAAGCGGTCGCTGGAGCTGGGGGCGGGGGCGGTGCTGGTCGCCGACAATTCCGAGTTCGGCATCTTCCAGTTGAGCCAGTATGTCGACGAAAAGCACCATGATCGCCTGAAGGTGCGCATTGTCGATGTCGCGGACCGGCGTCAGATGACTCGTGTCGTCACGGAATTCAAACCGGACATCATCTTTCATGCCGCGGCGCTGAAGCACGTTCCGCTGCTCGAGGAGAACTGGGAATCGGCTATCCAGACCAATGTTTTCGGTACGCTTGTCTGCGCTGAGGTTGCCGCCAAATGCGGTGTTCCGCAGTTTCTGCTCATATCGAGCGACAAGGCCGTGGATCCGACCTCGGTGCTTGGCATCACAAAGAGAGCCGCCGAGCAACTCGTCAGTTCCTTGCACGAAAGCCACGCAATCGCGCCGGACGGGCGCCGTACCGGCACCAAATTCATAGCCGTGCGGTTCGGCAACGTGTTTGGCTCCAATGGTTCGGTGGCGACCATCTTTCAGGCACAGATTGAAGCCGGCGGCCCGGTCACGATTACCGATCGACGCATGACCCGCTATTTCATGACGGTGGCGGAAGCCGTCGACCTCGTCATCATGGCGGCCGCCGACGCCCAGTCGCGTAACGGCAAGGACGACTATGCCATCTATATGCTGGACATGGGCAAGCCCGTGCCGATTCTTGAAGTCGCGGAGACCATGATCCGCTTGGCCGGCAAGACGCCCTATGCGGATATCCCGATCCGCTTCACCGGCATCAGGCCCGGCGAGAAGCTGCATGAGACGCTTCAGGGCGCCAACGAAGAGATCATCACGCTCGACATCGCCAAGATCTTCGGTCTCAGGACCGATGTGGTGGCGTGGCCTACGGTTCAGGCTGCGCTGGCCGCGTTGCAGGCGGCAATGAAGAGCCAGGACAAGGCTTCCGCCCTTGCCGTGTTGGCGCAACTCCATCTGCCGGAGACGCCAGCGCCCGACACGCGGCAGGAAACTGGCCCGAGAACGGTCGGGCAAGCAGGTTAGATACGTTGCGGCTGACGGTTGAATGGCGGGATTTTGGCTGGATATCGATCCGCGGTCGACGGTGTCGGAGCAATTTCCGCCGGGAAAGCGCTCCTGGCTTTTGCCGGGCAAACCGTTTCACACTCTTCCTGGAATGGCGCTAGTGATGAGGGGATGGCCGTGAAGGGACTGAAGCGTGCCTTCGATCTCGTCGCGGCGGTCTTGCTGTTGTTGGTGATATCCCCTGTTCTATTGCTCTGCATGCTTGCGGTGCGGGCATCGTCGCCCGGTCCGGTGATTTTTTCGCAGACACGGGTCGGCCGCGATGGTGTGTTGTTTCTCTGCCATAAATTGCGGACGATGTATCAGGGAACGCCGTCCTTGCCCTCGCACGAGGCGCCAGCAAATGCCGTGACCGCGGTCGGAAGAACCTTGCGGAAGTTCAAGCTCGATGAGCTGCCGCAATTCTGGAATGTTCTTCGGGGCGAGATGAGCCTGGTCGGGCCGCGCCCTTGCCTGCCGACACAGACGGAACTGATCGAGCGCCGCCGGCAGCTGGGGGTTTTGACGGCACGTCCGGGCATTACCGGCATGGCCCAGATCAGGGGCATCGACATGTCCAACCCGCGGCTTCTGGCCGAAACGGATGCCGCCTATCTCAGGACGGCGTCGTTCTGGCTCGACCTTCGCATCCTGTTTGGAACGCTCTATCGCACCTGAGGCGATTGAGCGTCTCCGAGCCGCGCTATTTCGGCCAGCCGCTCCAGCGTCCCGGTTTCCGGCAGCCAGCCTTCGGATACGAGCAGGGAGGGGTCGCATATCTGGGTCGCGGTCAGGCTGTCCCAGGACGCCCGCTTGCCCAAGAGGATTGCGGCCGCCCGCAACGGCCTGGCCGGCATGGCCATAAGGCGCCTGGGCCGTCCGAAACCGTCGCGAAAGGCGCCGACAATGCCGGCGGTCGAAACCGGTGGCACATCGCTGGCGACATAGATCGATCGCAGCCGCGCCGAAAGGCTGAGCAGATGCCATACCGCGCCTGCCGTCGATTGCGATGACAGCAGCGAGCGGGTTCCCGTCAGGGCACCTGTCGGCAGCGGCAGGCCCGTATCGGCCAGGCGCATCAGCGCCGCCAGGTTTCCTTTCATGCCGGCTCCGTAGACTGGAGGCAGCCGCAACACGGTGGCATCGGAACGGCCATGCGACGCATAGGCTTCAAGCACCCTGATCTCTGCTTCGCGCTTCGAGCGCCCATAGGCGCATTGCGGATCGGGAATCGTGTTCTCGTTGATCGTTGCGCTGACGCGGGCACCGATCACGGCCCGGATCGACGAGAGCTGGATGAACCGTCCGCTTGCCTGTTCGGCCGCCGCCTGCGCCAGCCTTGCGCTCAATTCCGCATTGGCCGCCCGAAAATCGGCTTCGGCGGCGTTGCCTTCATCATTGTTCAAACCCGCGCAATGAACGACATCGGTAACACCCCTGGCAAGCGCCAGGAAGGCAGCCGTCGGCGCATCGACATCGGGCATCTGCATGGCATCATGTCCCCGACCAAGCCTCTCCGGGTAGCGGGACGCGAGGCGAAGCTCGGCGCCGGCCTCACGAAGCCGATGCACCACCTGGCGGCCGATGAAGCCTGTCGCGCCTGTGACCAGAACTTTCATTGGTCTTGCCCCGAACGGCTATTGAGTGAATCGAAGCGCCCGATCTTCCATTCCTGGAAGAGGGGCGTCTTCCGTCACCGGCGGAAGCACTCGCTCTTCCGTCTCGGGCGGAAACGCCTGGTCTTGCGGCAACGGAGCCTGACGGCCCAAGGCGAGATACGTTCCCGACACCAGGAAGATCATCAGCACCGAGTCCAGAATGTCGTGGCCAATCAGGATGCCTGTCATCCCGGACGTGAGATAGGTGATCACCACGATGACAATCATCGTAGCGCCAAAACGCTCGATCGGATCGGTGCTATTTCGCAAAACCACGGCTGCATTCCTGGCGGCAACGACGAAGATCGCCGCCAGCGTCAAGGCGCCCAGGAGTCCTGCCTGCACCAGGGCGGTCAGGAAGCCGTTGTGGAAATGATTGAAACCTGCATCCATCCCGAACTGATCGTGGAAGCCCTGTCTTATCAAGGCCTGGGTGGCACCCACTCCATGTCCGAACAGCGGCATCTCACGAAACGCCTTCAGGCCAATATCCCACACGGCCATTCGCAATCCTATGGCCGTCGTGTGGTCACCGTTGAGGACGAGCGCGTCCAAGTCGGAACGCAGGAAGTCGACACGCCCGGATATTGTCTGGAAGCCGACAGCCGCGATGACGGCACCGGCCGCCAGCAACAGCACCAGCAGGCGAATGGCGTTCCTTCCCTTGAGCCTATGCTGGTTGATCAGCAGAACGGCGATACCGGCAATCAGCAGTGCCAGCCAGACAATACGGGTGCCGGAGTAGATGATGGCGATCGTCCCGCCAAGTGCCGCGCAAATGAGGGCGATCCTGTGTCGCTCGATGTCCGACAGGGCGCCGGCCACGCAGACCACCACGGCAAGGCAGAGGACTTCCGCGAATACAATTGCATTCCCGGCACCACCCTCGGCGCGGATACCAAGCCAATGTTGTTGGAAGACCGCCAGAAGCAGGGCGACAAAACAGGCCGCCATGCTGCTCAGCACGATGATACGGACAAGTGTCGTCTTCTGCGTAATGCTCCAGGTCGAATAGGAGATGGGGAAAAACAGGAAGGTGACAAGCGGGATCAGGTGCAATGCGTCCCTGGCGATCGCATTGTTGACGATGGACGCCACCAGATTGGCCGCGCAATAGGCATAGATCGCGATCGTCGTCGCCATCATCGCCGGGTCGGTATTGAAGCGCCTTTTCTTGAGGGCGATCAACAGGACGGACCACAGAGCGCCGCCATTGAATACGAAGCTGACCACCGATCCCAAAACCGGTGGAAAAAAGAAGCAAAGAATGGAGAAGTAGATATTGACCCGCGAAGGCGTGAGTTGCTGACTTGCAGACGAAAGCCGAGTCAAGTTTCGGGCTCGCTATTCTCGAGTAGCTCTATACTGCACATCCTGTTCGGCGGAACCGAGTGTGCTCGCGTTGAAATTTGCTCTGCCTGATGACGCATCTTGCCCGCTTCCGGTGGCTATATAGCGGCTGGGCTGTCTCTTCGATAGTGCGGTGGAGCTTGTCGTCACCTAAAATCGGCGGCCGGTGCCCGAGGATTGGGAATGGGCTCAAGGAGCGTCCGCCGTCATGGTCTGCCGAGCAATTTTTTCCCAGCCTTTTCCCGGCTGCAGGCCTCGCGAACAGAAATTTCCGGGTTTTGGCGGAAGGATGGAAAAATCATTCCCGAACTGACTGCTGCCGGGCTCGTCTTGCATTGTTTTGCCGTGCGCCGATCTGCTAGAACGCCCGCACGAAACACTTTGTCCAGAAGCGACGCTTGAACCGGGCACAAAAGCTCGATGATTTGACGCAAGGTCTTCTGTCGCAAGGCATGAGAGAACGCTCACAGTCTATGACAATCGCGCTTACGCATCTGCAGCGGCTTGAAGCCGAGTCCATCCACATTTTCCGCGAGGTTGCGGCCGCCTTTGCCAAGCCGGTCATGCTCTATTCGGTCGGCAAGGATTCATCCGTGCTGATGCATCTGGCGATGAAGGCGTTTTATCCCGCCAAGCCGCCTTTCCCGTTCCTGCATGTCGACACGACCTGGAAGTTCCGCGAGATGATCGCTTTCCGCGACCAGATGGCGCAGAAACTGGGCTTCGACCTTTTGGTTCATGTCAATGAAGACGGCGTGCGCGACAACATCAATCCGTTCGACCACGGCTCGAACACCCACACCCATGTCATGAAGACCGTGGCACTGCGCCAGGCGCTCGACAAGTACGGTTTCGATGCCGCCTTTGGCGGCGCCCGCCGCGACGAGGAAAAGTCGCGCGCCAAGGAGCGCATATTCTCGTTCCGCAATGCCCAACATGTCTGGGATCCGAAGAACCAGCGCCCCGAAATGTGGAGGATCTTCAACACCCGCATCGCATCGGGTGAATCGATCCGCGTCTTCCCGCTGTCGAATTGGACCGAGCTCGATATCTGGCAGTACATCCTGCAGGAGAACATCCCGATCGTGCCGCTCTATTTCGCCAAGGAACGGCCGGTGGTGGAGCGTGACGGGATGCTGATCCTCAAAGACGATGACCGCATGAAATTGCGCCCCGGCGAGACAGTGGAGAACCGCCTGGTGCGGTTCCGCACTTTGGGCTGCTATCCGCTCACCGGCGCCATCGAATCCGATGCCGACACGCTCGAAGCCATCGTCGGCGAGATGCTGACCGCGCGCACATCCGAGCGGCAGGGCCGCCTGATCGACCGCGACGAAGCCGGCTCGATGGAAAAGAAGAAGCGCGAGGGGTATTTCTGACCATGCGCCACATCATGGCAAAAAGCCTCGCCCCCACCGACAGCATCCGGGACTACCTGGCCGCGCAGGAGAAGAAGTCGCTGCTGCGCTTCCTGACCTGCGGTTCGGTCGACGACGGCAAGTCGACGCTGATCGGCCGCCTCCTGTCCGACACCAAGCAGATTTTCGAGGATCAGCTCGCCGCGCTCGAACGCGATTCGCGCAAGCACGGCACCACCGGCGATGACATCGATTTCGCGCTGCTGGTCGATGGTCTCGAGGCCGAGCGCGAGCAAGGCATCACCATCGACGTCGCCTACCGCTTCTTCGCCACGCCCAAGCGCAAATTCATCGTCGCCGACACGCCCGGCCACGAGCAATACACCCGCAACATGGCGACAGGCGCCTCGACCGCCGATCTGGCGATCGTGCTGATCGACGCAAGGCAAGGGGTGCTGCGCCAGACAAGGCGCCATTCGATCATCGCCTCGCTGCTCGGCATCCGGCACATCGTGCTGGCCGTCAACAAGATCGATCTCGTCGATTTCGATCAGGCGGTCTTCGACCGGATCGTCGAAGACTACGGCAAATTCTCGCGCGATCTCGGCTTCCAGACCATCGTGCCAATCCCGATGTCGGCCCGCTACGGCGACAATGTCAGCGGCCGCTCCGACAACATGCAATGGTATTCCGGTCCAACGCTGATCGAGCACCTCGAGACCGTGTCGGTCGAAGAAGCCGCCGTCGAGCAGCCGTTCCGTTTTCCGGTGCAGTACGTCAACCGCCCCAATCTCGATTTCCGCGGCTTTGCCGGCACGATCGCTTCGGGCGCCATCGCGCAGGGCGACGAGGTCGTCGTCGCCAAATCCGGCAAGTCCTCGCATGTCAGACGCATTGTCGCTCATGGCGGCGATCTCAAACAGGCGGTGGCCGGCCAGGCCATCACGCTTGTTCTCGACGACGAGGTCGAAGTCTCCAGAGGCAATATGCTGGTTTCGCCGGCCGCCAGGCCGCAGGTCGCCGATCAATTCGCCGCCAACATCGTCTGGTTTGACGAGCATGCGCTGCTGCCGGGCCGCTCCTACATCCTGCGCACCGAGACCGACCAGACCAGCGCCACCGTCACCGACCTGAAATACCGCATCAACGTCAACGACTTCGCCCATGAGGCGGCCAAGTCGCTTGAAATGAATGAAGTCGGCATCTGCAACATCTCGACACGGGCGCCGATCGCCTTCGATCCCTTCGCCGAAAACCGGACCACCGGCGCCTTCATCCTGATCGACCGCATCTCGAACGCCACCGTCGGCGCGGGCATGATCGTGCACTCGCTGCGTCGTGCCGAGAACATCCACTGGCAATCGCTCGATGTCGGCAAGCGCGTGCGCGCCGATATGAAGAACCAGCGGCCTGCTGTGTTCTGGTTCACCGGGCTTTCCGGCTCCGGCAAGTCGACCATCGCCAACCTGTTCGAGAAGAAGCTGTTCGCCACCGGCCGCCACACCTATATTCTGGACGGCGACAATGTCCGCCACGGTCTCAACCGCGATCTCGGCTTCACCGATGCCGACCGCGTCGAGAACATCCGCCGGGTCGCCGAAGTGGCCAAGCTGATGGCCGATGCGGGGTTGATCGTCATTGTTTCGTTCATTTCGCCGTTCAGCGCCGAACGGCGTATGGCGCGCGAGTTGATGGCCGATGGCGAGTTCATCGAGGTGTTTGTCGACACGCCTTTCGAGGAGTGCGCCAGGCGCGACCCGAAAGGCCTTTATGCCCGCGCGCTGAATGGCGAGATCAAGAATTTCACCGGCGTGGATTCACCTTACGAAGCACCGGAAAACCCGGAAATCCGTCTGAAGACGCTCGGCAAATCGGCGGAAGAGATGGTAGATGCCTTGGAACATTGGCTGAATGAGCGCGACATTGCCGAAGACCAATATGAAAGTGGCGGCGGTATCTGACGACAGGTCGATGCTCGACATCTTCGAGCGGCTGGCCCTGGCGGCTGGACGCGAGGTGATGCGCGTCTTCCACGCCGGCTGCGCCGTCGACCGGAAATCAGACGCCTCGCCGGTGACAGAGGCGGACCGCGAGAGCGAGAAGATCATTCTCTCCGGCCTGCGCGCCGCATTTCCCGAGATTCCCTGCGTGGCCGAAGAGGAAGCGGCGGCTGGAATCATGCCGACCGATCTTGGTGAGGCCTTTTTCCTTGTCGATCCGCTCGACGGCACCAAGGAATTCGTCAATCGCCGCACCGACTTCACCGTCAACATCGCGCTTGTCCGCCATGGTGTGCCGGAAGTCGGCGTCGTTTTCGCGCCTTGCACCGGCCGCTTCTTTTCGGGACGGCCGGGCCGCGCGGAAGCCCTGGAAATCGATGATGACTATCAGATCGTCGGCCGCCGGCCGATTTCGGTGAGAGCGGCCGCATCACCGCTGGCCGTGGTTGCCAGCCGCTCCCACAACACGCCGGAAACCGAAGCCTATATTCGCGACCTCGGCGCAGCCGAGATCGTTTCCGTTGGCTCTTCCTTGAAATTCTGCCTTCTCGCCAGCGCCGAGGCGGATGTCTATCCTCGCTTTGGACGCACCATGGAATGGGACACCGCTGCGGGGGACGCGGTGCTGCGCGCGGCGGGAGGTACGACACGAACGCTGGATGGCAAGCCCTTGGCTTACGGCAAACGCGATCAAGCCGATGACGAGGATTTCGCCAACCCGCATTTCATTGCCAGCGGCAGGGCAGGGGCGAGTCCCCTCTGATATCCGCTGCCGATTACTCGGCCGCAGCCTGCGCCGAGTTCGAGCCGATGTAGTTGCGGATCGTCTCGATGATCCGGTCCTGGTCGGCTTCGCTGAGATAGGGGTGCATCGGCAGGCACAGGATGCGCTTCGGCAGTTCCTCCGAGACGGCAAGACCGGTCGGCGTGCGCGGGTAGTCGCTATAGGCGACCTGCGCATGCAGCGGCTTGACGTAGTAGATGACGGACGGAATGCCCTTTTCGCTCAGATGCGTCTTCAGGCCGTCGCGCCTGGGTGTCTCGATGGCGTACTGTGCCCAGGCCGAACGGCTGCCATCGAGGTTGCGGGCTGCGGTGACGATGTCGCCCAGCCCTTGGGCATAGCGGTTTGCCACCAACTGGCGCGCCACCATCTCGTCTTCGAGAATGGCGAGCTTTTCGATGAGGATCGCCGCCTGCAGCGTGTCGAGCCGCGAATTGATGCCGACGCGGATGTTGTCGTACTGCGTCTCGCCCTTGCCGTGGAAGGCAAAGGAACGCAGCTTGTCGGCCATCTCGTCGTCGTTGGTGAACATCGCGCCGCCGTCGCCATAGCAGCCAAGCGGCTTGGCGGGATAGAAGCTGGTCGAGCCGACATGGCCGAACGCACCGCACATCTTGCCGTCGAGCGACCCGCCCGTCGACTGGGCGGCGTCCTCGATCACCAACAGCCCTTCGCGGTTGGCGATCGCCATGATCGCATCGTAGTCGGCGGCGAGGCCGAACAGGTCGACCGGGATAATCGCCTTCGGCTGCAGCCGGCCTTCCTTCTTGATCATGGCGATGGCCGCCTCGAGGCTGGCGATGTCGATGTTGTAGGTCACCGGATCGACATCGACGAACACAGGTTCCGCCTTGGCCAGCGCCACCACTTCGGCGGTGGCGGCAAAGGTGAAGCTCGGCACGAACACCGCGTCGCCCGGGCCGATCCCGGCGGCGAACAGCGGCAGCAGCAGCGCATCGGTGCCGTTGGCGCAGGCCACGACATGTTTTGTGCCGATATAGGCCGCAAGCTTCTTCTCGAACTCCGCGACCTGCGGGCCCAGTATGTATCGGCCGTCCTCGACGACATGGTCGATCGCGGCCTTCAGCCGGTCGCGGATGCGTTCGCGCTGTGCGCCAAGATCGATGAACTGCATGTCAGCCTCAAAAACGATTTTTAACCGGGCGGTTTAGCCAAAGAACCCGCTGGTACCAGAGTTGTGCTTGCCGAGAAAGCCGGACAGCCAGAGCCGCCAATTGCCTAGGTGTCGCAGTCTGTTACCTCCGATTTCCGGCGTATCTTCACAAGATGCCGGAAATCCGGGCTTTGTCGGGCGCGTTTGCGTCTTTATAATCCCGCTGGGCGGCCCCGCGAAACATAAAGTGATCGGCTGGCTCAGCTTAAATTGAGCGTTACTCAGGCGATTTCATGCCGCCATGGCGGATTGGCGCCCGCGCGCGACACGGTCACCGCCGCTGCCTTGGCACCAAGCGCCAATGCCTTGCGAATGGCGTCTTGCGGAAGGTCGCCGATGGCCGCCTTCGTCAGCAGGCCCTGTTCATGCAGCGAGGCGAGAATGCCGGCGTTGAACGTATCGCCCGCGCCGACCGTGTCGACCACCTCGACCTTTTCCGGCATCACGGTGACGGTGTGGTCCTTGGTGTAACCGACGGCACCTTCGCTGCCATGGGTCACGACGATCAGCTTGGGTCCTCGGTCGAGCCAGTTGCTGATGACATCCTCATGCGAGCCGGCTTCGCCGAACCAATGGAGGTCTTCGTCCGACAGTTTCACGATGTCGGCCATCGCCATCATCTCGCGGATGCGCCTGAGGTGCTTGGCCTTGTCCGGGATGAAGTTCGGCCTGATGTTGGGGTCGAGCATCATGACGCGGCTTGCATGCTCGCGCCGCATGAACTCTTCATAGGCGCCGCCGGCGGGCTCCGAGATCAGGCTGATGGCGCCGAACAGCATGGCTTCGATCTCGTTGCCGAGCGACGGCAGGTCGTCGATCGTCAGCATGCGCCCCGCGGTGTTCTCGTCGTAGAACGTGTAGGTCGCCTGGCCATTGGTGAGCCGTACGAAGGCGAGCGTGGTCGGCCTGGGCGAGGTGTGGGCATAGGTGGAACTGACCTTGCTCGCGCCCAGCGCATCCCTGAACTGGCCGCCGAAAAGATCCGACGACAGGCCCGAAAAGAAGCCGGCCGGCGCACCCAATCGGCCAAGCGCGATCGCCGTGTTGAACACCGCGCCGCCGACATAGGGGGCAAAGGCCGGCTCGCCCTGCGTCGTGATGCGCGGCAGCATGTCGATCAGGGCTTCGCCGCAGCAGAGGATCATGGCGTCTTGGTCTCCGGCGGATAGATCACGCCCTTGCGGATGATGATGTTGGCGTAAAGCCTGGGCTCGCTTGTCGCGACAATGGCATGCGCCGACTTGACCCGTGCATAGAAGTCGGCGCCTGCCAGTGCAACCACCTTGCGGCCCGGTGCGTGCTTGGCGCAGATTGCCTCGATCTCGTGATGGACTGGATCGGCAATCGAGGGATTGCCTTTGACGGAGGCGCGAAACAGGGCTTCCGGAACGGCGTCGTCGACCGGCAGCACGCTCAAGATCGCATCGAGCACCGGAATGAGAGGATGACCATCGGCCCGGATCAGGCGCTTTGCCTGCTCCTCGGCCGGATAGTTTCCGTCGACCAGGGCGATCTCATCGCCATGGCCCATGGCGCGCAGTGTCGCCAGGAGGTCCGGACCGAGCAGCGCCGGGATTCCGATAAGCATTCAGGCGCTCCTGGAAATCGTCGTCGAGCCGATCAGGAAGCGCTCGGAAAGCGGCAGGCTGGCTCCGCCGAGCGCTCGGGCATGAATGCCGACGGTTCCCTCGCGAACGGCGGGAAGTTTCAGACCTTCGCCGTCGATTGTCGCAATGGCCGCGATGATGGCATCGACCAGCCTGCGGCGCACCGCCTGCGGCATCCAGCCGTCGACCACCGCCGCCTCGAAATCGATGACCGAGGACGCCGCGACGATGGCATAGGCAAGCGCCTGTGAAGCGCTGGCGATCCAGTCGTCGAGTTCGGAACCGATCTCGCCCCAATCCTCGGGCGACGTCCATAGGTGCGAGGCCTCGACGCCGCGGGCATTGAGCGCTTTTTCCAGCATGGCGATCGACGCCACGTCGATCAGCTGGGTCGGCTTGCCGTCCGGCCCGGGCACCGGCATGGAGCCGAGCGCGCCGGCATTGCCGGTTGGCCCGCCGAACAGCCGGCCGTTGAGCACGATGCCGCCGCCGGCGAAGGCGCCGATATAGAAATAGACGAAGTCACGCGCGCCGCCCGCCTGGCCGAAGACGAGCTCGGCGCCGCAGGCCGAGGTGGCGTCGTTCTGCAGATAGACCGGGAAATCGCATTGCGACTGGATATCGGCCCTGATGTCGCGGTGGCGCCATTCGTCCATGACATCGCGCGGCGCACCGGCGGTGTCGGCCCAGTTCCACAGTTCGAACGGCATGGCGATGCCGAGCCCGGCGATGCGCTTGTCCTGCGCCGGTGTCAGTTCGCCGCGCATCTTCTTCATGCCTGAAGTGACGAATTCAACCGTCTCGCGCGGTGCCGGATAGCGATAGGAGTGCTGCAGCATAGAGCGCACGTGCCCAAGAAAATCGATCAGCACCAGTTCCGCGCTGCGGCGGCCGATCTTGAGGCCGATGAAGAAGGCGCCCTCCGGATTGAGCGCCATGGGTATGGAAGGCTGGCCGATCTTGCCGCGCAGGGGCGCCTGGCGCACGAGTAGGCCTTCTTCCTCGAGTTCGCGCATGATGACCGAAACCGTCTGCGCCGAAAGTCCGGTCATGCGGGCGATGTCGGATTTCGCCAGGCTGCCTTGCTGGCGCACCAGCGAGAGCACCAGCCGCTCGTTGTGATCGCGCATGCCGCTCTGGTTGGTGCCGCGGTGAATCAGGCTGTCATTCGCTTCGGGCGAACCGTGCCTCGCAGTGGCGGTCTCCACCCTGTTCCTCCCATCGTTTCCCCTCAAGGCTTTTGGGCCAGAATGAGTGAACGACGCAAGGCTGTCAATAATAAATAAGAGTGATTTAATTATTGACAGCGGCTGCGGTCTGGTGTCTGTTGAGGCGGCGTCCACGCTGGGAGAATTCGTAGGATGCGCCGTAGATGCCGGTGGCCGGCATCCGGAATGGTTCCACTGGGAGGAAGACCGTGACCAATACAAAATTGTTGAAATCGACCGTGTTTGCCGCGGCTGCCTTGGGTCTGATGGCGTTTGCGTCGTCCGCCTCCGCAGCCGGCGTCGGCGCTTGCCTGATCACCAAGACCGACACCAATCCGTTCTTCGTCAAGATGAAGGAAGGCGCGACCGCAAAGGCCAAGGAACTCGGCGTCGACCTCAAGACCTATGCCGGCAAGATCGACGGCGACAGCGAAAGCCAGGTGGCGGCGATTGAAAGCTGCATTGCCGACGGCGCCAAGGGCATCCTGATCACCGCATCCGACACCAAGGGCATCGTGCCGACCGTGAAGAAGGCGCGTGACGCCGGCCTGCTGGTGATCGCGCTCGACACGCCGCTCGACCCGATCGACGCAGCCGATGCGACCTTTGCCACCGACAATCTCGAGGCCGGCAAGCTGATCGGCGCCTGGGCCGCCGCGACGCTCGGCGACAAGGCCAAGGACGCCAAGATCGGCTTCCTCGACCTGACGCCGTCGCAGCCGACCGTGGACGTGCTGCGCGACCAGGGCTTCATGATGGGCTACGGCATCGACGTGAAGGATCCCAACAAGATCGGCGACGAAACCGATCCGCGCATCGTCGGCCACGACGTCACCAACGGCAATGAGGAGGGCGGCCGCAAGGCTATGGAGAACCTTCTGCAGAAGGACAACACCATCAACGTCATCCACACCATCAACGAGCCCGCAGCAGTCGGCGCCTACCAGGCGCTCAAGGCTGTCGGCCTTGAAAAGCAGGTGCTGATCGTCTCAGTCGACGGCGGCTGCCC
The DNA here is from genome assembly GCF_006441315.1 of Mesorhizobium sp. B2-4-19. Taxonomy (NCBI): domain Bacteria; kingdom Pseudomonadati; phylum Pseudomonadota; class Alphaproteobacteria; order Hyphomicrobiales; family Phyllobacteriaceae; genus Mesorhizobium; species Mesorhizobium sp. B2-4-19. Next base: position 197,108 of record NZ_VFUV01000001.1, on the reverse strand, counting down.
CGGCGTGAAGTCGGTGAAGGAAGGTGTCATCGGCGCGACGTCGCAGCAGTACCCGCTGCAGATGGCGGCCCTCGGCATCGAGGCGATCGCCGCCTTCGCCAAGGATGGAACCAAGCCGAAGCCGACCGAAGGCAAGAATTTCTTCGACACCGGCGTCAACCTGGTGACCGACAAGCCGGCCAACGGCGTGAAGTCCATCGACACCAAGGAAGGCCTCGCCAAGTGCTGGGGCTGATGCCGGTCTGACCGGCAATTATGGAACTCGAGCGGTCGGGGCTTGATCCCCGGCCGCTTCGGGTGGACGATGGGTCGCGTGACCGCGAACAATCCCGGCGACAGACCGGAAAGACGTGGACGGGCGTCGGCGCTAGGCTGATCCCTCACGGGGAGGAAACATGGCTCAAACTCAGGAATTCGAAAAGGTTCTCTCGGCCAGCGACACCAGCGTTGCCGCGTTCGACGAACACAAATCGGCAGTCAGGCGCGTCCAGCATTTCCTGCATTCGACGCCGGCGGCGGTGCCGCTGATCGTCCTGGTCCTGTCGATCATCATCTTCGGCATCACCATTGGCGGGCGCTTCTTCTCGTCCTACACGCTGACGCTGATCCTGCAGCAAATCGCCATCGTCGGCATTCTGGGCGCTGCGCAGACACTGGTCATCCTGACCGCCGGCATCGACCTGTCGATTGGCGTCATCATGGTGATCTCAGCCGTGATCATGGGCAATTGCGCCGTCAGTTACGGCTTGCCGAGCGTAGTGGCCGTGGCGTTCGGGCTTGCCGCCGGTGCTGCCTGCGGGCTGCTCAACGGGTTGCTTGTCGCTTACATGAAGCTGCCGCCTTTCATCGTGACCCTTGGCACGTGGAACATCGTCATGGCCACGAACTTCATCTATTCGGCCAATGAAACGATCCGTGACACCGACGTCGACACCCAGGCGCCGCTGCTGCATCTGTTCGCCCTGAGCTTCAAGGTCGGTACCGCGGTGCTGACGCTCGGCGTCATCGCCATGGTCGCGCTGGTGCTGCTGCTCTGGTACGTCCTCAATCACACCGCCTGGGGCCGCCATGTCTACGCTGTCGGCGACGACCAGGAGGCGGCCAAGCTGTCGGGCATCCAGACCAAGAAGGTGCTGGTGACGGTCTACACCCTTGCCGGGCTGATCGCCGCTTTCGCCGCCTGGGTCTCCATCGGCCGCAATGGTTCGATCTCGCCGTCGGCGGCCGTCACCGACTACAATCTGCAGGCGATCACCGCGACGGTGATCGGTGGTATTTCCCTCTTCGGCGGGCGCGGCTCGATCCTGGGCACGCTGTTCGGCGCGATGATCGTCGGCGTCGTCTCCATGGGCCTCAACATGCTGGGCGCAGACCCGCAGTGGAAAGTGCTGCTCACCGGTGTGTTGATCATCGGCGCCGTGGCGGTCGACCAATGGATCAGAAAGGTTTCGGCATGACCCAGGACCCCATTCTCACCGCGCGCGGCCTGGTCAAGCGCTATGGCCGCGTCACCGCCCTCGACAATGCCGACTTCGACCTCTATCCCGGCGAAATCCTCGCCGTCATCGGCGACAACGGCGCCGGCAAGTCGTCGCTCATCAAGGCGATTTCAGGCGCTGTCGTGCCCGACGAAGGCGAAATCCGGCTTGAAGGCAAAACCGTTGCCTTCAAGTCGCCGATGGAGGCTCGCGAGGCCGGTATCGAGACCGTCTACCAGAACCTCGCGCTGTCGCCGGCATTGTCGATCGCCGACAACATGTTCCTCGGCCGCGAGATCCGCAAACCCGGCTTCCTCGGACAATGGCTGCGTATGCTCGACCGTCCGGCGATGGAAAAGCGCGCCCGCGACAAACTCACCGAACTCGGCCTGATGACCATCCAGAACATCGGCCAGGCGGTGGAAACGCTCTCGGGCGGCCAGCGCCAGGGTGTTGCGGTGGCGCGCGCCGCTGCCTTCGGCAGCCGCGTGGTGATCATGGACGAGCCGACGGCAGCCCTTGGTGTCAAGGAGAGCCGCCGTGTGCTCGAACTGATCCTGGACGTCAAGAAGCGTGGCCTGCCGATCGTCCTGATCTCGCACAACATGCCGCATGTCTTCGAGGTGGCCGACCGCGTCCACATTCATCGCCTCGGCCGTCGCCTCGCCGTCATCGACCCCAAGCAATATACGATGTCCGACGCCGTCGCCTTCATGACCGGCGCCAAGGCGCCTCCTGAGGCTGCACTGGCCGCCTGATTGTCAAATTGCCGCAGGGTAAGGTGGCGGACGTTCATCTAAATCGATTGAATATATGTTGCGATGCGGTAACATGGGCTGGGATGAATGGTGAAAGCCGGTATGATCGTTGCAACCGCACGAGAGGCAGCATGACGCGCGCAATGACATCCGAAACCCTTCCGCCCCTGCTCGAAAATCCCGATCCGAAGACGCTCGCAAGGGAAGTCTTGGTGGCCCTCAAATACCGGGTCGGCAAGGACACCACGGTCGCGACCCAATACGACTGGCTGACGGCCTCGATCAAGGTCGTGCGCGACCGCATCGTCGATCGCTGGATGCAGGCAACCAAAGAGGCCTATGACCAGCAGGAAAAGCGCGTCTACTATTTGTCGCTGGAGTTCCTCATCGGCCGCCTGATGCGCGACGCCTTTTCCAATCTTGGCCTGATGGCCGATATGCGCGAGGCGCTGTCGTCGCTCGGCGTCGACCTCGATCTCATCGCGGCGCTGGAACCCGACGCGGCGCTCGGCAATGGCGGCCTTGGCCGGCTTGCCGCCTGCTTCATGGAAAGCATGGCGACCGTCGACATTCCCGCGCATGGCTACGGCATCCGCTACGCCAACGGCATGTTCCGCCAGGAGATCCACGACGGCTGGCAGGTCGAACTGCCCGAGACCTGGCTCGATCACGGCAACCCCTGGGAGTTCGAACGGCGCGAACGCTCCTTCGAAGTCGGCTTCGGCGGTTCGGTGGAATCCATCACGTCAAAGGACGGCCGGCTCGAGCGCCACGTCTGGAAGCCGACCGAACATGTCCTGGCTGTCGCCTACGACACGCCTGTCGTCGGCTGGCGGGGCAACCGCGTCAACACGCTTCGGCTGTGGTCGGGCATGCCGGTCGATCCGATCCTGCTCGACAAGTTCAATGCCGGCGACCACATCGGCGCGCTCGCCGAAAGCAACAAGGCGGACGCGCTGTCGCGCGTGCTTTACCCCGCCGATTCCCACAAGGCCGGGCAGGAGCTCAGGCTGCGGCAAGAGTATTTCTTCTCGACCGCCTCGCTGCAGGACATCGTGCAGCGCCATCTCAGCCAGTATGGCGACCTGAAGTCGCTGCCCGACAAGGCGGCGATCCACTTGAACGACACCCACCCGGCGATCGCCGTGCCGGAGCTGATGCGGCTGTTGATGGATGTCCACGGCATGGACTTCGATCTCGCCTGGGACATCACCAAACGCACCTTCGGCTACACCAACCACACGCTTCTTCCCGAAGCGCTGGAAAGCTGGCCGGTGCCGCTGTTTGAGCGGCTTCTGCCGCGCCATATGCAGATCGTCTACGCCATCAACGCGCAGGTGCTTCTGGAGGCACGCGCCACCGACCAGTTCTCGGGCGAGCAGATCAGCTGCATTTCGCTGATCCAGGAAAATGGCGACCGCCGCGTGCGCATGGGCAATCTGGCCTTTGTCGGCTCGCACTCGATCAACGGTGTCTCGGCACTGCATACCGAGCTGATGAAGGAAACGGTGTTTGCCGACCTGCACAAGCTCTATCCCGATCGCATCAACAACAAGACCAACGGCATCACGCCGCGGCGCTGGCTGATCCAGTGCAACCCCGGCCTGACCTCGCTCGCCCGCGAGGCGATCGGTGACCGTTTTCTCGACGATATCGACGCCATCAAAGGGCTCGACGGCTTTGCCGATGACAGCGCTTTCCGGGAGAAGTTCGCGGGCGTCAAGCGCCAGAACAAGGCGCGGCTGGCCAATCTCGTCGCCGACCGGCTCGGCATCAAGGTCGACCCGTCGGCGCTGTTCGACATCCAGGTCAAGCGCATCCACGAATACAAGCGCCAGCTTCTGAACATCCTCGAGGCGATCGCGCTCTACGACCAGATCCGCTCGCATCCCGAGCGCGACTGGATGCCGCGCGTGAAATTCTTTGGCGGCAAGGCGGCGCCCAGCTACCACAACGCCAAGCTGATCATCAAACTCGCCAATGATGTCGCCAGGGTCATCAACCGCGACCCGGCGGTGCGCGGCTTGCTGAAGGTGGTGTTCGTGCCGAACTACAATGTCAGCCTGGCCGAAGTCATGATGCCGGCCGCCGACCTGTCCGAACAGATTTCGACCGCCGGCATGGAAGCGTCGGGAACCGGCAACATGAAGTTCGCGCTCAACGGCGCGCTGACCATCGGCACGCTCGACGGCGCCAATGTCGAGATCAAGGAATGCGTCGGCGACGACAACATCTTCATCTTCGGCCTGACCACGGCCGAGGTCGCCGAACGGCGCAACAATGGCTACAACCCGCGCGCCGTGATCGAGGGCTCTTCAGAACTGTCGCAGGCGGTCGCGGCCGTTTCCTCGGGCGTCTTTTCGCCGGACGACCCGGACCGTTACCGCGACCTCATCAACGGCCTCTACACCAGCGACTGGTTCATGGTCGCCGCCGATTTCGACGCCTACGCCGCCACCCAGCGTGATGTCGACGCTGTCTGGCGCAACAGCCCGGACTGGTATGCCAGAGCAATCCGCAACGTCGCGCGCGTCGGCTGGTTCTCGTCCGATCGCACCATCCGCCAATACGCGAAAGAAATCTGGAACGTGCCCGCCTGATGTGATTGCATGAGGCCACGAACAATGTGGTCCCGGTGATTTGGGTTGAATGCCAACTCACATCACCAGAAATAGACACTTGGTGCCCTGGGAGGGACACTGCCTGATGAGGAAGCCGCGCGTGACCGCTGCGACAAGCGGGCCGGACGGACTGGCGCCAGCCAGCGATGTTGCGGCGATTGTCGCCGGCACGCACGGAGATCCGTTCGCGGTCCTCGGTGTCCATGAGGTCGGCAAAAGCCTGTTTGCCCGTTGCTTCGTTCCGCATGCCGAGACCGTCGCTGCCTATACGCTGACGGGCATCGAGGCCGGCGCGTTGTCCAGGCGAGACGATGCCGGCTTCTTCGAAGGCAGTCTGTCGATCAAGAAGCGGCAGCCGCTGCGCTATCACGCGCGCAATGCCGGCGGTGACTGGTGGCTGACCGATCCTTATTCGTTCGGCCCGGTGCTCGGGCCGATGGACGATTACTATATCGCCGAAGGGTCGCATCTCAGGCTGTTCGACAAGCTTGGCGCGCACGTCATCGAGCACGAAGGCGCCACCGGCGTGCATTTCGCCGTCTGGGCTCCCAACGCAAAACGCGTCTCGGTGGTCGGCGATTTCAACGACTGGGATGGCCGCCGCCACACGATGCGCGACCGCCGCGACACCGGCATATGGGAGGTGTTCATCCCGGACATCGGTGCCGGGCGACCCTACAAATACGAGATCATTGGACCCGATGGCGTCAGGCTGCCGCTGAAGGCCGATCCGTTTGCGTTCAAATCCGAACTGCGTCCCGCTACGGCTTCGGTTGTCGCCGTGCCGCCGGCGCATGAGTGGGGCGACGAGGCGCATCGCAACTACTGGCGCAATGCCGATCCCCGGCGCGAAGCCGTCTCGATCTACGAAGTCCACGCAGGGTCCTGGCAGCTTCACGACGACGGCACGTTCCTGTCATGGGACGAACTGGCCGATCGGCTGATCCCCTATGTGGTCGAGACCGGCTTCACCCACATCGAGTTCATGCCGATTTCCGAGCATCCCTATGACCCGTCCTGGGGCTATCAGACGACCGGCCTCTATGCGCCGTCGGCCCGCTTCGGCGATCCGGACGGCTTTGCCCGTTTCGTCGATGGCGCGCACCGCGCCGGCGTCGGCGTCATCCTCGACTGGGTGCCGGCGCATTTCCCGGTCGACGCGCATGGCCTGGCCCATTTCGACGGCACCGCGCTCTACGAACATGCCGACCCGCGCAAGGGTTTTCATCCCGACTGGAACACCGCGATCTACAATTTCGGCCGCCGCGAGGTGGTGTCGTTCCTGGTCAACAATGCGCTGTTCTGGGCCGAGAAATATCATGTCGACGGTTTGCGCGTCGATGCGGTCGCCTCGATGCTTTACCTCGACTATTCCCGCAAGGCCGGCGAGTGGATCCCCAACGAGAAAGGCGGCCGCGAGAACCTCGAGGCGGTCTCTTTCCTGCAGAAGATGAACAAGGAGGTCTACGGCCACCATCCCGGCGTCATGACCATCGCGGAGGAATCGACCTCATGGCCGAAGGTTTCGGCGCCGGTGCATGAAGGCGGGCTGGGCTTCGGCTTCAAGTGGAACATGGGCTTCATGCATGACACGCTGGAGTATTTCTCCAAGGAGCCGATTTTCCGCAAGCACCACCACAACGACCTGACCTTCGGCCTGACCTACGCCTTCTCGGAGAATTTCGTGCTGCCGCTCTCGCATGACGAGGTCGTGCACGGCAAAGGCACGCTGCTGGGCAAGATGGCCGGCGACGACTGGCAGAAATTCGCGACCTTGCGCGCCTATTACGGCTTCATGTGGGGCTACCCCGGCAAGAAGCTCTTGTTCATGGGACAGGAATTCGCGCAGCGCCGCGAATGGAGCGAGGCGCGCGCGCTCGACTGGAATCTGCTCGATTTCCGCCCGCATCGCGGCGTCTGGCAGACCGTGCGCGACCTCAACTATCTCTATCGGTCGCGCCCGGCACTGCACGGCCGCGACTGCGAGCCGGAAGGGTTTTCCTGGCTGATCGTCGACGACAGCCAGAATTCGGTTTTCGCCTGGGTGCGCAACGCGCCGGGCGGCAGCCCGGTGGCCGTCATTTCCAACTTCACGCCGGTGCCGCGCGACAATTATCGCGTGCCGCTGCCGAAGACCGGCAAGTGGCGCGAGATCATCAACACCGACGCATCCGAATATGGCGGTTCCGGCATGGGCAATGGCGGCATGGTCGAGGCAAGGGCGGAAGGCAAGAGCATCTCGGCAACGATGCTTCTGCCGCCGCTGTCGACAATCATGCTCGAACTCGTGGCCGAGGCCGACTCACAGGGCGAGACTTGAGTAAATTGGGAGGGTAGAAATGGCAGACTTGAAACGGACCCAGCCGCTGGCGCGCGATGCCATGGCCTATGTACTGGCCGGCGGCCGTGGCAGCCGCCTCAAGGAACTGACCGACCGTCGCGCCAAGCCGGCGGTCTATTTCGGCGGCAAGACGCGCATCATCGACTTCGCGCTCTCCAATGCGCTCAACTCCGGCATTCGCCGCCTCGGCGTCGCCACCCAGTACAAGGCGCATTCGCTGATCCGCCACCTGCAGCGCGGCTGGAACTTCCTGCGGCCGGAACGAAACGAAAGCTTCGACATCCTGCCGGCCAGCCAGCGCGTCTCGGAAACGCAGTGGTATGAAGGCACGGCTGACGCCGTCTACCAGAACATCGACATCATCGAGGCTTACGGCCCCGAATACATGGTCATCCTCGCCGGCGACCACATCTACAAGATGGACTACGAGATGATGCTGCGTCAGCATGTCGACGCCAATGCCGACGTCACCGTCGGCTGTCTCGAAGTGCCGCGCACGGAGGCGACGGGCTTTGGCGTCATGCATGTCGATGCCAAGGACAACATCATCGCCTTCGTCGAAAAGCCAGCCGATCCGCCCGGCATTCCGGGCAATCCGGACTTCGCCCTGGCCTCGATGGGCATCTACGTCTTCAGGACCAAGTTCCTGATGGAGCAGTTGCGCCGCGACGCCGCCGAGCAGGGCTCAAGCCGCGATTTCGGCAAGGACATCATCCCCTATATCGTCCAGCACGGTAAGGCGATCGCGCACCGTTTCACCAAATCCTGCGTGCGCTCGACCGCCGAGAACGAAGCCTACTGGCGCGATGTCGGAACGGTCGACGCCTATTGGGAAGCCAATATCGACCTGACCGACGTGACGCCGGAGCTCGACCTCTACGACCGTGACTGGCCGATCTGGACCTATGCCGAGTTGAAGCCGCCGGCAAAATTCGTCCATGACGAGGATGGTCGGCGCGGCTCGGCCGTTTCCTCGCTGGTCTCGGGCGATTGCATCGTCTCCGGCGCGACGCTGAAGAGGAGCCTGATCTTCACCGGCGCGCGCATCAATTCCTATTCGACGCTGGAAGAGGTGGTCATGCTGCCCGACGTTCATGTCGGCCGGAACGCAAAGTTGAAGCGCGTCGTCATCGACCACGGTGTTAGGATACCCGAGGGGCTGGTGGTCGGCGAGGATCCCGCGCTGGACGCCAAGCGCTTCCGCGTTTCGGAGAAGGGCATCTGCCTGGTCACGCAGGACATGATCAACAAACTCGGGCTCTAGAGCAATTCCGCGAAAAGTGCGAAACGGGTTTCCGTCCGGGATTTGCCTGGAAACAAAGAATTGGACAGGATCGGGATAGACGCATGCAGGTTCTGTCGGTCACGCCCGAGATATTCCCGCTGATCAAAACCGGCGGGCTTGCCGACGTGACCGGTGCGCTACCCGTCGCGCTGGCGGCCAAGGGTGTGACCATGCGCACGCTCATTCCGGGCTTTCCCGCGGTGATGGAGGGTTTCAAGAAACGCAAGGCCGTCTACCAATATCCGCTGCTGCAAGGCGGCAAGGCCTCTATCCACGCCGTCGAGCTTGCCGGGCTCGACCTGTTCGTGCTCGACGCGCCGCATCTGTTCGACCGTCCCGGCGGTCCCTACGGCAATGCTTCGGGCGCCGACTGGCCGGACAATTGGCGGCGTTTTGCGGCCCTGAGCCAGGCCGGCGCCGATATCGCCGGCGGTGCCATCTCGGGCTACCTGCCCGACATCGTCCATGCCCATGACTGGCAGTCGGCGATGACGCTGGCCTATATGCGCTACGGCAAGGCGGTCGGCACGCCGTCGATGATGACCGTCCACAATCTCGCCTTCCAGGGACAGTTCGGCGCCGGCATCTTCGGCGAACTCGGCCTGCCGGCGATGGCGATGGCGCTTGACGGCGTCGAATATTATGGTGGCGTCGGCTTCCTCAAGGCCGGCCTGCAGGCGGCCTGGGCGATCACCACGGTGAGCCCGACCTATGCGCAGGAGATCCGTTCGCCGGAATTCGGCATGGGCCTCGACGGCCTGATCAACATGCGCTCCAGCGATCTCTATGGCATCGTCAATGGCATCGACACCGCCATCTGGGATCCGGAGACGGACAAGCATCTGGTGTCGAACTATACGGCCGCAACGCTCAAGGCACGGGCGCCGAACAGGGCGGCCGTGGAGGAGCGTTTCGGCCTCGACCGCGACGACAGCCCGATCGTCTGCGTCATCAGCCGGCTGACCTGGCAGAAGGGCATGGACATATTGGCGACGGTGATCGATGGCATCGTCGCGACTGGGGCGCGGCTGGCCATTCTGGGCTCCGGTGACGCGGGCCTCGAAGGCGCGCTGCTTGCCGCCGCCGCACGCCACCGTGGCCGCATTGGCGTGGTCATCGGCTATGACGAAGGGCTGTCGCACACCATGCAGGGCGGCTGCGACGCCATTATCATCCCGTCGCGCTTCGAACCTTGTGGACTGACGCAGCTCTACGGCCTGCGCTACGGCTGCGTGCCGGTGGTCGCCCGCACCGGCGGCCTTGCCGACACCATCATCGACGCCAACGAAGCGGCTATGGCGGCCGGCGTGGCGACAGGGTTCCAGTTTGCTCCCAACAATGGCGGCGCGATGCTGCACGCCATACGCCGCCTGGTCGATGCCTACGCCGATTCCGCGGCCTTCGAGACCATCCAGCGCCAAGGCATGAAGGCCGATGTGTCATGGGACAAGAGCGCGGAAAAATATCTTGAACTCTATCGCCTGCTGCTTTCGAAAAGGGTTGCCTGAAGCATGATACGGACCGTCCCCACCAAGCCCTATTCAGACCAGAAGCCCGGCACGTCGGGCCTGCGCAAGAAGGTGCCCGTGTTCCAGCAGGAGCACTATGCCGAGAATTTCATCCAGTCGATCTTCGACGCGCTTGACGGCTTCAAGGGCAAGACGCTGGTGATCGGCGGCGACGGCCGCTTCTACAACCGCGAAGTCATCCAGAAGGCTATCGCCATGGCGGCCGCCAACGGCTTCGGCAAGGTGATGGTCGGGCAGGGCGGCATATTGTCGACACCGGCCGCCTCGCATGTCATCCGCAAATACAAGACCTTCGGCGGCATCATCCTGTCGGCCAGCCACAATCCCGGCGGCCCGCATGAGGATTTCGGCATAAAGTACAATGCCGGCAATGGCGGCCCGGCGCCGGAAAAGCTGACCGATGCGATCTTTGCCAAGACCAAGGCGATTTCGAGCTTCAAGACATCAGACATCGATCCGATCGACATCGATACGATCGGCACCGTCACGGCCGCCGGCATGACGGTCGAGATCATCGATCCGGTCGCCGATTATGCCGAGCTGATGGAAAGCCTGTTCGATTTCGACGCGCTGCGCAGACTGTTCAAATCGGGCTTCCGCATGCGCTTCGACGCCATGCACGCGGTGACAGGTCCCTATGCCAAGGAAATCCTCGAGAACCGGCTTGGCGCGCCCAGCGGCACCTGCCGCAACTTCAAGCCACTGCCGGATTTCGGCGGCCATCATCCGGATCCGAACCTGGTGCACGCCAAGCATCTCTATGACGAGATGATGGGCTCGGACGCGCCGGATTTTGGTGCTGCTTCCGACGGTGACGGCGACCGCAATCTGATCATCGGCAAGGGCATTTTCGTCACCCCGTCGGATTCGGTGGCGATGCTTGCCGCCAATGCCCGTCTGGCGCCCGGCTACAAGGACGGGCTGGAGGGCATCGCCCGCTCGATGCCGACCAGTGGCGCCGCCGACCGTGTCGCCGAAAAACTCGGCATCGGTATCTACGAGACGCCGACCGGCTGGAAGTTTTTCGGCAATCTGCTCGATGCCGGCATGGCGACGATCTGCGGCGAGGAGAGCGCCGGCACCGGCTCCAACCATGTGCGCGAAAAGGACGGACTGTGGGCGGTGCTGCTCTGGCTCAACATCCTCGCCGCGCGCGGCGAAAGCTGCAAGCAGGTCGTCACCGAGCACTGGGCGGCCTATGGGCGCAACTACTATTCCCGCCACGACTATGAGGAGGTCGAGAGCGACCGCGCCAACGCTCTGGTCGACGAACTGCGTGCCAAGCTCGGCTCGCTGCCCGGCACCAGCGTGCGCGGCCTGAAGATCGCCAAGGCCGACGATTTCGCCTATCACGACCCGGTCGACGGTTCGACCAGCGAGCATCAGGGTATCAGGATCCTGTTCGAAGGCGGCTCGCGCGTCGTCTTCCGGCTTTCCGGCACCGGCACGTCCGGCGCGACTTTGCGCGTCTACATCGAACGCTACGAGCCGGACAAGGCCAGGCACGATCTCGACACGCAGGCAGCCCTTGCCGACCTCATCGCGGCCGCCGACGACATTGCCGGCATCAAGAGCCACACCGGCCGCAACAAGCCGAGCGTGATTACTTGAGGGTGGTGCCTTGGCGATTGGCCGAAACCTCCACCGCTTCGGCATCCCAGGGCGAAGCAGGAGCGAAGCTCCGTCGCGGAGACCCTGGGATGCCGAATTCTAGGAGGCTTCCGCTAATCTCCAACGGTTGCACCGCGCTTCAGGGCCGGCTCCCATGACCCAGCTTGGCGCCACCGTCACCCGCGAAGGCATCCGCTTCGCAGCCTTGTCCTCGTCGGCACGCCGCCTCTGGGTGTCGATCTTCGACGGGCACGGAAACCGCGAACTCGACCGGCTGGAGCTGAAGCCGGAAGGCGAGGGGGTGCATGCGCTCTTCGTTCCCGGCCTTGCCGCGGGCACGCGGTATGGCTTTCGCGCCGACGGCGACTATGCCCCCGAGCGCGGGTTGTGGTTCGACCCCGACAAGCTGCTTACCGATCCCTACGCCGTCGAAATCGACCGGCCATACGCCTATCACTGGCGGCTCGCCGCGCGGCGCAATGAGGGCGCAGACACCGCGCCGCTTATGCCCAAGACCGTGGCGAAAGCCTTGCCCGAAGCGGTGCCTGTGTTGCCGCCGCTGTTTCGACCGGGCGGCCTGATCTACGAGGTGCCGGTGCGCGCCTTCACCAAGCTGCATCCGGACATTCCGCCAGCGCAGCGCGGTACGATCGCGGCGCTTGCTCATCCTGTCGTCATCGAGCATCTGCAAAGGCTCGGCGTGTCGGCCGTCGAACTGATGCCGGTGACGGCGTCGATCGACGAGCGGCACCTGCCGCCGCTGGGCCTGGGCAACGCCTGGGGCTACAATCCCGTCACCTTCATGGCGCTCGACCCGCGTCTTGCGCCTGGCGGCCTCACGGAATTGCGCGACACCGTGGCGGCGCTGCGGAAGGCCGGCATCGGCGCCATCCTCGACCTCGTCTTCAACCACACGGGCGAAAGCGACCGGCTGGGGCCGACGCTGTCGCTGCGCGGCCTCGACAACCAGGTCTACTATCGGCACCAGCCGGATGGCAGGCTGGTCAATGACACCGGCACCGGCAACACCGTCGCCTGCGATCATCCGGCGGTGCGGGGCATGGTGCTCGACACGCTCCGGCATTTTGTCTGCAATGCCGGGGTCGACGGCTTCCGCTTCGATCTGGCGCCGGTGCTGGGCCGAGTCGGCGGCGTGTTCGATCCTGCGGCGCCCTTGCTCGCGGCGATCGCCGGCGATCCCATGCTGGCCGATCGCGTGTTGGTCGCCGAACCCTGGGATATCGGTCCTGACGGCTACCAGCTCGGCAACTTCCCGCCGCGCTTCCTCGAATGGAACGACCGCTATCGCGACGATGCCAGGCGCTTCTGGCGAGGCGATGCGGGCGCGCTAGGAGCGCTGGCGACGCGGCTTGCCGGTTCGTCCGATGTTTTTGGCAAGGCCGGCCAGCCGGCCAGCCGCACGCTCAATTTCATCGCCGCCCATGACGGCATGACGCTGGCCGACCTCGTCGCCTATGAGCGCAAGCACAACGCGGCCAATGGCGAGCAGAACCGCGACGGCCACAACGACAATTTGTCCTGGAACAACGGCGCCGAGGGCGAGACGGACAGTGCGGCGATCACCAGGGCGCGCTTCGACGACCAGTGCGCATTGCTCGCCACGCTGTTTGCCTCGCGCGGTACCATCATGCTGACGGCGGGCGACGAGTTCGGCCGCTCCCAGAAAGGCAACAACAATGCCTATGCGCAGGACAATGCCATCACCTGGCTCGACTGGGCCGGCCGCGACCAGGCGCTGGAGCGCTACGCATCGGCGCTCGGCATGCTTCGCCGTACCGTCCCCGCTTTGTCGGATACGGATTTCCTGACAGGACAACCGGCCGATGCGACAGGCATCCCCGACGTCGCCTGGTTGACCGAGACCGGTATGCCGCTTGCCGAGACGGACTGGAACGACCCCGCGCGACACCGCCTCGTCATGCTGTTGGGTGATGCAAGCGGCGACCGCCTTGCCGTCATGATCAATGGCGATCGTCGCCAATGCGTCTTCACCTTGCCCGCGCGGGAAGGCTTCCGATGGCAGCCGGCGATCGAGACGCAGGCGATCGACCTTGCGCGGCCGCTGCCGGGCCGCAGCGTCCACTTCATGGCAGAGCATCGGACCGAAAAGTGGCACCCGGGGTTCGGGCAATCCGATGCGAAAAAACCAGTTCGCGCCGGACCGCCAAGGGTCGCGCCAGGAAGGGTTCGTGATGGCCGATGACAATGCGGGGCAGGCGGCCGAATGGTGGCGCGGCTGCGTCATCTACCAGGTCTATCCGCGCTCCTTCCAGGACACGACCGGCGACGGCAGCGGCGATCTCAGGGGTATCACTGCGCGGCTTGACCACATCGCGTCGCTCGGCGTCGATGCCGTCTGGCTGTCGCCCTTCTTCAAGTCGCCGATGGCCGATATGGGCTACGACATTTCGGACTATCGCGACGTCGATCCGAAATTCGGTTCGCTGGAGGATTTCGACGCTCTGGTCGCGGAGGCGCACCGGCTGGGCCTGAAGGTCGTCATCGACCAGGTCTTGTCGCACTCATCCGACGAACACGAATGGTTCATCGAAAGCCGCGCCAGCCGCGACAATCCCAAGGCCGACTGGTACGTCTGGGCCGATACGAAACCCGACGGCAATGCGCCCAACAACTGGCTGTCCGTCTTCGGCGGCCCGGCCTGGGAGTGGGATTCGACCCGCCGGCAATATTACATGCACAATTTCCTCGCCTCGCAGCCCGATCTGAATTTCCACAATCCGGAGGTCCAGGACGCGCTGCTGGACACGGTGCGCTTCTGGCTGGAGCGCGGCGTCGACGGTTTCCGGCTCGACACCGTCAACTATTATGTCCACGACCGCTGGCTGCGCAGCAATCCGCCCTTGGCGTCGAGCGTCGCCGGCACCAATGGCGAGACCAACACCTATCTTTTCCAGGAGCATTTGTTCGACAAGACGCAGCCGGAGAACCTGGCTTTCCTCAGGCGTTTCCGGGCGCTGCTCGACGAATACCCAGACCGCGCCGCCGTCGGCGAAATCGGCGATGAGGGCCGCTCGCTGCAGACGCTGGCCGCCTACACTTCCGGCGGCGACAAGCTGCAGATGTGCTACACCTTCGACCTGCTCGGCCCGCAATTTTCGGCGGCGCATGTGCGCGGCTGCGTCGAGGCCTTCGAACATGCGGTTGCCGACGGCTGGGTCTGCTGGGCGTTTTCCAACCATGACGTGGTGCGCCATGTCAGCCGCTGGACAGCGCCGGATGGCGATGCCGAGGCGGTGGCCAGATTCTCGATCATGCTGCTCGCCTGCCTGCGCGGTTCGATCTGCCTCTATCAGGGTGAGGAACTTGGCCTGGAGGAGGCGGAGCTTGCCTATGAGGATCTGCGCGATCCCGTCGGCATCCGTTTCTGGCCCGGTGTGAAGGGCAGGGATGGCTGCCGCACGCCGATGGTTTGGGAAGCCGGCGCCGACAATGCGGGCTTCTCGACGGGCAAACCCTGGCTGCCGGTCCCCGCCAGCCATCGTGCCCGCGCCGCCGATGTGCAGAACGGCAGCGACCAATCGGTGCTGTCCGCCTACCGTTCGACGCTCGCCTTGCGCAGGCGCCATCCGGCGCTGGTCAGCGGTTCGATCCGCTTTCTCGACGCCGAAGGCGACGTGCTGGCCTTCATCCGCGAAGGCGGCGGGCAGAGACTGCTCTGCGTCTTCAATTTCGCTGGAGAGCCGGCGAATTGGCCCTTGCCACGGGATATTGGCGCTGTCGCCGCTGTCCTGGCTGGCACCGCTGCCGGCGAGGAGGAAGCGCTCTCGCTGCCGGCTCTCGGTTGCTTCCTTGGCCGGCTCGACTGACTGGCCGTCCGACTGCGCCTTGGCCAGGCGACCCGCTTGGCCATGAAAACCTCACTGAACGAGCACCGCCCGACCGCAGGTCGCTCCGGTGACGCGTACGTCGGCCTGGCCGACGCCGACACCAAGCGCGGACAGCACATTGTAGAGCAAGTCGTCGACGGGCGCCGTTACGGTGTTGAGCAGGGTCACCACCGCCGGTTTGACCGTTCCGAGCAGGGCGGTGAGATCGATGCCGAGACCAAGCACATTGACCGAGAGCGACAGGTTGTTAACCAGCGACGTGGTGAGCGATTGCGATATGTTGCGCGTCGAAACGGTTTTGACCGTCTTGTTGGCGATATCGGTCGCATTGAACGTCAAGGTCTGCGGGTTGTTGTTGGTGATCGCGGTCGCGGCCGAACCCATCACCTGGATCAGCGGTATCAACAGCAGCTTCACATCGGCGATATCGGCATCGGTGAAGGTCTGCGGCTGGCTAAAATCGGCAAAGCCGGAGGGATTGTTGCTGTTGGCCAGGTTAAGCTGGGCAACGCCCGGGTGCGCGGCGATGGAAACGCTGATGCTGGAAGGCCCTGTCGGACAGGTGATGTCGGTCAGCTTGGCTTCGGCATAGGCGACTTCGACATTGAGCGGCAGATTGACGGCTACCAGGTTGACGCCGCCGCCGATGCCGGGCGTGCCGATACCGACTGACGCCGTCAGTTTGATGCGTGTCTGGGCGGTCCGCACGACCGTCCCGATGCCGTCGACCGCGAGCCAGGGCGAGGATTGCGCGGGCTGGCCGATGGCGATGTTGAGCTTGGTCGAGAGCAGTCCCGGTATGGTGGCGCCGAGGTCGATCGCGGCTTGGTTGGTGCCGTTGGCGAGCACGGCGGCGGCGGTCAGCATCCCCATGGCGCTTGCATCGACGCCGAGGCCGGACGGCTGCTGCCCGAGGCCCAAGCTGCCGACGGAGCCGAGATCGACAAGGCTACTGAGCGGGATCTTGACCGCGCTGGTCGACTTGGAGGCGATGGTCTGCAGGGCGACCTTGGCCGTGTTGCCGAGGCCGGGGACGTTGGCCATGGCGGTGGCGATCTGGCCGACAGTCGCTTTCGAGGCCAGTACGTCCGAATAGGTGCCGGCCGTAATGTTCAATTGTGTGGCGAGCGCGCTGATGAAGGACAAGACGCTGACATCGGCCGAGATCAGCCCGTTATAGTCCATGACACTGAGCGAGATGTTGCCGCCAAGGAGCCCGCTCAGCAAGGCATTGAGGATGCCGCCATTGACGCTGAGCAGTCTCGACCCCACCGAGAATGCCGCCTGCGGCGTCATGCTGGCCGTGGCTTGGGTGCCGATGACCGGAGTGGGGATGAGCGAACTTGCAAAATAGCGGGTGGGGACTTTCGCCAGTGTGACACGTACCGCATTGTAGGGTGTCACGCCCGCCTGGAAGCGTTGGGTGACATTGGTGGTCGTCGAGGCATATCGGCCTTGCGTGACCGTCACCACCGTCTTGCCGAGGGCCGGGGCAATGGTCTGGCCAGAGGCTTGAACGACGACACCCGGCATGCCGTTGTCGGTGAGCGTGGTGACAACCGCCGTGTTGACATTGTTGATGTTCGAGGCTGCGGTGATCGCCGCCAGATCGACCATCGCCTGGGCCTGCCGGCGCTCGGAGTAGATGGAGGCTTCATCAATGGCCACCGCGGCCAGCGCCAGGGCGACCGGCGCGCTCAGCGCGGTCATGACGGCGAAGTTCGCCTTCCTGTCCCCCATCATAGACCGTGCAAGCCGGCCGATGCCCTTGCCCGCACGCTGCAGCATTCAGATACCCCCAATCCTGATCGTTGACTGACGCCTGATGGTGGTCCCTGGCATGGCTATGCCCGGGAAGAGATTCCAGATCGGCAGGTTGCGTGCATCGTACGAAATCGACACCACGAACTGGCTGCCGTCGGCCACGCTGTCATTGGCCTGGTAGGTCAGTTTGCTGGCGTCCACGAAGGGGTAACCACCGGCATTGTTGGCGAGGAAGGCGGCCACGAGCGTCTGCCGCTCGGTCTGGTTCAGCCCGGCAATGGCCGTCCGGGCGGCATCCGCCGCGATCTGCTGGATCGAGTTGGCAGCACCAAAATAGATACCGTACGCAACCATTCCGAGCAGAAGAAGGATAAAAATCGGCGACAGCAGGGCGAACTCGACCGCCGACGTTCCCGAATTGTCTGTTCGGAACGCGCGTCTTCGGAGCCTGGAAATGAGGTTCTGAACCATGATACCAGCATGCCAAAGTTCGCATGCAGAAAGCGAAAACTCCGGGTGCAACCTGGGGATGCGCGCGATTGAAAATGCCGTTCTAATTTAGCTGTTGCTTCTTCGATTCTGAGGATTGACTTAGGGTCAATCAGTACTCGGTTGAAAAGAGCTTACCTCCTGTCTAGTCTCCTGCCACCAGCTGCCGGGGGGAACCGGCGGCACGCTCAAAGGAACCAGGCATCGGTTCCGGGGCGTCAACACTCAAAGGCGCGCCCACGGCAGCGCCGACAGGGAGAACTTCATGCTGAAAAACATGCTGAAGGCGACGGTATTCGCCACCACCATGGCGGTAGCCGCCGGCGCATTCTACTCGCCGGCGTTCGCCGAGAGCGTCTACAACAGGGGCACCGCCGCCGAATCGGAGTCGGTCGACCCGCACAAGACCTCGACGGTGTATGAAGCCAACGTGCTGCGCGACCTGTTCCAGGGACTGGTCATGCAGGACGAGAAGGCAAACCTCATTCCGGGCGCCGCCGAAAGCTGGACGGTATCGGATGACGGCACCGTCTACACCTTCAAGCTGCGCAAGGACGGCATGTGGTCGGACGGCAGCCCGGTGACGGCCGACGACTTCGTCTACGCCTTCCACCGGCTGGAAGATCCGGCGACCGGGGCCGAATACGCCTCGATGCTGTATCCGGTGAAGGGCGCCGAGGACGTCAACACCAAGAAAGGCAAGCCCGAGGACATGGGCGTCAAGGCGATCGACGCCAACACCCTGGAAGTGACCCTGAAGGCGCCGACGCCCTACTTCCTGGAGATGCTGACCCACCAGGCGACCTATCCGGTCAGCAAGGCTTCGATTGAGAAACTCGGCGCCGACTGGATCAAGCCCGGCAAGCTCGTCTCGAACGGCGCCTACACGCTGGCCGAATGGGTTCCCAACGACCACATGAAGCTGGTCAAGAATCCGAAATTCTGGGACGCCGCGACCGTCAAGTTCGACGTGGTCAACTATATCCCGACCGAAGACCGCTCATCGGCGATGAAACGCTTCGAGGCCGGCGAACTCGACAGCTATGACGATCTGCCGACCGAACAGCTCGCCGACCTCAAGACCAAGTTCGGCGATCAGATCCATGTCGGCCCGTATCTCGGCACCTATTACTACGCGATCAAGACCGACAAGGCGCCGTGGAACAATCCTGAACTGCGCAACGCCATCTCGATGGCGATCGACCGCGACTTCATCGCCGAAAAGGTCTGGCAGAACTCGATGCTGCCCGGCTATTCGATGGTGCCTCCCGGCATCGAGGGCTACACGCCCGCAATGGCCAAATATGCCGAGATGCCGCAGATAGACCGCGAGGACGCGGCCAAGAAAATCCTCGAGAAACTCGGCTACACGCCCGAACATCCGCTGAAGATGGAAATCCGCTACAACACCTCGGAAAACCACAAGAACACCGCGGTCGCCATCCAGGAGCAGCTGAAGCCGCTTGGGGTCGACGTCACGCTGCTCAACACCGACACCAAGACGCACTACTCCTTCCTCGAGCAGAAGGGCGACTATGACGTGGCGCGTGCCGCCTGGATCGCCGACTACAAGGATCCGGAAACCTTCCTTGGCATCTCGCGCAAGGCGAGCGGCAACAACTACTCGAACTACAACAGCCCGGCCTATGAAGCGGCGATGGACAAGGCAGCCGCCGCCGGAGGCAAGCCCGAGGAGCGCATGAAGGAACTCTCCGAGGCCGAGCGCATTCTCGTCGACGATGTCGGCGAGATCCCGCTGCTCTACTATAGCTACCACGACATCGTGTCCTCGAAGCTGCATGGCTTCGTCGACAATGTGATGGACGTCCATCCGTCGCGTTTCGTCAGCAAGGACTGATCCCTGGCCAAGCCGCCGCGCACTTCGTGCGCGGCGGTGCTGGTTTGCCATCGCATCGGCCGGGAAGCGCAATCGATTTTCGGAAAATCCGGTGCGAAGATTTGAAGGCTGGAGCACAATGGTCCAATCGGACAGGCGTGTTCCGGATCAAGTGGGGCACCGATGCTGCGATACGTATTCCGGCGGCTTTTGACCGCCATACCGACGCTGTTCGTCATCGTGACGATGGCGTTCTTCCTGATGCGCGTCGCGCCAGGCGGGCCATTCAACCAGGAGCGGGGGCTGAGCCCCGAGATCAAGGCCAACCTTGAAGCCCAGTTCGGCCTCAACGATCCGCTCTGGCTGCAATATGTCCACTATCTCGGCAATCTCTTGCGCGGCAATTTCGGCCCGAGCTACAACATGCCGGATTTCACCGTCACCGAACTGTTCGCCAAGGGTCTGCCCATTTCGGTGCAACTCGGCGCCTCGGCGCTGATCCTGGCGCTGCTGCTGGGTTCCGTGCTCGGCACCATCGCCGCGCTCAACCAGAACAAGCTCGGCGACTATACGGTGATTGCGCTGGCCACGGCCGGCAGCACCATTCCCACCTTCGTCATCGCGCCGGTGATCCAGCTTCTCTTCGGCCTGACCTGGAAGCTCCTGCCAATCGGCGGCTGGGGCGATGGCGCCTTCATCAACAAGGTCGGCCCGGTGCTGACGCTTGCCTTGCCGCAGATCGCCATCGTCGCCCGCCTGATGCGCGGCTCGATGATCGAATCGCTGCGCTCCCATCACATCCGCACCGCCCGCGCGCTCGGCCTTTCCGACTGGTCGGTTGTGGTCAAACACGCCTTGCGCGGCGCCATCTTGCCGATCGTTTCGTTCACCGGCCCGGCGGCGGCGGCCCTTTTGACGGGCTCCGTCATCGTCGAGACGATCTTCTCCATTCCCGGCGTCGGCCGCTACTTCGTCGATGCCGCGCTCAACCGCGATTACACGCTGGTGATGGGAACGGTGGTGGTGATCGCCATCTTCACCATCGTCTTCAACCTGATCGTCGACGTCATGTACGCGGTCGTCGACCCGAGGGTGCGCTATGACTGACATCGCAGCCACGGCTCCCGCCATCGTCGGCCGCTCGCTGTGGGGCGATGCCTGGGCGCGCCTCAAGGCCAACCGCGCCGCCATGTTCAGCCTCTACTACCTCGCCTTGATCGGGCTCGTCAGCGTGTTTGGCCCCTGGTTCGTGCCGCATCAGTACACGACCATCTATGCCGACTATGTGCGCATGCCGCCAAGCCTTACAGCCTATCCGAAGCCCGACATGATCGAGTCCGCGCTCAACGATGCGATCAAACGCATGCGGGTCGATATCAAGGAATGGCACCAGGACGGCAATCAGGTCTTCGTCACGGTCAAGTCGGCCAAGCCGATCGATGACCGCAACATCCGCTACCTCGACCGCTCCGATGCCTTTGACGACACCAAGATCGAGAGCAAGTCGCCCGACGGTCTGGAAGTGACGATGAGCGCGTCGGTCAAGCAGCAATATTTTCTGTTCGGCACCGACAACACCGGCCGCGATCTGCTCTCGCGCACGCTGATGGCCGGTCGCATCTCACTGGCCATCGGCCTGCTCGCCGGCGTCGTGGCGGTGGTGATCGGGGTGATCTATGGCGCCGCCGCGGGTTTCTCCGGCGGCAGGATCGACGAGGTGATGATGCGCATTGTCGATGTGCTCTATTCCTTGCCGTTCATCTTCTTCGTCATCATGCTGGTGGTGTTCTTCGGCCGCAACTTCGTGCTGATGTTCCTGGCGGTTGGCGCGGTGCTGTGGCTCGACATGGCGCGCATCGTGCGCGGCCAGGCGCTGTCGATCCGCCGCCAGGAATATGTCCAGGCGGCGGAGGCCATGGGCGTCGGCCAGCGCGGCATCCTGCTGCGACACGTCATCCCCAATTTGCTCGGCCCGGTCGTCATCTACATGACCTTGCTGGTGCCGCAGGTCATCATCCTGGAGAGTTTCCTGTCGTTCCTCGGCCTTGGCGTGCAGGAGCCGATGACCAGCTGGGGCGTGCTGATTTCTGTCGGCGCCAAGAACATCGGCACCGCCAACTGGCTGCTCCTGTTTCCTGCTTTCTTCCTCGTCTCGACGCTGTTTGCGTTGAACTTCGTCGGCGATGGCCTGCGCGACGCGCTCGATCCGAGAGATCGATAAGATGGGGACCGCTGACATGGGCACTCCCGAAGCGATCCTCAGCGTCAAGGACCTGCGTGTCCGCTTCCGCACGCTCGACGGCGCGATCGAAGCAGTGAAAGGCATCAACATCCACGTCAATGCCGGCGAGACCGTTGCCGTGGTCGGCGAGTCCGGCTCCGGCAAGAGCCAGACCATGATGGCGGCGATGAGCCTGCTCGCCTCGAACGGCGAGGCAACGGGCAGCGTCGACTATCGCGGCCGCAACCTGCTGACGCTGAGTAAATCCGACCTGAACAAGGTCCGTGGCGCCAAGATCAGCATGATCTTCCAGGAGCCGATGACCTCGCTCGATCCGCTCTATTCGATCGGCAATCAACTGATCGAGCCGATCCGCCGGCATCGCGGCCTGAATGCCGCCGAGGCGCGCGAAGAGGCGCTCAAGCTCTTGCGGCTGGTGCACATTCCCGATCCCGAACGGCGGATGAAATCCTACCCGCACGAAATGTCCGGCGGCCAGCGCCAGCGTGTGATGATCGCCATGGCACTCGCGAACGATCCCGACATCCTGATCGCCGACGAGCCGACCACGGCGCTCGACGTGACCATCCAGGCGCAGATCCTGATGCTGCTCGCCGAATTGCAGCGCAAGCTCGGCATGGCCATCGTCTTCATCACCCACGATCTCGGCATCGTCCGGCGCTTCGCCGACCGGGTCTATGTCATGCGCCAGGGCGAGGTGGTCGAGGAGGGCGAGGCGGGAGCGATCTTCGCCAACCCGCAGCACGCCTACACCAGGATGCTGCTGGCGGCCGAGCCGACGGGAAGCAAGGCGCCGCCGCCCGCCAACGCACCGGTGGTGCTCGAAGGCAGGCATGTCGAGGTCACATTCAGGATCGGCGGCGGGTTTCTGGCCGGCGAGCCGCTGATGCTGCGCGCCGTCGACGACATTTCGATCCGGCTGCAGCGTAACCAGACCATCGGCATTGTCGGCGAATCCGGCTCGGGAAAATCGACGCTTGGCCGCGCTCTGCTGCGGCTGCTGCCGAGCGATGGCTTGATTCGTTTTGGCGATCGCGACATTTCGACAGCCGACCGCCAGGCGATGCGGCCGCTGCGGCGCCAGATGCAACTCGTCTTCCAGGATCCTTTCGGCTCTCTGTCGCCGCGCATGACCGTCGGCCAGGTCATCACCGAAGGGCTGCTGGTGCATGAGCCCAATCTGTCGGGCAAGCAGCGCGACCAGCGCGCGGTCGAGGCCTTGCGTGAAGTCGGCCTCGATCCCAACGCCCGCAACCGCTACCCGCACGAATTCTCCGGCGGCCAGCGGCAACGCATCGCCATTGCCCGCGCCATGATCCTGAAACCAAAGATGGTCGTGCTGGACGAACCGACCTCGGCGCTCGACCGCTCGGTGCAGAAACAGATCGTCGAACTCCTGCGCAAGCTGCAGGCGGACCATGAACTGTCCTATCTGTTCATCAGCCACGACCTCGCCGTGGTGCGCGCCATGGCCGACTACATCATCGTCATGAAACAGGGCAAGATCGTCGAGGAGGGGCCGACAGAGGCAATCTTCAGCAACCCGCAGCACGTCTACACGCAGACGCTGATGGCCGCGGCGATCGATGTCACCCGATTCCGGCTGAGCGCCTGAGACGTTTCAGGTAAAGGCAATCATCTTGACGGCGTCCGTTCGCTCAGCCCGCTGACTTGGGACAATTGCGCGCGCGCGCAGCGGCGATGGCGTCCTGCTGCTGTTTCAGCCGATCGATCCTGGCGGTCTCACGATTCGCGACGGCGGTCTTCACGCGCGAAACACCAAGCAGCCAGCGCGGAACACTGGTGTTGGCGACCTTGCCCCGGGTGATGGCGGTTTGTGAGATTTCGGTGGCCTTTTCGCCTAGCGCGCTGTTGAGTTCGGTGCAGCTCATTCTATCGTACGTCACCGGATCGGCGGTCGTGCCGATTGACGAGCAGCCGGTAACGAGAAGCGCCGCAATCACAAGAACCGGTGTCGAGGTCGTCGTCGCGATCAAATTCATGTCCACACCGGCTCACCGTTTCACTGGCTTCATCATATCCACCGAACTATCTGGAGCCGATGATCATTTCGTCAAAGATTGGGCTCGCGAAAGAGCCCTATGGGCATGGACCACGGAGGCCAGCCGATATGGGAACGTTACCGGTCGCCTCGAAGTCGGTGTCCGTCGAGTGTCCTGATGCAATCACTGGAAACGAAGAGGGGCCGCCTCGGTTGACGCCGGGGCGGCCTTCTGTCGATTCTGGCCGACGGTGCGACCTCGGCGGCTCGCGCTGGTTGTGGCGCCCAGCCTTCGTGCCGCCGTTCGTTCAGCCTGCCTGAAATTCAGGCTGCTTCGGCGATGATTGCGGTGGGAGCGCAACCGTCCAGCACTGCCTGGGCGATGCCGGTTTCATTTTCATCGACATGCGCCGTCACCAAGACGATGCCCTCGGCAACGGTCCGATCATCCGACCTTGCCGCTGTGGTCATGAAGGCACCGAGCAGCCCGCCGGCACCGCCGCCACAGACCGCGCAAACCAGTGCTGTTGCCGGCAGTCCGGCTGGAGGAGAACTGACGCCGCAGACCGCGAGGGCGCCCACGCAAGCCAATGCCGCGCCGACGGCGCAAAGCATGACGCTTGGAGATCTTAGGACTGTTAGCTCGTCCTGGTAGGGTCCGATAATGGCAATCTGAACGCGAGGAACACCGACCGCGACCAGCTCTCCAGCAACCCGGGCGGCTTCGGCGTGGGAATCAAAAAGCTTGCTGATTGTCCGCATGGTCTCAGAGCGTTTTCTTGTCCAGGAATGTGTCCGCAACGAATGAAGCGGCGATCAAATCGTCGCCATCAATGCTGCCTCGTCCGCCGACCATCATGGCCGCGACCTTTTGGAAGGTCTTCATTTCGCTCATGGTAATCCGGGCCTGCCGCATTCTGGCCTTGAGGTCAGCTACACGCACCCCCAAGACATCGGATTGTATGGCCTCGCTGTTAGACATGGTGACGTTCCTCCAGTTTCGCTTCCTCGTTTGATCGTCCCCGCGCCGCCCAACCACTCGAAACAGAGCCGCGGCGAAAACGTTCCCTGGCTGGGCTTCGGTCCGGCGGAGCGCCGGACCTTGGTCTGGCCGTAAAATGCAATGGTCCTGCCTGTTGTGCCGCTCGGAACGGCCACCGTTCGTAGCCGTTGTCAGCTACACGTTCGGGAGGAAGCTGATGGAAAAGAGTGTTCGCCAAGCACGCTGGTTGCTTGCAGTGATCTTCGCCATGCCCATCACCTTCATGGCGATTGGAATAGCCTTTGGCTGACGATCCGAGAGTATCAATATTTGGCAGATTGGCGCAGCTACGTCCCTTCCTGCGCTGATAGGGTTCGTCCACTGCGCTGGCGTGGTGGGCGAACCCAAATATCTGCAGGCACCGTAGCGGCATCCCAGCCTACAAGACGAGATTTCGCGACCTTTCGGAGAGGCCGAATGGCATCGTAATCACACGGCCGTTCGTTGATGATGCCTTGTGCCGGCACGCAGATCGCCCAGCGACATTTCAGATTTCATGCAGAAGGCCCGGCTGCAACGAGCCGGGCCTTAGGGCCGATCAATAGTCGTTGTTTTGAATCACCACGGGGCGACGGTGATGGTGCTTGGAGACCGAGCTCGTGACAATGACGGCATCCGGACGATGGTGCCGGCGGCCACGATCATAGAACGCTACGGTACCGTGGTGGCGGTGGTGCAGGCGCTGGCCGTCCTCGTTGATGATCTTGACGTTGCTGTGGTGGCGATGGTGAGTCCTGATGATAACGTCGGCTTCGGCCGCCGAAGCGACAGCCGGCAATCCGATGGACAGCGCCAAAGCGCACATGATCATTGATTTCATTGCAATTTCTCCATTGCCTTGATTAGCCCTTCGTTGGATAACTGCCGCTGGACCCTTTGGTTCCGGGTGTCCCAGGACAGTCGGACCGCCTCCGGCAAACCGGATGGACGAGCCGTAGGGCTAAGGCTGAGAAGGGGCCGACTCTCGCTGGCGGTACTTGCAAAGAACGAAGTGGCTCGATGCATCGGACGCGCTCGCGTCGGGCAGCACGACGATCTGTGCCCAAAAATCGCAATACCTGGCTATCGCTTCCGGTACCTCTTTGGCGGTGACGCCGGCGATGGTGGCGATGTCGCCGTCTCTGCAGTTGGTCTTCCCGGAAAGCAGGGTTGCGGCTGCCATGATCTGGCATGACCGCTCATCGTCCGCCTGAGAGGGCGCGCAATGGCAGGCAAATGCAAATACCGCCGCTGCGAAAACCAGTCTTTTCATATTGGCTCCGATGCCACCGGCGTTCTGGCGTTCCTCGGGAAAACACGCGAACGAGCTGTGAGCTTTCAGGAGGTTGTCCATTCGGACCGGACCGAGGAGGCTGGAGTTACCAGGCTTCAGCACTCATCGGAGGGTCCGAATGAACGTCCACAAGAATGCCCGTCTCACGCCGCTGCGTCGAGAGGAGATGGCGATGCGGACATGCGTTCCATCGAGCACGATCGTGTCGCCGTCCAGAACGACCGGCCAATTGGCGAGCAGCATCGCAGAGAGCACATAGGGCTACGCTCCCGCTGCGCGTAAAACGCGATCCCAAACCGTGGGCATCGGGAGAAACAGATATTTAAGTATCTGTTTTTTCTGGTCGGAGTGGCAGGATTTGAACCTGCGACCCCCTCGTCCCGAACGAGGTGCGCTACCAGGCTGCGCTACACTCCGTGACCAGACGGCGGGCTTATAGCCGCCACACTTCATTCGTGCAAGCGGCAATGGCAGCGCTTCTGTCGCATTTCATCAGCTTTCGCCGCGCTGGCCGCTGGCGCCCCAGTCGAACGCGTGCGCCCAGTCGGCAAAACCGTGCCACCGACCTCGGGAAATTGCCTGTGCAAGGCAGCGATATCGACATCGTAACCGACGCGGTCGAACCATTCGAACATCAGTGCCGCGTCCTTGCTCTGCTGTTGTCTGGAGCAAAAAATTAGGCTCTATCTCATTGATAATTGCCTATAATTGGAAAAAATCGTCCCATTAATGAATACAATGATCGATCTCAACGATGTCGTCGTGTTTGCCCGCGTCGTCGAAGCCGGCAGCTTCACCACCGCCGCGCACCTGCTGGCTATGCCCAAGACGACCGTCAGCCGCCGTGTCGCACGCTCGAGTGCGAGGTGGTTGGTGTGCGGCTGCTGCAGCGCACCACACGCAGCCTCAACTGACGGATGCCGGCCGTCTCTACTATGAGCAAAGCAGCCAGGGGCTACGGACGATCGAGGAGGCGAACCTGCGTCTTGCGGAGGCGAGGGTGGAGCCTTCGGGCACGATCCGCATTTCAGCGCCGGTTGGTTTTGGCAGTCACTTCCTCATCCGCGCCGTGGTCGACTTTCTGGCTCTGTACCCGAAAACCAATGTCGAGCTGCGCCTCACCGACGACAAGCTCAACCTGATCGAGGACGGCATCGACCTTGCCTTCCGCACCGGAAGGCTCGAGGATTCGGCGCTCATCGCCCGCAAGCTGGGTTCCACGCACAGGTTGCTCTGCGCCAGCCATGACTATCTCGCACGCTACGGGATCCCGGAAGGCCCGGCCGATCTTGCCCGCCATCGATGCGTCATCGCGGGCCCGTCGGCCTCAGGCGCTCATTGGGTGCTGGATGGACCACAAGGCCAGGAAACTGTCGTGGTCGCCGGGCGCTTCGCCGCCAACGAGATGCAGGCGGTGGTGGCGGCCGCGCTCTCGGGTTTCGGCATCGCCCAATTGCCCCAGCCGCTGGCCGACGGGCTGATCAACGAGGGGCGGTTGCGGCGCGTTCTGGACGGCTACACGACGCCGGCCGGCGGCCTGCACGTTCTCTTTCCCAGCAGCCGGCACCTTTCACCCTGGTTAAGGCCTTCATCGATCTGGCGGTCGAGCGGATTTCCAATCGGGCAAACACGGCTTAAGGCATATCTGCTACCTCCGACCAACTTCTCAGCGAGACCCGAATGAGTCAGCGCATCGTCAGTTTTGTCATGAGCGGCGGCGTCGGCTCGCGGCTCTGGCCGTTGTCGCGCGAGGACAATCCGAAGCAGTTTCATGATTTTTCGGGTGATGGCTCGATGCTGGCCAAGACCTTGCGCCGCCTGGCGGCAAGGCCCGACGGTAAAACTCCGATCTTCCTGATCGCTTCGGAGCGCCACGCCGAACGCGTCCATGCCGATCTCGCCGGCCTCGATCTTGCCGGTGGCGGTCCGCTGTTCGAACCCACAGGGCGCAACACCGCCGCAGCGGTGGCCCTTGCAACGCTGCGCACCTTGTCCGAATTCGGCGACAGCCTGGTGCTGGTGGTGCCGTCGGACCACGAAATATCGACGGCAGGGCAATTCTGGCAGAGCGTCGAGGCAGGCGCCGAGGCGGCGCGCGCCGGCCGGCTCGTTGTGTTCGGCATCAAGCCGACACAGCCCGAAACCGGCTATGGCTATATCGAGGTCTCCGCCGAGAAGGGCGGGGTGTTCGACGTTTCGCGCTTCGTCGAAAAGCCGGACCTGGCGACCGCGCAGGGCTATCTGGAAGCCGGAAACTTCTATTGGAACACCGGCATCTTTCTGTTTCGCGCCGGTGCCATGCGCGACGCTTTCGCTATGTTCCAGCCAGACATCTGGCAATCGACCGAAGCGGCCTACAAGGCGGCGACATCGGGTCTGTCCGGCTTCTATATGCCGCTCGAACTCTACGCGGCCATCCCGTCGAATTCGATCGACTATGCCATCATGGAGCGGGCGAGGGACATCGCGATGGTGCCGGCGGGCTTCCGCTGGAACGATCTCGGCTCCTGGCAGTCGCTGCTCGATGTCGGCCCTGCCGATGACCAGGGCAATGTCATTGTCGGCGATGTGGTCGCCATCGATTGCGAGAACTCCTACATCCGCAGCGACGGCCGCCTTTTGTCGGCGATCGGCATGAAGGACGTTGCCATCGTCTCGACATCGGACGCCACTTTCGTCGCTCCGGTAAGTCACAGCCAGCACGTCAAGAAGGTGGTCGAGCAGCTCGAGAAATCGGGCCGGCTGGAAACCAGATTCACCCCGGCGCATGATCGCGTCATCGAAAGCGGCGCCTGGCGGCGGCGCGTGCACCACTGGCTGTTCCAGGAAACCTTGCCGCTGTGGTCGACATCGGGCGTCGACGAGCGCCATGGCGGCTTCCATGAAGCGCTTGGCTTCGACGGCTCCCCGCTGATAAAGCCGAAGCGCATGCGCACGCAGGCCCGTCAGGTCTATGCCTTCGCGGTTGCCAAGGAACGCGGCTGGACGGGCCCGGCCGAGCGGCTGATCGCGCATGGCATCGACTTCATGGCAGGAAAGGGACGCACCGAACGCGGCGGTTGGGTGCGCACGCTGAATGTCGACGGCGCTGTCGCCGACGCCACGGAAGACGCCTACGATCATTCCTGCGTGCTCTTGGCGCTGGCGCATGCGCACATGTCGGGCAATCCCGATGCCTTGCGGCTCGGTGAGGAAACCTTCGCCTTCCTCGACGCCTATCTCGAGGATCATCGCATGACTGGCTTCCTCGAGACATCGGACGGAGAGGGCGAGCGTCGCTCAAATCCGCATATGCACTTGCTGGAAGCCTTTCTCGCCTGGTATCAGGCGACCGGCGAGCGCGCCCATCTGCGCCGCGCGGCGCGCATCATCGACCTCTTCCGCAGCCATTTCTTCGATGCCGAGAGCTGGACGCTCGGCGAATTTTTCGATGCCGAATGGAAGCCGGCCGCAGGCGAAAAAGGGGGCTGGACCGAGCCAGGCCATCACTTCGAATGGGCTTCGCTCCTGGTCGATTTCGCTGGACGCAGCGGCCAGGCCGAACTGAGCGGCTTCGCCAGGAAACTCTACGCCTCGGCCATCGCCAACGGCCTCAACCGGGCCACCGGCCTTGCCTATGGCGCCGTCTCCAGGCAAGGCCTGCCGCTCGACCTGATCTCGCGCAGCTG
The DNA here is from genome assembly GCF_006441315.1 of Mesorhizobium sp. B2-4-19. Taxonomy (NCBI): domain Bacteria; kingdom Pseudomonadati; phylum Pseudomonadota; class Alphaproteobacteria; order Hyphomicrobiales; family Phyllobacteriaceae; genus Mesorhizobium; species Mesorhizobium sp. B2-4-19. The sequence continues at coordinate 167,299 of NZ_VFUV01000001.1, read as the reverse complement.
GCCGCAGGCCGAAGCCATCAAGGCGGCGATCGCGTTGGATGGTTCAGGCGGCCCCGATCTGAAGCCCGAGATCGAGGCCCGTGTCGGCCGGCTGTTCCGCTGGCACATCGACCCGGCCCCGCTCGGCCTGTGGATCGACCGCATCGACGAACGCGGCCGCTCGCTGGCGTCAGATGTTCCGGCCAGCATCTTTTATCACCTCGTCTGCGCGCTGACGCAGTACCTGGATGGGACGGCGGGGGAGGCGGTCTAGGCTCGGCTCAATATGGACTCGCCACGTCCCCCGTCTCGACATAGATCGACTTCAGTTGCGAGTAGAGCGCTAATGCCGCCAGAGAATTCTCGCGGCCGATGCCGGACTGCTTGAAGCCGCCGAAGGGGATTTCCACCGGCGTCAGATTGTAGGCGTTGATCCAGCAGGTGCCGGCCTGCAGCTCGGCGATGACACGGTGGGCGCGCGGCAGGTCGCGGGTGAAGACGCCGGCGGCAAGGCCGAATTCGGTGTCGTTGGCGCGGTCGATAACTTCGTCCTCGCCGTCGAATTTCAACACGCTCATGACCGGTCCGAAAATCTCCTCGCGGGCGATGCGCATCGTGTCGGTGACACCGGTGAACACCGTCGGTTCGACGAAGAAGCCGCCCTGGAAACCCTGCAGCGAAGGCACGTTGCCGCCACAGGCCAGAACAGCGCCATCCTGCTTGCCGACCGCGATATAGCCGACGACCTTGTCGTGCTGTGCCTTGGAGACCAGTGGTCCCATCTGCGTTTCGGGATCGAGTGGGTCGCCGATGCGGATTTTCTTCGTCCGCTCGACCAGCCGCTCGACAAAGCGGTCGTGGATGCTGCTCTGCACGAAGACCCGCGTGCCGTTCGAGCAGATCTGGCCGGTGGAGTAGAAATTGCCGAGCATGGCGCCGCCAACGGCGTTTTCGATGTCGGCATCGTCGAAGACGATCAGCGGCGACTTGCCGCCGAGCTCCATCGTCGCGTGCTTCATCTTCGAACCGGCAAGCGACAGCACCTTGCGCCCGGTCGGCACCGAGCCGGTGACCGAAACCTTGGCGACGACATCGTGGCCGACAAGGCCCGCGCCAACATCACCATAGCCCTGCACGACGTTGAACAGCCCGTCGGGCAGGCCCGCCTCGCTGTAGATTTCCGCCAGCGCCAGTGCCGAAAGCGGCGTATTTTCCGACGGCTTGAACACCATGGCGTTGCCCATGGCGAGCGCCGGCGCGGATTTCCAGCCGGCGATCTGGATCGGATAGTTCCAGGCGCCGATGCCGACGCAGACGCCAAGCGCCTCGCGCCGCGTATAGGCGAAGGGGCCGCCGAGATCGACGGCCTCGCCATTATAGGCGGCGACCGCGCCGCCGAAATATTCAAGGCAGTCCGCGGCGGAAGGCGCATCCGCCACCAGCGTTTCCTGGATCGCCTTGCCGGTGTCGAGCGTCTCGATGCGGGCGAGGTCGGCATTGCGGGCACGCAGAATGTCGGCGGCCCGGCGCAGGATGCGGCCGCGCTCGACCGGCTTCAGCCGCGCCCAGGCCGGCTGCGCGGCGCGTGCGGCCTCGATGGCGAGTTCCAGCACATTCGGCGTCGCCGAGCGCAGCATGGCGATGGTCTCGCCGGTTGCCGGATAGATGACCGGCAGCGGCGCTCCTTGCTCGTCGTCGATATAGCGTCCGTTGACATAGTGCGATGCCGTGGGCTGGGCGCGCATGGGTAGTCTCCGAATGTCTGAGCCCCAAGAATGGGCGGCTCGATCTAGGGACGGCTCAATCTGTCGCGTGGATCATGCTCTATCTGTCCGACTGCTGCCAGCGCGGATTGATCCATGGTTCCTGGTTGGACGGCGCCAGCGGCGTGCGGCCGAGGATGTGGTCGGACGCCTTCTCGCCGGTCATGATCGACGGCGCGTTCAGATTGCCGTTGGTGACGCGCGGGAAGATCGAGGAATCGGCGACCCGCAGCCCGTCGACGCCAATGACCCGGCATTCCGGATCGACAACACTTGATCGATCATCAGCGCGGCCCATCTTGCAGGTGCCACACGGGTGGTAGGCGCTCTCGGCATGGTCGCGAATGAAGACATCGAGATCGTCGTCCGACTGCACATGGCTGCCCGGCGAGATTTCCTGGCCGCGAAAAGCGTCGAACGCCGACTGGCCGAAGATCTCGCGGGTCAGCCGGATGCAGTGGCGGAACTCTGCCCAGTCGTCCGGATGCGACATGTAGTTGAAGCGGATCACCGGCTTTGCTTTCGGATCCGGCGAACGCAGGGTCACCGAGCCGCGCGACTTCGAGCGCATCGGCCCGACATGCGCCTGGAAGCCGTGCGACTTCGCCGCCGCCTTGCCGTCATAGCGCACTGCCGCAGGGATGAAGTGGTACTGAATGTCGGGATAATCGACGCCGGCGCGCGAGCGTACGAAGGCGGCGGCTTCGAAATGGTTTGTGGCGCCGAGACCCGATTTGAAGAACAGCCACTGTGCTCCGATCAGTGCCTTGGAGAACGGGTTCAGCACGGAATTCAGCGTGATCGGCTTGGTCGATTCCTGCTGAATATAAAGCTCCATATGGTCCTGCAGATTGCGGCCGACGCCGGGCCGGTCGGCGATCACGGCAATGCCGTTTTCGCGCAAATGCTCGGCCGGTCCGATGCCGGACAGCATCAGGATTTTGGGCGAATTGATCGACGACGCGGCGACGATCACCTCACGTCGCGCCTTAACGACCTGAATCTGTTTGTGAGCCTCGATCTCGACGCCGATGGCGCGTTGATTCTCGATGATCACCCGACGGGCAAAGCCCTTGACCAGACTCACGTTTTTCCGATTGAGCGCCGGCTTCAGATAGGCTGATGCCGCCGACCAGCGGCGGCCGCCGCGGATGGTCTGTTCCATCGGCCCGAAACCTTCCTGCTTGGAGCCGTTGTAGTCGTCGGTCAGCTCGAACCCGGCCTGGCGGCCTGCTTCGACGAAGGCGCCGTAGAGCGGATTTTTGCGCGAGCCGCGCTGCACATGCAGCGGCCCGCCATGTCCGCGCCAGCCGTCCTCGCCGCCGTCATTGTCCTCCATGCGCTTGAAGTAGGGGAGCACGTCGGCAAAGCCCCAACCCGTTGCACCTTCTTCGGCCCAATGGTCGAAGTCGCGGGCATGGCCGCGCACATAGACCATGCCGTTGATCGAGGACGAGCCGCCGATCACCTTGCCGCGCGGCGTCGCCAGCACGCGGCCGCCGAGATGCGGTTCCGGCTCGCTGGCAAAACCCCAGTCGTAAAGGCTCATATTGAGCGGGATCGACAGCGCCGACGGCATCTGGATCAGCGGCCCGATATCGCTGCCGCCGAATTCGACGACGATGACCGAATGCTTGCCGTCTTCCGACAGGCGATAGGCCATGGCCGAGCCGGCGGAGCCGGAGCCGATGATAACGAAATCCGCTTCAAGCATGGTTCATATGCGCCATAAAATCGGCGAGCGAGACATTGCCGCCGGTAGCCACAACAAGGACGGTTTTATCAGTCACATCCACCTTGCCGCCGAGCAGCGCCGCCAGCGACGCAGCCCCGGACGGCTCCAGCACCAGCTTCATCCGCTCGAAGGCGATCCGCATGGCACGCCGCACCGATTGATCGTCGACGGTGGTGCCGCGAACACCTGCGGTCTTGACCGCCGCGAACGGCGCGTCGCCCGGCCGCCGCGACATCAGCCCGTCGCAGATCGATTTCGGGCCGATCGGCATGGTTTCGATGCTGCCATGCGCCAATGACGAGCCCATGCCATTGAAACCTTCCGGCTCGACGCCGATGATTTCGGTCGCCGGCGACAGATAGTGGAAGGCCAGCGAAACGCCGCCGATCAGCCCGCCGCCGCCGACCGAGCAGAACAACAGATCGGCGCTGGCGCCCTTGGCCTCAAGCTGGTCGAGCGCTTCGAGGCCGGCGCCTGCCTGGCCGGCGACGATCTCCGGATCGTCGAAGGGATGCAGCAGGGCCAGCCCTTCCGTCTGCGCGATCTCGCGGGCCTTGGCCGCGGCGACCTCTTCTCGCGCGCGCTCGCCATGGTCGGTCAGCACCACGCGCGCACCATAGCCCGCGGTCGCGTCACGCTTGGCGGCCGGCGCATCGATCGGCATGACGATGGTGACGGGAATGCCGAGCGCCTGGCCGGCAGCCGCCAGGCCTTGGGCGAAATTGCCGGAGGAATAGGCGACGACGCCCCTCTTCGCCTCGTCGGCCGAAAGCCGCTTCAGCCGCCAATAGGCGCCGCGTATCTTGAAGGATCCGGCCCATTGCAGCGATTCCGGTTTGACGAAGACACGGGCCGCACCGGTCTCCCGGGCAAGCGCGGCCGATTCCAGCAGCGGCGTGATCTGCGTCGCCCTGGAGGTGACGGCGTAGGCCTGCTTGAGATGGTCGAGGGAGGGCACAAGGATCTGGGTCATCATTCGCCTCGCGGATACCGTTTGCTCTCTTCGAGATTGTCGAGGTTCATGTGGTTGCGCATATAGCGTTCCGAGGCCTTCTGCAGCGGCTGGAAGTCCCAGGGGTAATAGGCGCCGTTGCGCAGCGCCGGATAGATCACCCAGCGGCGTGCCTGGCTCTCCCGCACGGCGGCATCGAATGCGGCCATGTCCCAGCGTGCCCGGACCTTATCCATGAACTTGGTCACCAGGCTCGCATTGGCCGGATCGTCGGCGAGGTTGTCCCGCTCGAGCGGGTCGGCATCGAGGTCGAACAGCTGCGGCGGGTCGAGTTCGCAATGGACGAATTTGTATTTGCCCTCGCGGATCGCGACCAGCGGCGCGTAGGAACCTTCGGCGGCATATTCGATCAACACGGGCGCGGTGCGCTGCGTGCCGTCGGTCAGCGGCAGCAGCGACTGGCCGTCGGTCCATGGCGCGATGGCACCGATGTCGATGCCGGCAAGGTCGCAAAGCGTCGGCGCCACGTCGAGATTGGAGACCGGCGCATCGATCAAGCCGGGACGAATGCCCCTGCCGGCGATCATCAGCGGCACCCGCACCGAGCCTTCGAAAAAGCTCATCTTGAACCACAGGCCGCGCTCGCCGAGCATGTCGCCATGGTCGGAGCAGAACAGGATGATCGTGTCGTCGGCCATGCGCGTTCGTTCGAGCACGTCGAGGATCTCGCTGAGCTTGTCGTCGACGTAGGAGATGTTGGCGAAATAGCCGCGCCGCGACCGGCGCACCTGGTCGGGCGTGATCTCGAAGGAAGGATAGTCGCTGGCGCAATACAGGCGCTGCGAATGCGCGTCCTGCTCGCCACGCGCGATGAACGCCGTTTCCGGGTCGAGCGCCTGGCAGTTTTCGTAGAGATCCCAATACTGCTTGCGAGCGACATAGGGATCGTGCGGATGCGATAGCGAAACGGTGAGGCACCAGGGCCGATGGTGCGCATCGTCCTGTTCCCGCGACAGCTGATAGAGTTTTTGCGTCGCCATGAAGACGACCTCGTCGTCATACTCCATCTGGTTGGTTGTCTCGGCCACGCCCGCGCCGGTCACCGAACCCAGATTGTGGTACCACCACTCGATGCGCTCGCCGGGCTTGCGGTAGTCGGGCGTCCAGCCGAAATCTGCGGGATAGATGTCGGTGGTCAGCCGCTCCTCGAAGCCATGCAACTGGTCCGGCCCGACGAAATGCATCTTGCCCGACAGGCATGTGTAATAGCCGTCGGCGCGCAGATGATGCGCGAAGGTCGGGATCGACGAGGCGAACTCGGCAGCATTGTCATAGACCTCGGTGCGCGACGGCAACTGGCCGCTCATGAACGAGGCCCGGCCCGGCGCACAGAGCGGCGAGGCCGTGTAGTTATTCCTGAAGCGCGCCGCGCGTGCGGCCAGCGCCTTCAGATGCGGTGCATGCAGGAAGTCCGCCGGGCCATCGGGAAATAAGGTCCCGTTGAGTTGATCGACCATGACGATCAGGAAATTGGGTCGTTTCGCTGTCACTGTTTTTGCCGCTCGCCGAGTTTGGTTTCGAGATAATCCTGGACGAGCGCGATCGCGGTCGCGGCGTCGGGCACGCCTTCCTTCAGCGCACGCCTGATGTAGAGCCCGTCGATCATCGCCGCTGTCGCTTCGGCGGCACGGTCAGCCTCGGCCCTGGGCAGGATGCCGGTCAGCCCGCTCATCAGGTTCGAATGCAGCCGCCGTGCGTAGATCTTGAGCAATCGGCGCAACGCCGATGATTTCTGCGCCTCGACATAGAAGGCAAGCCAGGCCGCGATGGTTTCGGCCTGGAACTGGATGTCGGAGAAGTTGACGGCGACCACTGCGGCGACGCGTTCGCGCGGGGACTTGGCGGATTGCAGGGCGCGGCGCATGTCGATGGTCAGTTCGGCGAGGATGTGCCGCATCGTTGCGAACAGCAGTTCGTCCTTGGCACCGAAATAGTGGTGGGCAAGGGCCGAGGACACGCCGGCGCGCCCGGCGATCTCGGACATCGTCACGTCAAGCGAGCCGCGCTCGCCGATCGCCGAGATCGCAGCGTCGATGAGCGCCTTGCGGCGCAGTGGCTCCATTCCGACTTTTGGCATGCTGTTCTCGCATTTTGCGCGGAGGTTATTTTTTATTGACGCGTCAATCAACAAAAAAACGATGTGAGGACGACCTGTACCAAGCGATTGCCCTGTTCCGGCCCTTCACGGTTCGGCGAAGAATGTTTATCTTTGAACAATAAAGGCGAAGTGCGCCATGAGTCCGGTATGCTAAGGTGTGTTGAGCTTCAGGTGAGGCCGTCTGCAGGCCGGCATCATCCGAAACCCAAAACACAGCTTTGGCTGGCGCCAAGGATGGAGATTGCCATGACCGCATGCATCGTTGGCTGGGCGCATTCGCGCTTCGGCAAGCTCGAGGGCGAGACGCTCGAAAACCTCATCGTCAAGGTCGCGACGGATGCGCTCGACCATGCCGGCATCGGTCCGGACGAGGTCGACGAGATCGTGCTCGGCCATTTCAACGCCGGCTTCTCGGCGCAGGATTTCACCGCGAGCCTGGTGCTTCAGGCCGACGACCGGCTGCGCTTCAAACCGGCTACGCGTGTCGAGAACGCTTGCGCGACGGGATCGGCGGCGGTCCGGCAAGGCATCCGTGCCATCGACGCCAACGCTGCCCGCATCGTGCTGGTGGTCGGCGCCGAGCAGATGACGACGACGCCGGGACCGGAGATCGGCAAGAACCTGCTGAAAGCGTCCTATCTACCGGAAGACGGCGAGACACCGGCCGGCTTTGCCGGCGTCTTCGGCAAGATCGCGCAGGCCTATTTCCAGCGCTATGGCGACCAGTCGGACGCGCTGGCGATGATCGCCGCCAAGAACCACAAGAACGGCGTCGACAATCCCTATGCACAGATGCGCAAGGATTTCGGCTATGAATTCTGCCGGCAGGAGAGCGAGAAAAACCCCTTCGTCGCCGGTCCTCTCAAGCGCACAGACTGCTCGCTGGTCTCGGACGGCGCTGCCGCCCTTATCGTTGCCGACACGGCGACCGCCCTGAAGATGCGCCGCGCCGTCGCCTTCCGCGCCAACGAGCATGTGCAGGACTTCCTGCCAATGTCGAAGCGCGACATCCTGGCCTTCGAGGGCTGCGAACAGGCCTGGGTCCGCGCGCTGAAGAACGCCGGCGTGACGCTCGACGATCTCTCCTTCGTCGAGACACACGACTGCTTCACCATTGCCGAACTGATCGAATACGAGGCGATGGGCCTGGCCAAGCCCGGCGAGGGCGCGAAGCTGGCGCTTGATGGCACGACGGCCAAGGACGGCCGCCTGCCGGTCAATCCCTCCGGCGGGCTGAAGGCCAAGGGCCACCCGATCGGCGCCACCGGTGTCTCCATGCACGTCTTGACCGCCATGCAGCTTGTCGGCGAAGCCGGCGGCATCCAGGTGCCGGGTGCGAAGCTTGGCGGCATCTTCAACATGGGTGGCGCCGCGGTCGCCAATTACGTTTCCATTCTCGACCGGATCAGGTAAACCGCCCCGACATTACAGCGCCGCGCGCCTTTTGGGGCGCGCAAAGGACGCTGTAACACTTTGATTTTGCGCATGACCCCGAGATCGATTTCGATTTTCGAGGACATGCGCTGCGGGAGGTGGCATGGCAAATCCGGTTCTGATCGAGGTCCTGCGCGGCGCGATCGTCGAGAGCGCGCATCGCGGTGCAGTCGCGGTTTTCGATGCCGACGGCAAACCGGTGTTGGAGATCGGCGACACCTCGAAACCAGTGTTCCCGCGCTCGGCGGTCAAGGCCATCCAGGCCTTGCCGCTGGTCGAAACCGGTGCCGCCGATGCCTATGGCTTTGGCAACCGCGAACTGGCGCTGGCCTGCGCCTCCCATTCGGGCGAACCGGAGCATGTCGAACTGGCGCGGTCCATGCTGGCCAGGGCCGGGCTCGACGGGTCCGCGCTCGAATGCGGCGCGCACTGGCCCTCGAGCCATGCCGCCGAGATTGCACTCGCGCGAGCCGGCGGTTCTCCAAATGCGCTGCACAACAATTGCTCCGGCAAACATTCCGGCTTTCTCTGCACCTGCGTGCATTCCGGCATTGCGCACAGTGGCTACGTCAAGGCGGGTCACGCCTTGCAGGAAATGGTGCGCGACGCGATGCAGTCGGTCACAGGTGCTATCCATGGCGCCGATGAGCGGGCGACCGACGGCTGCTCGATCCCGACCTATGCGGTGCCACTCAGGAGCTTCGCGCTCGGCTTTGCCCGCATGGCCACGGCAAATGGTTTCGGCCCCGAGCGGGCCAAGGCGGCAAAGCGGCTGCTGGCTGCCTGCATGGCGGAGCCTTTCTTTGTCGCCGGCACAGGCCGCGAGGACGTCTCGCTGATGGAGGCAGCACCTGGGCGGATTTTTGCGAAAGGCGGCGCGGAAGGTGTCCATTGTGCCGCAATTCCGGAACTAGGCCTCGGTATTGCGCTCAAATGCGATGATGGCGCCCACCGCGCCAGTGAAGCCATGGTCTCCGCCGTCCTCGCCAAGCTGCTGCGTTCGGACGAGGCCCTGGCGGCGAAACTCATCGAACTGGCAAATGCGCCGATCCAAAGCCGGATCGGAGCCAAGGTAGGCGCGGTGAGGCCGACTGCCGCCCTCAACTGACGCGGTTGCGCTCAACGGTCAAATGCGCAAAGCCGCTGCTGCTTAGCTGGGTGAGGTCTGCCGTCACCGGCTCGGCCCAGCGCTGGCCGATGACGGCGCCGTTCAACGCGCCGTCGATGACGTTGTCGGAGATGACGGCAGTGCCCGCACCCTCTACCACGCTGACGACGATGCCTGTGCCGGCCTTGCGGATGATGTTGCCCGTCGCCACGACATTGCGCAGATACGGTCCCCAGCCGATCGACATGCCGTAGAGCGGCGCGTTCTCGATGACGTTGTTGGAAGCGATGGTGTCCGCCTCGACACCGATGCCGACGCCGAAGCCGGGCGGATCGGCGGTGTAGGGCCCGCTGGTCGACAGATTGCGCACGATGTTGCCTGAGCAGACACCTATGCGGCCGCCTTCGTTGAAGTTGACGATCGAGATGCCGTTGGCCGCGCCATCGACGATGTTGTTGCTGACGACCGCACCCTCGAACGAGAATTCGGAATAGACCGCGGTCTCGCCCGAGCGCGAGCAGGTATTGCCGGAAATCTGCAGATTGCTGGAACTGTTGGCGCGGATCGCCGAGAAAGCGCAATCCGAGACGACATTGCCCGAAATGATGACGTTGCCGGCACGGAAGGCGTTGATGCCATTGCCGTTCTGGCCGGTCCCGCCGCTGCGCGCGCCGATGCGCTCGACACGGTTGCCCGTGACCATCGTGCCGTCTTCGGCCGCCTGCCAGCGATGCACGAGGATGCCGCCATTGGCACAGTCGGAGACCGTGTTGCCTGATATCGTCAGTCCAGCCGCCTCGACCGAATAGATGCCGGCGTCCGCCGCGCCCGATATGTCGGAGCGCTCGATGCGGCCTGTCGCATGGTCCAGCGCCAGCCCGTTCTTGCCGCTGCCGGTTATCTGGCAATTGTCGACAACGAGATGGCCGACCCGTCGAAGATCGAGCAGCCCTTGCGCATAGTCGCCCATCGAACGGTTCGAACCGTCGAAGACCAGCCCGCTCAGTTCGATATGGTCGGCCTGTTCGGCCATGAAGAGATGACCGTCGCCGCCATAGACGATCCGCGTCGCGCCCGGCACGCCGGAAAGGCGCACGCGGCTGGGCAGCGAGAGATTGGACACCACATAGGTGCCCGCCGGCAGGAACACCGGCATGTCCCGGCCGTTCGCGTCGCGCAGCAGCTTGGCGAAGGCCTTGCTCTGGTCGTCGAATGTGCCGGGCTGCACGCCCAGTTCTGTGGCATTGATGGAACCGCGCATCGAGGCCTTTTCGATACCGGTCAGGCCGGCGGCCGCCGCCTTGTCGAGCGCGAGGCCCACAACGGCAAAGCCGGCGGTACCGGTTAGCAGCGTTCGTCTGTTCAACATCGGCACAGAATCCCAGCGTTCAACCTGACGTCGCAGGAATCGTGCCAAACGTTCTGTTCCTTTTCACCCAAACGTTCTGTTCCTTGTCACAATGACTTGTCGAACAGCTGCTCGAGGCCTACGTTCAGGCAATGAGCAGAGCTTTCACCCGCGAAGAAGACAGCGAGAATGCCATCGCCGGCGTCGGCGAGCGGCCGATCAGCACGCATCGCAATCTTGTGACGGAACGCGGCCTTGCGCAGATCGAGGAGAATCTGGCCGATCTGCGCGACGTACTGGCGAAAGCCGAGAAGAAAGCCGATCGCGAGCGCATCGCGGTGGTGTCACGCGATCTACGCTACTGGACGGCGCGGCGCGAAAACGCCGAGCTTTCCGTGCCGGAGCCCGGCAGTGACGTCGTCCGCTTCGGCATGGGCGTCACGCTGGAAGGCGACGATGGCAAGAAAGTGCATTGGAAGATTGTCGGCGAGGATGAGGCCGATCCTACCAAGGGAAGCATTTCGCATGTTTCGCCCATGGCCGTCGCGCTGTTCGGCAAGAAGGTCGGCGACGTGGCCGCGGTCAACGGCAAGGAATGGGAAATCGTCAAGCTTTCGGACAGCTAATCCTCGAGCTTGACGACATGGTCGCGGAAGAATGCCGCGGCTCCGGCTTCATCGATTTCGCCGGCGGCAACCATCAAGACCAGCTGAATGATATCCTGTTGCTCAGCTTCGACGCTGAACCCGTTGAAGTAGAGAAACAAGTCCGCTGCGGCAAAAGCGGTGCGCTTGTTACCGTCGACGAAAGGATGGTTGGCAATGCCGAAGAGATACGCTGCCGCCAGTTCGCACAAATCCGGCTCGCCATAGTTTTCTCTCTGTTGCGGCCGGTGGAGCGCCGATTCCAGCATGCCTTCATCGCGGATGCCTGCCGCGCCGCCGTGAAGGCGCAACTGCTCAGCGTGAAGCGACTCCACGAATTCGCGCGAATGATGTTCTGTCATTTCGCGAGTGCGCGGTAGGCAACCTCGTACTTTTTCATCCGCTCACGCGCGATCTTCATCTTGCGTTCGAATTCTTCGGCGCTGTCCGCAGTGCGGCGCAAGCGAAGCTCATTGCCTTCCTGGACGATGATGATGCTGTCGCCCGCCTTGAGACTTAGACGGTCGAGCAGGTCCTTGGGCAGGATCACGCCTTCGGAATTGCCGATCTTGCGAATGATGGTGTTCATGATGGTTATCCTGTTGTAACGCCAATTATAACGCAATCAGCGCTCTGTTCCAACGGATATTATAACAAACTTCAGGCCGATAGCAGCCGGTCCATCAGCCGATCCGCTGCTTCCGGAATAACGGTTCCCGGCGGGAAGATTTCCGCGGCACCCGCCTGCAGCACCGCGTCGTAATCCTGAGGCGGGATGACGCCGCCGGCCACGATCAGCATGTCGCCCCGGCCGAGCTTTTTCAGCGCATCGCGCAATTGAGGGATCAGTATCAGGTGTCCCGCCGCCAGCGACGAGGCGCCGATGATATGGACGTCATGCTGGACCGCCAGTTTGGCGATCTCTTCCGGCGTCTGGAACATCGCGCCGACGGTAACGTCGAAGCCGAGATCGGCGAAAGCGGTGGCGATCACCTTTTGCCCACGATCGTGGCCATCCTGTCCCATCTTGGCAACGAGGATGCGCGGCTTGCCGCCGTTTTTCTTCTCGAAAGCGCCAATCTTGCCCTGCAGCCCGTCGACCAAGGGATTGTCGCCCAGCGCCTTGCGGTAGACGCCGGAAATGGTCTGCACCGTTGCGACGTGGCGGCCAAAGGCCCGTTCCAGCGCAAACGAGATTTCACCGACCGTGGCATTGGCCCGCGCGGCGCGGACGGCGAACTCCAGGAGATTCTCATTGCCTTGCGCGGCACGGGTCAGCGCATCGAGCGCGCTTTCCACCGCAGCGACATCGCGTGTGCCCTTCAGCCGTTGCAGCTTCGACAATTGCCGGGCCCTGACCTCGGCATTGTCGATCTTGAGCACGTCGACCTCGATGTCATTCTCGGGGCGATGCGCGTTGACGCCGACCAGCATCTGCTCGCCCGAATCGATGCGCGCCTGCGTGCGCGCCGCCGCTTCCTCGATGCGCAGCTTCGGAATGCCTTGTTCGGTCGCGGCGGCCATGCCACCGAGAGCCTCGACTTCCTCGATATGGCTCAGTGCGCGCGCCGCGAGATCATGCGTCAGCCGTTCCAGATAGGCCGAGCCGCCCCACGGATCGATGATGCGCGTGGTGCCGGACTCCTTCTGCAGGATGAGCTGCGTGTTGCGGGCGATGCGCGCCGAATGGTCGGTCGGCAGCGCCATCGCCTCGTCGAAGGAGTTGGTGTGCAGCGACTGGGTATGCCCCTGGGTCGCCGCCATCGCCTCGATCATGGTGCGGATGATGTTGTTGTAGGGGTCCTGCGCCGTCAGCGACCAGCCGGACGTCTGGCAATGGGTGCGCAGCGACAGCGAGCGCTCGTCCTTCGGCGCGAAATTCTTCTTCATCAGCGTCGCCCACAGCAGGCGCGCGGCCCGGAGCTTGGCCACTTCCATGAAGAAGTTCATGCCGATCGCCCAAAAGAAGGACAGGCGCGGCGCGAAGCGGTCGATGTCGAGGCCCGCCGCGACACCGGAGCGGGCATATTCGATGCCGTCGGCGATCGTATAGGCGAGCTCCAGATCGGCTGTCGCACCGGCTTCCTGCATGTGATAGCCGGAGATCGATATCGAATTGAACTTCGGCATGTTCTTCGACGTGTAGGAGAAGATGTCCGACACGATCCGCATCGAGGGTTTTGGCGGATAGATGTAGGTGTTGCGGACCATGAACTCCTTCAGAATGTCGTTCTGAATGGTGCCTGCCAGATCCTTCTGCGCAACGCCCTGTTCTTCCGCCGTGACTATGTAAAGCGCCATGATTGGCAGCACGGCGCCGTTCATCGTCATCGACACCGTCATGTCGCCGAGCGGAATGCCGTCGAACAGCTGCCGCATGTCGAGCATGGAATCGATAGCGACGCCCGCCATGCCGACATCGCCGGCAACGCGCGGATGGTCGCTGTCATAGCCGCGATGCGTGGCGAGATCGAAGGCGACCGACAATCCTTTCTGGCCGGCGGCGAGATTGCGCCGGTAAAAGGCGTTGGACTCTTCGGCCGTGGAGAAGCCGGCATATTGCCGGATCGTCCAGGGCTGCTGGACATACATGGTCGGGTAGGGGCCGCGAACGAAGGGCGGCAGGCCCGGATAGGTGTCGAGATGCGGCAGACCCTTGAGGTCGCCTTGATTGTACAGATGCTTGACGACAAGCCCTTCCGGCGTCGTCCGCTGGCCCTTGACCTCGACAGGCGCGCGGCGCGGCGGCGCCCAGCCGATTTGACTGAAATCCGGAATCAAGAGGCGGCCCCGATGGATTGGTCGATGCGGACAGGAGACAGCGGATCGCACAGCACGACGCCTTCGGTGAAGGCAGGCCGCTGCTTCGCATCCAGCGTCTCGACCGGGCGCTCGCTCCTCTGCGGATAGAGCGTGGTGCCGATGATGGCCCGCTCACCTGCCTTGAAGGCGGCGTCGCGCCGGGCGGCCGCGGCGCGAACGCGCTGTTGGATGTGTCCGTCCCGAAGGCTCGACAATACGCCTCCTTCGGCCTCGATCGCCTGCAGCTCCGCCCAGGCGGCTTCGCAAAGGTCTGCCGTCAGCGCTTCGACCGCGCCGGACCCATAGGCGGGATCGGCGACGTGATCGACATGGCTTTCATTGGCCATGATCAGCTGGGCGTTGCGCGCCACGCGGCGGGCAAAAGGCGCCGGCAGACCGTGGGCGATCGTGTGCGGCAGGATGGAGATCGAATCGGCTCCTCCCGCCGCCGCCGCGAAGCAGCTGATCGTCGTGCGCAGGATGTTGGTTTCGGGATCCAGCGCCGTCATCATGCGGAATGATGTCTCGGCATGGATGTTAGCCGTGGAGTTGGGGATCGAGCAGGCCTCCTGCACACGTGCCCACAGAATGCGCAAGGCCCGCACTTTGGCCATCGAGAGGAACTGGTCCTGGTCGACGCTGAGCGCGAAGCCGATATGCGGCGCGGCATAGACCAGCGGCTGCCGCGCCTTCTCGAACATTCTGAGATATGAGACCGCCGAAGCCAGCATGATGCCGAGTTCCTGCGCTTCCGTGGCGCCGGCATTGTGGAAGACGCGACCGTCCGCCTCCAGCAGCACGCCGGGAACGCCCATCGAGAAGAAATGCGCCAGCGACTGGGGCATCGATTCCTGCAGCGCCTCGATCGACATGCGCAGCCGTCCGGTACCGGCAAGGATCGCCGCCGGATCGATGCCGAAGGACAGGTTGAGCTTTGCCGGATCGGAGCGGCGCTTGCCCAGGAACGCCACCAGCCAGTCGGCCATGGGGCGGCTCCACGGGTGCGTGTCGATGCGGATCTGGATCCGATTGAGAGGCACGCCCTCCAGCACCGTTTCCAGCGCCTGAGCGGTCCTCGGCAGGCCGTAACCGAATGCGTTCGGGGCGCCTTCGAAGACGAGCGACAGTCCTGTCGCGCCCTGCGCGATATCATCCAGAACCTGGGCCTTGGCGCGATCGACGTTGGGGTCGTCGACGCGTTGGCTGACGATCCAGGGCGATCGGGGATTCGTGCGCACGAGCGGTTCGGCCCCGGTCGCGCGGTCATAAAGGGGCTCGATGCGGATGGCGTCGTCGGTGTGCGAAACAAGCTTTTCCTCGAAGGACGCGCCTGCCAGTGCCTTTTCCGCCAGGGCCAGCCATCGCTGGCGCTCGGCGCCAACTGGTTCAACATCCTTGGTCAAGGCTCCGGCGCCCATCCATCTTCCTCGTTCATATGGCCGCATCAGCCGGGCAGTTCAGTCTACGGTTCCCGGCCGGTTATCGCAATGCGCATCCCGAGCCAGAATTCGATCCACCTGATATAGGTCGGCTTGCATGGACGAACCATGAACGATTGCCAAACACCAGCAAAATCCGCAAGTTCCAAAATCCGATTTCGACGATAGGCCTGTTCGGGACGATTGGCCCCGCTTCGGACAATTGGCATTGTCGCTATGCGACAGCCTCACTATACCTTCGGGCAAAGGCTGGCTTTTGACACATCAGTTTGCGGAGACCCGACATATGGCTGACGACACCAGTATTTTCATCGGCGCCAGCCGCAAGCCCGACGACAGCTATCAGCGCCCGGAGCAGCTGCTGCTGCAATATGGGAATCGCCATGGCCTGGTGACTGGTGCCACCGGCACCGGCAAGACCGTCACCTTGCAGATCCTGGCCGAAGGTTTTTCGAATGCCGGCGTGCCGGTATTTTGCGCTGACATCAAGGGCGACCTGTCCGGTATCGCGATGATGGGCACGGCGCAGGATTTCCTGGTCAAGCGGGCCGCGCAGGTCAAGCTCGACCCTTACGACTTCCAGGAATTCCCCGTCATCTTCTGGGACCTGTTCGGCGAGCAGGGCCACCCCATTCGCGCCACCATTTCGGAAATGGGACCGCTTCTCCTGTCGCGGCTGATGAACCTGACCGACGCGCAGGAGGGCATCATGAACATTGCCTTCCGCATTGCCGATGAAGAAGGCCTGCTGCTTCTCGATCTCAAGGACCTGCAGGCGTTGCTTGCCAACATCGCCGAGCGCGCCGAGGAGATCAGCGCGCGCTACGGCAACGTCACCAAGCCGTCGGTGGGTGCCATCCAGCGCACGCTGCTGGTGCTGGAGCAGCAGGGCGCGGCCAACTTCTTCGGCGAGCCGGCCCTGCGCATCTCCGACATCATGCGCACCACGCGTGACGGCCGGGGCGCCGTCAGCGTGCTGGCCGCCGACAAGCTGATGATGAATCCGCGCCTCTACGCGACCTTCCTGCTCTGGCTGATGTCGGAGCTGTTCGAGGAACTGCCCGAGGTCGGAGATCCTGACCAGCCGAAGCTGGTGTTCTTCTTCGACGAGGCGCATCTGCTGTTTGACGAGGCGCCGAAGGTGCTGATCGACCGCGTCGAGCAGGTGGTCCGCCTGATCCGCTCGAAAGGCGTCGGCGTCTATTTCGTCACGCAGAACCCCCTGGATATCCCGGAAAAGGTCTTGGCCCAGCTCGGCAACCGCGTCCAGCACGCGCTGCGCGCCTATACGCCGCGTGAGCAGCAGGCGGTTCGGACGGCGGCGGAAACGTTCCGCCCCAATCCCGATTTCGACTGTGCCATCACCATCACCCAGCTCGCCACCGGCGAGGCGCTGGTCTCGACACTGGAGGCCAAGGGCGTGCCGTCCATGGTCCAGCGCACGCTGATCCGGCCGCCATCCTCGCGGCTTGGACCCATAACCCCTGCCGAGCGGCAAAAGCTGATCGCGGAAAGTCCGGTCACTGGCCAGTATGATCAGGTCATCGACCGCGAATCGGCCTTCGAGATCCTGCAGAAAAAGGCCAAGGACGCACAGGACGCCGAGCAGCAGGCGCAGCAGGCAGGCACAGGCGGCTCGCGCTGGACCATACCGGGTTTCGGCAATGACGATCCCGCGCCGCAGTCCGGTGGCCGCCGCGCGCCGGCGCCGCGCCCCTCCAATCGCCAGACCGTGACGGAGGCCGCGATCAAGTCGGTGGTGCGCTCGGTCGGCTCGTCGGTCGGACGCGCGATCGTGCGCGGGATTTTGGGAAGCCTATCGAGAGGCCGCTAGGCTGTAGCGCCGCGCGTTCCCTTGAACGCGGGGCGCTAAGCATCTGTGTAGGCGCTGTCGGATCAGAAGATCGCGTCCGTCACCGCCTTGACCGGACCGAGCAGCACCGATCCGTCCGGCACGCCGGCGTCGATCGGGATCGCCTTGTGGTTCGCCGTTGCCGCCGCCGCCATCGGCTGGCTGGCATCGCTGGTCACGATGACAGGGGTTTTCGAGGGCACGCGGTCGTAGAGGTCGATGATGTCCTGGTTTATCAGGCGCACGCAGCCCGACGACACCGACTTGCCGATCGACTTCCATTCCGGCGAGCCGTGTAGGCGGTAAAGCGTGTCCACATTGCCCTGGAAGAGATAGAGCGCGCGCGCGCCGAGCGGGTTCTTCAGCCCGCCAGGCATGCCGCCATTGTCGGCGCTGTATGGCTTCAATTCCGGCTGCCGGGCGATCATCTCATCCGGCGGCGTCCATTTCGGCCATTCCTGCTTCCACTGGACGACGGCGTCGCCCGACCATTCGAAGCCGGCACGGCCGAGACCGACGCCGTAGCGGATGGCCTGGCCGCCCGGACGAACCAGATAGAGGAAATGGCCCGTCGTATCGACGACGATGGTTCCCGGCTTCTGCCCGGTCGGGTCGGGAACGATCTGACGCAGGAACTGCGGATCGATCCTGTCGAAGGGGATGGCCGGCAGGTCGAAGCCGCCATCGCTGACGGCCGCGTACATCGACGCATAGTCGGCGAGCGGTGGCTCGACATAGGTCGGCGGCGGAGGCTCGACCGGCCCCGGCCCGGTGGTGGCGCATGCGGAAACCGCGATCGATGCGGCGCCCAATGCTGCGGCGTTGAGAAAGCCGCGACGGCTCAGGCGATAGGATTCGATTTCGGTTATGGACATGGCTGCCTTCTTTAGGACTCAAATTGCAACAAAGCGTGAATACGCTTGCCGCCACGCGGGTGCCTGACAACACCTGAGGCGATAGGCGGTTCCGATTCTGGCCCGAACGTGGACAAACAAAGGCGAAGCTGTGACTGCGCCGCCACTGTGGCGCCTGGGCCACAGCTCGACAGCTCAGGCGGTGACCAGCGCTTCGAGGGTCGGCAGGATCAGGGCCGGCGGAAAATCCCGGTATTCCTCAGGCTGGTTGGAGCGGTTGACCCATACGGTGCGGAAGCCGAATTTGGTGGCGCCGGCAATGTCCCAGCGATTGGAGGACTGGAAGGACACCGCGCCGGGATAGAGGCGCCAGCCTGTTGCGACCATATCGTAAACAGCCGGATCGGTCTTGAAGCGCCTCACCGTATCGACAGAATAGATGTCGTCCAGAACCTGATCGAGCGCGGCCGATTTGACCGCCGCTTCCAGCATTTCGGGCGAGCCGTTGGAGAGGATCGCCAGCCTGGCTCCGGAGGCCTTGAGCGCCTTCAGCACGGCCGGTACCTCCGGGTAGCAGTCCAGCCGCCAGTAGGCTTCCAGCAGTTCTGTCCTGAGGCCGGGATCGGCGGAGGGGACCTTGCGCAAGGCGAAGTCGAGCGCCTGCTCGGTCAGCTGCCAGAAATCGGCATAGGCGCCCATCAGCGAGCGCACCCAGGAATATTCGAGCTGTTTGGCGCGCCAGATTTCGGACAGCAACTGGCCGTTCGGGCCGATCCGGTCGGCATGGCGGCGCACGGCGGCGTGCACGTCGAACAGCGTGCCGTAGGCGTCGAAAACATAGGCGGCGTATTGCATGGCGACAGTTTTGAGGCGAGGCGGGGCAAGGCGCAAGCCTTGATTGCACCGCTGCGCCGCTGGCATCAACAAAACTCCCCGATGCCCGTTGACGACGGCGGCCAAAGCATCATCCAATGTTGTCACACAAGATTGATCGGAACGGGATAACGCGATGACACTGGCGGCAGCGGCGCAATCCGCGACATGGACTTTCGTCGACGGCGACTGGTACGAGGGCAATGTCGCCATTCTGGGCCCGCGCAGCCACGCCATGTGGCTCGGCACCAGCGTGTTCGACGGGGCGCGCTGGTTCGAAGGCGTGGCGCCCGACCTCGACCTGCATGCCAGGCGGGTGAACGCCTCGGCGATCGCGCTCGGCCTCAAGCCGAACATGTCGCCCGAACAGATCGTCGGGCTGACCTGGGACGGATTGAAGAAGTTCGACGGCAAGACGGCGGTCTATATCAGGCCGATGTACTGGGCCGAGCATGGCGGCTACATGGGCGTGCCGGCCGATCCCGCTTCGACCCGTTTTTGCCTCTGCCTCTATGAATCGCCGATGATCTCGCCGACCGGGTTTTCGGTGACAGTGTCGCCGTTCCGACGCCCGACGATCGAAACCATGCCGACCAACGCCAAGGCCGGGTGCCTCTATCCCAACAATGGCCGCGCCATCCTCGAAGCCAAGATGCGCGGCTTCGACAATGCGCTGGTGCTGGACATGCTGGGCAACGTCGCCGAGACCGGAAGCTCCAACATCTTCCTGGTCAAGGATGGACACGTGCTGACGCCGGCGCCGAACGGCACCTTCCTGTCCGGCATCACACGCTCGCGCACGATGGCGCTGCTGGGCGAGTACGGATTCAAGACGACGGAAAAGACGCTGTCGGTGCGCGATTTCCTCGAAGCGGACGAAATCTTTTCGACCGGCAACCACTCCAAGGTGGTGCCGATCACCCGCATCGAGGATCGCAATCTGCAACCCGGCCCGGTAGCCAAGAAGGCGCGCGAGCTTTATTGGGATTGGGCGCATTCGCCGTCGGCCGGCTGACGCGCTGCTTCGGCCTTTTTGTCGCTGCGCGCTTCGCCGCAGGAAAACCGTGTGACAGTTTTCCGGAACCCGCTTAGAAAGGGAACCGGCGCTTCACTTCCGGAGTTGTTCCAGCTCAATCCAGTCCTATCTTAATCCGGTATCCACACCGGATTTTTCCACGAGGGAGTACTACCCATGGCTTTTGAATTGCCCGCTCTGCCCTACGACTATGAGGCCTTGCAGCCTTACATGTCGAAAGAGACGCTGGAATATCACCACGACAAGCATCACAAGGCCTATGTCGACAATGGCAACAAGCTGGCTGCCGAGGCCGGAATGGGCGATCTGTCGGTCGAAGAGGTGGTCAAGCAGTCGTTCGGCAAGAATGCCGGTCTCTTCAACAATGCCGCGCAGCACTACAATCACATCCATTTCTGGAAGTGGATGAAGAAGGGCGGCGGCGGCAACAAGCTGCCGGGCGCGCTGCAGAAGGCTTTCGACAGCGATCTCGGCGGCTACGACAAGTTCAAGGCTGATTTCATCGCAGCCGGCACGACGCAGTTCGGTTCGGGCTGGGCCTGGGTTTCGGTCAAGGACGGCAAGCTGGCGATCTCTAAGACCCCGAACGGCGAAAACCCGCTCGTTCATGGCGCGTCCCCGATCCTCGGCGTCGACGTCTGGGAACACTCCTATTACATCGACTACCGCAACGCCCGCCCGAAATATCTCGAGGCCTTCGTCGACAGCCTGATCAACTGGGATCATGTGCTGGAGCTCTACGAAAAGGCGAAGTAATCGACAATCAGAAAGGCCCCGGCAATCCCGGGGCCTTTCTTTTTCTGTGCCGATATCAGTGGCTGCGAGGGCCCGGAAAAAACCATCCAAGCAGAGGGAATATTCCCTCCGCCGGATCCGTTAACGTCGTGTCCCAAATACCTTCATCACGGAGCCAAATGAATGAGAAAGCTTGTCATCGCCCTCTCAATGCTCGCCTTCGCCGGTTCGGCGGCCTTTGCCGATCCGATCATCGACCGGCAGGCTCTGATGAAGGAACGCGGAAAGATCGTCGGCGGCTTGGCGAAGGTCGCCAAGGGCGAGGACTCCTTCGATGCCGGCGCCGTGCTGACGCAGTTGCAGGCGTTGCAGGCGAATGCCGAAAAGTTCGACGTCGATGCGTTGTTCCCGAAGGGCAGCGATGCCGGCGACACCACGGCGGGGCCGAAAATCTGGGAAGACACGGCCGGCTTCAAGGCCGCCGAAGACAAGTATCTGTCCAACGTCAAGGCCGCGGTCGCGGCGGCTCCCGCCGATGTCGACGCGCTGAAGGCGCAAGTCGGCGCCATCGGTTCGGATTGCGGCTCCTGCCATCAGGGCTACAGGGTCAAGAAGGGCTGATTGCCTGATATGGCATGGCTGAAGAAGCTCGTCGGCGCGGCCATCATTCTGGGCGGCGTCGGCGCGGCTGGTGGCTGGCTGCTGTCGGCCCCGGTCAAGCTGGACGCGACGGCCCTGGCGCAACTTGGGCCGGGCGACGCGACCAAGGGCAAGCGCATTTTCTATGCCGGCGGCTGCACCTCCTGTCATGCGAAGCCGGGCTCGCAGGGCGATGCCCGGCTTCAGCTGGTCGGCGGCCTCCAACTCAAGACGCCGTTCGGCACCTTTGTTCCGCCCAACATTTCGCAAGACCCAAAGGACGGCATTGGTGCGTGGTCGGTCGACCATCTCGCCAACGCTATGCTCAAGGGCGTTTCGCCGTCCGGCGAGCATTTCTACCCGGCCTTTCCCTACGCGTCCTATGCCCGCATGAAACCATCGGACATTGCCGATCTCTATGCCTTCCTGAAGACGCTGCCCGCCGTCGCCGGCAAGGCGCCGGACAATTCGCTCGCTTTCCCCTTCAACATCCGTCGCGGCATCGGCCTGTGGAAACGGCTCTATCTTAACAACCAGCCTGTTGTTGCGTTGGCCAGTAGCGCACCTGATCCGGTGGTAGCCGGCCGCTATCTGGTCGAGGGGCCGGGTCATTGCGGCGAATGCCACACGCCGCGTGACTTCGCAGGCGGGACGAAGAAAGGCGAGTGGCTGGCGGGTGCCGTGGCGGCCGAGGGCTCAGGCATCGTGCCCAACATCACATCGGGCAAGGGCGGCCTCGCCAACTGGTCGGAAGCCGACATCGCCAACTATCTCGAAACCGGCTTCACGCCCAATTTCGATTCCGTCGGCGGCGCGATGGTCGACGTCCAGCGCAACATGGCCGAGCTGACAGCAGGGGACCGGGCCGCGATCGCCGCCTATCTCAAGGCTGTGCCGCCGCATCCGAACGGTTATCCCGCGCGCAAGCCGGCGGGCTGATTGTCGACTAGAGGTGCCGATCGCCGAGGAAATCGAAGCCCGTCTCGAAGAAGTGGTTGTAGTTGCAGGTCAGTTCCTCACCGGGTGCGATGTCGCGCAAGGCATAGGTCTCCTCGGGTGAGGAGACATCGCAATTCGGCTCGTCGTCATGGTTCATGTAGCGGGCGTCGTCGGCTTCGAAGACGATATAGGCCGGATCGCGCCGGTCCGGGTAGGAATAGCGGTCGAGATAGTTCTTCACCGGCCCGGTTTCGCCCTCATAGGTCTCGACGTCGATGATCCGGTCGAAGCGGGGGTCGAGCTTCCAGATCAGCGTGCCCTTGGGGATGGGATGCTTGGCAAAGACGCCAATGCCCTGGATCGGCGATTTGTCGAGATAGACGTCGACGAGCAGCATAATGGACCCTTGTGCGAGTGCGGGCTTCGTCGCCCGGGAAAGTCGTGCCTTGGGTTAACGCGCGACCATCGCAATTGCGAGTGGAAATGAGCAAAGCGGAATTCAAAAAGTCATGATTGCCGAACCCAAAAGTGAACGTGCTATCCGGAGCCTTAGCGTTGCTGCAAGGCCAGGCGGACGCCCAGGGCGCAGTAGATGCCGCCGACAACCTTGCCCTGCCATTTCAGCACCGTCGGATTTCGACGCAGGAAGGAGCCGAGGCGACCGGCGCTGACGGCAAAGACGACCGTGCTGAAAAGACCGAGCACGACAAAGACAATTCCCAATAGCGCCAATTGGAGCATCACCGTTCCGTTTTCGGGCCGCACGAACTGAGGCAGGAATGCCAGGAAAAACAGCGCGGTCTTGGGGTTGAGCACTTCGGTCAGGACAGCCTGCCGAAACGCCTTGCCGGCCGAGATCGCGAGCCCGCCGGCGGAGGGGTCGGTCGGCGTTTTCTCGATGATGGCGCGAATGCCGAGGTAAACGAGGTAGGCCGCGCCGATGTATTTTACGATGCTGAAAAGCGTCGCCGACGTGGCGACGATCGCCGAAATGCCGACCATCGCCATGACAGTGTGAAATATGTCGCCAGCCGCGATCCCAGCGCCGGTCGCGATCCCGACCTTCGTTCCCGAACTCGTTGCCCGGGCGATCGTCAACAGCGTGGCCGGACCCGGGATAAAGACAAAGCCGAGCACGACGGCGATATAGGCAATCAGCGTGGACAGATCGATCATTTAAGCGTCTCCTCGGCAAGCGGCGCCTTTCCCGTAACCTTCAGCGCGAAGGAATAGGTATAGGCGATTTCTTCCAGGCGTGAGAACCTGCCGGACGCGCCGGCATGGCCGGAATCCATGTTGATCTTGAACAGCACCGGATTGTCGCCGCTCTTGCGGTCGCGCAGCCGCGCCACCCATTTGGCCGGTTCCCAATAGGTGACGCGCGGATCGGTGAGACCGGCGAGCGCCAGGATCGGCGGATAGTCGAGGGCCGCGACATTGTCGTAGGGCGAGTAGGCGGCGATGGTGCGGTAGTCATCGGCCGAAGCGATCGGATTGCCCCATTCCGGCCATTCCGGCGGCGTCAACGGCAAGGTCGCGTCGAGCATGGTGGTGAGCACGTCCACGAAGGGAACTTCGGCAACGATGCCGCCAAAACAGTCCGGCGCCATATTGGCGATGGCGCCCATCAGCATGCCGCCGGCCGAGCCGCCTTGCGCGACCATGCGGTCATGCGCGGTATAGCGCTCGGCAACGAGATGGCGCGCGCACGCGATGAAATCCGTAAACGTGTTCATCTTGTGCGCCCGCTTGCCGCCATCATACCAGCCGTAACCCTTGTCCTTGCCGCCGCGAACATGAGCGATGGCATAGACGAAGCCGCGGTCGACCAGCGAAAGGCAGTTGGTGTTGAAGGCGGCCGGCACGGTGATGCCGTAGGAGCCGTAGCCGTAAAGCAGGCAAGGTGCTGATCCATCGAGCGGCGTGTCGCGATGGTGCAGAAGTGAGATCGGCACCAACTCGCCATCGGCGGCGGGCGCCATCAGCCGCCTGGTGACATAGTGGTCCGCGTCATGGCCGGATGGGACTTCCTGGGTCTTGAGCAAGGCCCGTTCGCGGGTGCGCATATTGTAGTCGAACACCTGCGCCGGCGTCGTCATTGACGAATAGGAAAAGCGCATGATCTCGGTGTCGTATTCATAGGAGCCCGACAGGCCGAGCGAGAAAGCCTCCTCATCGAGAGACAGAAGATGCTCTTCGCCACTGGCGCGGTCGCGCACGACAATGCGCGGCAGTCCCTCCTTGCGCTCGAGCCGGACCATATGGTCCTTGAAGCCGATCACCGACAGGATCAGCCGGCCCGGTTCATGCGGCACCAGCTCCCGCCAGTTGGCGCGGACCGGATCGCTTGCCGGGGCCGTCATGATCTTGAAGTCCTTGGCGCCGTCCGCGTTGGTCAGGATGAAGAAGATGTCGCCGCCTTCCTCCAGCTCATATTGAAGGCCGGTCTCGCGCGCTGCAACCAGTCTGGGTTCGGCAAACGGATCGCTGGCGCTCAACAGGCGATATTCCGAGGTCTCGTGATCGTTGATGCCGATCATGATCCATTGGTTGTCGCGGGTGCCGTCGACATTCATGAAGAAGCCCGGATCGGTTTCCTCATAGATCAGGCGGTCGGTCCCTGGGTCTTGTCCAAGTGCGTGGAACAGCACCTTGGACGGCCGGTGATTGGGGTCGAGGCGCGTATAGAAGAACCCGTCATTGCCAGCATCCCACACACCCGAGCCGCCCGTAGCGGGAATCTGGTCCGCCAGGTCCTTGCCATCGGCAAGGTCGCGCACGCGCAGCGTGTAGAACTCGGAACCCTTGTCGTCGAAGGCCCACAACAGCCTGCGGTGATCTGCCGAATGGTCGACACCGCCGAGCCGGAAATAGGGCTTGCCTTGCCCCTCGATGTCGCCGTCGAGCATGATCTGCTGGGTTCCGCCCGCGCGCGGCATACGGAAATAGCGCGGCTGCTCGCCGCCGAGCCTGAAGGAGGACCCGTAGGCATAAGGCCCGTCCTTCATCGGAACGGAAGAATCGTCTTCCTTGATGCGGCCCTTCATCTCCTTGAAAAGCTGCTTCCGCAGGTCTGAAGTATCGGCCATTAGCTTCGACTGGTAGGCATTCTCGGCTTCGAGTTCGGCGCGGATGCCGGCATCGAGCAGGGAAGGGTCCCGAAACATCTCCTGCCAGTTGTCGGCCCGCAGCCAGGCAAATTCATCGGTTCGCGTGATGCCGTGATGCGTGTCGTAAACCGGCCGCTTCTGCGGTGTCGGCGGGCTGACGATCGGAAATCGGGAAGTCTTGGTCATTGCGTCTCGCTTGGGAACTATCTTGAATGATGAATGAACACACCGATCAGGGGGGTTCAAGGGCCGTAACCTAGAGGTGGTGTTGGCTCCATGAGGTGGGCCCGGGAGGAAGCTGATGACTATTCGATCGCGGATCGCTGCGACTGTCGCCGTTGCTTCGCTGACTCTGGTCTTTGGCGGCCAGTCTCATGCGACCGTATTCGCGGCTTGGCAAGTGGCCAATGTGCCGTTCGGCGACACGCACCAGCGGGGCCTATGGCAAGTATACCTCACCCCGTATCGATCGACGGTCGTCGATTGATCGTAAATGCGCCCGGTGGGACATGTCGCCTTGTTGTCTGCGAAAAGATGAGCGGCAACCTACGGTTTTGTAGACAGATGTGAACAACCAAGATTGAAGGCGCTCTTGCAAAGCAAACCAGAGCATTGAAAATTGCTTTGTGAGTTATCGCGAATGTAACGCTCATCTGACGTAACGTCAGGCGATGCCGGTTTGGCGAACGAAATATCGAAAAATTACATGATGCACGAAAGATTGAAGCTGACTGGCGAATAGTTGATCAGCTTTCATAAATATAATGCAAAGGGAGAATTGACTTACTTGCCCCATGGTCGCATTGATGTGCCCACGACACGAATCGTAGAAACACTACCTGCTCAAAATTCGTGCGATGCCCTGCCTGTAAAAAAGGGCGCATATCGACGTAACTCTTGTTGGGGCCTGAAGACCATGGATATTGTCGAAACACCTTCCAGAAACAACGATGCGCTGATCGAGCTGACCGCCGATGTGGTGGCCGCCTATGTCAGCAACAACCCCGTGCCGGTCGGCGAATTGCCGAACCTCATATCCGATGTCCATGCCGCTCTCGGGCGTGTGGGCGGAACCGCCGAACAGCCCCCTGCCGACAAGCAGAAGCCGGCTGTCAACCCGAAGCGCTCGGTTCATGACGACTACATTGTCTGCCTTGAAGACGGCAAGAAATTCAAGTCGCTCAAGCGTCACCTGATGACCCACTATGATCTGACGCCGGAGCAGTATCGCGAAAAGTGGAACCTCGACCCAAGCTATCCGATGGTTGCTCCGAACTATGCGGCAGCCCGCTCGCAGCTCGCCAAGAAGATGGGCCTTGGCCGCAAGCGCAAGGCGCGGTAGTCGCTGTTCCCTCAAGTCGAACCGACATCGACGGCGCCTTCGGGCGCCGTTTGATTTTGCGGAACAGGCTGGCCGGAAGCGTCAGGCGGTCTGCTTGAGTGCCATCTCGGCATCGCGCTTGATGCGCTTGACCATCGAGCGAAGGCCATTGGCGCGCTGCGGCGACAGGTGCTCGTCCAGGCCGAGTGCCCTCAGCGTCGCTTCCGCATCGGTTTTCTGGATTTCGCTGGCGGTCCGTCCGGAAAACAGCGCCAGCATGATGGCGACCAGACCGCGCACGATATGGGCGTCCGAATCCCCCGTGAAAGTGATGACCGGATCGCTGCCCGGTCCCTGTTCGGTGGTCAGCCAGACCTGGCTGACGCAACCCGGGACCTTGTTGGCAGCATTGCGCTCCTCATCGGGAAAGGGAGGCAGCGCCTCGCCGAGCTCGATGACGTAGCGATAGCGGTCCTCCCATTCGTCAAGGAAGGAGAAGTCGTCGCGGATCGTCTGGATCGTGGTCGTCATAACCCGGATATAGTCACGCGGAGGCCCCGCGTCACGGAAAAAACAAGGACACCGCGGGCTTCGAGAGGGCAGACGGCCCGCGGTGCGCCGCCGAGACGGCTTAATTCTTGACCGGCAGGTTGACGGTCTCGGGCAGGACGATCTCTTCCGCCACGCTGCCCGTCATTGTCGAGGTATCGGGGCCGGTAGACTTGTCGTCCAGCATGGCTGCCGCGATCTTGGCGGTTTCCTTGGCACGCGCGGTGATGGTGTGCATCGCCGACTTGCCCGTCTCACAGACGTCGGGCTTGCGCCCGCAGATGCCGGCAATGTCGCCCACCGCGTCGCGTGCCGCGAACAGGGCCTGGATCGGCCCGACGCTTTCCTGACCCGGCTCGTCGGAACCGACACTCAGCGGCAGCGCCAGCAGCACCAGTGAAAACCAGAAAGCCATTCTTATCAGGAAGAACATGCCTTGCCTCTCGTCGTGACCGGATCATGCGTCATATGGCATGACCTCTTTTATGGGCAGGATGTTGGCACACAGGCGCAAAGGACGGCTTGCGCGCACAGCGACAATTTTCCTCAAATTTTAGGCAAATTCGAAACGAAGCGTTTTGCCATGGATCTGTTTCATATCGGGACGATTTTCGCTACCTCTTGATAACCATGTATCCTGCTGTTTCCATTGGATTTTTCTGGAATTCGGCCGGTTCTCTCCTTGTCCATGATCCGGTGACGGCAGGCGTTCGCGGATAACCCTCCATTTACTATGGCGGCATTTGCCCGGGTTTTCGACCGCCGCGATCCCGATATTTGCCACGGGCCGGGCTTTGGTCGGCCCTGCCTTATCCATTCCTTAAACGCTGGATGAGAGTTTCGGAGCCAATCAAAACAATCTGCATAAGCAGAGCTGTTCACGACGAGTGCGAGTGCGTTGAGTTGATGCCGATCAAGGCCAGATACGCTGAATTGCCTGGCGCGATTGCCGCCGGTTGCGAACGTATGGTCCATCCCTCCATTCTCGGGCAGAGCGGCCGCGAGCGCCAACGCCGTTTCATCGGTGTCATGCTGGCGGCGCCATTCTTCGCCGCCGGTGCCGCTGTCACGCTGGTCACATCAGGCATGGGCGCCGCTGTGACCATGGCCGCCATCTTCGCCGCGTTCGGTCTGTGCTGGTTCGTCGCCTTGCTGGTGGCGGCTACCGGCAAGATGCCCGTGGCGGCACCGATTGTCCTGGCGATGGCGGCTGTTGCCCTTGGCGGTCTGATCGCCGCCGCCGGCGGGTTGAGTTCTCCCGTCGCCGTGCTTGCCGTGGCGCTGCCCTTCGAAGCCTGGTGGATCGGCGCTTCGCGGCGTGCGGCCCTGTGGGGAGCGGTCTCGGCCATTGCCGCCATTGCCCTTCAGCCTCTGGCTGCGGCCTTCTTGCCCTTCGCGGGCGCGCAGATCGCGGCCTGGCATTGGCTGGTGCCGCTGGCCTGGGCGCTGACGCTGATCCCGCGCCTGTCGGCGTTTCGCGATAGCGCCGGTGCGGCCGATACGCTGGATACCGGCGACCGGCTGGAAGACATCATCGACGCGGTGATCCTGCGGGTCGCCCGCCATGGCGAGGTGCTCGATGCGTCCGCCAAGGCACGCACGCTTTTGAAATTGCCGCCGGAACTGCTTTCCGGAACCGGCCTCTTCGACCGTGTCCATCTGTCGGACCGTGTCTCCTACCTCAGCGCCCTGGCCGACATGCGCGATGGTGCTGCCTCGCGCCGCCTCGAACTGCGCGTCAGGCTGCCCCAGAACGGCAATGGCCAGAATGACACGCGCTCGATGGCCGACAATTACCGGCCATTCCTGCTCGAACTGCTGCGTGGCGAGGAGCAGAGCGACGTCTTCACGCTGGTGCTGCGCGAGAATGACGAGACTGCCCGGCTGCGTGAAGAACTGGCGCAGGCCAATGAGACGGCGGCAGCCGCGGAAGTGGCCAAGGGCCGGTTCCTGGCGGTCGTCAGCCATGAACTGCGCACGCCGCTGAACGCCATCATCGGCTTCTCGGACATGCTGCTGCATGAGATGTTCGGCGCCTTCAAGGATCCGCGCCAAAAGGAATATGTCACCCTGGTGCGGGATTCAGGGCAGCATCTTCTGGCCGTCGTGACATCCATACTCGATGTGTCGAGGATCGAATCGGGCGCCTACACGGCGGACCCGGAGCCGTTCCGGTTCATGGAAGCCGTCGACATGTGCCAGTCGATGATGCGGCTGCAGGCGCAGGCCAAGAACATCAATTTGCAGACGCAGATCGCCCCCGACGCCGGCGACATCAATGCCGATCGCCGCGCCGTGCAGCAGATGCTGATCAATCTCGTCTCCAATGCGATCAAGTTCACGCCCGACGGCGGCGATGTCGTCGTTGGCGCCAAGCGGATCGGTTCGCGCCTGCATTTCTGGGTGAGGGACACCGGCATCGGCATTGCCGAGGAGGATTTCGCCAATCTCGGCAAGCCCTTCACGCAGATCCAGAACGACTATACGCGCCGTTTCGAGGGGACCGGCCTTGGCCTGTCTCTGGTGAAGGGCTTGGTGGCGCTGCACGAAGGCACCATGTCGATCGAAAGCATGCCGGACGAGGGCACCACGGTGACCATCAGCCTGCCGATCAACGGGCCGAAGGGGCGCCCGGCGAACCAGACAGGGGTGCTGACGATGCCGGTGACGAGGGCGAAAGGGGACAGAAATGGCTCGCTCCGCAAAACAGCCTAAAGCGGTCAAACGCCGCAGCAACGCCTTCCAGGACGGCGCCATGGCCGTCGGCGGGATGATTTCGCGCAACCCCGTCCTGGTGGGCGGATCGACGGCATTCCTGGTGACGCTGTTCTATGTCTCGGCGAATGCGCTGTGGTATCAGCCTTTCCCGCATGCCGGGGCCTTCTTCGCTACCCGCAATTTCCAGGGGTTTCCGCACACTGCCTCCGACGAGCCGGAGACGACGATCAACATCGTGCGGCCCAATGCGGCGCCCGCACCGATGAAGGGCGATCCGGTGGTCGAGCAGGTGCAAGGCATATTGAAGGACCTCGACTTCTATCCCGGCACGGTCGACGGCATTTCCGGCCCCAACACGCGCAAGGCCATACAGGCCTACCAGCAGAAGGTCGGCCTCAACGCTTCCGGCGAGATCGATGCCCTGTTGCTCGATCAGCTTGGCGCAACGCCGAAGACCGCCTCCGTACCCAAACCGCAACCGCGCTCGGATACGCAGGCCGCCGTGCCGGTGTCCCTGCAGACAAATTCTGGGCAGACAAATTCCGGGCAGACGGATGCCGTCCAGGCCCAGGGACCCGACCCCCGCATCGTCAAGATCCAGGCCGGGCTCAAGGCGTTCGGCAATGACGACATGCGGCTGGATGGTGTCGTCGGCGCGCGCACCAAGGCGGCGATCAAGGAATTCCAGTCGCTGTTCGGCCTGCCGCAGACCGGCGAGCCCGACGAGATCGTCTACGTCAAGATGCGCGAGATCGGTCTGACCAATTGAGGTCCGACCAACGAGGCCGAAACGACGGCTCGCCGAGCGACGGAATTATCGCTAGATAGCCCGCACGCTTTCGGAGCTTCTCATGCGCGTCACATCGGATCTGTGGGTTTCTGCCTTGGTGCGCCGCGTTTTCGGCGCTGGCGGATTTGCCGCCGTGGTCAACCGCGGCGCGACCGAGGCCGGTGCTGTTTTCGTGCTGACGCGGGGTAGGCTGGGTGACGTCGCCCTCTACGGGCCGGCGCCGCAGACAAGCTACGATTCGGCCAAGCCCGACGACCGTTTCTTCAGCCTTCTCGCCGCCGGCGATGATCCGGCCGTGCTCGCTGCCCGGCTTGAAAGGGAAAAGAAATTCGATCCCGATATCTGGGTGGTCGAGATCGAAGGCGGCACCGTTCCCGTCGAGGAGCTTATTTCCGTGAAGACGCCCTGAGGCCGCGAGCCGTGGTTTCGTCGCTGTTCGACGCCTGGCGGCTGTCGCTGTTTGCAGGCGATGCGTCACGAACCATCCTGGAGAGGGCCTCTGCCTTCCACCCCCGTACCCGGTCCAGAGCCACATCGCGATGCAGCAGGCGGTAGCAGTCGAGATAGGTGCGGATGGCCTGGGGATGCGGGAACAGGCTGGGATAGATGGCGACCGTGATCAGGAAGGCCCTGTCTTCGCTGAAGTCGAGCGAGCGCAGCGCCGCGAGCAATGATGCATAGTTCTGGCTGGCAGTCAGCGAGCGCGCGGTCGAGAAATCAATGTCGAGCGCGTCCGCAAGCGCGGTCTGGAAAAACGCGGCGTTTCCTGTCAGCGCCGTCTCGCGCAATTTGACATAGGTATCCGACCCGGGGAACGCATCGACCTTCGCCGCCGATGCTTCGTCGCCGGTGCGCATCATGGAGCGCAGCCTGCGCCGCGCATTCTCGGCGGCAATGCCGGGAGACTGTTGGCTTGGAGCATAGTCCTCGGCAGCTTCGGCATCCGCGGCTGCGACGGTTGGCGCCGTGGGAGCTTGCACGTCCGGTTCCCGCACCCTCACCAGTGTCGGCCGTTCGAGCGCCCGGATCAGGTCGGCAATGGTCGGGTTCAAGTCCTTGCGGCGCGCTATGGCGCGCGCATGCGGCAGGCCGTGCCGGCCGATCAGCGCGATGAGGTCGATATCGCTGACGGCGCGTGAGCGGATCAGCAGCGGCGCTGCAATATCGACCGGTTCCTCGCAGAGGCGCCGCACCAGTGCTGCGGGCGCATATTCACATTCGGAAAGGGCGGCGGCGACGTAGCGTCGAGATTCGACGGACACATCGTCGAACAGCGGCAGCGTCAGATCTTCGAGCTGGCCGATCTCGCGGCGTGACGGGCGGGTCAGCGAGCAGAACGCCGACACCGCGGCGCGGAACAGCCTCTCGGCCTTGCCCGATTCCGTCCGTATCGCGATTTGCCTGAAGTCCGAAGATGACACGAAGGATACCCGATACTCGATACACAGCCTTGGGCACGCTCAACCGGGACCGTGTCGGTTTCGCGATTGCTCCGGTCAGAACCTCCTGACCTCAAGACAAAGATCAAGTTAGCGGTGATCCGTTAGCGCTCCGTTAACCCTCTGCCGGCCTAATGATATTTGGAGGCGTTGCGTTGTGCTCCGGGGAAACCGAGAGGAATGCGCGAATCATGGGCATGGTACTGTCTTTCGTGCCGCGTGCGGCACCGACCAATCGAGCCAAGCAAACCACCGAAATACCGGCGGCGGTGATCATCTTTCCCGGCATCCGTTATGAGCGGTCCAGCACCGGCGAAGCTCGGCCTGCCGGCTCCGACAAGCCGGGATCGCCACGGACGCCGGTGCCGCACCACTGAAGCCGTGGCCTGGTCCGTCAGGCCGTCAGTTCTGCGCTTCTGGCCAGAGCAATTCCAGGAAAAGTGTGAAGCGGGTTTCCCTAGGGAATTGCGTCAAAGACAAAGAGCCTTAGAAATCCTGCAGCTCGCAGGAACTCTGGTCGAGAAAGCGTGACACGATCGGCTTCCAGCTGTCGTCCGGAACGAAGCTGCGGATAACGAAAATCCCCTCGCCGATAGGCGCTTCGACGAAGATCGCTCCCTGCAGGTCCTCGGGCAAATCCTTGCGCACGTCGATCATCTGCGCCGGCGTCAGCACCACGGCATCGAGTTTTCCGTCGGCAGCCGTATGGTCGTTGAAGGAATAGATGTTGTGGCCGTTGCGGTCATAGACCGACACCGACCAGAAGGGGACGTTCCCCGGCGCCTTGATCCGGACCATGCCTTCCTCGAGGTCGAACCGGCAGGCCGCGGCGTAGAACAGCGGGTCGACCGATTTCACCACCGGCGCGCCGCCCGCCTCGGCATCGAGCCGGTTCATCCGGTAGAGGTCGGATGCCATGGACAGTCGCGACCAGGCATCGCGTTCCGAAAATTCCGGCACCAGAAGCAGCACCACGATGTGGACGATGCCTGCACCGACCAGGCCGAGCAGGACGGCGTGAAAAAGACGGCGCAGCGCGGCCAGGACATTACGCATCGCAGCCGGCCTTCACGATCCTGGGCAGCGAGACGTCCGACAGGCCGGTGCTGCTGGCGATCGGCGTGTCGTAGAAGGTCAGGACGAAATACATCCGTCCGGAACCGTTGGTCAGAAGCCAGTTGCCGGGCATGGGGCGATGGCCGACCGAGATGGTCACCGAATTGTCGGCCTGGCGCAGCACCTGGTAGGACTGAAGCGCGGCAAGCCGCGGCTTGCCGGTCTCGACGACGCCGAGCGATTGATCGGCGGCATAGAGCGTCCAGAAGCGGGCGGTCGGGAATCCGCCCTCTATCCTGTAGCTGCATTCCCGCTTGAGCTGGTCGCCGGCAGCGTCATTTTCCGCGACGAAGGACAGCCCTTCGGCGCGGCCGAGTGCAAGCACGCCCTCGCGCGCCACGCGGGCCTTCGAATAGGGGTCGGCTGCTGGTGTGCCGATGTCGGGGAAGGCCGTCCATTGGCCGATGCGGATGGCGCCGACACCGTCCTGGATCTCCAGCGCATACCAGACGCTGGCGCCGCCGCCGCCAATGGCAATGGCAAGCGAAAGCAGCATCAGGAAGGCGTTCTTGAGCATGAAGGGCCGCGTGCGCGAAGGATTGCCGTTCGGGGATATCGCGGCGCGGGGCCTTGTGGCAAGCGGGCGTGATGGATTTGCCTGTTGGCTTGCTCCGCGCCGAGGCCGAAGTCACAGCGCCGAGAGCGTTTCGGGCGAGGCGGCGTGGAGTTTGGGCGCGGATTGGAACAGCTGCGTCATGTCCCTCAGCGTCTGCGTGGTCCGGCTGGACAGCACCGCCGGGCGTTCGGCGGCCGCGTCGGCCGCGGCCTGTTCCTCGCCCTTCTTCTGCGCTTCGGCCGCCTTGGCCGCGATCTCCTCGTCGATGAACGGCTTGTCAATGCCGGGGATCGGCTTCAGGTCGATGTTCTGGTGCGCGTAGACCATCAGGCGCTGCCACACCATCGCCGGCAGCGACCCGCCCGTCATGTTCTTGGTCGGGGTGAAATCGTCGTTGCCCAGCCACACGGCCGCCGTGTAGTTGCCGGTGAAGCCGACGAACCAGGCATCACGATAGGATTGCGTCGTGCCGGTCTTGCCGGCGACGACGATGTTGGGAATTTGCGCGCGCCGCGCCGTACCCATCACCGGCACGGCCGCCAGCATGGTGTTCATGGATTTCAGCGCCTGCTCGGACAGCACCCGGTGCGGCGGCGGCGCATCCTTGGTCCAGTCATACACCACGTCGCCGGTGCGGGTGACAAGCTGGGTGATGCCGTGCCTGGAACCGACGAAGCCGTTCTGGGCGAACACGCTATAGCCCGTCGCCTGGTCCATCACGGTCATGCCCGAAGTGCCGAGCACCATCGTCTTGTGCGACTCGAGCGGCGATTCCACGCCCATCGCCTCGGCCATCGCCTTGATCGGCGCGATGCCGAGATGGTCCTTGGCCAGCCGCACCGGTACGGTGTTGATCGACTTGGCCATCGCCATGATCAGCGTGATGTTGCCGGCCGATTCGCCGCTGTAATTGTGCGGTGACCAGTTGCCCCAGCTGATTGGCCCGCCAGAAATGATCGAATTGGGCGTAAAGCCATGTTCCATCGCCGTGGCGTAGACATAGGGTTTGAAGGACGAGCCGGTCTGGCGCAGCGCCTTGGTGGCGCGGTTGAACTGGCTGGCGCCGTAGTCGCGGCCGCCGACGATGGCGCGGACCGCGCCATTGGTCTCGATGACCACCACGGCACCTTCGGTGACGTTGTACTCCTTGCCGAACTGGCGCAGGTGGAACTCGATGGACTCTTCCGCCGCTTTCTGGATGTTGGCGTCGAAGGTGGTGTGGGCAACCAGCGAATGCTGGCCGGGCTTGGCGATCTTCTTGACCTCGTCGAAGGCCCAGTCGAGGAAATAGTCGGGGCTTTTCTGTTCGCCGCGGTCGACGACGTCGGCCGGATGCAGCCTTGCCTGCAGCACTTGGCCTTCGGTCATGAAGCCGGAATCGACGAGGTTGGACAGCACCACATTGGCGCGGGCGCGCGCCGCCGGCAGGTTGATGTGTGGAGCGTATTTGGTCGGCGCCTTGAACAGGCCGGCCAGCATCGCCGCCTCGGCGAGATTGAGATCCTTGACGCTCTTGCCGAAATAGAAGTCCGCCGCCGCCTCGATGCCGAACGTACCGCCGCCCATATAGGCGCGGTCGAGATAGAGCTGCAGGATTTCCTTCTTCGACAGATTGGCTTCGAGCCACAGCGACAGGAAGGCTTCCTTGATCTTGCGCTCGAAAGTGCGCTCATTGGTCAGGAACAGGTTCTTGGCCAATTGCTGGGTGATGCTGGAGCCACCCTGGACGACGGAATTCGCCCGCACATTCTCGAAGATCGCGCGTGACAGGCCGAGCACGTCGATGCCGTAATGGTCGAAGAAGCGACGGTCCTCGGTGGCAAGCACCGCCTTGATGACGTGATCAGGCATCTCGTCGACCGGCACGGAATCGCGCTGGATGATGCCGCGCTGGCCGATCTCGTTGCCATAGCGGTCGAGGAAGGTGACGGCGAAGTCGCCCTGGGCGCGCCAGTCGCCGGCCGTATCCTGGAACGCCGGAATGGCCAGCGCCAGCATCACCACGACGCCGCCGGCACCGAGCGTGAAACCCTCGCTCAAAATCTCGATGATGCCGCGCCGCCAGCCCTTGAGACGGAAGCGCCGCGAGAAGATCGTCGCCGCTTCCCAGAACTGCCGCGCCTTGAACCCGATCTCGTAGAGCGAGGAATCGATCCAGGCGTCAAGCGCCAGAAGGCGCGACGCGATCGGACCTCTTCTCTTGCGCGGTTCAGGGCTGACCATTCCAAAAACCCGGCTCGGCTGTGGCGTGACCTGAAAACCGCAAGCCGGCAATTTCAGGGGCAGCGCCCTGTCCCGACTATTCATCCATTTTGCGGGTGCCACAAGGGCTGCGAGGACACAGCTGCAAGGTTTGTCGACGAGAGGGCAGGGGCAGCCATGATTGGCGACGGTCGCCGCCTCGAAACCGCGCTTCGTCGGCTGACTGCGATCAGCCTATCATAGACGGGTGCTATGAATGGTCATCGCGGCGAGGCGACCATGATGGCCGTCCGCAGCAGAACGTGTGCGCCGATCACTGCGTCGCCAGGTTCCACATACTCCGCCTCGTTGTGGCTAAGCCCGTCACGGCACGGCACGAAGATCATTGCGGCAGGCGCGACGCGGGCGAGGAACAGCGCATCATGGAAAGCGCCCGATATCATCTGCTTGTACTGAAGCTGCAGGGAACTGGCGGCCTCCTCGACGGTTTTGACCATAACCGGCGAGAAGGTCGCCCCGGGCATATCGAACGATCGCTTGATCGTTGCCCTGCAATGCTGGGCCTCTGCTTCCGCAGCGCAGACCCGGCGGACCTCAGCCTCTATGACGTTGAGCTGCTCTGCCCTCGGATGCCTGATATCGACGGTGAAGGCCACCGATTGCGGTATGGCGTTGATCGATCCCGGCCTGGCGGCGATCCGGCCAACCGTCAGCCGCGCGCTGCTGTCGAGCGGCATGATTGTCGTTTGCAGCCTGTGTATCGCGGCAATCGCGGCGACCATCGGATCCCTGCGGTAGGCAAGGTCTGTCGTGCCCGCATGACCGGCAGTGCCCTGGAAGGAGACTTCCAGCCAGCGCGTACCCTGGACGGCGGTTACGACACCGATCGGCAACTGCTCCTTTTCCAGCGATGGCCCCTGTTCGATATGCAGCTCGATATAGCCTGATATCGGCATGCCGGTTGGACGAAGGGCAGCCTCCGGCAAGGCGGTGATCGTCGCCTCCAGCTCAGCTGCGAGGAGCGCACCGTCGGCGCCGACAATGGATTTCCACGCGGCGGTATCCGCGCCGGTGAAGGCCATGGAGCCCATGACGCCCGGCGCGAAGCGGCTGCCTTCTTCATTGGCCCAGGCGACGACCTCGACCGGCATTCGGGTTTCAGCCCCTGCGTCCTCCAGCGCCTCGATCACCTCGAAGGCGGAAAGCGTGCCGAGCGCACCGTCGAAGCGGCCGCCTGTCGGCTGGCTGTCGAGATGGCTGCCGATCAGGAGCGGTGGCAGCGTGGCATCCGTACCTTCGCGGCGAATGAAGAGGTTCGCGATACCGTCCTGAAAGACCGTGAAGCCACGCTCCAGGGCCAGCTCCGCCAGGAGGCGCCGGGCCCTGCGATCCTCGACGCTGAACGCCTGCCGGTTGACACCGCCGGCTGGTGTCGCCCCGATCCTGGCGAAAGCATCAAGCCGCCCGAGCAGTCTGTCGCCGTCAATCCGAGGCGTCAAACTCATCGCTTGAGGCCGCTGATGAAGGCCTTCACCCGCGGTGGATCGACTTGGTTCCACCAGACACCATCATGTTTCAGCGAACTGGCGACGATGACGCCGTCGACAATGTCGAGAATGTCGTTGGCATTTTCGGGCGTCACGCCGCTGCCGACAAGCGTCGGCAGCCCGGCCGCGTCCTTGATCATCCTGATGTAGCCGAGGTCGGCGGCGTGGCCGGTGCGTTGGCCGGTGGCGATCACCGCATCGGCATCGAAGAACACCAGGTCCTTGACCTGTTCCTCGACCGGCCGGTCGCCGACGATCGCATGGGCGCCATGCTTGACATGGGCATCGGCGAAGATGCGGATGCCGTTGGCGCGAAGCCTGGCGCGGAAGCGCATGGCGCGCGCCGCCTCGCCTTCGATAAAGCCTTCATTGGCGACATAGGCGTTCGCCCACTGATTGACGCGCACGAAGGAGGCACCCGAGGCGCTGGCGATCGACAGCGCGGGGATGGAGGCATTGGCGAGCACATTGATGCCGATCGGCCGGCCGAGTTCCCTGCGGATGCGGTCGGAGACGACTGACATGTAAGCGGAGGTCTCGGGGCCGATATCGTCCGGCTTGGCGAAGGGCACGTCGCCATGGTTCTCGACGATCACGCCGTCGCAGCCGCCATCGAGATAGGCTTTGGCATCGTCGAGGCCGCGCTGGTAGATGGCCTCGACCGCCTCGCCATCGTAGCGCGGCGCGCCCGGCAGGGGCGCCAGATGCACGACGCCGATGACCACTTTCTTTCGGCCGAAGATCGACTGCAGCGCGTCATCGGCGACCTGCTTGGAGCCGATGGAGTTGGGGGATTTTGTCATGCGGTTTCCGCTTCCGTCGTTTCCATGAGTATCTTCATCTCTTGCCTGTCGGGGCAGGAGCCGAGCGTGCCGGGGCGACCGACAGAAATGGCCGCGGCTCGCACCGCGATCCGCGCTGCCGCGGCGAGGCCGATGCCAGCCGCAAGGCAGCCTGCAAGGCAGCCGCAAAAGACATCGCCCGCGCCGCTGGTATCCACCACGTCCACCTTGGGCGCCGCGAACCGGTCGATCCGTCCTTCGCGGTCGGCAACCAGGCAGCCGGCCGCGCCAAGTGTCACGATCGCGCTGTCGGCGCCTTGACGGATCAATTCGCGGGCCGCCGCGGCTGCATCGCCGGTTCCGGTCAGTTGCTCTGCTTCGCCTGCGTTGACGACAGCGAGGCTGACCGCTCCCAGATACGGTGTCGAACCGACCGCAAGCGGACTCGGATTGAGGACCGTCAAGGCGCCCGCGCTGCGCGCCGCTTGCAGGCAGGCTGTCGTTACATCGGGAAGAAGATTGCCTTGCATCACCACGATGTCGCCGCGTTCGACCGACGTCGCGAAACCGCTGTCGGCCAGCGGATCGAAGGCGGCGGCGCAGCTGGCACCGGTGACGATGAGGTTTTCGCCGCGCTCATCGACGATGATCGTCGACCGGTCGCTGGGCAGCGCCAGCATCGACAGATGGCTGGCGTCGAGGTCGCGGCTCAGCCGTTCCCGTATCCAAAGGCCGGCTGCATCGTCGCCGATCGCCGCATGGAAACGGACATCGGCTCCGGTGCGGGCGGCGGCCACCGCCTGGTTCGCCCCTTTGCCGCCAAGTCCGTCAACATGACTGGACGCGTTCAACGTCTCGCCAGGCCGCGGAAAGCGGCCCAGCTGAAACGTCGTATCGACGCAGGCATTGCCGACGACATGGACGCGCATGGCTAATCCCTGGCTGTCGCCCAGCCCAGCATCTGTTCGAAGAGCGTCTTGTAGCCATTCCAGGCGATGAAGCCCGGCGGCAGCCAGTGCGGCCCGACATCCGATGTCCAGGCTACGGTGCGGCCCTTGCCATATTTGCCGGTCACCAGCAGTGGCATGGAACGGTAGTCGGAAGACACGGTGGCGAGGACTTCGGCGCCCTCCTTGACCGTGACCTCGTTGAAGCCGAGCAGGATCGGCCAATCCTTGCCCAGGCCCTTCAGGATCGGATGGCTTTGAGGACCGACAACGACCGGCGCATAGCCCTCGGGCACCTCGACGCGATCGTCCACCGGCAGGCAGGTCACCGGCAGGACGTCCTCGACCGGCGTCTTGTGGTAGCGTGCGCCGCCGTTGATGCCCTGGAAGCTGTAATAGCCGCCGAACATCAGGAGGCCGCCGCCATTGCCGACATAGTCGCGCAGCAGCCGCAGCCGGTTCGGCGTCGGCTTGGAGTGGACCCAGGTGTCGGGGTGAAGCAACAGCGTATTGGCGCCAAGGTCGGAGAGCATCACTGCGTCATAAGCCGAAAGCGTCTCCATGGTTTGGGGAAAATTCCGCTGCGCTTCGTGCGCCGGCATGAAAGTGACGTCGAACGGACCATCCTTCAGCGCCGCCAGCAGTTCATCGGCGCCGGTGTGATAGGTCACGGTCGGAAACTGGTCGAAGCCCTTGATGTGGGTCGCGGTCGAGACCCAGGACTCGCCGGCGAGAAGAACTTTCTTCCTGGACATGTACACTCCCTGTTTTTTTGCTGTGGCCGGCAGCTCAGAGGCTCGCGGCGAACACGGTCTTTGGGTTGTCGATGAGCATGCGGTCGATTGCCGATTGCTCGACACCATGGCGTTTCAGCCTTGGCACGAAATGTTTGAGGATGAAGCCGTAGCCGAAGCCGCCGAAGCGCGTCAGCATGATCTTCAGGAAGACGTCCTGAGACAGCAGGATCCTGTCGATCAGCCCCATGTCGATCAACGACCGGATCGCCTGCGCGTTCTGCTCGTCGGAAGGCGACTGCGCATCCTGGTCGGCATAGTAGAAATCCATGCCGATCATGTCGTATTCCAGGAAGGCGCCACGCGCGGCGAGGCTTCTCTGGTAGGCAAGATCATTGTGGCTCGGATTCATATGG
Organism: Mesorhizobium sp. B2-4-19; assembly: GCF_006441315.1. Classification (NCBI taxonomy): domain Bacteria; kingdom Pseudomonadati; phylum Pseudomonadota; class Alphaproteobacteria; order Hyphomicrobiales; family Phyllobacteriaceae; genus Mesorhizobium; species Mesorhizobium sp. B2-4-19. The sequence continues at coordinate 126,782 of NZ_VFUV01000001.1, read as the reverse complement.
CAAAGGATCGTATGTCTCAGATCCGCGCCTTCGGCCTCGACCACGTCGAGCACGTCATGCGCCAGCCGTTCCCAGCCGGGCAGATGGATGGTCAGTGGGACGCCGGTGATCCTGGCCGCGCGCGCTGAAGCCCGCAGCGACTTGCGTTCCTCTTCGGTGAAATCCTTGCTGACGCCGACCTCGCCGATGATGCCGGCCATGATTTCGGGCTGCGTCGAGCCGCCGCCGACATCGTTGACGAGAAATTCCGTGACGGCGTCGACGTCCATCGCCTTCAGCCAGTCGGGATGGGTGTGCTGCAGATAGAAGCCCGTGCCCATGACGATGCGCAAGCCGGAGGCGCGGGCAATACGCGCCAGTTTCACCGGATCGCGGCCGATGCCGATATTGGTCGCGTCGACAACCGTGTGGCCGCCCAGCGCCCGGTACCTGGCGAGCTCGGAAAGCGCCAGGTCGCTGTCGTCGAGCGAGACATTGTCGCGGTTCATGTAGGGGTTCATCCGCAATTCGCCGATGATCTCCATGCTGACCGGCTGCTCGGCGATCTTCCTGTCGTCGGGATGGCAGGGGCATTTCCAGGATGTCGAGCCATCGAGCAGGATATGCTCGTGCATCAGCGTCACGCCCATGTCGGCGATCGCGACCGGGCCGGTAACGGTCATCACGGTCCCGGAGCGAACACCGATCGGCGCCCTTTGCCTTGGCGTGTTGTCGAACAAATGATCCATGTCAGCGGCTCCGCGTCGCGCCCTTGAACAGGCGGAAATTCAGCCAGATGGCAACGAGGATGATAGTGCCGGTGACAATCGGCGTCAGGAAGGGCGACATGTGCGCCAGGATCAGGCCGTTGCCGATGACCGCGACGGTCAATGCGCCGAGCACGGTGCCGATGATCGTACCGCGCCCGCCGAACAGGCTGGTGCCGCCAAGCACCACGGCGGCGATGACATCGAGCTCGAAACCCTGGCCGGAATTGGACGAGCCGGAGCCCAGCCGCGCGGCCAGAATGACGCCGGCCGACGCTGCCGCCATGGCCGACAGTACATAGACGAAGAGCGTCATGAAACGCGTATCGACACCGGCGCGGCGCACAGCCTCGGCGTTGGCCCCGATGCCGGTCACATAGCGGCCGAACGGCGTCTGGTTGAAGGCGAGATAGGCGATGGCCAGGACGACAAGGGCGAGCAAGGCGGGTACCGGCACACCGAGGAACCAGGCCCTGCCGATGTTGACGAAGAAGCTCGTCGGCTCGACCGGGATCGAATAGCCGCCGGTGATCAGCAGCGCCACGCCACGGATGACCGAGAGCCCGGCAAGCGTGACGATGAAGGCCGGGATGCGCTCATAGGCGATGAAGAAGCCCTGCAAGGCGCCGATCGCCGCGCCAAGCGCCAGCATGCCGACAACGACCAGCGGCCATGGCAGGCCGGCCTGCAGCGCAACGGCCGAAAGTGTCGCCGTCAGTGCCAGCACGGACCCGACCGAAAGATCGATGCCTCCGGTGGTGATGACGAAGGTCATCGCCGCCGCAACGATCAGCAGCGGCGCCGACTGGCGCACGATGTTGAGCAGATTGGGCGTCGTCAGGAAGGAACCGGTGACCAGCGCGAAGACCACGCAGACGACGATGAAGAACAGCGCGATGGAAACGACGCTGCCATTGGCTGCCGCCACATCCTTCCAGGTGCTGTTGTGGGCGCGTTTGGGCGGCGAGGCGCCAACACCGGCGGAGGTGACGTTCATGGCTGTACCCCCTCGTCGCGGTTGGCGCGCGCCGAACGCGCGGTGAATTTCCGGCCGACGATCAGGTTGACGACCTCCTCGATGCTGGTGTCGCCGATCCTGCGTTCGGCGACGTTGCGGCCCTCATACATGACCTGGATGCGGTCGCAGACCAGGAACAAATCTTGCAGCCGGTGCGTGATGAGGATGACGCTGACGCCGCGGGCGCTGACGGCGCGGATGAGGTCCAGCACCGCCTCGACTTCCGCCACCGCGAGGGCGGCTGTCGGTTCGTCCATGATCAGCACCGATGGATCGAAGGAGGCGGCGCGGCCGATGGCGATCGACTGGCGCTGGCCGCCGGACAGGTTCTCGACCTTGAGCCTGGTGTCGGCGATGACGATGCCGAGCCGGTCGAGCATCTCGCGCGTCTGGTCATGCATGCGCCTGTTGTCGAGAAAGGGGACGCCGAGCACGTGGCGGCGAGGCTCGCGGCCGAGGAAGAGATTGCCGGCCACATCCACCGTGTCGCAGAGCGAAAGGTCCTGGTAGACCATCTCCACCCGTGCGGCGCGGGCATCGGCCGGCGAGGAAAAGGACACGGCTTTGCCATCGATCTCGATCGTGCCGGAATCCGGAATGACCGCGCCGGACAGAACCTTGCTCAAGGTGGATTTGCCGGCGCCATTGTCGCCGACCAGGCCGAGCACCTCGCCAGGTTTCAGCTTCAGCGAAACATCATCCAGCGTCTGGATAGGGCCGTATCGTTTGGAAATACCGGTCATCCTGACGCGGCAGGTCTCGCCATCGCTCATCATGGTTCCAGTTCTCATGCGGCATGTTTAATCGGTCGCCGGGCTGCGCGACGACCACAAAGTCGACGCGCGGCCCGGCGGTCTGGGGAGGATCTTACTTGAACATGTCCTTGAACTGGCCGACATTTTCCTTGGTTACGATGGTGATCGGAACGTTGATGATCGGATCGATCTTCTCGCCCTTCTTCAACTTGCCGAAGGCTTCGATGGCAGCCTTGCCTTCACCGGCCGGATCCTGCTGGACGACGGCGATTACCCAGCCCTCTTCGAGGCCTTGCACCGCGGATTTGGTCAGGTCCCAGCCGAACACCTTGACGTCGCCGGTACGGCCCTGGCTGGTGACGGCCGAAACGGCGCCGAGCAAGGCCGGCTCGCCGGTCGCATAAAGCGTCGTCATGTCGGCATTGGCCGTCATCAGGTTTTCGGAGGCCGACAGCGCCACGTCCTGCACGTTCTGGCCATCGACCGTGTCGAGGAAAGTCACTTTCTGGCCGCTCTCGGTGACAGCCTTCTTGAAGCCGTCCAGGCGCTGGTTCTGGATGAACGAATTGAGCGCGCCGACAACGCCGATCTTGGCGGTTCCGTTCAGCTTGGTCTTGACGTATTCGGCGTAGAACTTGCCGATATCCTCGCCGGCCTTGGTGTTGTCGACGCCGACGAAGGCGACATTGTCGCCGTTCGGGATCTGCGCGTCGATGGCAATCACCGGAATACCGGCGGCTTTGGCCGCGGTGATCGCGGGCTTCACGCCGTTGACATCGATGGCGACGAGAATGATGCCGTCGACCTTCTGGGTGATGTAGTTCTCGATCGCGTCGTTTTGCGCGCTCGGCACATTGTTGGCGTTGAAGATGACGAGGTCGACGCCGGCGGCCTTTGCCGCGGCCTTGGCACCGTCATTGATCTGGTTGAAGAACAGGGCCTGCTGGTTGATGGTGACCAGCGCATAGGTTTCGGCCATGGCCGAGGCGGAGCCAAGCGCGAGGGTCATGGCGATGGCTGCGGCGCAGCCTGAAAGGATCTTGGTAAGACGCATTCCGGTTCCCCTTGGTTTTGCGGAAAAGGCCCTTGATCGGGCTCATCAGGCGCTGGGCGCAGACGCATAATTCAAGATACTTGATTTCTTGTCAAGTGACTTGAATTAGCACTGGCGAAAGGAGACGGGGGCTGGCGAGATCAGAATGTCGCCGGCGTATTCACCCAGAAAATGCTGGCGCGTTCGTCGCCGACATTGCGGTACCAGTGCGGCAGTTCGGAGTTGAAAACGAAGGAATCGCCGGCGGACAGGCGAAACGTCTTTTCACCGACCATCAGTTCGATGGCGCCTTCGAGGAGATAGCCGACTTCCTCGCCGGCATGCTGGATCGGGCCGGCGCTTTCACCGCCCGCCTCGATATGATGGATATTGCACTGCAGAAGGTGGCCCGGCGAATAGGGGATGACGCGCTCCAGCGATATGCCTTCGCCGCGCCTGAGCGGATCGAGCGCGATCAGCGGCCGCGCTCCGGCGCGAAAGACGATGCCTTCCTCGCCATCGGCTTCCTCGAACATCCAGCCGATGTTGGTGCCGAGCACCTCGACCAGCCGGTGAAGCATGGGCAGCGAGGGTGAGACCTTGCCGTTCTCGACCTTGGAAAGCAGGCTTTCAGAGCAGTTGGCGGCAGCCGCGAGCGCCTTCAAGGTCAGCCCACGCGTCTGCCGGGAGAGCTTCAACCTTGTGCCGAGCCGCAGCAGGCTGGTGGCGGTAGAGCGCTCGTCGCCGCCCTTGCTGTTGTGGGTATCGATCTTGTTCATTGGGGGGCGCGAACATCTCCGCTGGTTGGGCTGACTCGTAAAACCGATCCCGGGCGTTGTCCATCCTGTGAAAAACGGACGATGCATCGGATCGAGCCTGGAACCCGTCCACGGCAGTCTCCGCGCCCCGCCGTATAACATCGGCGGGGCGGTGATCTCTTACGCTGCTTCGCGCTTCAAGGCCTGCGCCATGCAGTGGATGCCGCCGCCGGTCTTGGAGATCTCGCTCATGTCGATGGCCGCGACCTCGAAGCCGCGCGCCTTGAGCTGTCCGATCAGCGTCTGGCTCGAGGTCGGCGCGATCACCCGGTCCTTGCCGAGCGACATGAAGTTGCAGCCGAGCGCCATCGTGTCCTGGAAGGGAACATCGATGATCTCATGGCCCTTGCCCTTCAGCCAGTCGACGATGCCGGGCTCGGTGCAGGCGAGGCACACTGCAGTGAGCTTTTCGGCGATCGGCACCACCATCAGGTCGATATGGACATAATATTCGTCGATGAAGGCGATGCGGGTTTCCCAGCCCTCCTTCTCGAACCAGGCCTGCACCTGGCGGGCGCCTTCTTCCTGCGTGCGGGCGCCGCCGCAGCCGATCAACACCACGCCGTCCTCGATGACGTTGAAGTCGCCGCCCTCGAACGTGCCTGCCGTGACCATGTCGTAGATCGGGATGCCGAGCTTCTCGTAGGTGCGGATGGCGGCATAATTTTCGCCGCGCCGCCACCAATTGGCCATGGCGGTAATGATCGCACCGTAGGGCGTCATGACGCTGGAATCACGGGAATAGACCTGCATCGGCAGTTCCGGCGTCGGCTCGTGCCAGTGGATGTTGACGCCGAAATGCTCGTAGGCGGCGACCAGGTCCTTGTGCTGCGCCTGCGCGATCTGGACGTTGCAGGGCGCCTCGCGCAGGTGCTTGCGCGACAGCGAGCTGGTCGACAGATGCCGCAGGAAATTCGGCGATCCCAGCAGCACGTCGGTCAACATGTCGGTTTCGTTGGCGAAGCCCCATGATGTCAGCGGCTTGGTGCCGCCGGCCGGATTGCGGCGCTGCAGCGAAAACGGCTCGGCGACGATGCGATCATGAACGGTCATGCGGTTCTCCTCGTGGGCTTGTTCTCAAGAGTTGGTCGGGTCATCCCTTGCTTGGGATCCACCAGCCGCGGCCGCGCGCCGTGGTGACATATTCCGGCCAGCGGAAGTTGATCGGCGGTTCGTAGTCGCAGAGCGGCGCGATCCAGTTTGTGCCGCCAATTCCGCCGCCTGTGCGGGTGACGAACTCGTCCATCGCCGCATCGCGGGCTTTTCCGTCCTCGAGCAGGCGCAGCGCCGCCAGCGCGACCGTCCTGGCCGCACAGGCAATCATTGGATCGATCGTCGCTGAAATGCCGCCCAGCGCATTCATCACCCAGGAGGGATAGGCATGGCCGTTGGCCGAACGCAGCGCCGGACGAGCGACGTAAAAGCGTGCGGTCGGCGCGTGCCAGCTCATGTCGGTGTAGTCGTCGGAGGTCGAATTCAGCTGCGAAGGCGGCAGGTCGCGGCGCAGGATCGCTTCCGCCTCCTGCGGTGCGATCAGCCGCTCCAGCTCGTCGATGAACGGGTTCTCGGTCGCGGGACCTCCGGCATTGACCTGGATTTCGCGCCCGATCGCCCTGGCGGTCTCGTCCCAGCGTGGCGGCCCGACCGTCGACAGCGCTTCATAGGCAATCTCGGCCATGGCGTGATTGGCCAGCCCGGGCCGCGACTTCGATACCCAGTGGCGCTCATAACGGCAGCCCCCGATCGCCGCCGCCGCCGCGGCATTGCGGTCGAGCACGGCGGTGACCTGCTCGGCCATACGAAGCGTCGGCACGCGGATCATGTACTGGATCTCGGCCAGCCCCGCCGGCAGATTGTCGGCGGTCGCCTGGCCCGCAGTCAGGATCGCCTCGCTGATCGACCAGCCCCCCTGATGCGGTAGCATGGAGTCGCGCAGCGCCTTGGACGCCATGTACATCGTCATCAGCGCGTCGTTGGCGCCCGGCGCGCGAACCGCCGAATGCGCCTGCGGGATCGGTGCGCCATCGCCTGCGCGAACCCAGTTTTCGGGTTCGTCGCAAACGAAGCGGTAGATCACGGCGTAGGCTGCCCCACAATGCGTGTCCCAGCGCGCGGTGTTGCAGAGCGGCAGCATGTAGAAGGGATGGAAGGAGATCATGCCGGCAAGGCCGTCATAATAACCCTTGGCCGCATGGATAGGTTTCGAGCCGCGCACCTTTTCGGCCGGCTCGCCGGTAAAGCGCAACGTGCCTGGAATGCCGTGGTGCTGCATTGCCGCCTTGGTGGCCAGCAGGCCGCCGAGGCTTGCCATGCCGAGCCCCGAATGCGGGTCGGTGTGGCCGCCGGCCTCGACGCCAAGGCCGGGCCGCGGCTGCTTGACCGTGACCGCGTCCTGGCAGTTGCCGGGAACCGCGTCATATTCGGCATACAGGCCGATCGTCGGCCCGGCGCCATTCGTCCAGTGGGCGCAGAAGGCGGTCGGCATGCCGCCGGAACCTTCCTCGACGGCAAAGCCTTCCCGCTTCAGTCGCTCCACATACCACGCGGCGGACTGATACTCGCGCCAGGCGGTCTCGCCGAAATCGAAGATGGTGCGCGTCCACGCCGACAGCAGCGGCTGGATGCCGTCGAGGCAGGCAAGGGCGGTCTCTTGCGCCGATGTCGTCACCGGTTTGTCCATGCATCAAAGAAAGCAGTGAAGCGGCTCGTCAAAAAGTGATATGTTTTCCCGGTTCATGCAAATTCGGTTCACCTCTTGAGAATTCCATCCACGCAGGCGCTGCGCGCCCTCGACAGTTTCGCCCGCCACGGCAGCGTCTGGCGTGCCGCCGACGAACTGCACCTCACTCGCAGTGCGGTGAGCCACCAGCTGCGGCTTTTGGAACGCGATCTCGGCTTCGATCTGCTGCAGCGCATCGGCAAGGGGGTGGCGCTGACGCCGCGTGGCCAGCGCTACGCAGCCGATGTCAGGAAGGCGCTGACTGTGCTCGGCGACGCGGGAGCGCAGACGAACGGCGCCGGCGTCGGCGGCTCCTTTGCCATCTCCTGTCCGCCCGGCTTCGCCTCCATGTTCCTGTGCACCCATATCGGCGAGTTCCAGCAGATGTATCCTGACGTGGCGCTCTCGGTGCTGACGCCGCGCCGGCTCGATGACGTCTCGAATCCGGACGCCGACGCCTTCATCGCCTTTGGCGTCGGCAACTGGCCGAACCGGGTGGTGGAGCTGCTCTGCGAAGTCCACTTCACGCCGCTCTGCAGCCCGACATTGCTCAACAAGGTCGGCGGCTTTTCCAAACCGGCGGACGTCCTGCGCGCCAACCTGCTGCATCTCTCCGACACCGAGGATTGGGCGCGCTGGCTGGCGCTGTCCAAGGTGGAAAACCCGGATACCGAAGGCGGTATCTTCTTTTCCGACATGAACCTCGTCTTCTCGGCGGCGGTCGCCGGTCAGGGAATTGCCATGGGCGACGAGCTGACCGGCCGCCGGGCGCTGAGCGAAGGCCGGCTGGTCAAGCCATTTGAAGCGTCAGTGCCCTCGCCACGCTCCTATTTCCTGGTTTTCGAGCACGCCAAGGCCGGCCATCCCGTGCTCAACGCCTTCAGCGACTGGCTCAGGGCGAAGCTGTCGGAGAGCCGACTCTGATCTGTCCCTCTCAAGGGACCCCTGATGCGGAGATTTAGTGTGTCCCGACTGCCAGACGTGAATCAAATTTGCCGATCAGGCGAAAACTATTCGGTTGCGGTGAGCCGCCAGCCTGCCTACGATTTCACCTGGGACTGAGGAAGAGGCAGGATGCAGCAACCCGGCCGGGCCGCAGAGATCAAGGCAATTGGAATCGGCAAGAGCTTCGGCTCGTTCCGTGCGTTGGACAATCTGTCGCTCAATATCGGCCGCGGCGAGTTCCTGACGCTGCTCGGCCCTTCCGGTTCGGGCAAGACCACGTTCCTGATGATCCTGGCCGGCTTCGTGCAGCCGACAGAAGGCAAGCTTTTCAGCGACGACACCGACATCACCGACCGCCCGGCCGAGCAGCGCGCCGCCGGCATGGTGTTCCAGGGCTACGCGCTGTTCCCGCATATGAGCGTCGAGGCCAACATCGCCTTCCCGCTCAAGGTGCGCAAGAAATCGGCCGCAGACATCAAGAAGCGGGTCGGCGAGATGATCGAGCGCGTCGGCTTGGTCGGCCATGAGAAGAAACTGCCCTCGCAGCTCTCCGGTGGCCAGCAGCAGCGTGTCGCGCTGGCCCGCGCACTGGTGTTCGAGCCGGGGGTGCTTCTGCTCGACGAGCCGTTCTCGGCGCTGGACAAAAGCTTGCGCGGCCAGATGCAGGCCGAGATGAAGCGCCTGCACCAGGAAACCGGCACCACTTTCGTCTTCGTCACCCACGACCAGAGCGAAGCCTTGGCGCTGTCTTCGCGCGTCGCCATCTTCAACCATGGCAAATTGCTGCAGGTCGGCGCGCCGGACGAAGTCTACGACCGGCCGGACAACCGCTTCGTCGCCGAATTCCTCGGCGAGATCAACATGCTGCCGCTGAAGGGGGTCAAGCCTGCCGACAATGGCTCGACAGGCCTTTGCGAAGACCGCGCGGTCAACATGCACTGCAAGGCCGAGAAGGTCCGTGGCGACGCCATCCTGGCGATCCGGCCCGAGCATATGTCGATCGCCCGCGAAGCGGCCGCCGGCGAAAACGGCATCGCGGCGACCGCGATTGCCTCGACTTATCTGGGGGCGGCGACCAAGCTCGATCTGACCACGCGCCAAGGCGCGAAGGTGACCGTCTCGGTGCCGAACGAGGTTGCCGCCGCGGCACTGAGCAAAGGCAATTCCGTCTGGCTGACCTGGCCGGCGGAAAAGGGTTTCCTCCTTCCGGACGGAGGACGATGAGCACCGGCGCGGCCTGATCCGCCGCACCGGCTTCCGGATTGAAATCAACGAAAAACAAAGGGGAACTGACATGAACGACACCAAGAAACACGCCATCGAAACGCTGTCCGAAAGGACCAGACGCGGCGAGATCTCGCGCCGGCAGTTCACGCAGCTGGCAGCCCTTGTGCTCGCCGGCACGCCGATGCTGCTGCGCTCGACCGGAGCCTTTGCCGCGGCCAAGGAACTGGTGCTGGTCAATTGGGGTGGCGACGCCATCACCGCCTATGATGCGGCCTATGGCCAGGCTTTCACCAAGGACACCGGCATCACCGTCAAGATGGACGGCTCCGGCCCGACCGAAGGCGCCATTTCGGCGCAGTTCAAGAGCGGCGCGCCGACCTGGGACCTGGTCGACGTCGATCCGTTCTCGGCAATCACCCTCGGCGCCCAGGGTGCGCTCGAGCCGATCGACTACAACATCGTCGACAAGAAGAAGATGCGCCCTGGCTTCGGCTGGGAATATGCCGCCTCGACCTATTTCTTCTCCTATGTCATCGCCTATGATTCCGAGAAATACGGCAGCAATGCCCCAACCGGCATGGCCGATTTCTTCGACGTGAAGAAGTTCCCCGGCAAGCGCTCGCTCTACAAATGGGGCGTGTCGAGCTGGGAAGCGGCGCTTTTGGCCGACGGCATCGCGCCGGCTTCGCTCTACCCGCTCGACCTCAAGCGGGCGCATGACAAGATCGCAGCCTTCAAGGAAAACGTCGTCGCCTACTGGGGTGGCGGCGCCGAGAGCCAGAGCGTGCTGCTCAACGGCGAAGCCTCGATGGCCATCGTCTGGTCGACCCGCGCGTCGCTGATCGAGCAGGATTCCGGCGGCAAGATCAAGTTCATCTGGGACCAGGGCCTGATCTCGCCCGGCGCGCTGGCCGTGCTCAAGAACAATCCCGGCGGCAAGGACGCGGCGATGAAGTTCATCGCCAGCGCGCAGGATCCGCAAAAGCAGCTCGTCATGTTCGACAAGCTCGGCCAGGGCCCGGCCAACCCTGCGGCCGACGCGCTGATCCCCGCCGACAAGAAGCGCATCAACCCCGTCGATCCCGAAAACATGAAGAAGCAGATCGCGCTCGACATGGACTGGTACGCCAAGAATTACGGCGCGGCGCTCGACGAATACACCAAGATCATCTCCGCCTGATCGGCAGCGATGATCTGAGATGAGAGGCGTTCTCTCCGACAGGATGGGCGCGGCGCTGTTGATGGCGCCGCTGCTCCTGTTTCTCGTCCTGGCCTATGCCTGGCCGTTTCTCGGCGTGGTGAAGTGGAGCTTTGCCCTGCCGACGCCGGGGCTTGGCCAGTATGATGCCTTGCTTACCGACGATCTGGTGCAGTCGGTGTTCATCCGCACGCTGCGCATCGCGGCGATCGTCACGGTTGTGTCGGTCGCTGCCGCCTACGCCATCACGGTCGTCTGGGTGCGCGGCAGCCCGGCGCAGCGCCTCATCGCCGAATTCTGCATCCTGGTCCCGTTCTGGATCTCTGTGCTGACGCGCGCCTTCGGCTGGGTGGCGCTTCTGTCCAATCGCGGCCTGATCAACACCTGGCTGCAGTCGATCGGCTTCATTTCCGAACCGCTGACCCTGGTGCGCAACGAATTCGGCGTCGTCGTCGGCATGACGCATTTCCTCATTCCCTTCGCGGTCTTTCCGCTGGCGTCCGCCATGCGCAGCCTCGACGACCGCGTGCTGCTTGCGGCGCGTGGGCTTGGCTCCAGCCGCGCGCGCACCTTCTGGACGGTGTTCGTGCCGATGACACGCTCCGGCATCATCGGTTCGGCGCTGATCGTGTTCGTCTTCTCGCTCGGCTTCTTCGTCACGCCTGCGATCCTCGGCGGCGGCCGCAGCGTGATGATCGCCGAACTGATCTATCTCAGGATCTTCCAGAGCCCGGACTGGGGGCTGGGAGCTGCGATCAGCGTCGTGCTGGTGGTGTTCGTCGGCGCGCTGATGGGGCTGCTGTTCCGCTATGTCAGACCGAAGCAGTTGATCTGATGCCGACCTACCGCCCCGGACCCATCTCGCTGATCCTCGCCGCCCTGGTGGCGCTGTTCCTGCTGATGCCGCTGCTTGCGGTCATCCCGGTGTCGCTGACGCCGAGCCGCATGCTGGCGATGCCGACGGGCGAACTATCGCTGCGCCACTATCGCTCGCTGATCGAGGATCCTCGCTGGCTCCAGTCGATCCTGTTGTCGATCCGCATCGGTATCGTCAGCAGCGCGATTTCCACGGTGCTGGCGCTTTGCTTCAGCCTCGGTGTCTGGATGTTCCAGCCGCGCTTTACCGCAGCACTGGTCGGTTTCGTGCTGCTGCCGATGGTTGTGCCGCCGGTGGTCTCGGCGATCACGCTCTACTTCCTGCTGACCTCGATCTCCGGCTTCAGCTCGTTCTTCGGCTATGACACCTGGCTCGGCGTCGCCATGGCGCATTCGGTGATGACGGTGCCTTTCGCCACGGTGCTGATCCTGGTCTCGCTCAGTCAGCTCGACCGCCGCATCGACCTTGCCGCGCGCGGCCTTGGCGCAACTGTCTGGGAGCGCGCCACCCGCATCATCATGCCCAACATCAAGTTCGGCATCATTACCGCAGCGCTTTTGTCCTTCGTACTGTCCTGGGAAGAAATCGGCGTCACCCTGTTCATCACCTCGGTCAACGCCATCACGCTGCCCCGCCTGATGTGGATGGGCCTGCGCGACAACATCGACCCGGCGATCGCGGCCCTTTCGGTGATCCTGATCATCATCACGGTGCTGGTTCTGGCGGTGCGCAGTGTGATCACCAGGCAGCGTCCCGGGCACTAGACAAACCGCACCGAGGCGCGGCCGAATCTGGGCCCGTCTCCTCGACTTCATTCACGCTCGGGCAACATGCCGGCTGAGCCGATAGGCTCTCCAAGGTTGCTCGGCATGGCAATCTGTTCATAACAGAGTCGTATTCTCGAGATCATCGGCGTCCATCATCGCGCCGAGGCGAATCATGCGATATGGCGCAGGCTTGACGAGCGGGTAAGCTGCGCGTGAATTTGCCAGTATGACGAACCGCTTGCACAAGGCATAACAGGCGAGGGGGGACGATAAATGACCGCGCCCGGCGATTTGCTGCAGGCACTTTTTCTAAGGCTCAAAAGCGATAAGGCGCTGTCGGCGCTGCTTGGTGGCGCCGGGCTGCTCGAACGGGCGACGGAAAATGCCGCTTTCCCCTACGTGACTTTTGGTCAGACCACCGCCTTCGACTGGGACACCGGCGCCGAGAACGACGACGATCAGTTGATTACGCTGCATGTCTGGTCGAAAGCCCATGGTAACGACGAAACCCTTGCCATCATGGCCGCCATCAAGGCCCGCCTTGCCAACGCCGCACTGGTGGTCGGCCGGCGCGGCAAGACGCGGCTGTCGCTTGAATTCACCGAGGCCCGTTACGACGAGGATCTCCTCGTGCATCACGGGTTGCTGCGGTTTCGCGCACTGACGCAGGAAAATGCCTGATACGCTTTCAATCCGGCCGAAACGGAGTCTAGACTGGCGTCCGCGGGATTTCGTCGCGTCGGGGCGTCGAAATCACGGTTGGTCGTTTCGCGTTCATGAGATGTAGCGGGCATGGTTTTCGCATCGATCACCGTTCATTTCACGTTCAGCACCGATGCGTTACAACGCCGACCATGAAAACGCTTCGCTCCCACTTTCGAACCGCGACCCTGGCGCTCTGTGCCGCCGGGCTGTTGGCGTCGCAGGCGACGGCGATGCCGCTGATCGCGCCCGACCAGTCCAGCCCGATCGTCCTGGCCGCATCCGACTGCTACGCGATCGGCCAGCAGGTGGCCGAGCAGAATGGCGGGACGCTGGCCAAGGCCTCGCAGTCGACACGCGGTGGCCAGCCGGTCTGCGTCATCGTCGTGCTGGTGCCTGGCAAGGACGGGCAGCGTCCGCGCCGTTCCGAAATCGTCGTTCCGCAGAACTGACCCACCCGTTTCCCAGGCCGCCGGAATCGGCCTATATCTGAACAAGTCCTTCGAAAGGTATCGATCTCCGCATGCGCGTACTCGTCGTCGAGGATGACAAGGATCTCAACCGGCAGATAGCGGACGCGCTGGTCGACGCCGGCTATGTCGTCGACCGTGCCTTCGACGGCGAGGAAGGCCATTTCCTCGGCGACACCGAACCCTACGACGCCGTCGTGCTCGATATCGGCCTGCCGCAGATGGACGGCATCAGCGTGGTCGAACGTTGGCGCCGCGGCGGCCGCAAGATGCCGGTGCTGATCCTGACCGCGCGCGACCGCTGGAGCGACAAGGTCTCCGGCATCGATGCCGGCGCCGACGACTATGTCACCAAGCCGTTCCACATCGAGGAAGTGCTGGCGCGGCTCAGGGCGCTGATCCGCCGCGCCGCCGGCCATGCCTCATCGGAACTCACCTGCGGGCCGCTACGCCTCGATACCAAGGCCTCGAAAGCCGATGTCGGCGGCGTGCCGCTGAAGCTGACCTCGCACGAATTCCGCCTGCTTGCCTATCTGATGCACCATATGGGCGAGGTGGTCTCGCGCACCGAACTGGTCGAGCATCTCTACGACCAGGATTTCGACCGCGATTCCAACACCATCGAGGTGTTTGTCGGACGGCTGCGCAGGAAGATGGGCATCGACATGATCGAAACCGTGCGTGGCATGGGCTACCGCATGCGCGAGCCGGAGGCGTAACTCGGAACCGCTCAAACCAACCGCAGGGGCGCCGCTTTCGCTGCGTTTGTGGCCGCGTTCGCTGACGTTCCGCGTGATCGCCTTTTCCACTGTGTGGGCGATCCTGACCCTTGTCGTCATTTTCACCCTGATCACCACGCTCTACCGTCAGGCCAGCGAGCGCGGCTTCGACAGCCTGCTTTCGGCGCATCTGTTCAACCTGATCGGGTCCATCGGCATTTCCGACACGGGTGCGCTCACCGGCGCCCCGGACCTTGGCGACCTCCGTTTCTCCGAGCCGAATTCCGGTTGGTATTGGTCGGTCGAGCCGGCCTCGGAGGGCGTGCATGGTGATCTTCATTCGTCGTCGATGACGAGCAAGATTCCGTCGCCAAGTGTCGCCGAGGTGCCCTTCAATGCCAGCTTCCAGCGTAGCTATTCGGCCAAAGGCATAGACGGCGAGCAGCTCGAAGTGTTCGAGAGCGAATTCGTGCTCGATGCCAAGAACCGCGCCGCACGTTTTCGCGTGATGGGCAACCAGAGCGAACTCGAACAGGAGATCGCCACCTTCCAGCGCCGCCTGCTGACCTATCTCAGCCTCTTCGGCGTCGGCATGATCGCCATCAACGCCATTGCCATCCTGCTCGGCCTGCAGCCGCTGCGCCGGGTGCGCAACGCCCTTGCCATGGTGCGCGAAGGCACCGCGCAGCGGCTCGACGGCCGCTTCCCTGCCGAGATCGAGCCGTTAGCCAACGAAACCAACGCCTTGATCGAAAACAACAAACGCATCGTAGAGCGCTCGCGGACCCAGGTCGGCAATCTCGCCCATTCGCTGAAGACGCCGCTTGCGGTGCTGCTCAACGAGGGCCGGGCGCTTGGCGGCGCCAAGGGACAATTGATCGCCGAGCAGGCCGCCTCGATGCAGAAGCAGGTCGACCATTATTTGCAGCGCGCCCGCGTCGCGGCGCAGCGCGACAGCGTCGTCTACCGTACGCCGGTGGCGCCGCTGGTGCAGCGCATGGTGCGGGTCTTGCAGAAGCTCAATCCGCAGACCAGCCTGTCGCTGTCGCTACCGGCCACCGAGATCGTCTTTGCCGGGGAGCGCGAGGACCTCGAGGAACTGCTGGGCAATCTGCTCGAAAATGCGATGAAATGGGCAAAAAGCGCGGTCTCGGTCACGGTGGCACCCCTGGCCGGCAAGGACGACAATCTTTTCGAGATCAGCATCGACGACGACGGTCCCGGCATTCCCGAGGACAAGGCGCGCGACGCGCTGAAGCGTGGAAGGCGCCTGGACGAGACGAAACCGGGAACAGGTCTTGGTCTTGCCATTGTCGCCGACCTCGTCAACGAGTATGGAGGCGTTCTCGCGCTCGAACGGTCCGGCCTGGGTGGATTGAAGGCAGTGGTGCGCTTGCGGAGCCTTCAGTGACGCTTTCCCGAACCAACCGACAGCGATGGAAGGCGTTTGTTATGGCGGCATATCGATTGATCCCGGAGCAAATGCCGATTGCTCTCGAACTTGCTGGCAGCGGCCAAATTTCCGACAAATATCAATACTATGGCCACGCCTACTTCTCCGATGACGCGGCCCCCGGCGCATCCATGGCAGGCTCCAACTCAAGAAAACCGGTTGTTGGCATGAAGATTCGCGTCGCGCTTGTTTCCGCATTGCTGGCCGTCTCCGGCTGCACCACCTTGAACGGCAAAGGTCCCACCGTGACGCCGACACCGGCCTCGACGCCTCCGACAAGCGGTAAGGTCACCAAGTCGATAATTTCGGCAATGGACGGCGGCCTCATCGGCGGCTCGATCGGCAATGGCCTCAGCGACGCCGAGAAGCGCAGCGCGCTCGAGGCCGAATACAAGGCGCTCGAATATACGACGAGCGGCCAGAAGGTGGCGTGGAAGGGCGATCAGGCTTCGCACTATGGCGAGGTGGTTCCGGCCCAGCCCTATCGCGTCGGTTCGCAGGACTGCCGCCAGTACACGCAGACGGTGTTCACCGGCGGCGCCGGGGTGACGGCGCGCGGAACCGCTTGCCGCAATGCCGACGGCAGCTGGACGCCGCTGACCTGACAGCTCGCATGTCGCCCAAAGTGCGCAGCGGTTTTGGGACAACGACATGCACAAACAAAGACCGGACCGGCTCCGGTTGGAATCCGGCCGGTTGATGTCGATCAAGGACGTCAGGCGCGCTGACCGTCAAAGCGTCGCAGGATGCCTGTGTTGGCAGGGCAGGGCTCTGTCGTTATTGGAAGAACCATGCTATTCTGGGTCATAGCCGCGACACTGACGCTCGGCGCGAGCCTGGCGGTACTGCTGCCGCTGGCCGCGGGATCCGAGGACGCGTCGTCGAGTGGCGATCACGATCTGGAAGTTTATCGCGACCAATTGTCCGAGCTTGACCGCGACGCCGGGCGCGGCTTGATCCAGCCGGCGGAAGCAGCCGAGGCACGCGCTGAAATCGCGCGCCGCATTCTGCGCCTCGACAATGCCGATACGGCCGTCAAGGCATCGGCCCGGCAGGCCTCGGTCATGGCGCGGCTTGTCGCAACCGTGGCCGTGCTGGCGGTGCCATTGGTCAGCTGGGGTGTTTAC
Source organism: Mesorhizobium sp. B2-4-19 (assembly GCF_006441315.1). Taxonomy (NCBI): domain Bacteria; kingdom Pseudomonadati; phylum Pseudomonadota; class Alphaproteobacteria; order Hyphomicrobiales; family Phyllobacteriaceae; genus Mesorhizobium; species Mesorhizobium sp. B2-4-19. The sequence continues at coordinate 110,208 of NZ_VFUV01000001.1, read as the reverse complement.
AGCCAGATCGGCTCGCCTGACTTGCCGGCGCAGCCGCTCAGCCAACGGCTGGCCAAGAACCCGGCCGACAGTTCGGTCGACGAATTGGTTGCACGGGCCGAGGCCCACCTTGCCGCCAACCCGTCCGACGGCAGGGGATGGGACGTGCTGGCCCCGGTCTATTTGCGCATGCAGCGCTTCTCCGATGCGGTCGCCGCGTACCGCAATGCCATCCGCCTCGACGGCGACAGTGCTGTTCGCCAGGCCGGCCTCGGCGAGGCAATCGCCGGTGCCGCGGGCGGCATCGTTTCCGCCGATGCCCAGGATGCCTTCGAGGCGGCGCTGAAGCTGGATCCCGCCAATGCAAAAGCCAGCTTCTACCTAGCCATGGCCTTGGCGCAGGAGGGACGCAACAAGGAAGCCGCGACGGCCTGGCAGGCGATGCTGGGCACTTTGCCGCCGGATTCGCCTTGGCGCAGTGCCGTCGAGCAGGCACTGGCAAAATCCGCCAGCTCCGAAGTCGCTTCCGGCGCGGCCGCGAAAGGCCCCGATGCCGCGGATATCGACGCCGCGTCTTCCCTGTCGCCGCAGGATCGCGAAGCCATGATCAACACCATGGTCGCCGGCCTCGACGAAAAACTGCGGCAAAATCCGCGCGACCCGGAAGGATGGATGCGGCTCGTTCGTTCCTATGTCGTGCTGGGCAAGGCCGATCAGGCGCGCGAGGCGCTCGGTCGCGCCATTGCCGTCTTTGGCCCGGGCAGCGACGAAGCCAAGAAATTCACCGCCCTTGCCGCTTCGCTCGGCCTGACGGCGACGGAGTAGAACGTGTCATGACACGCAAGCAGAAGCGATTGTCGGTGATTGTCGGCGGATTGGCCTTCCTGGGTGCCGCCACCGGGCTGACCTTCTACGCGCTTGGCCAGAAGGCCTCCTATTTCTACATGCCGGCCGACCTCACCACGGCGAGTGTCCAGCCCGGCCAGCGCATCAGGCTCGGCGGTTTGGTCGAAAAAGGCACCATCCAGCGCGGGCAGGGCGCGACGGTCGCCTTTTCGGTCACCGACACGCGCAAATCGGTCAGGGTCACCTATACCGGCATCCTGCCCGACCTTTTTCGCGAGGAGCAGGGCGTCATCACCGAAGGCAGTTTCGGTCCGGACGGCGTCTTTGTTGCCGACAGCGTGCTTGCCAAGCATGATGAGCGCTACATGCCCAAGGAAGTGGCCGACGGGCTTAAGGCCAAAGGTGTCTGGCAGGAGAGTAAAAGTGAGTGAAGGGCATGGTTGAAACCGGACATTTCGCCCTGGTCCTGGCGTTCGCGCTTTCGCTGGTGCAGACGATCGTGCCGCTGTTCGGCGTGCGCCTCGACAACCAGCGCCTGATGGCTGTCGGTGGTCCAGTCGCGGTGACTGGTTTTGCCCTGACGGCGCTGTCCTTTGTCGCATTGGCGAGCGCCTATGCGAACTCCGATTTCTCCGTGGCGAGCGTCTGGGAAAACTCGCATTCGCTACAGCCGATGATCTACAAGATCACCGGAACCTGGGGCAATCACGAAGGCTCGATGCTGCTCTGGGTGCTGATCCTGACCTTCTTTGGCGCGCTTGTCGCCGCTTTCGGCTCCAACCTGCCGGCGACGCTGCGCGCCAATGTGCTGGCCGTGCAGGGCGCTATCGGCGCTGCCTTCTTCCTGTTCATCCTGGCGACGTCCAATCCTTTCATCCGGCTCAATCCGGCGCCGATAGAGGGCCGCGACCTCAATCCTGTCCTGCAGGATCTCGGCCTCGCCATTCATCCGCCGTTGCTCTATCTCGGCTATGTCGGCTTCTCGATCTGCTTTTCCTTCTCGGTCGCCGCCCTGATCGAGGGCCGAATCGATGCCTCCTGGGCGCGCTGGGTGCGGCCATGGACGCTGGTCGCCTGGATGTTTCTGACCGGCGGCATCGCCATGGGGTCGTACTGGGCCTATTACGAACTCGGCTGGGGTGGCTTCTGGTTCTGGGATCCGGTCGAGAACGCCTCCTTCATGCCGTGGCTGGCGGGCACCGCGCTGCTGCATTCGGCGATCGTCATGGAGAAGCGGTCGGCGCTGAAGATCTGGACGCTGCTGCTCGCCATCCTCACCTTCTCGCTGTCGCTGCTCGGCACCTTCCTGGTCCGCTCGGGCGTGCTCACCTCGGTGCATGCCTTCGCCACCGATCCGGCGCGGGGCGTCTTCATCCTGTGCATCCTGACGCTGTTCATCGGCGGCTCGCTGGCGCTGTTTGCGCTGCGCGCCTCGCGATTGACGGTCGGCGGCCTGTTCCATCCGATCTCGCGTGAAGGTGCGCTCGTTCTCAACAATCTGTTCCTGACCACGGCGACCGCCACGGTACTCGTCGGCACGCTCTATCCGCTGGCGCTGGAGGCGCTCACCGGCGACAAGATCTCGGTCGGGGCGCCGTTCTTCGACCTGACCTTCGGCCCATTGATGCTGCCGCTTCTGGTCCTCGTGCCGTTCGGCCCGCTGCTGGCCTGGAAGCGCGGCGACGTCATCGCCGCGTCGCAGCGCCTGATGGCGGCCTTCGCCACGGCGCTGGCGGCAATGCTCGTCACCGGCCTGTTTATCGACGGCGCGTCGGTGTTCGCGGCCCTCGGCATCGGCCTTGCGGTCTGGCTGGTCACCGGTGCGCTGACCGACCTTGCCGTCAAGTCCGGCGTCGGGTCGGTTGCGCCGGCCGTCATGCTCAGGCGCTTCGCCGGCCTGCCGCGCTCGGTCTTCGGCACAGCCCTGGCCCATCTCGGCCTTGGCCTGACCTTGCTCGGCATCGTCGCCACGCTCTCTTTCGGCACCGAGAAGATCCTCACCATGCGCGCCGGCGAGACGGTGGAATTGTCTGGCCATACGCTGCGTTTCGTCGGGCTTTATCCGGCGCAGGGGCCAAACTACAGCGAGGACCGTGGCCGCTTCGAGCTGATCGGTGTCAGCGGCAGTCCCGTCGGCGAAATCAGTTCCGCCAAGCGTTTCTATCCGGTGCGGCAGACGACGACGACGGAGTCCGGCATCAAGACCCTCGGTCTTTCCCAACTCTACATCTCGCTTGGTGACGAAGCCAAGGACGGCTCGGTCGTGGTGCGCCTGTGGTGGAAACCGCTGGTGACGCTGATCTGGGGCGGCGGTCTGGTGATGATGGCGGGCGCCGCCATGTCGCTGATGGACAGGCGTCTGCGTGTCGGCGCGCCGTCGCGTCGGCGCAAGCAGGCGAGCGCCGAGGCGCCCGCGGTCCTGCCATGAAGGCAAGGTTCTCCGCCGCGTTGCTCGTCCTGATGCTGGCGCTCGGCTTTGCCGGCACGGCACTGGCGGTAAAGCCTGACGAAATGCTGGCCGATCCGGCGCTCGAGGCGCGGGCGCGGGCGCTGTCGGAAGGCCTGCGCTGCATGGTCTGCCAGAACCAGTCGATCGACGAATCCGACGCCGACCTTGCCCGCGACCTGCGCATCCTGGTGCGCCAGCGCCTCGTCGCCGGCGATACCGACCAGCAGGTCATGGACTATGTGGTCTCGCGCTACGGCGAATTCGTGCTGCTGAAGCCGCGCTTCGACCTGCGTAACGCGCTGCTTTGGGGCACGCCTGTGCTGTTGCTGCTGGTCGGAGGCGTGTTCATCGTGCTGACCGCGCGCTCGCGTCGGACCCTGGCGACAAAGACCCTGTCGGCCGACGAGCAGGCGGCATTGGACGCTATCCTGCACCGCGACTGACGGCTGCCGTCGCCCGCCAACATTACCAAAGTTTCATGTGTCGGAAATGGCGCGGTAATGTGTGCCGCTCTAATTCTCCTTGCCTGAGGATGCCGATCAAGGCGCGTCCCTTTGAAGAGGATACGAGACCACCATGAATATTGCCCCCAATTCATATTCCCGCACCCGCAAGCGTCTCCTGGCTGCCGCCGCTTCCGTCGCCGTTGCCGGCGTGATCGGCGTTGGCGCGCTGACCAGCGGAACCAGCCCCGTTCTGGCCGATGCCGTACGCGTCGAGGCGCCGCAGGTGCAGGGCTTCGCCGATGTCGTCGAGCACGTTTCGCCCGCCGTGGTCAGCGTCAAGGTGAAGGCCAAGATCCAGCCGACCGCAGATGATGGCTCCGATGGCCAGGACGGCTTTGACAATCTCCCCAACAATCCGCAACTGCGCCGCTTCTTCAAGGAATTCCGCGGCTTTGGCGACCAGGGCGGCCAGGATGACGAAGGCCATCGCCGCTTCGGTCACCGCGACCGCGGCAATGACCAGCCGCGCCCGGTGGCGCAGGGCTCCGGCTTCTTCATCTCCGAGGACGGCTACCTCGTCACCAACAACCATGTCGTCGAAGAAGGCACCGCCTTCACCGTGGTGACCAATGACGGCAAGGAACTCGACGCCAAGCTGGTCGGCACCGACCCGCGCACCGATCTCGCCGTCCTCAAGGTCGAAGGCGGTGGCAAGTTCACCTATGTCGACTTCGCCGATGATTCCAAGATCCGCGTCGGCGACTGGGTCGTGGCCGTCGGCAATCCGTTCGGCCTCGGCGGTACCGTCACCGCCGGCATCGTGTCGGCGCGCGGCCGTGATATCGGCGCCGGCCCCTACGACGATTTCCTCCAGATCGACGCCTCGGTCAACCGCGGCAATTCGGGTGGCCCGACCTTCAACCTCAATGGCCAGGTCGTCGGCATCAACACCGCGATCTTCTCGCCCTCGGGCGGCAGTGTCGGCATCGCCTTCGACATCCCTGCCTCGACCGCCAAGCAGGTTGTCGAGGACCTGATGAAGAGCGGCGCGGTGCAGCGTGGCTGGCTCGGCGTCGAAATCCAGCCGGTCACCTCGGACATCGCTGAATCGCTCGGTCTGAAGTCCAACAATGGTGCGTTGGTTTCGAGCGCCCAGGACGATGGCCCCGGCAAGAAGGCCGGCATCACGGCTGGCGACGTCATCACCCAGGTCGACGGCAAGGATGTTGCCTCGCCGAAGGAACTCGCCCGCCTGATCGGCGCCTATTCGCCCGGCAAGTCGGTTGACGTCACAGTCTGGCGCGACGGCAAGAGCCAGGCGATCAAGGTCGATCTCGGCAAGCTGCCGGCCAGCGACAAGCAGGCCTCGAACGACCACCAGCAGCAGCCCGCCGCTCCGGCAAAGCCTGATACGCTGGCCGATCTCGGCCTCACCGTCACCAAGTCCGAAAACGGCAAGGGCCTTGTGGTGACCGATGTCGATCCCGACAGCGCCGCGGCTGACCGCGGCATCCAGCCGGGAGACATCATCACCGCGGTCAATTCGAACGAAGTGAATGGCACCGAGGATGTCACCAAGGCGATGACCGACGCGGTGAAGTCCGGCCGCAAGGCGGTGCTGATGCAGGTCACCCGCGACAACAACAATCGTTTCGTCGCGCTGCCCGTCGCCAAGGGCTGACAACGACTTTTCCGGTGCGGCGGTATCAAACACCCCCGAGCCGCCGCATGGGAAAGCATGGAGCCGGGTACGTTAGTCAGTCATCGTGCTCTCCTCCAGCGGCAGCGGGCCTCCCATCGCCCGCTGCCGCACATTTTGAAAGCCGCCTGAAAACGCTGCCACGGGCCTGGGCCGAGCGAATGTGATGATTTGCCCGATCATGCCCCGAAGCAGGCATGTTCGGGATGAAGACAACCAGAGAACAAGATTTTATCGCGCGCGACCTCGATCATCTTGATCGCGGCGCGCTTTGGCAAAGGCTAAAATGCAGATGCCGGCTACTCAACCTTCCAGCGAAATCGCGTATAACGGCCCTATGAAGATTCTCGTCATAGAAGACGATCGCGAGGCTGCCGATTATCTGCAGAAAGCCTTCACCGAGGCTGGTCATACCGCTCATGTCGCTGGTGACGGCGAGACCGGTTTCGCGCTTGCGGATGCCGGCGACTATGATGTGATGGTCATCGACCGGATGATGCCGCGCCGCGACGGTTTGTCGGTGATTGCCGGTCTTCGCTCACGGGGCAACACCACGCCCGTGCTGATCCTGTCGGCGCTGGGCGAGGTCGATGACCGGGTCACCGGCCTGCGCGCCGGCGGCGACGACTATCTGACCAAGCCCTATGCGTTTTCCGAACTTCTGGCTCGCGTCGAGGTGTTGAACCGCCGTGCCAGTGCCAAGGAAGCCGAAACCGTCTACCGGGTTGGCGATCTTGAACTCGACAGGCTGTCGCATTCGGTGCGCCGGGCGGCGCGCGAGATCACCCTACAGCCGCGCGAGTTCCGCCTGCTCGAATACCTGATGCGCCACGCCGGCCAGGTGGTGACGCGCACCATGCTGCTTGAAAATGTCTGGGATTATCATTTCGACCCGCAGACCAATGTCATCGACGTCCACGTCTCGCGGTTGCGCGGCAAGATCGAAAAGGGCTTCGACAAGCCGATCCTGCATACGGTTCGCGGCGCCGGTTACATGTTGAAGGGCGGCTAGGGCATGATCCCGAAAAGTGGATACCGGCGTTCGGAAAAGATCATGCTCCAACAAAGAGCTAGATCAGCATGACGATTCGACCAATCGTCGCGCTGATCTAGGCGACAGCATGGCTCTTTCCGTGCCGGCCATCATGAAGACGACGGCAGCGCGGCTTTCGGCGCTCTACCTTCTGCTCTTCGCGCTCTGCGCCGTGCTGCTCGTCTTCTACATGACCTCGCTGTCGGCGCGCATGCTGACGGCGCAGACGCAGGAGACCATCAACGACGAAGTGCTGGGCCTCGCCCGCGCCTATCAGCGCGGCGGCCTGCCCGTGCTGGTGCGCGTGGTCGAAAACCGCTCCCGCCAGCCTGGTGCCAATCTCTATCTCATCGCCGATGCCAATGGCCAGATCCTGACCGGCAACGTGCAAAGCCTCGAACCGGGGGTGATCGACACGGAGGGCTGGACGACCGAGCCGTTCTCCTACAAGCGCTTTGGCGAAGGCGAGCTTGACCGCCTGCGCAGCGGAACGTCAGACCAGACGCCGCCGCCTGCGACCGGCGAGAACGCGGTGCAGGCCGAAGGCGAGAAGGGCCACAACGCCATCGCCTTGGTGCTGCGGCTGCCCAACCAGATGATCATGCTGGTCGGCCGCGATCTTGGCGAGCCGGAGCGTTTTCGCGCCGTCATCCGCCGAGCGCTGACGCTGGCGCTTGGCATGATGGGGCTCGGCGGACTGCTAATCTGGTTCTTTGTCGGCCGTGCCGCGCTGAAACGCATCGACAGCGTGTCGGAGGCCAGCCGCCGCATCATGGGTGGTGATCTCTCGGGCCGGCTGCCGGTGACCGGCGCCGGCGACGAATTCGACCGGCTTTCGGAGAATCTCAACTCCATGCTGGCCAGGATCGCCACGCTCAACGAAGGCCTGAAGCAGGTCTCCGACAACATCGCGCATGATCTGAAGACGCCGCTGACCCGGTTGCGCAACCGCGCCGAAGCGACACTTTCGGGCAAGCACAAGCCCGCCGATTACCGCCAGGCGCTGGAAGGCACCATCGCCGAGTCCGACCAGCTCATAAAGACCTTCAACGCCATCCTGATGATCTCCCGGCTCGAGGCTGGATATTCGTCAGAGCACACCAACCGCGTCGATCTGGCAGCGGCCGTGCGTGATGTCGCCGAGCTCTACGAGCCGGTGGCGGAAGAGGCCGGCGTTTCGCTCGAAGCCGAAGTGAATGGGGCTTTTCTCGTCGACGGCAACCGCGAGCTGATCGGCCAGGCGCTGTCCAACATCGTCGACAACGCGATTAAATATTCGACGGACTCCACGTCCAAGCCGGCTGTTCGCGTGACGTTCGAGCGGACCCATGGCGAGATCAGGCTTTGTGTTGCCGACAACGGCCAGGGCATTCCCGACGATGCCGATCGGGCCCGGGCGACCGAACGCTTCGTGCGGCTGGAGAAAAGCCGTTCGCAACCGGGCTCCGGCCTTGGCCTCAGCCTCGCCAAGGCGGTCATGAGTTTCCATCATGGGCGGCTTGATCTCTTGCCTGGCAATCCGGGACTATCCGTGGTCATGAGTTTCCCCGCACGGGAGGATCACTGATGGCTGCGGTTGCGAAACGGACGATCACGGACTGGTTATTGAAGCCGGTGGCTGGGCTCGCCCCTCTCGACGAAGGCCGGTCGCGGCAGGAACTGGCCGAGATCGCCGCGGCGGCACGCGAAGAAGGGTTGACGCGGCTGGCCAAATTCCTGGCCGGCAAGGGGGAGGGGCAGGATTTCCTGGCCGCCGTCTTCGACCTCTCGCCGTTTTTGCGCGACACGGCGCGTCGCAGGCCTCGTATCCTGGATGCTCTTTTCGAACAGCCGGTCGAGGCGCGCCTGGAGGCGATCACCGCCGCGATCGAACAGGCGCCGTTGGCCGAGACGGTCTCCGAGTCCAACCTGATGATGGAGCTGCGCCACTGCAAGGCCGAGGCACATTTCCTGATCGCGCTGGCCGATCTCGGCGGTGAGGCCGAAACGTCGCTGACCGTGCGGCGGCTGAGCGATCTTGCCGATGCCTGCACGCGCGCGGCCGTCGACTTTCTGCTGCGCGACGCGCATGGCCAGGGCAAGCTCAAACTGCGGGATCACGACAACCCGTCGCTGCAATCGGGCTGGATCCTGCTCGGCATGGGCAAGCTTGGCGCGCATGAGCTGAATTTCTCCTCCGACATCGATCTTGTCGTCTTCTTCGATCCGGAAGCGCCCGCCGTGGTCGACCCCCTCGACGCCACGGAGCTGTTTTCGCGGCTGACGCGCCGCTTGGTGCGCATCCTGCAGGACCGCACCGAGCACGGCTATGTCTTCCGCACCGATCTCCGGCTGCGTCCCGATCCCGGTTCGACGCCGCTGGCGATCCCGGTTGAAGCGGCTCTGCGCTATTACGAAGCGCGCGGCCAGAACTGGGAACGCGCGGCAATGATCAAGGCGCGTCCGGTGGCCGGCGATCTCGCTGCAGGCGCCGCCTTCCTCAAGGAACTCCAGCCCTATATATGGCGCAAATACATGGACTACGCGGCGATTGCCGACGTCCACTCGATCAAGCGCCAGATCCACGCCCACAAGGGCCATGGCGAGATCGCCGTGAAGGGCCACAACGTCAAGCTCGGCCGTGGCGGCATCCGCGAAATCGAGTTCTTCGTCCAGACCCAGCAGCTCATCGCCGGCGGCCGCTTTCCCGAACTGCGCGGCCGCGAAACCGTGCCGATGCTCGGCCAGCTCGCCGCGCGCGGTTGGATCACCGCTGACGCGCGCGACGCACTCGCCCGCCAATACTGGTTCCTGCGCCGCGTCGAGCATGCTGTTCAGATGGTGGCGGACGAGCAGACGCACACGCTGCCGGAAGACGATGAAGGGCTGGAGCGCATCGCCCACATGCTGGGCTTTGCCGATGCGGCGGCGTTTTCCCTGGCATTCCGCGCCTCGCTGCAGCAGGTCGAGCGCCATTATGCAGCACTGTTCGAAACGGCCCCGGAGCTTTCGGCGGGGATTGGCAATCTGGTCTTCACCGGCGATGTCGATGACCCCAACACGCTGCAGACCTTGCACGGTCTCGGCTTCCAGCGGCCGAGCGACATCTGCCGCGTCATCCGCGGCTGGCATTTCGGCCGCTATCGCGTCACCCAGTCGGCGGAGGCGCGTGAGCGGCTGACGGAGTTGACGCCGGCGCTGCTCAAGGCCTTCGGCCAGACGCGCCGGGCGGACGAAGCCTTGATCCGTTTCGACGAATTCCTTGCCGGCCTGCCTGCCGGCATCCAGCTGTTCTCGCTGCTGCAGTCCAACCCGGCGCTGCTCAAGCTGATGGCCACGATCATGGGCGCCGCGCCCCGGCTGGCGGCGATCATCACGCGCCGGCCGCATGTGTTCGACGGCCTGCTCGACCCGGCCTTGCTGACTGAACTCCCCGACCGCGCCTATCTCTCGGCACGGCTTTCCGCCTTCTTGGAAGGCGACAGGGCCTATGAGGAGGTGCTCGACCGGCTGCGCATCTTTGCCTCTGAGCAAAAGTTTCTGATCGGCGTGCGGCTGCTTGCCGGTTCGATCGATCCGGCCCGCGCCGGCCGCGCCTTTTCCGATCTCGCCGATCTCACCATAGAGGCGGCGCTGCAGGCGGTGACCGCCGAATTTTCGGCGCGCCACGGCACGATCGCCGGCGGCGTGGTTTCGCTGCTCGGCATGGGCAAGCTCGGCAGCCGCGAATTGACCGCGGGGTCGGACGTCGACCTCATCCTGCTTTACGACCATGACGCGGACGCCGAAGACTCCGACGGCGACAAGCCGCTGGCGCCTTCCCACTACTACACCCGCATGACGCAGCGGCTGATCTCGGCCGTATCGGCGCCGACGGCGGAGGGGGTGCTGTACGAACTCGACCTGCGGCTGCGACCGTCCGGCAACAAGGGGCCGGTGGCCACCCACATCGATGCCTTCAAGAAATACCAGCGCCAGGAGGCCTGGACCTGGGAACACATGGCGCTGTCGCGGGCGCGTGCCATTGGCGGCGATGCCGGCCCGTGCGCCGAGGTCGAAGCGGAAGTCGCAGCCGTGCTTGGCCAGCCGCGAGACGCGGCAAAGGTCAAGACCGAGGCTTCGGACATGCGCGCCATGATCGAGAAGGAAAAGCCGGCACGCGATCTCTGGGACATCAAGCTGATCCCCGGCGGGCTGATCGACCTTGAGTTCATCGCCCAGGTGGCTGTCATCACCGGGCAGGTCGAGGCCGGGCCGCGTGTCACCGGTACGGCCGAGATTTTGTCCCGCCTCGCGCCTGGCTTCGCCAGTGCCGGGGTCAGGCAGGAGCTTGGTGCCGCCTTCGCACTTTATCTGGCGCTGACCCAGATGACCCGGCTGTGCCTCACCGGCCCGTTCGAGCGCGACGACGTTCCGCCGGGGCTTTCGGACCTGCTTCTGGCGGTCACCGACCTGCCGGATTTCGGTGTGCTGGAAGCACATCTCAAGGAGACGTCGCAGAAGGTCAGGAAGGACTTTGACCTTCTGCTTCGTGCCGGACGACGATGAAACAGCTGTCGAAGCATCGGACCCAAAAGTGGAAGCCGGTTTTGGGAAAATCCGATGCTCGAACAAAGAGATAGAGCGGCAACAGGATCGACGATCCGCCGCTCTAGCATCGGGGGTGACGATGCAACAGGAGAAGACCATGAGAAAGTCAACCAAGCTTGCCCTTGCCTTCGCAGCACTTGCCGGCGCCGTCGGCACCACCGCCTATGCCGAAAACAATGCCAGCGCGAAAATGCGCGACGGCATGATGGCCCGCCTCGACAAGGCGATGACCGCGTCAGACGGCGCCATCACCTTCGACCAGTTTTCCGACGCCATGAACGCGCGGCTGAAGAAGCTCGTTGCCGACAATGGCGGCAAGCTGACCGTCGCCCAACTCGCCGACGCACTGGAGAAGGCGCGCTTCGAGCGGATGGCCAGGCGCATCATCGCCCGCTACGACACCAAGGGCGACGGCACGCTGACCACGGATGACATCACCGGTCGTGAGAAGAAGGTGTTCGCCATGCTCGACAAGAACAATGACGGCAAGATCGAGAAGAGCGAACTGCCGAAGGGCCATCGCTTTGGCCATCTCCGCCAATCGGATGATGACGACAGCGTCCAATAAGATTGTTTGATCCAGGCTCCGGCGATGTCGCTCGGAGCCTGCCGCTCAAGCGGCGGCCTTGACCGCCGGCGGCGCCTTCTTCACCGGAATGCGCACCGACACGATCGTGCCGACACCTTCGGTCGAACGGATCTTCAGCGCGCCGCCCTGGAGCTCGGCCAGCGAGCGTGAGATGGCGAGGCCGAGGCCTGATCCGGCGTGGTTCTTGGAGAACTGGTTCTGCACCTGTTCGAAGGGTCGGCCGAGCTTGCCGAGCGCCTCTTTCGGGATGCCGCAGCCATTGTCCTCGATGGTCAGCACCAGCGCGCCGGACGTATTGCGGGCCCTGACCGATATATGGCCGCCCTGGCCGGTGAACTTCACCGCATTGGACAGGAGGTTGATGACGATCTGCTTGATCGCCCGGCGATCGGCGAACAGACTCAGCGCGTCGGCGATGCGCGTTTCCACCGTGATCGCCTTTTGCGCGGCCTGCAGCGAGACGACGCGCACCGTCTCGCTGATCAGCGGACCGAGGTCGATCTGCTCCTGGTCCAGCGAGAACTGGCCGGCCTCGATCTTGGACATGTCGAGAATATCGTTGATGACGCCGAGCAGGTATTTGCCGCTGCTGTTGATATCGGTGGCGTACTCCTCGTAGCGCGACGAGCCCAGCGGGCCGAACAACCCCTGTTCCATCAGCTCGGAAAAGCCGATGATGGCGTTCAATGGCGTGCGCAGTTCATGCGACATGTTGGCCAGGAATTCGGACTTGGCCCGGTTCGCCGCCTCGGCGCGCTCGGTTTCCTTCATGTATTTGCGATTGAGATCGACCAGTTCGCGCGAACGTTCCTCTTCGGCCCGCCGCGCGAGGCTGAGATCATGGATCGTCGCCATCAGCCGGCGCTCGCTGTCGACCAGCTTCTCCTGGTGCAGCTTGATCTGGGTGATGTCGGAGCCGACCGAGACGATGCCACCATCCCTTGTCTTGAGTTCATTGACCTGCAGCCAGCGGCCGTCGGACAGCTGCCGCTCGAAAGTGGCGCCGCCTTGCGGACCATTGGTGTTGGCAAGCCGGCGTTCGGACGCAAAGGCCAGCATCCGCCCTTCCAGCGAAGCGCGTGTCACACCCGGCATCACGTCGCGATCCGACAGCCCGTTGTCCTGCTGGTATTTGGAGTTGCACATGATCAGCCGCTGCGCCGAATCCCACAGCACGAAGGATTCGTTGATGTTCTCGATCGCCGTCCTGAGGCGAAGGTCGGCAGCTTCGGAACGCAGCGCCAGATGGCGCTGCTCGGTGACGTCGACGGCGATGCCGATCAGCTGGATTTCCGGCGCCTCCGGATCCATGACCTGCGCGCGAGCACGCATCCACACCCATTGGCCATCGGCATGCCGCATCCGGAACACCTGGTCGATGTGGTCGATTTCGCGGGCGACAATTCTGTTCGCGAGCTCGAACAGGTCGCCGTCTTCGGGATGGATGATCTCGTCGACCTCGCCGAAGGACAGCATCGTATCGCAGGGCTCGTAGCCCAGCATGTCGTACATGGAACGCGACCAGTACATCTTGCCGCGCACCATGTCCCAGTCCCACAGACCGCAGCGGCCGCGCACCAGCGCCATGTCGATGCGCTGATGCGCTTCGAGGTAGATGCGGTCGGCGGCCTGGGCGCGCGCCGCCTGCCCGAAATAGGCGTAGAGGATGATGATCAGCACCCCGGCCGTCAGCACGAACAAGGTGACGTTGAGCGAGACGGTCTTGCGCCACGTGTCGAAGACCGCCTCCTGCGGCACCAGCGCCGCCGCGGCTCCCTTCCGATCCTTGGCCACGCTGACCGCGGCGTACCAGTCCCGGCCGCCGATGTTGACCTCCATGACGCCGGCGCGGTCGCCGAACATGAACAGCGGCTGGCCGCCCTGGACGAGGCCGTCGAGCGAATGGCCCTGCCAGGGCATCGAGCGCGGCGTCACCGCGATGATCCTGAAAGCGCTGTCGGTGATGACGAGCACATGGCTGCGGCCCATCGCGCCCTGGCGGCTGGTGGTCTCCAGCAGGTCCTGGACGGCGCCGGGCACGGTGTCCGAGGTGGTGGCCAGCGAACTGGCCAGCTGACCCGCCGCCAGCGTCAGGATCGCCTTGGCGTCGCGCTCGACATCGTCGCGCTCATTCATCAGCGACAGCACGCGCAGCGCCGCGATGACGAGCAGGAAGATGATGATCAAGGCCGGTATCGACCGGCGCAGCAGCGGTTCGGCGGCCAGAAGCCGCTTGTAGGCCGGTTCGGCAATGAGCCGCGTATTCCCGGCAAGGCCGTCGCTGCGCGTCTCGCGACGCGCAAAAACCATCCCACCGGGCGCGCCCCACGCGTCCGCCTTTGCCATAAATGGCACTCCCCGAATTTGCCTATGCTGCTTTGTGATCCGGCAAACGCCGCACTTCCGAATCGTCAGTAAAGAATCAAACGTGATTCGCCTTGTCCAGTGGTCCGGCGAAAAAAGATTAAAAATCGACTAAAATAATGCGCTTCTGGAGGTGCGGCGGCTGTGCCTTCTTCCACACGGGAGAAGGTAAGGCGCGTTTAGGCCAGCGTACGCTCGACAATATCGCGCAGGTCCGCCGACAGGTTTTCGGCATTGGCGATCGAAAGCAGCGCTTCCCTGGCCTTGGCCTGCCGGCCCGGTTCGAGCGAACGCCACGACCGCAGTGCCGTCGCCAGCCTTGCCGCCACTTGCGGATTGCGCCTCTCGACCTCGAGCACCGTTTGCGCGAAGAACCGGTAGCCTTCGCCGTCGGCGCGGTGGAAGCCGGTCTGGTTGGCGCTGGAGAATGTGCCGATCAGCGAACGCACCCGGTTCGGATTGGCCATCGAGAAGGCCGGATGGGCGGTTAGCGCGCGGACCGTTTCCACCGCCTGCGGCCCTGGCACGCTGGCCTGGATCTGGAACCATTTGTCCATGACCAGCGGGTCGGACGCATAGGTTTTTTCGAAAGCCGCCAGCGCCTTGTTTGCCTCCGGCGAGGCATGGTGGCGATGCGCGAGCACGGCAAGGGCGGCCGCGCGGTCGGTCATGTTGGTCGCGGACTGAAAATGCCTGGCCGCCAAAGCCGCTCCGCCTGGCAGCAGCGAGAGATAGTCCAGCAAAATGTTGCGCAGGGCGCGTCGTCCCGCGCTCGCCGCATCGGGACTGAAGGCCGCCTTGTCGGCGAGCCTGTGGTAGAGGCTGGAAAATGCCTCGGCATTGGCCGTGGCGATCGCCAGCGCAAGGGCCTGCCGGGCTGCATGAATGGCATCCGGGTCGATGTTCTTGCCGATGTCGCGGGCGATATCGGCATCGCCCGGCAGTGCCAGCGCAAGCGCCCGGTAAGCAGGTTCCAGCGTCTCATCGCCGGCGATGCTGCCGGCGAGGTCGGTCAGTCGTGTCGCGAAGACCGGCTGCCTGCCGCCAAGGAACTCGCGGAAGGCAGCGATCAGCGCATCGGTCAGCAGCGAGTTGAAGGCTTGCCAGCGCGAGAAGGCATCGCTGTCATGGCGGGCAAGGAAGAACTGGTCGTCGGCCTTCTGCTCGACCGACAGTGTCACCGGCGCCGAAAAGCCGCGGTTGAGCGACACCGCCGGCCGCTCAATCACACCCGAAAAGCGCACCATATGGCGGCGCTTGCGCAGATGGATGACGCCATCCTCGACGTTGGCGCCCTCGACGCCGCTATAAGCGACAGGCTTGCCGCCGGCGCCGATCAGCCCGAAGGCGAGCGGAATATGCATCAGCCGCTTGCGGCTTTCGGAGGGCGTCGGCGGCACCGACTGCTCGATTTCGAGCGTGAATTCCTGCGCCGCCTGATTGTGCGTCGAACTGACCGTCAGATTGGGCGTGCCCGCCTGATGATACCAGAGCGCGAACTGCGAAAGGTCGCGGCCCGAGGCATCCTCGAACACTTTGATGAAATCCTCGATGGTCGCCGCTTCGCCGTCATGCCGTTCGAAATACAGGTCCATGCCGGCGCGGAAGGCATCTGCCCCCAGGATGGTGCGGATCATGCGCACCACTTCGGAGCCCTTTTCGTAGACCGTCGCCGTGTAGAAATTGTTGATCTCGCGGTAGCGGCGCGGCCGCACCGGATGCGCCAGCGGACCCTGGTCCTCGGGAAACTGGTGGGCGCGCAGCGTGCGCACCTCGGCAATGCGCTTGACCGCGCGCGAGCGCTGGTCGGCGGAGAATTCATGGTCGCGGAACACAGTCAGGCCTTCCTTCAGGCAAAGCTGGAACCAGTCGCGGCAAGTGATTCTGTTGCCTGTCCAATTGTGGAAATACTCATGCGCGATGATCGCCTCGATATTGGCGAAATCGGCGTCCGTCGCCGTCTCCTCGTCGGCCAGAACATATTTGTCGTTGAAGATGTTGAGGCCCTTGTTCTCCATCGCGCCCATGTTGAAGTCGGACACGGCGACGATGTTGAAGACGTCGAGGTCGTATTCGCGGCCAAACGCCTCCTCGTCCCATCGCATCGACCGCCTCAGCGCGTCCATGGCGTAGCCGGCCAGCTTCTCCTTGCCGCGCTCGACATAGATGCCGAGTTCGACCTTGCGGCCGGACATTGTGGCGAAACTGTCGGCGACCTGGCCGAGATTGCCGGCCACCAGCGCGAACAGGTAGGATGGCTTGGGGAAGGGGTCATGCCAGACGGCATAGTGCCAGCCGTCCCCGATATCGCCCTTGTCTCCCGGATTGCCGTTGGACAGGAGCAGCGGCGCCTCATCGCGCAGCGCCTCGATCCGCACGGTGTAGACGGACAGGATGTCGGGACGATCGAGGAAATAGGTGATGCGGCGAAAGCCCTCGGCCTCGCATTGCGTGCAATAGACATTGTTCGAGCGATAGAGACCCATCAGGGCCTCGTTGCCCGCCGGCGCCAGTTCGGTCTCGATCAGCAGTTGGAAGCGGCGCGCGGGCGGCTTGAGAATGGTGAGCTGGTCAGGCGTCGCCAGCAGGTCCGCCGGTTTTGCCTTCTTGCCGTCGATCTCGACGCGCTTGAGCGTCAGCCCGTCGCCGTCGAGCACCAATGGCGCCGCCGCGGCTACGCCGTCGCGGCGTTCGACAGTCAGTGTCGCGGTGACGATCGTGGCCTCGGGCGAAAGGCGGAAGGTGAGGTTGGTCTGCGGAATGAGATAATCGTTGGGGCGATAGTCTTCGAGCTTGAAGACCTGGCCGGT
Source organism: Mesorhizobium sp. B2-4-19 (assembly GCF_006441315.1). NCBI lineage: Bacteria > Pseudomonadati > Pseudomonadota > Alphaproteobacteria > Hyphomicrobiales > Phyllobacteriaceae > Mesorhizobium > Mesorhizobium sp. B2-4-19. The sequence goes on along the minus strand of NZ_VFUV01000001.1, from coordinate 93,424 downwards.
GTCCGTGCGCATTCCGTTGTTTTTCCTGTCGATTGCGTTGGACGCGGAGTTCCCGCTGGTCCAAGAAATTTGAAGTCCGCGCTCTTTACACGAAATGGTCCCTCGACAAAACTCGGCCGATGCCTATTTCAGGCATTCGTTCTCCACATCCCCGCGAGGCAGCCATGACCGTCGTCACACCGAAATTCGGCATGGGCGCTTCCGTGCTGCGGCGCGAGGATACCGCCTTCATCCAGGGCCAGGGCCGCTACACCGACGATATCAAGCCAGACGGCGTCCTGCACGGCTATGTCCTGCGCTCGCCGATCGCCAAGGCGAGCTTCACCATCGGCTCGACCGAGGCGGCGAAGGCGGCACCTGGCGTCCATCTGGTGCTAACCGGCAAGGATCTCACCCATCTGCGCGATCTCAAGTCCGGCGTCATGCAGGCACAGCCGGACGGCACCAAAGCGCCGACGCGCGACATTCCGATCCTGTGCCGGGACCGCGTCAACTATGTCGGCGATGCGGTTGCCTTTGTCGTCGCCGCAAGCCGTGCCTTGGCGCAGGATGCCGCCGAACTGATCGAGGTCGATTATGACGGCGAGGACGCTGCCTCCGGCACCGCGACGGCGCTTGCCGAGGGCACGCCGCTGGTCTGGCCGGAACTCGGCTCCAACCGCGCCTTCACCTATCATGTCGGCGACAAGAAGAAGACGGACGCGGCTTTCGCTGGGGCCGCTCACGTCACGCGCATCGAATTCGTCAACAATCGGCTGGTCTGCAACTACATGGAGCCGCGCTCGGCGATCGGCGAATGGAATGTCGGGGAAAACCGCTTCGTGCTGACCACTGGGTCGCAGGGCGTGCATTCCATGCAGTACATCCTGGCCAGCGTGTTCAAGATCAAGAAGGACCAACTGCGCGTCATCACGCCCGATGTCGGCGGCGGTTTCGGGCCGAAAAGCTTCGTCTACCGCGAATATCCGCTGGTGCTCGAGGCGGCGAAGCGGCTCGGCCGTCCGGTGAAATGGGCCGGCGACCGCACGGAACATTTCCTCACCGACGCCCAAGGCCGCGACAATGCGGTGACGGCCGAGATGGCGCTCGGCAAGGATGGCCGCTTCCTCGGCATGCGGGTCGATCTGCTTGCCAATATCGGCGCCTATGTCTCGCAATATGGCCCTTTCATCCCCTATATCGGCGTCACCATGTCGACCGGCGTCTATGATATCAGGGCGCTCGATGTCTCGGTGACCGGCCTCTACACCAACACCTGCCCGGTCGACGCCTATCGCGGCGCCGGCCGACCCGAGGCTGCGTTCCTGTTGGAAAAACTGGTCGATGCCTGCGCGCATGATCTCGGCCTGCCTGTCGAAGAGATCCGCCGCCGCAATTTCATCCGGCCCGAGCAGTTTCCCTATCGCACGCAGACAGGCCGGCTCTACGACAATGGCGAATTCGAAGGGCATATGGACCGCGCCATCGAACGGTCGCAGTGGAAGACGTTTCCGCAGCGGCTGGAACAGTCCAAAGCCAGCGGCAAGATCCGCGGCATCGGCATGGCGACCTATATCGAGGCCTGCGCCTTTCCAGGCTCCGAACCGGCCTTTGTCGAGCTCAATGGCGACGGCACGGTGACGCTGAAGATCGGCACCCAGACCAACGGCCAGGGGCATGCCACCGCCTATGCGCAGTTCCTGGCGGAAAAACTCAATTTCGACATCGACAAGATCCATGTCCGCCAGGGCGACACCGACGAATTGAAGGCGGGTGGCGGCACCGGCGGCTCGCGCTCCATTCCGCTGGGAGGTGTATCAGCTTCCCGAGCGGGCGAGGATTTGGCCAACAAGATCAAGCGCATCGCCGCCGACGAGCTTGAGGCCTCGGCCGGCGATATCGAATTGTCCGATGGCGTTGCGCGCATCGTCGGCACCGACCGGAGCATCGATTTCTCGAGCATCGCCAAGGCTGCGAAGACGCCGGATGACCTTAAGGGTTTCGGCGAGTTCGTGCAGGACGAGTGCACCTATCCGAACGGCACCCACATCTGCGAGGTCGAGATCGATCCCGACACCGGCGCGACCGAGATCGTCCGCTACACCATCGTCGACGATTTCGGCGTCACCGTTAATCCGATCCTGCTCGCCGGCCAGGTCCATGGCGGCGTCGTGCAAGGCATCGGCCAGGCGTTGACCGAGAACACCATCCATGGCGAGGATGGGCAGCTCTTGACGGCGAGCTTCATGGACTACGCCATGCCGCGCGCCGACAATTTCCCGTTCTTCCATTTCGAGACCCGCAACGTGCCTTCGACCACCAATGCGCTGGGCATCAAGGGCGCGGGCGAGGCCGGCACGATCGGCTCGACACCGGCGGCGCTCAATGCCGTCACCGATGCGCTGTGGCGCGCCTATGGCATCAGGCATATCGAGATGCCGACGACGCCGGCGCGCATCTGGGCCGCGATCAGGGGCGCATCGCCGACGTGACATCAGGGGCGGAACCAGGAACGACGGGAGGCCACGGCACACTGCGGGGCATCGCGCTGAAGATCGTGTCCGTCGCGGTCTTTGTCGGCATGCAAACCTGCATCAAGGCGGCCGGCGACGTGCCGGCCGGGCAGATCGTCTTCTTCCGCTCCTTCTTCGCCATCTTCCCGATCATCGCCTTCCTGGCGGTGAAGGGACAGCTGCCGACGGCATTCGTCACCAAACGCCCCCTCAACCACATCGCGCGCGGCGTCGTCGGCGTTGGCGCCATGGGGCTGGGCTTCTTCGCGCTCACCAGGCTGCCGTTGCCGGAGGCGATCACCCTGAACTATGCGCAGCCGCTGCTGGTCGTGGTGTTCTCCTCGGTCTTCCTTGGCGAGTCGATCCGCGTCTATCGCTGGAGCGCGGTCGCCGTTGGCCTTGTCGGCGTGCTCATCATTTCCTGGCCGGAGCTGACGCTGCTCAACTCGGATGAAGGGCTCGACGACCAGGAGGTCCTGGGCGTCATGGCCGCGCTGGTGGCCGCGGCGATCTCGGCGGTCGCCATGCTGCTCGTGCGCAATCTCGTGCAGACGGAGAAGACGGCGACCATCGTCCTGTGGTTCTCGTCGACCGCCAGCGTGCTCTCGCTGCTGACACTGCCTTTCGGCTGGCAAGCTCTGACGCCGGCGCAAGCGGCGCTGCTCGTCATGGCCGGCTTCTGCGGCGGCCTCGGCCAGATCCTGATGACCTCGGCCTATCGCCATGCCGAGGCCTCGGTGGTGGCGCCGTTCGAATACACCTCGATGATCCTCGGCGTTGTCGTCGGCTATTTCATTTTCGGCGACGTGACCTCGCTCAACACGCTGATTGGCGGTGCGATCGTGGTGGCCGCCGGCATCTTCATCATCTGGCGCGAGCGGCAACTGGGCCTGGAGCGCGCGCGAACGCGCAAGGCGGCGCTGCCGCAGGGGTGATCAGGACCGTTCCGACCGCTCCTTCGCCAGCCGCACCAGTACCGCACGGGTCTGCTCGTCGGCCGGGAAGAAGGACTCGATCGCCAGTTCCGATAAGGTCACGTCGAGCGGCGTGCCGAAAACGGTGATAGTGCTGATGAACGACAGCACCTGATCGCCATGCGCGAGGCGCAGCGGATGCACGATGGCATTCGGCTCGACGGGCGTTGGCCTGCTGCCTTTCAGCCCGGACGGATAGGCGCGCAACTCGTGCTCCAGTTTGACCAGCACCGGATCGCCGCTGGCATCGTTCTGGTGCTTGAGACGCTCGAGCAGGTGCGTGCGCCATTCCGCGAGATTGACGATGCGCGGCGCGATGCCGCCGGGATGCAGGGAAAGGCGAAGCACGTTGACCGGTGGCGCCAGCAGCGAAGCCTCGGCGACATCGGCGAGGAAAGGAGCAATCGCGGCATTCGCCGAAACCAGGTTCCAGTGCCGGTCCACGGCCAGCGCCGGGAAGGGCTCATGCCCCTTGAGCACGATCTCGACCGCCGCCATCGCTGGCGCCAGCGTTGTGTCGCTGAGCGGCCGTTCGCTGAAGCTCGGTGCGAAGCCAGCAGCGAGCAGCAGGCGGTTGCGCTGCCTTAGCGGGATCGAAAGTTGCTCTGCAAGATGCAGCACCATGTCGCGCGAGGGCGCGGCGCGCCCGCTCTCGACAAAACTCAGATGCCGCTGGGAGATTTCGGCCTCCATGGCGAGGTCGAGCTGGCTCATGCGGCGGCGCGTGCGCCATTCGCGGATCAGACTGCCGGCGGAGGTTTGGGCTGATGTCATGACAGGATGGTTAGGCCGACAGGGGCGGCATTTCAATTACCTGCGAGGTTATGGCGATCTACGAGAGTGCCCGCAGCTTGACCTTCACCTCGAGAAAATCCCGCCATGCCAGCTTCTTGTGCGCCGGCGTGCGCAGGAGATAGGCCGGATGCAGCGTCGGCATGGCCGGGATGGCGATGCCGGAGGCCGTGGTGTGGACGCGCCAGTTGCCGCGCAGCCGCAAAATGCCTTCCGAGGTGTCGAGCAAGGTCTTGGCCGACGGGCCGCCGAGGTTGACCAGCACCTTGGGATTGACCAGTTCGATCTGCCGCTCGATGAACGGCCGGCAGATCTCGGTCTCGTGCGGCGTCGGCGTGCGGTTGCCCGGCGGCCGCCACGGGATGACGTTGGCAATGTAGACCGAACTGCGGTCGAGCCCGATTGCGGCCAGCATGCGATCGAGCAGCCGGCCCGAGCGGCCGACGAAGGGCAGCCCCTCGATGTCCTCGTCGCGGCCCGGCGCTTCGCCCACCAGCATCACCGCGGCGTCCGGGTTTCCGTCGGCGAAGACCATGTTCTTGGCGGTCGCCTTGAGATTGCAGCCGTCGAAGGCAGCCATGTGCTGGCGCAACTCGTCCAGGGTCGTTGCCGTCGTCGCCAACTGGCGCGCAAGCGCCGCCTGGGCTTCGTCTGGCACCGCGGCGACCGATGAACGCCCCGGGGGCGCATCCGGCACCTTGCTTGCATCCAGTCCGGGCGGTGCCGCTGGCCGCTCCGGTGCCTTCTCCTCGCGAGGTGGCGCCACCGGCGCCGGCGCGCGCTCGACAGGTCTCGGCGCCGCCTCGGCGAAGCGATTTACCGGGGCGTCTTCCAGCGCCTCGTCGACGCCGGCGCTGGCATAGAAGGCCAGGATGTCGGCAATATCGGTCGGGCTGTTGGGGGACGCGGCAGTCATGGGGCGCACATTCTTCCGCATGACTGCAATTTGCAAGACCGGCCGCTTGCCCTATCCGGTCGGGATGCGCGGATCCTGCACCAGATAGAACGTCCATCGCGGCGTGTAATCGGTCATCAGGAACTCGAAGCTGACGGTCTTCAGCGGGTCGACCTTGCCGTTCTTGAACAGCAGACGGTCGTAAGGCTCGAATTCCCGGTCGAAATCGGCGAAATTGCTCGACCAGATATTCTCCGGCGTCTTGTTGCGTTGGTCGAAGGAAAGCCCGTCTCCAAACACGCTCGGCTGATCCAATATCTCCTGAAGTTCGAACTGGAATTCGATCCAGGCCTGGCCGCTGTTGTTGAGCACGTTGATGCGCATATACATGATGCCATTGGCGAATTCGCCCGCCTTGCCGAATGTCTGGATCGGCTTTGTCGTGCGGATGGTCAGCGTCACCGGAGTTGCCGAATTCAGCTCTTCGGTGATGACCAGCGGATCGTCCTTGGTTCCGATGCCGGAAGCTCCGGTGATGTGGAAGCCGCCGAGCTCGTCGGAGAAGGAATAGGCGCCTGTCGCCCAGACTTTCACCTCGTTCGCGGCGGCGTGACCCGGTGCCGCCACCAGAAGGGCCAGAAGAATCGCCCGGCGGACCCGGCCGGGCGGGAAAAGAAAGCGCGTCGAAGAAAAGCCCGCTGGCCCAAGAATGCGCATGGCGGGAAGTATGGCCGATAAGCAAGCCGCCGAACAATTAAAAAAACGCAGGCGTGGCCGGTCTCACCGGGCGCAAATGGCTGCCCTGCCGCAAGATACGCGACTTTTTGGCCAAATCCGCATTGTCACGTCTGCGCCGGTTTCCTGTCGCCAATTGATGCGCTATGCAGCGCAAGAGCCAGCAAGATACGCAACAGCGGCAAGCCAATGCGGAGGGGTTGATGAGCGATATCGAACGCGAAAGCATGGAATTCGACGTGGTCATCGTCGGTGCCGGTCCGGCCGGCCTTGCCGCGGCCATCCGCCTCAAGCAGGTCAATCCCGAGCTTTCCGTCGTCGTGCTGGAAAAGGGCGGCGAGGTCGGCGCCCATATCCTCTCCGGCGCCGTCGTCGATCCGATCGGCATCGACCGGCTGCTGCCCGGTTGGCGCGAGGAAGAAGGTCACCCGTTCAAGACGCCGGTCACTGCGGATCATTTCCTGGTGCTCGGCCCTGCCGGCTCGTTCCGCCTGCCCAACATTTTGATGCCGCCGCTGATGAACAATCACGGCAACTACATCGTCTCGCTCGGCAATGTCTGCCGCTGGCTGGCTGGCAAGGCCGAGGCGCTCGGCGTCGAGATCTATCCGGGCTTTGCCGCTGCCGGCCTGCTTTACAATGAGGAGGGCGCCGTCACCGGCGTCGTCACCGGCGACATGGGCGTCGAGAAGGACGGCACGCATGGCCTGGGCTTCGCGCCGGGCATGGCGCTGATGGGCAAGTATGTGCTGATCGGCGAAGGCGCGCGCGGCTCGCTCGCCAAGCAGCTGATCGCCAAGTACAAGCTTTCCGACGGTCGCGAGCCCGGCAAATACGGCATCGGTCTCAAGGAACTCTGGCAGGTCAAGCCGGAGAACCATCGGCCGGGCCTAGTCCAGCATTCCTTCGGCTGGCCGCTCGACATGAAGACCGGCGGCGGCTCCTTCCTCTACCATCTCGAGGACAACCAGGTGGCGGTCGGCTTCGTCCTCCACCTCAACTACAAGAACCCCTATCTGTCGCCGTTCGAGGAATTCCAGCGTTTCAAGACCCATCCGGCGATCGCGGGCACGTTCGAGGGCGCCAAACGTATCGGCTATGGCGCGCGCGCCATCACCGAGGGCGGCTGGCAGTCGGTGCCGAAACTGTCCTTCCCGGGCGGCGCGCTGATGGGTTGCGCTGCCGGTTTCGTCAACGTCCCGCGCATCAAGGGCTCCCACAATGCAGTGCTGTCGGGCATGCTGGCGGCCGATCATGTCGCCGAGGCGATCGGCGCCGGCCGTGCCAATGACGAGCTCACTTCCTACGAGCAAGCCTGGCGCGCGACCGATATCGGCAAGGATTTGAAGAAGGTTCGCAATGTCAAGCCACTGTGGTCGCGCTTCGGCACTATCGTCGGAGTCGGTCTTGGCGGCCTCGACATGTGGCTGAACACGCTGTTCGGCATCTCGCCCTTCGGCACGTTGAAGCACGGCAAGGCCGACTATGCCACGCTCGAGCCCGCCGCCCTGCACAAGAAGATCGCCTATCCGAAGCCCGACGGCGTGCTGACCTTCGACCGCCTGTCCTCGGTGTTCCTGTCCAACACCAATCACGAAGAGAACGAGCCGGTCCATCTGCTGGTCGGCGATATGGAACTGCAGAAGCGGTCCGAGCACGATGTCTTCGCCGGGCCTTCGACACGCTATTGCCCGGCCGGCGTCTATGAATGGGTCGACAAGGACGGCAACGCCGCCGCCGATCCGGCGGCGAAGGACGTCCGCTTCGTCATCAACGCGCAGAACTGCGTCCACTGCAAGACTTGCGATATCAAGGATCCGAACCAGAATATCGACTGGGTGCCGCCGCAAGGCGGCGAGGGTCCGGTCTACCAGGGCATGTGACGTCGCGCGGCCGGCGGTTTCGGCCTCGGCGGCAGAAAATGCGGGTGGGGCCGGCTGCGAGGGCATGCAGGCCAGCAGAACCGTTGAAACGGCCGCCGGTCTATGGTTGGTTCCCTTCTCCGGGATAGGGAGAAGGCCGATGCGCCGCATAGTTCTGACATGCCTCGTCGCCATCGGGGCGCTGTGTGCGCCTCAGGCCTCGGCCGGCACCAGGGCGGTCGTCCAGACGCGGACCTACGACGTCACGGGAGGCTCGGGCGCCGCCCTCGTTGACGCCATGGACAGACAGGGCCCCCGGCACGGCTTCATGACGCATGCCATCGCCACAACCTCCTATACCGTCGACTGGGATCTCGACCCCGGCCAGGGCAACGGCTTCTGTCTGATGCGAGGGGTCAACGGCACGCTGAATCTTTCCTACACCTTCCCGCGCCTTGCTTCACCCGCGACGCCGGCCCTGAGGAGCCGCTGGAACAGGTTTTTCGCAGGTGTTCGCGCCCATGAGGAAACACATGGGCGCATCGCCAGGGAGATGATGCGCGCTACGGAAAGGTCGATAACCGGCCTGCGGGTCGCCAACGACCCGTCCTGCTACAAGACGCGCCGCGAAGCGCGGCTGCGCATCAAGGCGATCTATGCCGAATATGAGGCTAAACAAAACGCTTTCGATCGGCGCGAACACCGCAATGGCGGCCATGTCGAGCATCTGATCGCTGCCTTGACCGGAAAACCTTGAACCAAGGCAATTCCAGGAAAAGTGTAAAACGGTCTTCCCGGGAAAGCGCCGCAGCGCTTTCCCTTGGGAATTGCGTTAGGACAAGGACTAAACCCCTCGCAATCGCGGGACCTCGCCGCCAGCCCCGCTCGATTGGCGCGTCAGCTTTGCGGCTTCACCGACAAGTCGCTCGCCGCGAGCGCGGTGGCGTGGTCATTCTCAGGCTGCTTGTCGTCTGGCCTTAGCGTGAACTCGACAAGCACCGGCAGATGGTCGGAGCCGGTGTCCTCCAGCCGCTTCGAAGACAGGATCGTCAACCCGCCCTTGCTGAACACCTGGTCGATCGGCAGGCCCGCATAGCGGCGCAGGGCGTCGGGCAGTGTCCGGTGGATCCAGGTCGGCCCGGCCGAAGGCATAACTGTCAGCCCGCCGAAAGCCGCGACCCGCCGCACCGCCGCACTCCACGGCACGGCGTTGCAATCGCCGGCCATGATCGCGGTCTCGCCCAACCCGGCCAATGTCTGCACCAGTTCGCCGATCTGCCAGTATTGCTCCTTCGGCCACGGCCAGCTCAAATGGATCGCGGCGACATCGACGTCGATCCCGCCGAAGTCGATGGTGGCGGTTGCCATCGCGCCGCGCGGCTCGCAGCGCGGTGTCGTGCCGGCCACGAACGGCCGGCGCGACAGCAACGCCACCCCGAACATGCCGTTCGGGTAGGGGCACAGGATACGGTAGGGATACGCGCTTGCGATGTAGCCAAGCTCGGTCGTCCACATCTCCGACACCTCATCGAGGGTGATTACGTCCGGGTTGGTGCGGCCGATCAGGGAGAGCACTTTCTTCGGCGTCGGGTTGTTGAAGCGCAAATTCATCTGCAGCAGGCTGTAGACAGCCTGATCGGCGGGCTTGGCAACCGCCGGCTGCGGCCAGAGCCTCGGCAGGGCGCTTGCCGTCGTGGCCAGGCAGGCGATGGCAAACAGCAGCCCCGCTGCCGCTTGCAGCCGAAACGAGCTGGCAAGCAGCGGCAGTGCCAGAAGCGCCATGAGCACGCTGAAGTGAATGCGGAAATGCGAGAAGGAATCGAGAGCCGGATGCAGCGTGCCGAAGAATCCGGCCAACAGCGCGGCCGATAGCGCCGTCATCGCCAGGAATGCCAACCCAGCCATCATTTTCAAGCGCGCGCCTGTCATCATCGAGGTCGTGTCTGCCGGATGCCGCCTGACGATCCGTTCCATCTGCTTATCGGCCAGATTGCCGCCCGGGCAAGACGACGAAATGCCTCGCCCAGGCGCTGCGGCCGCCTATTGGAACGCTGTCTCCGAAAAGCTCCGGAGCTTGCGCGAATGCAGCCGCTCCATCGGCATCTCGGCCAGTTTCTCCATCGCCCTGATGCCGATGGTAAGGTGCTGCGCCACCTGGCGCTTGTAGAACTCGGTCGCCATGCCAGGCAGCTTCAACTCGCCATGCAGTGGTTTGTCGGAAACGCACAGCAGCGTGCCATAGGGGACGCGAAAGCGGAAGCCATTGGCGGCGATCGTCGCCGATTCCATGTCGAGCGCGATAGCGCGCGACTGCGACAGGCGCTGCACCGGTCCACGCTGGTCGCGCAGTTCCCAGTTGCGGTTGTCGATGGTGGCGACCGTGCCGGTGCGCATGATGCGCTTCAGATCATAGCCGGACAGGCCGGTGACTTCGGCGACCGCTTCCTGCAGGGCAACCTGGATTTCCGCCAGCGGCGGGATCGGCACCCAGACCGGAAGGTCGTCGTCCAGCACGTGATCTTCGCGCACATAGGCATGCGCCAGCACATAATCGCCGAGCGCCTGGGTGTTGCGCAGCCCGGCGCAATGGCCAAGCATCACCCAGGCGTGCGGCCTCAGCACGGCGATATGATCGGTGATCGTCTTGGCATTGGAAGGGCCGACGCCGATGTTGACCATTGTGATGCCGCCATGGTTTGGCTTTTTCAGGTGATAGGCCGGCATCTGCGGCAGGCGCTGCGGTCCAACGCCTTCGCTGGGCGCGTTCTGTCCGGCCTTGGTCACGACATTGCCCGGCTCGACGAATTCCGCGTAACCGCCGCCGCCCTTCTCCATCAGGTCGCGGGCGCGGGCGACGAACTCGTCGATGTAGAACTGGTAGTTGGTGAACAGCACGAAGTTCTGGAAATGCTGCGGGCTGGTGGCCGTATAATGGGTCATGCGGTGCAGCGAATAGTCGATGCGCTGCGCCGTGAACGGCGCCAGCGGCCTTGGTTCGCCGAAGGCCACTTCGAACGTGCCGTTGGCGATCTGGTCGTCGGTGCCGTCGAGATCCGGCACGTCGAACAGGTCGCGGATCGGCCGCTCGATGCGTTCCGCGGCGGCACCGTCGACGTAAGTTCCCTCCAGGAAGGCGAAATGCAGCGGAATGGGCGTGGTCGATTCCGAAACCGTGACCGAGACACCGTGGTTGCGCATGATCAGGCGCAGCTGTTCGACCAGGTAGCTCTCGAACAGGTGCGGCTGCGTGATCGTGGTGGCGAAATGGCCGGGTGTCGGCATATGGCCGTAGGCTTGGCGCGAGTCGACCTGGGTGAACGAACTCGTGGTGACGCCGATCTCGGGATAGAAGGCGCGGTAGCGCTTGCTGCTGTCGCCGCCGGCGGCCGCCAGGGCCGCGAAGGCGTCACGCAGGAACTTGGTGTTGCGGTCGTAAAGCAGCTGCAGTGCGGCAACGGCTTTTTCGGCGCTGTCGAAGCTTTGCCGGCCAAAAGGCTCCGGCATAACGACAGATTCGATGGCTTGGGGGTAGATTCGCTTTTCCATGGCTCAATATAGAGACTTGGACGAGCGGTTGGGAGGGGTGTCGCTGCCGAAGGTGCTCAAAGCGCGATTTTTCTTTATCCCCGCTGCAGGCTGACCAACAGAACGAAACCCACACCGGACTTCCTCAGGGCCGGCGCCTCGATCGTCGAGCCGGTATTGGTACGCATCATCGGCACCGCCAGGACCGGCGCGGCCAGGAGCACCAGGATAAGCGCCGCCCGCGGCAGGAGCCGAAGGGTCTTGAGAGTGTTGGCGGCGATGCGGGTCATGATGTCTGAGCTTTTCTTCTCGAGGTCCGGGTTTGTTTCAGTGGCGAAGGTTGGTCGGGCAGGCGAGGCGGCATAGTCTGGTGGCTTCGTCCCAGGAGCGGGGAGAACGGCCTGCTTCGGCGACGAGGATGGCGAAGAACATTCCAAACAGGCTCATCAGCAGGCAGACGATTGTGAAGCGGCGAGCAAGCATTGGGTCGTGTCTCCTTCAACGCGCTGGAGAATGCCCCAACGCCTCTGAACCGGCTCTGATGCCGGTGTTCATCTGCGGTTCAAATTGATTGACGGGATCGGGACGGTTCGTCGCCGGCGTGCGCGGCTACCGGCAGCGGGGAAGAGCCCCAGGGCTTGACGTGCCGGTGAAACGAAAACGGGGCCCGTCGGGCCCCGTCAGGATGTCACAAGGATAGGCTGATCAGAGCTTGTGCCAGGTCTGGCTCTTGCAGATCAGTCCGCCAAGCACGCAGCCGCTCATCTTGAGCGCGGTGCCCGACAATGTCGCCTTGCCCGAATAGGTCTTGTCGTTTGCAGGATCGGTGATGCTGCCGGCATATTTGTTGTCGCCTGCCGCCTTGAGCGAGCCGATCGTCTTGCCGGCATATTTGCCCGATTTGAGCGTGATGGAAAACGAGTCGCTGCCTGAAATGGCCGCGGTATCGCCGGCTTGCGTTTTCCAACTGCCCTCGATCGGATCGGCCCATGCCGCACCCGCCATGATCAATGTGGCTGCAAGAGCCAGGCTCACTTTTCGAAACATGTCTTGCTCCCTTTGGATAGCCGGCCGGATTCTCCGCCTCGCCGGTCTGCCGCTTACGCAAACGTAAGCTAATCCAGCTCCCGGCAAAACAAAAGCGGTGCCGCAGCGGAAGATCTTGGCATTTCAAAGCCCCCTGAATTGGCGCCGTCGGCGAGGAAATGAAAACGACCGGCGCGTCCTGTTTGTTTCCCGTGGTTAGCGGAGTGTTGATCGACGCTCAGAAAATTTTCGTCGAATTTGACGAAAATCGGCTGAATTGCTGGCTTCGTATCCTTAACGAATTTCACCGTTTACCTATTGTTTTAGCTTTGTTTTCCTCAAATTAAGCACGCCATTTAACGGCGGATTCAAGCCTCGTCGGCATTCTCGAAAGCATCGAAAGAGCGGCCCGGACAAGACGAACGGAGGCAGCTCTCGGGAGCCAGACAGGGGACTAAAATGGCACGTTTTGAAATGCTTGAAGCAGGTTTCGGCGCCATGGGGGCAACTGCCCAGGCCGACATTCTTTTCGAACTGGGCATGATGTATGCGACCGGTCGCGATTGCGAAACCGACGTCGTTGCCGCCCACAAATGGTTCAACATCGCCGCCATCAAGGGCTCGGCCCGCGCCGCGGAACTGCGCTCGGAACTGTCGGCCGCCATGTCGAAGGTCGAGATCGCCAAGGCGCTGCGCGAAGCCCGCGAATGGATGACCATGCACTAGATTTCCGGCAGACGGGGACGCTCCGGCCAAGACCGCTCCAAGACGGTCGGGCCAAAACAGGGACAAGGCTGCGCAGACAGCCAGGCCACAGGCCATCAATAACAAGAATGCGGCAGGCAGGACCGGCCAAGCCGTGCGACGGACCATGATCCCGAAAAAGAATCCAGGTTTCGGATCATGGCAGGGACGACGGGGAAGGCTACGTTGGGTTTCGCGGCGCGGGGGCGCTGGGGAAACAGCCCGATAGGCAAAAAGCCACGACCAGCCGGAACAAGGCTGGCGTGGCTTTTTGCGTGGATGAGGGCTTGCAGGCCCAATCGAGTGGCGCCAATGCGCCTAGACAGGCCCAATGAAGGATGAAATTGTCCCGCCTCTCTGGAAGAAGCGCGGCCGGGGCGGCCGCGCGTGAGTGGAGGAGTTCTATTGCCATGAAAAAAATGAGTATTTTGAGCGCGGCCATTTTCGGCCTGATGATGAGCGCGCCGGTGGCATTCGCCGACGACATCACCGTTTCGGTGGTCGGCCCGATGACCGGACAGCTCGCCACCATCGGCGACCAGTTCAAGCAGGGCGCACAGGCCGCCGCCGACGCCATCAACGCCGCGGGCGGCGTCAACGGCTCGATGATCAAGCTCGACATCGAGGACGACCAGTGCGATCCCAAGCAGGCCGTGTCGGTCGCCAACCGCATCGTCGCCAACGGCGTCAAGTTCATCGACGGCCATGCCTGCTCGGGCTCGAGCATTCCCGCTTCGGCCGTCTATGCCGAGGCCGGCGCGCTGATGATGAGCCCGGCTTCCTCGAACCCGGTGCTGACCGACGCGGCCGCCAAGGCCGGCTGGCCGACCATCATGCGCCTCTATACGCGTGACGATGCACAGGGCGCCTTCATCGGTCCGTGGATCGCCAAGAAATATGCCGGCAAGAACGTCGTCATCCTGCACGACAAGAGCGCTTACGGTCAGGGCGTGGCTGATGCCGTCAGGGCGACCATGAATACTGGCGGCCTCAAGGAAGTCTACTATGACGCCATCAATCCCGGCGAAAAGGACTATTCGGCGCTCGTCACCAAGCTGAAGGATCTCAAGGCCGACGTCGTCTATTTCGGCGGCTACCATCCTGAAGCCGGCCTGATCCTGCGTCAGTCGGCCGAACAGAACCTGAAGTTCCAGCTGATCATGCCGGACTCCATCGCCTCGCCGGAATTCTGGCAGGTTGCCGGCCCGGCTGGCGAAGGCACCATGTTCGTCTTCCCGTCGGACCCGCAGGCTAAGCCGGAAGCCAAAGCCGCTGTCGAGAAGATCAAGGCCGGCGGCTTCGTGCCGGAAGGCTTCACGCTGTTCTCCTACGCCGTGGTCCAGGCTTTCGCCGAAGGCATCAAGCGTGCCGGCAGCGACGATCCGGGCAAGGTTGCCGAAGCGTTGAAGAACGGCACGCCGATCAGCACCGTTGTCGGCGACGTCACCTTCGACGAGAAGGGCGACCTCAAGAACGCCAGCTACGACATCAACCAGTGGCATGACGGCAAGTACGCGCCGATCGCGCAGTAATCTCGGGTAATAACGTAATCCAAGGAAATGGCCGGGGTTTCACCCCGGCCATTTTGTTTGCCGTTCGCGAAGCGTTCCGCTCATCAGCCCGCGGCAGCGGTCTGGGCGCTCTGTTCCTCTAAGAACCGCACCAGCACAGTCCCGTCGGTGACCTGCGCGCCTTCCGTGGCGATCTCGGCAACCACCCCGTCATGCGGGGCGGCGATGGTGTGCTCCATCTTCATCGCCTCGAGGATAAGCAACGGTTGCCCCTTGATTACCGCGTCGCCCTTCGCCACGCGCACCAGCTTGACCAGCCCGGGCATCGGCGCGCGCAGGCTGCCGGAAGCGGCAGCCGCGTCATCGCTCCGTGCCAACGGGTCCGGCACCGCGAATGTGTAGCCGACGGCGCCTTCGAACACCGTGATGTGGCCAGGCCAGCGGGCGAGGCGGGGAACGGCGCGAAGATCATGCGAATTGGTGCTGTCATAGGGCGCATCGAGCGCCACCTGGAAGCGTCCGTCCGGCCGCACCGAAACCTTTGCCAGTATATCGGTCTCGCCGAACTTCAGCCGCGTGCGCCGCGCCACGCCGTGGAAATGCGCGTAGCCGGAAAGCGACGACCATGGGTCGTTCGATGGCGGCAAGGCTGCTGCGCCGGAGGCGGCAAGGGCTGCCGCCGAGATGATTTCGCCGGTCGGCGGCGCGACCCCGGTCAGTGCCGCCTGATGTCTGCCGATCAGGCCGGTGTCGACATCACCAGCACAAAAGTCGGGATCGGCGGCAAGGGCGGCAAGGAATCCGGTGTTGAGGGTGGAACCGGCGATTTCGGTCTGCGACAGCGCCGTGCCGAGCGCTTCCAGCGCTGCTTGCCTGTCCTTTGCATGAACCACCAGCTTGGCGATCATCGGATCGTAATAGGGGGAGATGGCATCGCCGGCCCGCACCCCGGTCTCGACGCGCATCGTGGCGCCCTCACAGGCCGCCTCAGGGAACTTCAGATGATGCAGCGTGCCCGTTGCGGGCAGGAACCCCTTTGCCGCATCCTCGGCATAGATGCGCGCCTCCAGGGCATGGCCGGTCAGCGCGATCTCACTCTGCGTCTTCGGCAGCCTTTCGCCGCTGGCAACCCGCAACTGCCACTCGACCAGATCGGTGCCGGTGACCATTTCGGTGACGGGATGCTCGACCTGCAGCCGGGTGTTCATCTCCATGAACCAGAAGCGGTCGGCCTTGAGGCCTTGCGAGGCATCGACGATGAATTCGATGGTGCCGGCGCCTGAGTAGCCGATCGCTTTGGCGGCTTTCACGGCGGCTTCCGTCATCGCCTTGCGCAGCGCCGGCGTCATGCCGGGGGCAGGGGCTTCCTCGATCACCTTCTGGTGGCGGCGTTGCGCCGAGCAATCGCGTTCGTAGAGATGCACCGCGTTGCCGAAATTGTCGCCGAACACCTGCACTTCTATGTGCCGTGGCTTGTCGACATATTTTTCGACAAGCACGCGGTCGTCGCCGAAAGCAGCCTTTGCCTCGCGCCGGGCACTGGACAGCGCCTCGGAGAAATCATCGGGATGCTCGACGCGCCGCATGCCCTTGCCGCCGCCGCCGGCGCGCGCCTTGATCAGCACGGGATAGCCGATCTCGCGTGCCTTGGAGGCAAGCAGCACGATCTCCTGCGCTTCGCCATGATAGCCTGGAACGACGGGAACGCCGGCTTTCTCCATCAGCCGCTTGGCGGCATCCTTCAGCCCCATGGCGCGGATCGAGGCCGCCGATGGGCCGATGAAGGTAAGCCCCGCCGCCGCCACCTGGTCGACGAAATCAGGGTTTTCCGACAGGAAGCCGTAGCCGGGATGGATGGCCTGCGCCCCCGTCGAAAGCGCAGCCGCGACAATCCGGTCGCCGCGCAAGTAACTCTCACCGACCGGCGAGGGGCCGATGTGAACGGCCTCGTCGGCCATCTCGACATGCAGGGATTTCGCGTCGGCGTCCGAATAGACGGCGACGGTGTGCACACCCATCTTGCGGGCCGTTCGGATGACACGGCAGGCGATCTCGCCCCGATTGGCGATCAGGATTTTGCTGAACATGGAGCCTCCGTAGCCAGACCTTGCTGAAAGCGACGCAGGCGTTCCTTCGCGCCCCCACTGGGTCGCAAACCTATATGGATGGGCTTTCCGTTTGCCGGATGCTGCCTTGCAGTTCGGCACTTGATGTAGAGCGCCCCCTTACCAAGGGAGTGCTCTGCGAGCGAAGCGCATGCGCCTATTTCGATGCCGAGATCGCGCAGCCGCCACTTGCGGTCTTGAGCTTCCAACGCGTCAATCCAGCCTGGCAGTTGCGCAGCGCCATCTCTTCCGCGGCCTTCTGGGACGGTGCGTTGAGCTTCGTCCCGCAGATGATGTAGAGGTCGACGACGCGCGAATAAAAGGTCGTGGCGTAGGCCGAATGACCGCTCGCCGCGACGTAGCCTTTGTAGGCAACGTTGCATTCGCCCGAGCCCAGGGTCGGCGGAAAACGCACGTCTCCCTTGCTTCCTGCGAGTGATCCGGCCTGGCCGGCGCCAGCTGTGGTGAATATTAGTATGGATGCAAGTATCGAGGCAGCCATCCCCCGGCAATATTTCAGTTCCATTCCAACCCTGTCCCCATTGCATTGCGCGGGACAAGCAGTAGCGAATATTTTTCCTCACCGCTAGTTCGTTGTCGGGGGTCCGACTTTGCATGTGCTGATGAATCGATTGGTCCATACAGTTCAACCCTTTCGGAGCGCAGCAACGGTTCGCCGGTATAGTTCCGCCGTAGGCTCGTCGAAGCAGCAGAAGATGACGGTTTCGGGCATGGGGTTCTCTTCGATGATCATGCTGACCGTGCCGACAGCGATCTCGGTCGCCTCAACCCGGGGGTAGCGGTAAACACCGGTCGAGATCGCGGGAAACGCCACCGAACGGCAATTATTGGCGGTCGCGAGTTCCAGCGACCTGCGATAGCAAGAGGCCAGCAGTTCGGCTTCGCCCTTGCCGCCGCCCTGCCAGACCGGCCCGACCGTGTGGATGACATGTCGAGCCGGCAGCTTGTAACCCTTGGTGATCTTGGCCTCGCCGACCCTGCATCCGTTCAGCATCCGGCATTCGAACTCGAGCTCACGACCCGCCGCGCGGTGGATGGCGCCATCGACTCCACCGCCGCCGAGAAGCGAGGTGTTGGCGGCGTTGACGATGGCGTCGACATCCAGCTTCGTGATGTCGCCGGTGTGGATGCGGATCCTGTCCAGCGCCTTGCCCATCTCACATCCTGAACACGCCGAAGCGCGTGTCCTCGATCTCGGCGTTGAGCGACGCGGAAAGGCTGAGCGCCAGCACCTCGCGCGTCTTCGCCGGATCGATGATGCCGTCGTCCCAGAGGCGGGCGGACGAGTAGAGCGGATGGCCCTCATGCTCGTATTTCATCAGGATAGGCTTCTTGAATTTCGCCTCCTCCTCGGCGCTCCATTCACCGCCCTTGCGCTCGATGCCTTCGCGCTTGACCATGGCAAGCACGGTTGCCGCCTGTTCGCCGCCCATCACTGAGATGCGCGCATTCGGCCACATCCACAGGAAGCGCGGGGAATAGGCGCGGCCGCACATGCCGTAATTGCCGGCGCCGAACGAACCGCCGATGATGACGGTCACCTTCGGCACCCTGGCGGTGGCAACCGCCATCACCAGCTTGGCGCCATCCTTGGCAATGCCGCCGGCCTCGTATTTCCGGCCGACCATGAAGCCGGTGATGTTCTGCAGAAAGACCAGCGGGATCCCGCGCTGGCAGCACAGCTCGATGAAATGCGCGCCCTTCAGCGCGCTTTCGGAAAACAGCACGCCATTGTTGGCGATGATGCCGACCGGCACGCCGTGGAGATGGGCAAAACCGGTGATCAGCGTCGTGCCGTAATTCTGCTTGAACTCGTCGAACTCGGAACCGTCGACGAGGCGCGCGATCACCTCGCGCACGTCATAGGGCTGGCGCAAATCGGTCGGCACGACGCCGTAGAGTTCATCCGGCGGATGAAGCGGCGGAATCGATCTCTGTAAGTTTAGGCTTACGGTCTTGTTCCGGTTCAGGTTTTTGACGATGCGCCGGCAGATGGCGAGCGCATGTTCGTCGTCAATCGCATAGTGGTCGGCAACGCCGGAAAGCCGCGTATGCACATCCGCGCCCCCCAGATCCTCGGCGCTGACGTCCTCGCCGGTGGCCGCCTTCACCAGCGGCGGGCCGCCGAGAAAAATGGTCGCCTGGTTGCGCACCATGATCGTCTCGTCCGACATCGCCGGTACATAGGCGCCGCCGGCCGTGCAGGACCCCATGACGCAGGCGATCTGCGGGATGCCGGCAGCCGACATATTGGCTTGGTTGTAGAAGATGCGGCCGAAATGATCGCGGTCGGGAAACACCTCGTCTTGGTTGGGCAGATTGGCGCCGCCGCTGTCGACCAGATAGATGCAGGGCAGATTGTTCTGCAGCGCGATTTCCTGCGCGCGCAGATGCTTTTTCACCGTCAATGGGTAGTAGGTACCGCCCTTCACCGTGGCATCGTTGACGACGACCATCACCTCGGTGCCCTCGACCCGGCCGACGCCGGCGATCATGCCGGCCGAGGAAATCTCCTCGCCATACATCGACCACGCCGCGAACTGGCCGATCTCGAGGAAGGGCGAACCAGTGTCGAGCAATTGAGCCAGGCGTTCGCGCGGGAGCAGCTTGCCACGCGAAATATGGCGCTCGCGCGCCTCCTCCGAGCCGCCGCGCTCGACGGTCGCGGCCTTTTCGGCGATGTCGGCGACCAGCGCGCGCATGCGATCGGCATTGGCGCGGAAGGTATCGGAGGAGGGGGATATCTGAGTCTGTAGGATGGCCATGCTCACGTCCCCTCCGCCATGATCTCGCGGCCGATGAGCCAGCGCCGGATTTCGCTGGTGCCGGCGCCGATCTCGTAAAGCTTGGCGTCGCGCAGCAGCCGGCCGGTCGGATAATCGTTGATGTAGCCGTTGCCGCCCAGCAGTTGGATGGCGTCCAACGCCATCTGCGTCGCCTTTTCGGCGGCGAACAAAACACAGCCGGCGGCGTCCTTGCGGGTGGTCTGGCCGCGGTCGCAGGCTGCCGCGACGGCATAGACGTAGGCGCGCGCGGCGTTCATCACCGTGTACATGTCGGCAAGCTTGCCTTGCACCAGCTGAAACTCGCCGATCGGCTGGCCGAACTGCTTGCGTTCGTGCACATAGGGGATCACCACGTCGAGGCAGGCTGCCATCAGGCCGATCGGGCCGCCGGCAAGCACCGTGCGCTCATAGTCGAGGCCCGACATCAGCACCTCGACGCCGCGTCCTTCCTCATGCAGCACATTGTCGAACGGCACCTCGACATTTTCAAACACCAGTTCGCCGGTGCTGGAGCCGCGCATGCCGAGCTTGTCGAGTTTCTGCGCCACCGAAAACCCTGCAAAAGCCTTTTCGACGATGAAGGCGGTGATGCCGCGCGATTGCCGCTCCGGGTCGGTCTTGGCATAGACGACCAGCGTATCGGCGTCCGGGCCGTTGGTGATCCACATCTTGGTGCCGTTGAGCACATAGCGGTCATTGCGCTTTTCGGCGCGCAGCTTGAGCGAGACGACGTCGGAGCCGGCGCCGGATTCAGACATCGCCAGCGCGCCGACACGCTCGCCCGAGCACAGCGATGGCAGGAACTTTTCCTTCTGCGCCGGCGTCGCCCAGCGGTTGATCTGGTTGACGCAGAGGTTGGAGTGGGCGCCGTAGGAAAGGCCGACCGAAGCCGACGCGCGGGAAATTTCCTCCACCGCAATCACATGGGCGAGATAACCCATGCCGCTACCGCCGAAATCGGGATCGGCGGTGATGCCAAGCAGGCCGAGCGCGCCGAGCTCGCGCCACAGATGCGCCGGAAATTCGTTCTGGCGATCGATATCGCCAGCGATCGGGGCGATCCTGTCCTGGGCGAAGCGGCGCACCAAGTCGCGCAGCGCCTCGATGTCCTCATCATGCCCGAAGCTGAGCGTGTTGGTGTACATGGAGTTCCTCCCGCCGCATGACCCGAAGATCGACTTCGATTTTCGGAAAGATCATGCGCAAAATTCAAGTGCTACAGCGTCGTCTGCACGTCCGAGGGACGTGCGGCGCTGTAGGTATCCATCCTCGCGCCAACCAGGCGCATTGTCATTGAAAGATATGTCGCCGTCACTTCAGGGACCGACAGCCGCTCGCCCGGGCGAAACCAGACGATAACGCCGGTCATCATCTGGATCAGCGCTATGGCCGTCAGGCCGGTGTCATCGATGCTGAAGTCGCCGGCCTCGGCGCCTTCGCGCAGGATGCTGCGCAGTTCCTTTTC
The DNA here is from genome assembly GCF_006441315.1 of Mesorhizobium sp. B2-4-19. Taxonomy (NCBI): domain Bacteria; kingdom Pseudomonadati; phylum Pseudomonadota; class Alphaproteobacteria; order Hyphomicrobiales; family Phyllobacteriaceae; genus Mesorhizobium; species Mesorhizobium sp. B2-4-19. Next base: position 72,491 of record NZ_VFUV01000001.1, on the reverse strand, counting down.
GTAGGCTGTGCGCATGCGCAGGATCTGTGTCAGCCTGTCGGGCGACAGGCTGCGCAGTTCCATGTTCGACACATGCGTGGCATGCCGGCGCTCGATGTGGAAAGCGATGTGGTTGCGCACATAGGCCGCAAGCTGCTCCGCCGGATCTGCATCGGTTGGCCTCGCGTCTTCCCAGGCCTGGCGAAGCCCCTCCATGTGCTCGCGCATCAGCGTGAACAGCAGGTCTTCCTTGGTCGGAAAATAGCGATAGAGCGCGGCCGCCTGCACCCCGACCTCGGCCGCCAGCTGCCGCATCGACATCGCCTCGTAGCCATGGCGTGCGATCAGGTTGACAGCCGCTTCGCGGACTGCCGCCTCGGTTCGCTCGCCGTCGGATCCCGTGGTGCGCGCCATGATCGCCCCATTAAGTTTGCAATAATAAAACGAACGTTCAATTAATTCAAGGGCGTCATACTGTTTCAGGTGATGCGCATGCGCCTACGCGACGATCTTGAAATCCCCAGGCGCGGTCCAGGTCTCGATCTCCTCGATATCGACCCGCGAGACTGAAGCGCCCGCCGGTCCCTGCCAAAGCCGTTCGATCATGGACGAAACCGCCGTTTCGGCGCCGGCGAGCCATGCCGTTACCGAGCCGTCTCTTTCGTTGCGCACCCAGCCCACCAGCCCAAGCCCTGCCGCTTCGCCTTTCGCCCAGATCCTGTATCCGACGCCTTGCACCCTGCCATGTACGCGGGCCTGCACGGCCCTTTTCCGATCGTTCATCGTGCGCTCCTTGCATAGAGTCTGGCGCAGGATCGAGCGAAGGCAACTGGCTTGAAGGGAACTGACTAAGTCAACTTTTTCGCAATGATCCACCGATGTATTACCGCCACCCCTGGCGATAAGGCAGGCTTTCTGGCACGGGCGTTTCAAATCGATTTCGGACCAGCAGCGTCCGACATTGCCAGGGAACTCCAACTGGATCCGTCACGAGAATCCTTAGAAAATTCTCTGCCGCGGGCTTGACCGAAATGCGCACCGGCCCCTGGGCTCTGCGGTCGCGTCCTCTCGCTCACCGTTCGCGGCCAGGCCGCGCTTGCCACACTCCAGGCAGCCACGGTCTCACCCGCCTCACCGTGGACCTGGGGGACGATGAAGCCGTCCAATTGTCGGATATATTGGCACGCGCCAGGCATCTGCTAAGCGGAGCGCCAGCATCCGAACGCAGCTGAATTGCCTAGTTCCCCCGCGCCGCCGCCAGCGCGCCCGGCAATTCCTCGGCAAAGATATCCAGTTCGTGGTCGAGGCCGACGCTGACGCGAATGCAGCGGTCGAGTCCTGGCGCCATCGGCTTGCGGATGAACACATCACGTGACAGCAGGCCTTGCAGCACTTTCAGCGCGAAGGGGCCGTCATGGCCGCAGTCGATGGTGACGAAATTGGTCGCCGAGGCCAGCGGCTTCAACCCGTTGTGCTCAGCGATATCAGCGATGCGCCGGCGCCCGGCGGCCACCCGCGCCACCACCGTCTCGAGATAGGCCTGGTCGGCGAGCGCCTCGACGCCGGCGATCTGCGCCATGCGGCTTACGCCGTAGTGGTTGCGGATCTTCTCGAAGTCGCGGATCACCTGGGCCTCTGCCACCGCATAGCCGCAGCGTATCCCGGCAAGCCCATAAGCCTTTGAAAAGGTTCGCATGCGGATGACGTTCGGCCGCGAGATGTCGATCGGCGGCAGGGCCGAGGCCGGCCCCAATTCGCCATAGGCCTCGTCGAGCACCAGCATGGTGGTTTCCGGCAAAGCCTCGATGAAGCGGATGATTTCGCCAGCCTCCCACCAACTGCCCATCGGGTTGTCCGGGTTGGACAGATAGACCAATGGTGCCTTCTCCTTGACGACCGCCTTAAGCAAACCATCCAGGCTTTCGCGGTCGTTCTCGTAAGGGACTGTCACCAGCCGCCCGCCGACGCCGGCAATATGGAAGTTGAAGGTCGGATAGGCGCCGAGCGAGGTGACCACGGCATCGCCAGGCGCCACATACATGCGCGCCACCAGGCTGAGCAGCCCGTCGATGCCTTCGCCGACAACGACGTTCTCGACCGCCACGTCGTGATGCGCGGCAGCCGCGACCTTCAGCTCGTAATTGTCGGGATCGCAATACATCCACTGGTCGCGCGCCACCCGCTCCATGCGGGCGATGACGCGTGGCGATGGGCCAAAACTGCTCTCATTGGCGCCGATGCGGGCACGAAAAGCCCGCCCGCGCTCCCGCTCCTGCGCTTCCGGGCCGACAAAAGGCACGGTCGAGGGAAGTGCTGCGATAAGCGGCGAAAGGGCAGGGCGCAGACGCATGATGGAAGCTCGCTTGGAAAAAGGGACTTCTTGCTAGCGTGGCCGGGCTGGCGGTGCAAGCACCCGCGGTTTCCAGCCGCAGCGCTGGATTCCGTCGCCTCTTTTTGCTAGCGAAGGACCATGAACAATCGTCTGCCGCCCGCATGGTCCAAACACATCAAGCCTGGCCCCATGCCGAAGCCAAATCTGTCGACGGCAAAGTCGCTTTCACCTGGGCAGGCCGATGAAGCGCTGCTGAAACAGGCCTACGCTCTCCAGCAGGCCAAGCGCCTCAACGAAGCACAGGACCTGTGCCTTCGAGTTCTGTCGCGCACGCCGAATCACCCGCTTGCCCTGTATATACTGGGGACCATTTGCCTGGGTTATGAGGATGAGGCGGCTTTGCGATATTTCGCGCGAGCGGTCGATGCGGAACCCAAGAATCCCTATTACCATCTCGGTCTGGCCTCGGCCTATGTGAAGGTAAGCGAGTATTCGCCAGCGATAAAGCATATGCAGTATGCCTTGGAATTGCAGCCAGGCCTTATCGAGGCGCTTTGTGCATTGGGGGATGCTTATGTTGATTTTGACAAGCCCGAGATGGCTTTGCCGCTGTACGAGAAGGCGCTGAAAATCAATCGGGATCATCCAAAGGTGCGGATCGGATTGGCCCGTGCGCTCACCAGTGTGGGACGCATGGATGAAGCCGCCGGGTACCTCCATGAGGCAATCGAACGTCGCATCGCTGTGCCGACAGCCTACAACGATCTTGTGCAGACGCAAAAATTCGCCGAAGAGCCAAGGGAACTCGAATCCATCCTTGGTGAACTCGAAAATCCCAAGCTTGATCGGGACGGTGCCGAAAAGCTCCATCTCGCGGCCGGCAAGGTGCTGAACGACCTCAAGCGCTATAAGGATGCGTTCGCGCATTTCAACAAGTCGAAAAAGGCCTCAGGCCGCAACTTCGATATCGGTCGATACCGTCTCTGGATCGATTCGTTGATTGAGACCTTCACGCCGGAAATGCTGGCTGCCAGGACCGGTTTTGGGAATCCTTCCGAGGTTCCGGTGTTCGTGGTCGGCATGCCGCGCTCGGGAACGACGCTTACGGAACAGATTTGCGCAAGTCATCCCGATGTTCACGGCGCGGGCGAACTTATGAAGCTTAGGCGGGTCGCGAATGCGATCGGACTGAGAAAGTCGTCGGCCGGAGATCTGAACCAGGCGATCGCATCGATCACAAAAAACCTGTCTGGAACATTGGCCGAAGAGCACCTGACTTATCTGAGCGAGCGGGCACCTGCCGCACGTCGGATCGTGGATAAGATGCCGCACAATTTCGAATTGATCGGTTTGATCGGCCTTCTTTTCCCCAACGCGCGCATCATTCATTGCCGTCGTGATGCTATCGACAATTGCGTCTCTTGCTTTGTCCTAAGGTTCGGCGAGGGGCACAGCTACAACACCGACCTGAGGACGCTTGGCCTGTATTACCGCGAATATGACCGGCTGATGCAGCATTGGAACAAGATTTTCCCAGGCTTGATCTTTGAGAATCGCTACGAGACGCTCGTTGACGATCAGGAAGCGCAGTCGCGCCGGCTTATAGACTATCTCGGTCTGCCCTGGGACGACGCCTGCCTTCGCTTTTTCGACAGGGATGGTTCGGTCAACACGCCCAGCCGCTGGCAGGTGCGTCAGCCGATCTACAAATCTTCCGTCAAGCGCTGGAAGAATTATGAAAGCGAGATTCAGCCGCTGATTGAAGCGCTTGGCGACCTGGCGGATACCTGATCATAACGCGCAATTTGCGCGCCGTGATTGGTGTACATATGGCGTCGGCGACTTTCGTTGTCGACGCTGAAAACCGAGGCAAAGGACCTTTAATCTACCCCGCCGAAAAGTCAGATCTTATGGATTCGATTGGTTTTTTTGCTGGCCAAGGCTGATGGGCAATCGACTGCCGCCGGCCTGGCCCAAGCACCTGAAAATTTCGCCCGGACGGAGATCCTGCGGCCGAAAATCGCCTCCGGCATCGATTTGCCGATGAAGCCCCTGCCGGAGCGCGTCGCCGACCCGCGCGCGCAATAGCTGGCTCGAATTCGGTTGCATGGAAGCGTTGTGTCAGCGTGTGACCCTGCACGAAAGCTCTCTGGGTGCCGTCGGCACTAACAAGGCTCTGGCCGCGCGACATGTGACGGAGCTGCCTATCGGCTGAGTCATCAGACTAAACTGTCAGAGGCGCGGCCTCGGTTCTTCGACCCTGTCAATTTTTTACAAGAAGGCCTCGGCCTCGCGAAGGCATCGCGGCACCTTCGACGAGCCCATGAAAAAACCCGGCGGTTGCCCGCCGGGTTTCGATTTCGACAAGGCGAAATCTATTAGAACGAACGCTGGAAGCGGAGGATACCGCCGACGTTGCTCTTCTTGTCGGCGCCGAACCAGCCCTTGGCGAGGTCGTCGCTGCCGACGTTCTGGTAGTCGACTTCGGCCGTGACGGTGAAGCCGGGAACGACGTCATACGCGATGTTGGCTGCGATGCCGAGGTTCTTCCAGTCGTCATACGACACCTGAGCGTTGAACGAGGTCTTCTCGTTGAACTTGTAGGTGCCACCGCCCCACACTGCCCAGTTGCCGCCCCACTGCTTGTACATGGCGCGGCCACCGGCAAACCCGGTCGTCGGAGAATCGCCAATGTTGTTATCGGCGCCGTAGCCGCCCATGATGAACAGCGACAGTTCATTCGAGACATTCACGTCCAAGCGGACCTTGCCGGACACTTCTTCGTAGTTGCTGTCATAAGCAACAACACCGGTGATCGCGCCCCAGCCCTGAGTCCACTTCACACCGCCGACGACATGCGGAACGTAGCTGTCGATCGAGTAGGCGCCGTAGCCTTCTTCCAACGAGACCACTGCCGAGAAGCCGTTGCCGGCGTCGAAGTAGTACTGGACGACGTTGGTGTCAAAGCCGCCGTAGGGAACAATCGTATCCTGGATGACATTGCCGGCGTAGCCGATGAACGTATCGAACGCCGATTCGTCCTTACCAACACGCAGGCCGCCGAGCTGGATCCAGGCGAAGTTCAGCGAGGTACCCTTGTTGTGGCCCTGCCAGTTAGTGTTGAGGCCGCTCGTATAGTCGCCCGTGTTGTTGCCGAAGTTGAAGCGGGTTTCGGTGTAGGTCTTCAACGTGCCGAGTTCGGTTTCCTGGCCGGTCCAGGTCTTCAGCGTGAAGCGAGCCTGCTTGTAGTAGGTGTCGTGGCTGCCATCACCCATGTGGTCCGGAACGTTGTTGACGCCATCGTTGGTGCCATGGTCGCCCACGCCGATGTCGTAACGGACGTAGCCGCCGATGCGCAGGCAGGTTTCGGTGCCGGGGATGTAGAAGTAGCCAGCGCCGTAGACGTCGCAAATCTTGACGTATTCAGCGGGTTCCGGCTCGGCGACGACGACGGCGTCGGCGGCGCGCGCACCGGAAACTGCGATCAGGGCCGCAGCGGAGCCGAGAAGAAGGCTCTTGATGTTCATTTTCTGACCTCCAGTCAAAAGTTAAAAAACGGGTCTGGGTATTCTTTGCTGAAGGACAGCGTTCCCTGCCCCATCCCCACTACCGAAAAAGATGCGCACCGCGCCGCTCCTTCGAACTCGACATTACCCATGAGGCGGCGGCGTTCAACAACGATCGTACCGGCGAAAGGGCTGTTCGGCTGCTATCCCCCAGCGTTGTTGCACAAATGACACGATTTGGCCTCACTCAGAAAGCTCTCGTTAACCATTCGGCCGCCGCAACCGCTTGTTTCCAGCCGAATCCGGCGCTCAGCCGACGGAATCATGGCACGGCCGCGAGTCGCCGGCCAGGAGTTGCCTTAGAACCGCCGCACCAGCGAACGCCGTCAGCTCGGTGGATCCTTATTTTTCCATATTAATGACGCGGGCTTGTTGATTGTGCCGGCGCTTTTCTTTATCCAGCGGCGCAACGGAGAGGTGGCCGAGTGGTCGAAGGCGCTCCCCTGCTAAGGGAGTAGAGGTCAAAAGCTTCTCGTGGGTTCGAATCCCATCCTCTCCGCCATTTTTGCCTCCCGCGAGGCAGAGAATAGACAATCTCCCAACAATAACAATTCGATAGCCAGAAGCGGAGCCACTCCAATGGTGCCGTGGATCTCCCTGCAGGGCACCATTTCGTTCGATTCTGACTGGAGGTCAGAAAATGAACATCAAGAGCCTTCTTCTCGGCTCCGCTGCGGCCCTGATCGCAGTTTCCGGTGCGCGCGCCGCCGACGCCGTCGTCGTCGCCGAGCCGGAACCCGCTGAATACGTCAAGATTTGCGACGTCTACGGCGCTGGCTACTTCTACATCCCCGGCACCGAAACCTGCCTGCGCATCGGCGGCTACGTCCGTTACGACATCGGTGCCGGCAAAGTTAACGGCCTTACGGACGTCAACGATCGTTCGGATCCTGGCTCGCTCAACGACACTTTCTACAAGCACGCTCGCTTCACGCTGAAGACCTGGACTGGCCAGGAAACCGAGCTCGGCACGTTGAAGACCTACACCGAAACCCGCTTCAACTGGGAAACCCAAGTTGACGCCGCTAACTATGCCGTGGCTGCCGGCAGGGGCGTCTCGCTGAATTTCGCCTGGATTCAGCTCGGCGGTTTCCGCGTTGGTAAGGACGAGTCGGCCTGGGTCACGTTCAGCGGTTACGCTGGCAACGTCATCGACGACTCGCTCGTTGGCTACGGCGGCGACTTCGACACCGGCGTGGTGCAGTACTATTTCGATGCTGGCAACGGCTTCTCGGCGGTGGTCTCGCTCGAAGACGGTGCTGGTGTTAACACCGTCGACAGCTATATTCCGCATGTCGTCGGCGGCGTGAAGTACACGCAGGGCTGGGGCTCGATCAGCGCGACCGGCGTCTATGACAGCGTGTGGGAAGAGTGGGGCGCCAAGGTTCGCTTGGATGTGAACGCCACCAATGAACTGTCGCTGTTCGCCATGGCCAACTACGGCACCGACGACAACATCAACCACAATTCCTTCAAGAACTGGGATGGCAACTGGGCCCTCTTCGGCGGCGGCACTTACAAGTTCAACGAGAAGACTTCGTTCAACGCGCAGGTCTCCTACGATGAAGGCAAGAGCCTCGGCGTGGCCGCGAATATCGCTTACGACATCGTGCCCGGCTTCACGATCATCGGTGAAGTTGACTACGTCAATCGTAAGGCCTTTACGGACAGCCAGGGACTTGTTGTCCGCGCTGCTGACAGCGACGGCTTCGGCGGTATCCTCCGCTTCCAGCGCTCATTCTAAGGGCTGGTTCCTTACAGGTGAAATCCAGCCCGGGCGCACAACCGCCCGGGCTGTTTTGTTTCGTGACTGGGCTTTGGGCAAACAGAAGGAACAGGGGGAACGGTAGCTGAATTGAAGTCTGCGGAACGGTTTCGTGGGATTCGCCGCCAGGTGGATGAAATTGTTTTGTCGGACAAAAACTCTTGAAAGGACGCTTCCAAGTGGGCTAGGTCTGACCTATCCACTCGGGGGGTGTGGCTAATAATGACAAACGAAGCGATTCAAGAGGGGTATCCCTCTGATCATTTTGCGGTGTTTTCTTCTCATAACTCCAAGATAAAATACACGTTCGACAAGATCAGAGAAGTAAAGTCGCATAGGGTCGGAGATCTTTTTTCAGCATACCGGGATATATTGTGGGATGATGGGCGGCATAAGTACAATGTCAGCTCGTTCATTGGCGAAATAGACGAGATCCTCCTCGGGGAGCGTTTCAGCGCCTTTGACCAGAGTACCCTTGATAACCTTATCGGCACCTTGCGCCAGCGCGGCAACAGCAACGCAACCATCAATCGAAAGATGGCTGCCCTCAGCAAACTGCTGCGCAAGGCTTACAAGATGGGGGATATCCATAGCCTGCCCGAGTTCCGCCGCCAGAAGGAGCGGGCGGGACGGATTCGCTTCCTCGAGCGGGATGAAGAGGCAAGGCTGTTCGCCGCCATCAGGAGCCGCAGCGAGGATGCCTATAGGCTTTCCGTCTTCCTGGTCGACAGCGGCTGCCGTCTTGGCGAAGCACTCGGACTGATCTGGAACGATATCCAGGAACGTCGCGTCTCCTTCTGGATCACCAAATCCGGCCGCAGCCGCACCATTCCGATGACGGAACGGGTCAAGGAGGTCATCAAGCTGCCTCCGACCGAAGGCCGCCGGCCCAAAGGTCCGTTCACCAAGCTCAGCCAGGCGCAATATCGTGCCATCTGGAACGACGCGAAGGCTGAAGTCGGTCTTGGCGCCGACGATCAGGTGGTCCCGCACATATTGCGCCATACCTGTGCCTCCCGTCTTGTCCAGGGCGGAATCGACATCAGGCGCGTGCAGATGTGGCTCGGCCATCAGACCTTGTCGATGACCATGCGATACGCGCATCTGGCCACCAATGATCTCGACGGCTGTGTCACCGTGCTCGAGACGCCTCGGGTGTGTGGAGGGACCAACAGCGTTGAAAGCTCCGCATTTTCGTCGCCGCTGACCACGCCTTCGGCCTCGAAGCCGGCGCGCAAATCGAAGAGCGAAGCGGTAAAGGCCGGCGGTAAAGGCTCCAAGGCAAACTAGCTCCGCGCCGAGCTTCCCAATTGATCGCGCGGGTCGGCGCTGCCGCTCGCCTGCCTGACTGCATCCTCTCTCCCCGTGTATAGTGATGGGGAGAGGGCGCTTTCATTGCCGGTCTCGCAATCGCCGGCGTTGCAGGATGAGTTGAGAAAGTTGCGGCCGGCGCCATTCTCAGCTCGGCATATAGGCCGAGCTCATCATCGATGGTTCGCCAATTGTCGGCGATGCAAAGGCCAGCCGTTTTCTCCTCGTCTCCGTACGGAGAGGTAAGGATCGGTCCGCGCGCGGAGGAAAAGCCAATCGGCTTATGAAGTCATGAAGTCAGGATTATTTGAATTTTCAAGCCCCTGAAGTTTGCTCTGAACCGCTCTGCAGTCCCGCACTGTCGAGAAACGCGCCAATTGAGTCGGGCAAGCCGCCGGTTTCAAGGAAAGGGGCGTGGCCTTGGCCCTCGACGATGATCGCTTCCATCATCGGATGGCGCTGGCGCATCTGCTCCAGAGTTTCAGGCGACAACAGCCTGGAATTGGCGCCACGGATGGTGAGCAGGGGAATGGCTGCCAACGCCTCGAACTGCGGCCACAGCGCCGGCAATGGCTGTGACAGGTCAAGATTGGCGACCGTATCGACCAGTTTCGGATCAAAATCCGGCAACAACCCTTGAGCCGTCTCGCGGTACAGCGCTCCCACCATCCGCGTCCAGTCGGCGTCGGTGAGCTTGGAAAAATCCTTGCCGTGAACGCTGCGCTGAGCATCCATCGCCTCGGTGAAGGTTTTCGGCTTCGACGTGCGTTCGAGGTAGGACTGGATATGGGCGAGGCCGGCCGGCTCGATCACCGGCCCGATGTCGTTGAGAACAATGGCCTTCAGCACGGCCGGCCGCAGCGCGCCAAGCACATGGATGATCAGCCCGCCGCGTGAGGTGCCGATGAAGGCCGCTTCCTCGATGCCAAGCGCGGCCAGCCCGGCAAGGATGTCGCTGGCCTCGACGCCGACATTGTAGTGGCTGACATCGGGATCGTGGGCCGACTGTCCGCGTCCGCGATAGTCGAAGGCGACCACTTGGCGCGGTATCGGGGATCGCGCCGAAAGATAAAGTGCCAGCTCATGAAAATCCCGCGCGTTGCGGGTCAGGCCGGGCAGGCAGATGACCGGCCAATGTCCGGACTTCGCTTCGCCATAGAGGCGGGCATGAAGTCTCAGCCCGTCTGGCGCGGTGTAGAAGAAGTCGGGAAGTGTCGAGGGATCATCAGTCATCTAGAAAAGAAATCGACCAGCAACACGGCCAGCTCCGCTAAAATTGCAAGAAGGATGGCTGTTTCGATCCATACTTCGACCAGATAGTTTCGATGTTCGATCAGTCTATCATTAGCGAGCTCGTAGAGGTCCTCACCGACCTCGATCGCGTCGTCAAGCGTGCGGACACGAGATATGAGGTCGGCCTGTAATGCAAGCTCACCAAAGAGCCTTCTTGTTGCCGTGGAGAGCTTAGGTTCCGGGCGCTGCAAAGCGATGTCCATCCGAGCCACAAAAATGCGTGCGGTCTGAAACTGCCGGGTCATCTGGTTGACGCGGCACTGCTCACGCAACGCGATACGCCGAACGTCGTGTGTGAGAGCGACGTCGTTTGTCATCGACTGCCATGTTGTTTCCAGACGCGACTCCTCGGCCGATAGAGCGCCATAAACATGTGAAAAGACGGCCGCCGCCGCAAGACAGTCTTCGGCTGCCTGGATGGGCGCGAAGGCCAGACCTCGCCGACCTCGCCAGACAAGGCGTACATTTCGACCCGACACGTCCAGATAAGGTGCCGTTGTATCGCCCTGTAGCACCCAGGTCTCAAATTCCTTCTGGACGTCAAAAGGCGTCTCGATCCCTGGTAACAGATGGACGAATGTCAGAATCGTCTCCTTATCCGACGGTGCCGGTACGCCGCTCAGTGGCTCCCGCATGAGTTCAAGTGAAGTGGGTTGTTGAAGCGTGAGCCAGACATTGCTGTCACCAGGGGTGGCCTGCCTGAGACGCCAGATCGCGGGTTTGTACGCCTCCGGTGACGTCATATGGCGGTCAATCGGACAAGGCCGGTAAAATCTGGCCGAATGGTTGTTCTTCCGCGATATCGGGAGGCTCGACAAAAGCTACATCGTCCTCGAGGATTGGACCAGGCAGATCGAGCAGAAACCGGGTTTCCTTGCAGTGGCTGAAGCTGGCTTTGATGAAGTCCCCCGTGGCGTGGTCGAGCCATTCTGAGCCGAGGCGGGCCAAGATCGCCCTATCAAGCGCATCGGAACCGAAATCGTGAGGGGAGACGCTTTGCGAGGCGATCAAAAATCCCCAACTGCCGAGAAAAGATGGAACGCATGTCTTGTAGCTGTGCACTTCCGCGAAGACGGTTCGAAGCGTGCGCAAAAGAGCGCAATGGGCCTTGTAGTCCGCAAAGGAAAATTCGAGCCCTTGCACGACGAGGATACCACCCGCACGCAGATGTCCGTGTGCAAGCTCGTAAAATTGTCGCGTGTAGAGACGCTGCGCCGGCCCGTTTTCAAGCATGTCCACGACGTCTATGATGATGATATCGAACTTCGCGTCGGTCTCCTCGAGATAGCGTCGTCCATCCATATAAAGCAACGTCGCCCGCGGGTCTTCGAATGCGCCGCAGTGCCAGGTTGGCATCTGGTCACGGCAGACCGCGACAACCTCCCGATCAATATCGATCATCACAGCGCTGCCAACCGACCGGTGCGCCAGGACCTCCCTCAGAGTCGCTCCTTCTCCGCCGCCGACGATCAGCACGTCGCGCGGATTGTCGTGCATCAAAAGCGCCGGCTGTACGAGCATCTCGTGGTACAGAGCCTCGTCTTCGGCAGAACTTTGAATTGCGCCGTCCAGGAACAGAGCGCGTCCGAAATTGTAAGTGTCGGCAATTACGATGTCCTGGAACTGCGTTCGTCCCGTATATACAATGCTCTTTACGCGATAATTGTATTCGTCAAATGGGTCGGCGTCTTCGCGGACGAAGATCCCGCCGGATCCAAGCGAACGCGGGTCTTCGGCCTCGACGTAGAAATGACCGGGCGGTAGAGGTGGCAAAGGATACGGCCGCAACGGTACGTCGCCAGTTATTTGCTGAAAATCTTGGCGGACCGGCATTCTATTCCTCAATCTGCGGGACAAGGGCCACGTTTGTAATGGCAAATTCAGTCTATGGCATCCAAACCGCGGGTCAGGTCCAGTACCCGCGCGCGCTTTGGACGGAAAGCCATTGACAAGGCAGGCAGACAAGCGAGGGGATTACAGACACCGCACATAAAGATGTCGAGTGCCGCATAGCATTCGATAGGCCAAGTATGGATAGAAATATGGCTCTCGGCCAGCATCGCAAATGCAGTGACACCACCGGAAGGTGTGAACACATGGTGGTGCAGTGCGAGGAGTTGCGCTTTGGCGTCCTCGGCTGCCTGGCGCAGGACCTGCAGAACAAAAGCGGCGTTGTCGAGACCAACCGCTTCGTGAAATTCAACGATAAGATGCCGCCCCGGTAGGCTCCCCGGCGCTTCCAGGCGGCTAGCTATATTCTCCGGTATCGGGAACGGCGGATCATACGCTCCTGAACGCCAGCAATGCACAGTATAACTATCCCGTCGCGGCACAGAAGCGACAGGTCCAGCCAACAGCATCTGTCCCACCCGCGCAAGCTGTTGCATTCAATCAACGACGATAAAACTTGGCCTATCTTTGTCAAGGATCGCGTGCCGCCCATGAAACGACGGTGCGAGCCCGCAGCGTCAAGGTATGAGCCCGCCTGCGTCCGCAAAAGATCGTGGTCAGGCCTATGATCCCCAATCTTTCGGTCAACTCCGCCCGTTCACGAGGTCGCCGACGATGTCGTATTTGCCGGAAATACGCATCTTGTAGACCTCGTAATTCTCCATCACGCGCTGGACGTAACTTCTTGTTTCCGTGTAGGGAATCCGCTCGATCCAGTCCACCACCGCATCGATGTCCTTGCCGCGCGGGTCGCCGTATTTCGCCACCCACTGGCTGGCCCGGTTGGGGCCGGCATTGTAGCCGGCGAAGGTCAGCACATAGGAGCCGTTGAAGCGATCGAGCTGCTCGCCGAGGAAGGCCGAGCCGAGTGTGGCGTTGTAGCCGGCGTCGGTGGTCAGCCGTGCCTGTGAAAACTGCAACCCGGCCTTCTTCGCCAGTTGCTTGGCGGTTCCCGGCATCAGCTGCAGCAGCCCGCGCGCGCCGGCGCTGGATACGGCACCGATGTTGAATTCGCTCTCCTGGCGGGCAATCGCATAGGCCAGCGCCTTGCCCGAGCCGGAAATATTGGCCGAATCAGGAATGACGCCGAGCGGATGCGACAGCGCGCCGACATCGATGCCGCGCGCGCCGGCGATCTTGCCGACCTTCAGCGCCATGAAATGGTTGCCTTGCTTTTCGGCAAGGACAGCAAGCAGCGCCAGTTCGCCCGGGCTGGTCAACTGGCCGGCAAGGTCGCGATAGAGCGTTTCGGCATAGCGATCATAGCCTGCCTCCTGCAGCCGCTTGATCGCGCTGACAGCCTCGCGGGCGGCAAAATTCTGCCGGTCGGCGGCACTGGGCGTGGGATAGGCGATGTTGAGCGCCTGCCGGCCGACACGTTCGGCGGCAAGCTGCCCGTAAAAGGTCGTGCCATAATTGGCGGCGCGCCCAAAATAGTCCTTGGCGTTGCCGGGACCGCCGACTTCCGCGGCACGGCCGAGCCAGTAATAGGCGCGCGACAGGGTCATCGGCCCTTGGGCAAGGTCGGCGATGCGCGAAAAATGCGTCGCGGCAAGCTTAGGGTCGCTGAGGCCACGCAGTGCATACCAGCCGGCATGGAACTCGGCCTCGGCCGCATTGGCTGCACTTTCGGCGGCATGCGTGGCGACAATCTTGTACGCCGTCTTCATGTCGCCCTGGTCGACAAGTTCGCGCGACAGCACCCGGCGCTCGACCCACCAGGCGTCCGGGTCGACCAGAGCCTCGCGGTCCGTCGGCGCCTTCATCACCATGGCGGCGGCGCCGGCAAAATCCTCCTGCTTGCGCAGATATTCGGCCTGCGCGAAGAAATAGCCGGCAGAACGCTGGGATGCCGGGACGGCCTTCAGCAGCTTGAACGCATTCTTGTCGCCCCTGTCGGCCGCGGCCCAGGCCTCGGCAAACGGCTGGGCGCCGGCAAGACCGGCAATGCGCAGCGCGGAATTCACCCGGTCGGCATAGAACATGCGGTCCATGCGAAAACGGTGGTCGGCAGCAGGGATAAGACCGCCGAATTCCTTGATCAGCGACGTCTCGTCCTTGGCTTCCAGGACCGTGGTGCGCCAGAACGGCGACAGCACCGAGCGTGCCGCCTTGACATTGCCCGTCGCCACATAGGCGCGGGCGAGAACCATGACGCCTTCGAATGTCTGCGGCTGGCTGCCGTCGAACGCCGCAATGACGATGTCGGGAGCGGGGTTTTCTCGATAGAGCGCCCGCTCGCTGTTCTTGCGCAAGGCAATGGTGCCCGGCCAGTTGGGCAGCATCTTCGCGGCGGCGGCGATGTCGCCGCTCGGAACCTTGTCGCCGCCGTAAAGTGCGATCGCCCAGGCCAGTATGTGCTGGTCGAGCGATTGAGCGGGAAGCGCATCGCGCACACCGCGAGCCCCAGGAATATCACCGGCCGCCAGCGCGTCCAGCCCGCTCTTCAGCAGCAAGACGCTGGGCGAGGGGGCCTGCTGCGCACTGTCCTGCGGGTTCGGCATCGGGATCGCCGCGGTGGCCCGCGCATCCACGCTGCCACTGATCGCCACACCGGGCATCAGCGCGGCGATGGCGCCAAGCAGCGCGAAGAGGTGGGGCCGACGGGTCGGCATGGTCTCGTGTCTTCCTTGGTTCAGCATTCTACCAGCAGGCGAAGATGCCACGAAGCCTAAACTTAGGTCGTGAAGGGCTCGTAAACAAAGAGTTATCAAGGCTGTTCGAATTGCGCTTGCTGGCACCATGGCAATGCTTGCCGCGCAACCATGTCGAGACTATGGTGCGCCGCTTCGCTTTCGGTTAGAAGGCGCGCACGACAAACTGATCGACAAAACACCGATGCATGTCGCCCAAATTGGATACCGGTTTTGGGACGACGACATGCATAAACAAACAAGTCCCAAGGAGTTGGACGACATGCTGAGAGGCTCGCTTACTGCGCTCGTGACACCGTTCGAAAAGAGCGGGCGTTTCGACGAGAAAGCCTTTCGCGCCTTTGTCGAATGGCAGCTCGCGGAAGGCACGACCGGCTTGGTTCCCGTTGGCACCACTGGCGAGTCGCCGACGCTGTCGCACGATGAGCATCGCCATGTCGTCAAGGTCTGCATCGAGGTGGCCAAGGGCCGCGCTCCGGTCGTCGCCGGCGCCGGTTCCAACAACACGGCGGAAGCCGTCGGCCTCGTGCAATATGCCGAAAAGGCCGGCGCCGATGCCGCCCTGGTCGTCACGCCCTATTACAACAAGCCGACGCAGCGCGGCCTCTACGAGCATTTCGCCGCCGTCGCCAGGGCGACCAAGCTTCCGATCATCATCTACAACATCCCGCCGCGTTCGGTGATCGACATGATGCCGGAGACGATGGGCCGGCTGGCTCACGACTTCAAGAACATCGTCGGCGTCAAGGACGCGACCGGCAAGGTCGAGCGTGTGTCCGAGCAGCGCATGACCTGCGGCAAGGATTTCATCCAGCTTTCCGGCGAGGACGCCTCGGCGCTCGGCTTCAACGCCCATGGCGGCGTCGGCTGCATTTCGGTGACTTCGAACGTCGCACCGCGGCTATGCGCCGAATTCCAGGAGGCGACGCTTTCCGGCGACAGCGCCAAGGCGCTGGAATTGCAGGATCGTCTCTTGCCCCTGCACAAGGCGATCTTCCTGGAGCCCGGCGTGTCCGGCGCCAAATACGCGCTGTCGAAGCTGGGCAAGGTCGAGAATGTGATGCGGTCGCCGCTGGTCACAGTCGAGGAGTCGACCGCGGCGAAGATCGATGCGGCCATGAAGCACGCCGGCTTGATTAATTAGCGAGCCCGTTTGGAAACTCCACTCCTGCGGCCAACTGAAGGCGCCACCTGCGCTTCCGGTGCTCACGTACTATATGTACGCTCCGCTCCGGTTCTCGGTGGCACCATCATCTGACTCGCAGGAGCGAGTTTCGAAATGGACTCTAGACGTCATGAATCAAGTCAGAAAAGCCGATCCCAACAACAAAACCGTTGCGGAAAACCGCAAGGCGCGGTTTTCCTATGAGGTGCTCGACACGATCGAGGCCGGCTTGGTGCTGACCGGCACCGAGGTCAAGTCGCTTCGCCAGGGCCAGGCCAACATCCAGGACAGCTATGCCTCGGTCGAAGGCGGCGAGATCTGGCTGATCAATTCCTATCTGCCCGAATATCTGCAGGCCAACCGCTTCAACCACGAGCCCAGGCGGCGGCGCAAGCTCCTGCTCAACAAGCGCGAGATGGCCAAGCTGTCGCAGAGCGTCGACCGCGAAGGCATGACGCTGGTGCCGCTGAAAATCTATTTCAACGACCAGGGCCGGGCCAAGCTGCTGCTCGCCGTCGGCCGCGGCAAGAAATTGCACGACAAGCGCGAAACCGAAAAACAGCGCGACTGGTCTCGCGAGAAGGGCCGGCTCTTGAAGGAGCGTGGGTGAGAGACATCAGGCGGTAGCCTTCGAAAAGCCAGGTTGGCTTCCAAATTTCGGGCAAGCGCAACCGGCAGATACCAGAGGGGATCGCTTTGAAGAACCGGATCATCCTCTGGGGATTGATGGGCCTGGCGTTTGCGGCGATGGCGGTGGCCGGCGGCTTCTTCTACTTCCACACCTATTCTCCCGACCGTAACAAATATCCGGTCAGAGGCATCGACGTCTCACATCATCAAGGCCAGATCGATTGGCGGCGCGTTGCCGCCGACGATGTCGCCTTCGCCGTCATCAAGGCGACCGAGGGCGGCGATCATGTCGATCGCGCTTTTGCCACCAATCTACGTGAGGCCCGCGCGGCCGGCCTTGCCGTAGGCGCCTATCATTTCTTCACCTTCTGCCGGCCCGGCGCCGACAAGGCGAAGAATTTCATCTCGGTGGTACCGCACGATCAGCCCTTGCTGCCGCCGGTCGTCGATGTCGAGTTCGGCGGCAACTGTCCGCAGCGTCCGTCGCCCGAACAGTTGAATGCCGAACTCCAGGCTTTCCTCGGACCTGTCGAGGAGGCGTTCGGCAAGACGGCGATCGTCTATCTGACCGATGAGGCCGAGGCTGCTTATGCCGGGCAGATCGCTGCTCGCCCGCTCTGGCTTCGCTCGCTGCTGGTGGAACCGGACCGCCACGACTGGATCTACTGGCAGTACCACAACCGGGGGCGCGTGGACGGTATCGAGGGTGACGTCGACCTGAACGTTCTGCAGGGCGGGCCGGAGAAATTGGCGGGGCTGCTTGCGCCGGCGCATTGAGGAGTGGACCTATATCTTCAGGAACGCCGCTATCTCGCTGAACACGTTGACGAACATTTCCTCCGTCAAGACGCCGGTGTTGGTGTTGTAGCGTGAGCAGTGATAGCTGGAAAACAGCGTGATGCTACCGGCCGGCAACTGCCCGCCATGCCTGAACGGATAGGCGGCGACGCGCTCACCGAGCGCCCGCACGGTCGACTGGTGCGCGATCGACCCGAGCGCCAGCACGGCGCGTAGCTTTGGGAAGCGGGCGATCGTCGGCACCAGGAATGTCCGGCAGGTCGAGATTTCGGCGCCGACAGGCTTGTTCTCCGGCGGCACGCAGCGCACCGCATTGGTGATCGCCGTGCCGACAAGCTCCAGCCCGTCATCGGGCCGCGCCTTGAACTCACCGCGTGCAAAGCCGTGCGCGATCAGCGTCGAGTAGAGCAGGTCGCCGGCATAGTCGCCGGTGAAGGGGCGGCCGGTGCGGTTGGCGCCGCGCAGACCGGGCGCCAGCCCGACGATCAGAAGCTGGACGGTGTCCTCGCCCTGCGGCGGCAGGAAGGTCGGCACCGGCGCGTTGAACCAGGACGGCTCGCGTCGCCGCCACTCGGCGATGAAGTCATGCAGCCGCGGGCAGAGCGGACAGTCGCGGCTGGGTTCGGAAGCGGGGAAGGCGGTCAAGGTGACCGGCCTCAGTAGTCGTCCTCGTCGACTTCAGCCGGTTCGGGCCGGCGCACGGGCCGCTCGGAAGGATCGCGGCCGACTTCGTTCTTCAGCGTCGTCAGGTCGATGAAATGGTCGGCCTGGCGGCGCAGATCATCCGAGATCATCGGCGGTTGCGAGGCCATGGTCGAGACGATCGACACCTTGCGGCCGCGCCGCTGCAGCGCCTCGACCAGCGTGCGGAAGTCGCCGTCGCCGGAGAAAATGACATAGTGGTCGACGACATCGGCGAGCTCCAGCGCATCGACCGTCAGTTCGATGTCCATATTGCCCTTGATCTTGCGGCGGCCGGTCGAGTCGGTGAACTCCTTGGCCGGCTTGGTCACCACCTTGAAGCCGTTATAGTCGAGCCAGTCGATCAGCGGGCGGATCGAGGAGTATTCCTGATCCTCGACCAGCGCCGTGTAATAATAGGCGCGCAAGAGATAGCCGCGCTTCTGGAAACTCGACAACAGCTTGCGATAGTCGATGTCGAAGCCGAGCGCCCGCGACGTAGCGTAGAGATTGGCACCGTCGATGAACAAGGCGATTTTTTCACGTGGGTCGAACATGGAAAATATTCCTTTTCGAAAAATGCGGCCGTCTAAACGAAATGCGGTAGCGACTATCGGTCAGGCCCACAATAAACCGCCTGACCTTGCCCATCCGAGATAACGCCAGTTTGGTGGCAATCCAAGGCATGATGGGGCAATGCAAGCAATTGTGATCGCGGCGTCGAACGAACGACGCGGGCGGCTTGCCAAATCCGGTGTTTGGGCAGGGATTGAGCGCCAATAGTCCCGCCAATGCCATGATGCTTGTATTTTGGCGGCGTTCGGGTTATGGACCGCGCCTGTTTTCCATTAAATCCAGGCATGAAAGGGGCAGTCCATGGCCCGCGTAACCGTTGAAGATTGCATCGACAAGGTCGACAACCGCTTCGAGCTGGTGCTTTTGGCCGGCCACCGTGCTCGCCAGATCAGCCAGGGCGCGCAGATCACCGTTCCTCGCGACAACGACAAGAACCCGGTCATTGCCTTGCGCGAGATCGCCGACGAGACACTGTCGCCCGACGACCTCAAGGAAGATCTGATCCATTCGCTGCAGAAGCATGTCGAGGTAGACGAGCCCGAGGCCGAGGGCGAGGTGATCGCCGACCAGACCGGCGGCGCTGTCGCGGCCACCGAAACCGACGATGCCGAGGACAACATCACCTTCGATCGCATGACCGAGGAAGACCTGCTGGCCGGCATCGAAGGTCTGGTACCGCCGGAAAAGAGCGACGACTACTAAGAGAGTTTTCTGGACCTGCCCGGAACACGTTTCCGGCACTTCCGTCCCGGCAGTTTCGTGGCTATCTATGACATGCGCCGTACAGCAGTGCGGCGCATGATTCATTTCATCGCTGAGAGATTCCGCCCATGATGCGTCAGTATGAGCTTGTCGAGCGCGTCCAGCGCTACAAGCCTGACGTCAACGAGGCGTTGCTCAACAAGGCCTATGTCTATGCCATGCAGAAGCATGGCCACCAGAAGCGCGCTTCCGGCGATCCCTATTTCTCGCATCCGCTCGAAGTCGCCGCCATCCTCACCGAAATGCACATGGACGAGGCGACGATCGCCGTCGCTTTGCTGCACGACACGATCGAGGACACCACGGCGACGCGGGCCGAGATCGACGATCTGTTCGGCCCCGAAATGGGCAAGCTGGTCGAGGGCCTGACCAAGCTGAAGAAGCTTGATCTCGTGTCCAAGAAGGCAGAGCAGGCGGAGAACCTGCGCAAGCTGCTGCTGGCGATCTCGGAAGACGTCCGGGTGCTGCTGGTCAAGCTCGCCGACCGGCTGCACAACATGCGCACCCTCGACCACATGCCGGAAGCCAAGCGCCTGCGCATCGCCGAGGAGACGATGGACATCTATGCGCCGCTGGCCGGGCGCATGGGCATGCAAGGCATGCGCGAGGAACTTGAGGAGATCGCCTTCCGCTACATCAATCCGGAAGCCTACCGTGCCGTCACCGCGCGGCTCGCCGAGATATTCGAGCGTAACAAGGGCGTGCTGACCGACATTGAAAAGGCGCTGTCGGCGCTGTTTGAAAAGCATGCCATCAACGCCGGCGTGAAGAGCCGCCAGAAGAAGCCCTGGTCGGTGTTCCGCAAGATGGAAGCCAAGGCGCTGTCTTTCGAGCAACTGTCCGACATTTTCGGCTTCCGCGTCGTCGTCGATACGGTCGAGGACTGCTATCGCGCGCTCGGCGCCATCCATACCACATGGTCGATGGTGCCCGGCCGCTTCAAGGACTACATCTCGACGCCGAAGCAGAACGACTATCGCTCGATCCACACCACCATCGTCGGCCCCTCGCGCCAGCGCGTCGAACTGCAGATCCGCACCCGCGAAATGAACAAGATCGCAGAATACGGCGTCGCGGCGCACTCGATCTACAAGGACACCGGCGGCAAGACGAATGGCGCCGGCCATGCGATCTCGAAGGAGACCAATGCCTATGCCTGGCTGCGGCGCACCATCGAGCAGCTCGCCGAAGGTGACAATCCCGAGGATTTCCTCGAAAACACCAAGCTGGAACTGTTCCAGGACCAGGTCTTCTGCTTCACGCCAAAGGGCATGCTGATTGCCTTGCCGCGCGGCGCCACGCCCATCGACTTCGCCTATGCGGTGCACACCGATGTCGGCGACACCTGCGTCGGCGCCAAGGTCAATGGCCGCATCATGCCGCTGATGACGGAACTGAAGAATGGTGACGAGGTCGAGATCATCCGCTCCAAGGCGCAAGTGCCGCCGGCAGCGTGGGAATCGGTCGTCGTCACCGGCAAGGCGCGCGCTGCCATCCGCCGGGCCACCAAGAACGCCATCCGCAAGCAGTATTCCGGCCTGGGCGCGCGCATTCTCGAACGCGCCTTCGAACGGGCCGGCAAGAATTTCACCAAGGAAAGCCTGAAGCCGGTCCTGCACCGGCTGGCACGCAAGGATATCGAGGACGTGCTGGCGTCCGTCGGCCGTGGCGAACTGGCTTCCACCGACGTCATGAAGGCGGTCTTCCCCGACTACAAGGACGAGCGTGTCACGCCGGCAGCGCCAAAGCAGCGCGAGGAGGGCTGGTCGAAGATCCGCAACGCCGCCGGCATGCTGTTCCAGATTCCGGGCCGGGCCGCGCGCAAGGACAAGGACCAGCCGCGCGACGGCGCCGTGCCGATCCGCGGCGTGCGCGGCGACCTGCCAGTGCGCTTCGCGCCGGAAGGCGCGGTGCCGGGCGATCGCATCGTTGGCATTGTTCAGCCGGGCACCGGCATCACCATCTATCCGATCCAGTCGCCGGCGCTGCAGGCTTTCGATGACCAGCCCGAGCGCTGGATCGACGTGCGCTGGGACATTGACGAGCGCACCAAGGAGCGCTTCCCCGCGCGTGTCTCGGTCACCGCCATCAATGCGCCGGGCTCGCTCGCCGATATCGCCCAGGTCGTTGCGTCCAACGACGCCAACATCCATACGCTGTCGATGGTGCGCACCGCGCCCGACTTCACCGAAATGCTGATCGATCTCGAAGTCTGGGATCTGAAGCATCTCAACCGGCTGCTGTCGCAGCTCAAGGACAATTCGAGCGTCAGCGACGCACGGCGTGTGAATGGCTGACATGGCTGATCTATCTGGGGGCAGGCGTAGATGAAGACCGATGAAGTGCTGGGCATTTTCCGCGAGGCGGGTGCTGTTCTGGAGGGGCATTTCATCCTGACGTCAGGCCTGCGCAGTCCGGTCTTCCTGCAGAAGGCGCGGGTGTTCATGCATGCCGACAAGACCGAGCGGCTTTGCAAGGCGCTGGCCGAAAAGATCCGGACGGCGGTGCCAGGCAAGATCGACTATGTCGTCGGCCCGGCGATCGGCGGCCTGATCCCGGCCTACGAAACTTCGCGCCATCTCGGCGTGCCGGCGATCTGGGTCGAGCGGGAAGGGGGCGAGTTCCGCCTGCGCCGCTTCGAGATCGCCAGGGGTGCGCGCGTCGTCATCGTCGAGGACATCGTCACTACCGGCCTGTCGATCCGCGAAACCATCGAGTGCCTGCGCGGGCTTGGCGCCGAGGTGGTGGCTGCCGCCTGCATCATCGACCGTTCATCTGGCAAGACCCATGTCGGCGTGCCGTTGATCGCGCTCGCCGAATACGAGGTTCCGGCCTATCCGCCGGACCGGCTGCCGCCGGAGCTTGCCGCGATACCGGCGGTCAAGCCCGGCAGCCGCAATATCTGACCACGCATGTCGCCCAAAAGTGTGCGGCGGTTTTGGGAGTGACGACATGCGTGAAGGCAAATACGAAATGATCGTCGGGATCGATCATTTCGTGCTGACGGTGGCGTCGCTCGAAGCGACCTGCGCCTTTTACCAGCGCGTGCTGGGTTTCGAGCGTATCGATACGCCGGGCCGGCCGACAGCGCTGGCTTTTGGCGGCCAGAAGATCAATGTCCACGAGATCAGCCGCACCTTCGAGCCGAAGGCGAAGGCGCCGACGCCAGGGTCGGGCGATTTCTGCCTGATCACCGAACGACCGCTCGACGAAGTCCGCGCCAGTCTCGAAGCCAATGGCGTTGTGCTCGAACTGGGACCGGTCGAACGCATCGGGGCGCACGGTCCGATGATGTCTGTCTATTTCCGCGATCCGGACGGCAATCTTGTCGAAGTCAGCCAGTACTTGCGGTAGTGTCACAGATATACGGCTGCGACGATAGGCCTAAAGCCATTCTCAAATTCGCAGCGATTGTCAGGTGTTGGAGACGTGAACCTTACCAAAGATTATGGCGGCGCGGCCGCTATACAGGTACCCTTCGGTTGTTGTCGGGCTTGCGGATCGCTATATCAAAGTCGCGATTGCCTTCGGGTGACCGTAAAGCGCAAGATGTGGCGGTTTAAGCCCGGCTGAAGACGGCCGGCACGCAAGCTGTAAAGTATCGGGAATAGGAAGAGAGTGCTTTTTCGTCGCCGCAAGCCTGATGGTCTTTTGGAGCGGGTGCGCACCTATCTGTGGCCGCGCCGGTCGTTCTCGCGCTCGCTGCAGTATTTCTCCAAGCGCATCCTGCGGCTGAAGGCCACGCCGCACGCGGTGGCAGCCGGTGTGGCGGCTGGCGTCTTCGCTTCATTCTTTCCCGTGGGCTTCCATTTCATCATTGCCGCCGTTCTGTGTTGGGTGATCGCCGGCAATCTGGTGGCGGCGGCACTCGGCGCTGTTTTCTTCGGCAATCCGCTGACTTTTCCCATTCTGTGGGGCGCATCCTGGGAAACCGGCAAGCTCATCTTGCACGATCGCCTGCCGGCGCATGGTCCGCCGGCGCATCTGGGCGAGATGCTGCACACGCTTTCCTTCGCGAAACTGTGGCATCCCGTGCTGGAACCCATGCTGATCGGCGCCGTGCCGCTCGGGCTGGTGTTTGGCCTCCTGTTCTACGGTGTCACGCGCTGGGGCATGAATGCCTTTCGCGAGCAGAGGCGCAAGCGGCTGGCCGAGCGCGCAAGCCGCCGCGAGCAGCCGCCTCGTCCCGGAGCAAGCATCGGTTCCGCTACGCGATGATCATCGGCATCGGCAGCGATCTGATCGATATCAGGCGCATTGAGAGCTCGTTGGAGCGTCACGGCCAGCGCTTCGTCCAGAGGATCTACACCGAGGTCGAACAGGCGCGTTCGGAGAACCGACGTGCCCGCGCCGCTTCCTACGCCAAGCGCTTCGCCGCCAAGGAGGCCTGCGCCAAGGCCCTCGGCACGGGTCTGGCGCAAGGTGTGTTTTGGCGCGACATGGGCGTCGTCAACCTGCCCAGCGGCGCGCCGACCATGGCGCTGACCGGCGGCGCGCTGGCACGGCTCGAAAAAATCCTGCCCCCGGGGCACAAGGCGGCGATCCACCTCACCATCACCGATGATTTCCCGCTCGCTCAAGCCTTTGTGATCATCGAGGCGCTGCCCGTCGAACAAGCGCCACATTGATTGCATCTGACGACCGGCATTGACGTTGCCCAGCGCGCGCCGAGACTCTATACATCCAACGCACAATCGAGGACGACATGAGCGTGGCTGAAAAATCCCAGAAGAAATCCGGCGGGCTTGGCGAAACCGTCAGCGTCATCGTCCAGGCGCTTTTGCTCGCGCTGGTCATCCGCACGCTGTTGTTTCAGCCTTTTTCGATCCCGTCGGGATCGATGCGGCCGACGCTCCTGGAAGGCGACTATCTGTTCGTCACCAAATGGTCTTACGGCTATTCGCGCTATTCGCTGCCGTTCGGGCCTGATCTCTTCTCGGGCCGCATCTGGGGCTCCGCGCCCAAGCGCGGCGACGTTGTGGTGTTCAAGTTCCCGCCGGATCCGTCCGTCGACTACATCAAGCGCGTGGTCGGCCTGCCCGGCGACAAGATCCAGATGAAGAATGGCCAGCTGTTCATCAACGGCGTCGGCGTGCCGCGCGTCAAGACCGGCCAGATCGACAATCCCGATATCACCGAAATGCCTCAGCCGATCGACGTCTACCGGGAAACCCTGCCCAACGGCGTCAGCTACGACACGCTCGACCTCAATCCGAATTCGATCGGCGACAACACGCGCGAATTCGACGTGCCGCCCGGCCACTATTTCATGATGGGCGACAACAGGGACAATTCCGCCGACAGCCGGTTCACCGTCGGCTACGTTCCGGCCGAGAACCTGGTTGGCCGCGCCAACCTCGTCTTCTTCTCGATCGCCGGCAAGGCTAGCCCTCTCGAAATCTGGAAATGGCCGTCGCTGATGCGCGTTTCGCGCCTGTTCCATTTCGTCAACTAGGGTCATGGCGGCAACAAAACGGTTGACCGCCGATGCGCTCGCCGAAGCGCTGGTGGAGCGCACGGGCCATGCTTTTGCCGACCGCCAGCGCCTGCAGCGCGCGCTGACCCACGCCAGCGCCCGCGGCGCCAATGCCGGCACCGATTACGAGCGTTTCGAATTTCTCGGCGACCGGGTTCTCGGCTTGGTCGTTGCCGATATGCTGCTGGCGGCGTTTCCCGATGCGGCGGAAGGCGAATTGTCGCTGCGGCTCAATGCGCTGGTCAATGCCGAGGCGCTTTCCGAGATCGCCGAATATATCGGGCTGCCGGACCTGGTCCGCGCCGGATCGGACGTGCGCGGGCTCGAGGGGCGCAAGCGCGTCAATCTGCGCGCCGATGCCTTGGAATCGCTGATTGCCGTGCTCTATCTCGATGGCGGGCTGGACGCGGCGCGCGCCTTCATTCACAAATACTGGCAGCCGCGTTCGCAGGCTTCCGGTGCAGCGCGCCGCGACGCCAAGACTGAATTGCAGGAATGGGCGCATCAGGCGGCAAGTGCGGTTCCCGCCTACCAGATCGACAGCCGCGAGGGGCCGGACCACGATCCGTTGTTCACCGTCAGCGTCAGGGTCGGCGCATTTCAACCGGCGACCGGCAGTGGCCGTTCCAAACGTGAAGCGGAGCAGGCAGCCGCGGCTGCCCTTCTGCTGCGCGAAGGTGTATGGAACGCGGCATGACCGATATTGAAACTGCTGAAACCCCCACCACGCATTCCGGCTTCGTCGCGCTGATCGGCGCGCCGAACGCCGGCAAGTCGACGCTGGTCAACCAGTTGGTCGGCGCCAAGGTGTCGATCGTCACCCACAAGGTGCAGACGACGCGTGCGATCGTGCGTGGCATCGCCACGCATGACAATGCGCAGATCGTCTTCGTCGACACGCCCGGCATCTTCAAACCCAAGCGGCGCCTCGACACCGCGATGGTGACCACCGCCTGGGGCGGCGCCAAGGATGCCGATATCGTGCTTTTGCTGATCGATGCGGAGCGCGGCATCCGGGGTGACGCCGACGCCATTCTCGAACGGCTGAAGGATGTGCGCCAGCCGATGGCGCTGATCCTCAACAAGGTCGATCGGGTCAAGCATGAGACGCTTCTGGCCCTGTCCGCCGCAGCGAACGAGAAAGTGCCGTTCAAGCGCACCTTCATGGTCTCCGCACTGACCGGCTCCGGCTGCAAGGATCTGCTCGACTATCTGGCGCGGGCGCTGCCGGCCGGCCCCTGGTACTATCCGGAAGACCAGATTTCCGACCTGCCGATGCGGCAACTGGCGGCCGAGATCACCCGCGAAAAACTGTATCTCAGGCTGCATCAGGAACTGCCCTATTCCTCGCATATCGAGACCGAGAAATGGGAAGAGAAGCCGGACGGCTCGGTGCGCATCGACCAGACCATCTATGTCGAGCGCGACAGCCAGAAGAAGATCGTGCTCGGCCACAAGGGCGAGACCATCCGCGCCATCGGCCAGGCCGCACGCATGGAAATCGCGGGCATCCTCGAGCAGAAGGTGCACCTTTTCCTGTTCGTCAAGGTGCGCGAGAACTGGGGCGATGATCCCGAGCGTTACCGCGAGATGGGGCTCGAATTCCCGCACTAGCGGCCTGGCGTGTCATCGACGCGGCGCTGGCCGACCGCAGGCGCTGGACATGACGTGATTCCTCGACCGTCTTTGTTCTCGTTCGCGCGCACCTGTCGCGCTGGGCTCCCTAAAGCCTGTCCGGTGGCACGCACCGGCATGTGACTGTCATAGAGCGAGAACGCTACCGCCGCAAATCGGGAACGCGACAGCGCGCCGGTGCGTTTCGATTCCTTTGGCTGATAAGGCCAACCCAGCGACCAGCGTGGGTGTTCATCGCAGCCTCGATGTGGATTGGATGCCAGTCAACGATAGATGGAACGAAAAATAACCGCCGATTGTCGCCGTAGATAGCCAAAAAGTCCCGTTTTATGGGGTTTTGTGGAATGGTAATCTGTTTAAAACATATTTAGCCGAGAAACTATCAGCATATATATTGATTATATGACGTTGTGCCGATTGTGCCGATAACTATGACGGCGAGTGTTATTTGTGCAACACAGCATTAATCTGTTCGAAGAATCGCCGTTATTTTCAAAACCGTCATTGAAGGCGGAAGTTTGATCGGTATGTTCGCCTCGAAAAGGGGACGCGGTGCGCGCCTTTTTCGTTGTGGGGGTGAGGCGGGAAAACATATCCGCCAGCCACAAATCCGAAGCCATTTAAACTATGACTGGAGAGGTCAGAAAATGAACATCAAGAGCCTCCTTCTCGGCTCAGCCGCGGCCCTGATCGCGGTCTCCGGCGCTCGCGCCGCGGACGCCGTCGTCGTCGCCGAACCGGAACCCGCTGAATACGTCAAGATCTGCGACGTCTACGGCGCCGGCTACTTCTATATTCCGGGCACCGAAACCTGCCTGCGCATCGGCGGCTATGTCCGTTACGACATCGGCGTCGGCGATGCCGGCTCGCTCGATGGTGTCAACCATGTCCCGGATCATCAGGACGCCGGCACCACTCATTCGACCTATTACAAGAACACCCGCTTCACGCTGAAGACCTGGACCGGCCAGGAAACCGAGCTCGGTACGCTTAAGACCTATACCGAGACCCGCTTCAACTACGGCAACAGCAGCGGCGACTATTCCAATCAAGCCGCTTCAAGTGCGAACGACTGGCAAGGCCGCAACAAGTCTCTCTCGCTGCGTTTCGCGTGGATTCAGCTCGGTGGCCTGCGCGTCGGCAAGGACGATACGGCTTTCGATACGTTCATCGGCTACGCCGGCAACGTCATCCAGGATACGCTGGTTCCGTATGGCGGGCAGGAGAGCAATGTCGTTCAGTACTACTTCGACGGGGGCAACGGGCTGACCGGGTTGGTCTCGCTCGAAGAAGGCGCCGGTGCTGTCGGCACCATCGACAGCTATGTTCCACACGTCGTCGGCGGCCTGAAGTACAAGGCCGACTGGGGCGCGATCACCGGTGTTGTCGCCTATGACAGCAACTACGAAGAAGTGGCCGGCAAGGTTCGTTTGGACGTCAACGTCACCAAGGAACTGTCGCTGTTCGTCATGGGTGGTTATGGTTCGGACAACAACCTCAACGATCCGACCAATGCAACTAATGCCAAAGGCCGTGGCTTCTACAAGCAGTGGGGCGGCAACTGGGCAGTCTGGGGCGGCGGCACCTACAAGTTCAACGCCAAGACTTCGTTCAACGCCCAGGTCTCTTATGACGACTGGAAGAACCTTGGCATCGCCGCCAACGTTGCCTATACCGTTGTGCCCGGCTTTGTGGTCACGGCCGAAGTCGATTACCTGAACGCTGGGAAGTTCGACGACGTCGACTTCAACAATTGGACCAAGGCCAACAAGAAGAGCAGCCTCGGCGGTATCCTCCGCTTCCAGCGCTCGTTCTAACCGATCGACTGACCTTACCAGGCCGCCCGCAGCGTATCGCTGCGGGCGGCTGCAGATTGATTACAAACCCCTCGGTTTTTGACAGCAGTCAAAATCGAGGGGTTTTGATTCCGGTTTGTTCGCGATCTGAATCTGAGACGTTCCGTGAATCTTGGGTGATTTCGAGACGTGCGGAGGTTTGTCAGCAGTCTGGGCCGCCCGCAGCGTATCGCTGCGGGCGGCTTTTTTACGCGTTGTCGCAAGGGCCCGCCCAGGCGCCAGGCCCATACCTTGATTTCGCCACCCGATCGGTGAAAAGCTCAGACATGGAATGGCGCGACGAGGGAATCATTCTCGGCACCCGCAAGCATGGCGAAACCAGCGCCATCCTCGAGGTGATGACCCGCGCGCATGGCCGCCATCTCGGTCTCGTGCGCGGCGGCCGTTCGCGCAAGCAGCAACCCGTTCTCCAACCCGGCAATCGCGTCGATCTCTTGTGGCGAGCGCGCCTTGACGAGCATCTCGGCACGTTCCAGGCCGAGGCGATCGAGATGAACGCTGCTAGGCTGATGGACAGCGCCGTTGCCGTCTACGGCCTGCAGACCATGGCCGCGCATTTGCGCCTCTTGCCCGAGCGTGACGCCCATGGCGGCCTTTACGAGGCGCTTTCCGTGATGATCGTCCATCTCGACGATGCCGATGCTGCCGGCGAACTGGTGGCGCGCTTCGAGCTTCTGATCCTTGATGAACTTGGCTTCGGGCTCGATCTCAGCCAGTGCGCCGCCACCGGCACGAGGCAGGACCTGGCCTATGTCTCGCCGAAGTCGGGCCGCGCTGTGTCGCGCGAAGCCGGCGCGCCATGGCGCGACAAGATGCTGGCGCTGCCGGCCTTTTTGCAGCGCGGCTCCGGCCTGCGCGGAGATCCGGCCGCGATCGAGGATGCCTTCCGGCTCACCGGTTTCTTCTTTACCCGGCATGTCTATGAGCCGCGCGGTATCGAACAACCCGATGCCCGCGCCGGCTTTCTCGCCGCCTTGCGCAAGCATCATGCGACGCGCAAGGCCATTGCCGGAGACAATGCCACATGATGAAGGTCGAATTTTATCGGGGTCGGATTCGTCGGTCGGCGGCAAGCACTTGGCTTTCGGCACAGAGACATGTTCCAGCCGCCGATCTGGCGGCGCGTCGAGTTTTTCAGCCGTTTAGTCCGCGGCATTTGGATATCAGTGAGATGAAACGTCAGTGAAAACTGGCCTGGTTTGGGGGAACCGCCATGTTTGAAAGCCTGATTGGCCTTGTCGCCATCATCGCCTTGTTCGTCATTATTTCGCGTCAGCAAAGCCGCATCGGTCTGATCGAACGCGAGCTTGGCGCGCTGCGCAGTCTCGTCCTTTCAGGTGCCGTGCCGCCGGTGGCCAAGCCGGCAGAACAGATGGCGGCCGAGGGCAAGGCCGACGCGGCGCCGATGGCAGCGGCTGCGGCCGATATCGCCGCGCCGGCGGTCAGCGAGCCGGTCGTACAGGCGCCGGCTGCAGAAACGGAAGCTCCAGCTGGCGGGGCTGTGTCCGGCCCCTGGTCCGCGGGCGAGGCTCCGAAGGCAGCAGAACCTGTCGAGCCGGTTCCAGCCCCCAAGGCTCCCGGCAAGCAGGATATCGAGACGGCACTCGGCACGCGCTGGGCGGTCTGGGTCGGCGGCATCGCGCTGGCGCTTGGTGGCCTGTTCCTGATCCGCTACACAATCGAGGCTGGCATTTTCGGCCCCGGCGTGCGGCTCACCATGGCAGGGGTGCTCGGGCTGGTATTGGTTGCCGGCGGCGAGTTCATCCGCCGCACCGGCTTCAATGTGCCGGTGCAAGGCGTCGCCGGCGCCTATATTCCGGCGATCCTGACGGCGGCGGGTGCCTTCATCCTGTTCGGCACCGTCTATGCCGCCCATGGCATTTACGGCTTCATCGGCCCGGCGCTTGCCTTCACGCTGCTTGGGGCCATCGGTGTGGCGACGATCGCGGCGGCCCTGGTCCATGGCCAGGCGCTGGCCGGCATCGGTCTTGTCGGCGCCATGGTGACGCCGGTGCTGATCGCCTCGCAGGCGCCCAATCCCTGGGCATTGTTCGGCTACCTCGCCATCGTGCTTGCCACCACCGCTGTCATCGCCCGCATGCGTGACTGGAAAGCGCTGATGGCGGCCGCCTTTTTCGGCACCGGCATCTGGACCATTCTTTACATGACCGACGCGCCGGGCGCGAACCTCTCCGCCATCCTGTTCATCGACGCCGTCACCCTGGCCGTGCTCGCTTTTGTCTGGCTCGGCCGCCATCGCGACGAAACCGCCAGGGCCTTCGACTGGCCGTCCATCGTGCCTGGCCTGTTCGTTGCCTTCTCGGCACTGGGCCTGTCGGTCGACCCGGCCTTCGTCGCGGCCGGCTACGCCTTGCCGGGCGCCGTGATCCTCGCGGCGATGGTGGCCGTCGCACTTTATCGACCGCTGGCGCTGCCGCTGCTTTACGCTGCCGGACTGGCAACGGTCATGATCTATCTCGGCATCATTCCGCCAACCTCGATCGCGTCCGACTTTTCGGCCGGCGCTCTCGGTGTCGATGGTTTGCCCGTGGCGACGTCCAATACCCTGACCTTGCGCATCGGCATTGCGCTGGGCCTGGTCTTCATCGGCGCGGGCTTGTGGGCCGCCCGCAAATTCGCGGCATCTGCCTCGTTTCGATCCGCCTCATGGGCGGCATCGGGTGTCATCGTCCCGTTGGTCATCCTGCTGGCACTCTGGTTCACCTTCGGCAATCTCGACCGCGATTTTGTCTACGCCGCCGTCGCCGCGCTGCTGGTCGTGGTTTTCGCCGGAGGCGGCGAATGGATCGCGCGCGCCGAAGAGCCTTCGCTCAAGGGCGGGGTGGCCGTGTCGTTTGCTCTGGTCGGTGCGGCGCTCGCCGGCCTCTTGATGCTGCACATGGCCTTCAATTCCGGCTGGACCACCATTCTGCTTGGTGCAGGAGCCATAGTGCCCGCGCTGGCTACGCGTTGGCGCTCCTACCCGGTGCTCGGCTGGATTTCGGTTGGCGCCGTGATCGCTGTGCTCGGCCGAGTCGCCTTCGATCCGACCATCGTCGGCGCGGAGTTCCTGTCGACGACACCGGTGTTCAACTGGCTGCTGCCGGGCTATGGCGTCCCGGCGCTCGCCTTTGGCTTCGCCGCCTGGCAACTCGCCCGCACCACCAATGGCCGGCCGCGCCTCGCCATGGAAGCGGCGGCGGCGCTGTTTACGCTGCTTGCCGTTGCCATGCTGGTGCGTCACGCCATGCATGGCGGCGTCATCGACACGGGTCCGATGACGCTCGCCGAACAGGCGATCTACACGCTGATTGCCATCGGCGCCGGCGCCATCCTGGTCGCCATCGACATGCGCTCGCCAAGTTCGGTGCTGCGCTATGGCTCAATGGCGGCGGGCGTGGTTTCGGTCGCCCTGATCGTCATCCGGCACTTCATGGTGCTCAATCCGCTGTTTACGGACGAATCGACCGGCCGGATTCCGGTCTTCAACCTTTTGTTCCTCGCCTATCTCCTGCCGGCCGTCGCCGCCGGCGGACTGGCGCTCTATGTCAGGGACAAGCGGCCGAAATGGTATGCGCAGATGTTGGCGGTGGTGGCGGCCATGCTTGCGCTGGCCTATGCCACCCTGTCGGTCAGAAGGCTGTTCAAGGGTGAGTTCATCGGCCTGTGGAGCGGGCTCGGCCAGCTGGAAACCTACACCTATTCGGCGCTCTGGCTGGTGATCGGCGTGGCGCTGCTCACCGCCGGCGTCTGGCTGAAGTCGCAGGTGCTGCGCATTGCTTCGGCCGCGTTGATCGCGATCGCCGTGCTGAAGGTCTTCCTCTTCGACATGTCGGAGCTGGAGGGCGTACTCAGGGCGCTGTCCTTCATCGGCCTCGGCGCCGTGCTGATCGGCATCGGCCTGTTCTACCAGCGACTTTTGACCAGGGCCGCGAGGGAGAAGATACCGGTCGTCGAACAATGACGGCAGGCGTTCAATCAAGCCGGGAATAAACCGGCTCCCGCCAGCGTTATCTCATTGCTTGGGTGACCGGGGCGGCGGACCGCTTCGCGCTGGCCGCTTGCGTCGCGCCGGGAAGGCGCGTTGAATCGGGATCAACAAGGGCGATTTCAGAACCAGCGGTCATGGACGAAAAGAAGGCAGCAATCCTTGGCGAAATACCGCGCCTGCGCCGCTACGCACGCTCGCTGTTGCGCGACCGGGATGCTGCCGACGACCTCGTCCAGGACTGCCTCGAGCGCGCACTCATGCGGCTCGACAACTGGCAGACGGGAGAAAGCCCCAGGAGGTGGCTGTTTACGATCATGCATCATTTGTTCATCGACCAGATGCGCAAGGTGAACCGTCGCGGCGAAGCGGCGATGCTGCCCCTGGAAGCGGGCGAGGCGGTTGCCCAGCCGGCCGAGCAGTTGGACGGCATAGCTTCACGCGAGATCATCGACGCGCTGCAGGCGATCAGCCCCGATCGCCGAGCGGCCCTTGTCATGGTCGCCATCGAAGGCTTCTCCTATGCCGAGGCCGCCAACATGCTGGGCGTGCCCGCCGGCACGCTGATGTCGCGCATTGCGCGCGGGCGTGAGGAGCTGCGCGGCTTGCTGGATGATACGACGCGTCGCCGCGCGATAAGGATCGTCGAGAAATGATCCGCCGCGATTTTTCAGAACGTGACATCCATATGGCGCTCGACGGCGAACTGCCGGCCGACGAGCGCGCCGCCTATGATGCCTGGCTCGACGCCAATCCCGAGATGAAGGCCAGGAGCGTCCGCTTCACAGCCGACCGGGAGGCGCTGCGCTCGGCCTTTGCCGGCGTGCTGGATGAACCTGTTCCCGCGCGCTTGCGCAAGGTGGTGCTCGGCGAAGCGCCGGTTAAGGCTGCGATGCCGCGCTCGCGCTGGTGGCTTGCGGCTGCCGCCGCGGTGCTTTTGGCCACGGGTGGTTTTGGCGGCTACTTTGCCGGCATGGATGGCATCCGACAGGAGGATCCGGCGGAAGATCGGCTCGCCGAACAGGCGATTGCCGCCCATGTCATCTACGCCGCCGAGAAGCGGCATGCCGTGGAAGTGCCGGCCAGCGACAAGGATCATCTGCAAACCTGGCTGTCCAACCGGATCGGGCTGAAGCTGGTGGCGCCGGACCTGACCGCGAACGGCTTCCAACTGGTTGGCGGCCGCTTGCTGCCGGCCGGCGACAGCAAGGCCGCGATGCTGCTCTACGAGGACGACAAGGGCGAGCGCATATCCCTCTTCGTCACCGCGGAATCGGCGGAGAATGCCAAGGGCACTTATGCTTCGGCGCAGGACGGCCCGCAGGCCGTCTACTGGCTGGACAAGGGCTATGGCTGCGCCGTCGTCGGCTCGCTGCCGCGCGAGCAATTGGCGGTCGTGGCCAAGAATGCCTACGGCCAGCTTCTGGCAGGCCTCGCGAGCTGAGTTGGTTGCAATTGTTCGCAGCCGGTGGCCTATCAAAACAGCGATCCCGTTCAAAGCCGGCGAGCTTCCTTGCCGCGGCGGAAACTGTCACAATTCGGCCCTAATCAAGGAGCGATAGCGCTTGATGAATACCGGCGCTTCGGCCGGTGTTTGCGACGCTTTTGACCGGGGCCGTTTCCGCAACGCAATCGAGGTTTTCTCAAGTCGCATGCCTGCCGAGATCCGCACGGCCCGCGCGTCTGACGTCGATGATCTCGCCGCCATCGAGAAAGCCGTTTTCTCGAGCGATCGCATTTCCCGTCGCTCCTTTCGCCAGTTCATCGAGCGCGAGACGGCCGAGACGCTGGTCGCCGAGCTCGACGGCCGCGTCGCGGGCTACGCGATCGTGCTGTTTCGCAAGGGCAGTGGGGTGGCGCGGCTCTATTCCATAGCCGTCGGCCCATTTTTCGGCGCGCTCGGCATCGGGCGCCAGCTTTTGACCGCGGCGGAGGAGGCGGCCTTCGGGCACGACCGCATGATGCTGCGTCTCGAAGTGCGCGAGGACAACGGCCGCGCCATCCGCATCTACGAGCAGGCCGGCTACCGCAAGATTGGCCGCGAGCCTGGCTATTACGAGGACGGCGCGACCGCGCTTCGTTATGAGAAAACCCTGCGCGGCGACCTTCCGGTCGCCACAAGGGTACCGTTCTACCAGCAGACCTGCGAGTTCACCTGCGGCCCATGCTGCCTGATGATGGCCATGGCCAATTTCGACCGCGACTTCGTGCCCGATCCGGTGATGGAAATCCGCCTCTGGCGCGAGGCCACGACTGTCTTCATGATGTCGGGGCCGGGCGGCTGCGAACCATTCGGCCTGGCTGTCTCGGGTTATGAAAGCGGACTCGCGGCGGAGATCTTCGTTTCCTTCTACGGCGCGCTGTTCCTGCAATCGGTGCGCAGCGAGGATAAGCGCCGCGTGATGGAACTGGCCCAGGTCGACTTTCGCCGCCGCGCGGAACTTTACGGCATCCCGGTGAATTACCGCCCGTTCACCATAGATGACATCAGAATCGCGATCGCCGCGGGAAAACTGGTGCTGGTGCTGATCAGCGGCTTCCTGATGTTCGGCAAGAAGGTGCCGCACTGGGTGCTGGCCATCGGCGACGACGGCGATCATATTCTGATCCATGACCCCTGGGTCGAGGACGAAAGGCAGGAAACCATCCTTGATGCCGCCAACATTCCCGTGCCCTACGGCATCTTCATGAACATGGCGCAGTTCGGCCGCGACGGACTGCGTGCCGCCATCACTCTGGGGAAGCGCGACACACAATGACCTGGGTCATCCTTACCGGCCGGCAGAGCGATCTCGACCAGGTGGCGACACCGCACAAGATCATCACCAATCGCGACTATCTCGCGCATCCGTCGCTATTTCGCGGCCAGCGGCCGAAGGTCATCAACCTGTCGAACAATTACGGCTACCAGAGCCGCGGCTACTATGCCTCGCTGCTGGCGAGTTCGCGCGGCCACAAGGTCATTCCGACCGTCGAGACGATGATCGACCTGTCCGAACGCAAGCTCTACGAACATGCGCTGCCGGAACTGGAACTGGCGCTCAACAAATGCCGCAAGGACCTCGGCGGCGCCTTTCCGGCCAAGGTGTGCATCTTCTTCGGTATCGGCCCGTCGAAAGTCTGGGACCGTTTCGCCAAGCTCCTGTTCGACTGGTTCCGGGCGCCGGCGCTCGAGGTCCACATCAAGGACAGCGCCGAATGGGCCTCGATCCGCAAGATCGGCTTCCATCCGCTGGCGCGCATGACCGAGGATGAGGAAAAAAGCTTCATCCAGTGCCTGGAGACCTACACCAACCGCGAATGGCGCGACACCAAGGGGCGCACGCCGGCGCGCTACACCTTCGCCACGCTGGTCGATCCGCACGAGGAACTGCCGCCGTCGGAAATCTCGTCGCTGCGCTACTGGGCCAAGATCGCCGAAAAGATGGGCGTCGAAATCGAGCCCATCACCAGGAAGGACCTTGCCAAGCTTGCGAACTACGATGCGCTGTTCATCCGCGAGACCACCTCGATCTCCAACCACACCTATCGTTTCGCCCGCCGCGCCCAGCAGGAAGGCATGCCCGTCATCGACGATCCGCTGTCGATGATCCGCTGCACCAACAAAGTCTATCTCAACGAGCTGATGGCCTACAACAAGGTGCCGGTGCCGCCGACCGTGATGATCGCCGGCAGCTCCGACTTCGAACTGGCAGCGCAGACGCTGGGCTTCCCGCTGGTGCTGAAGATCCCGGATTCGTCCTTCTCGCGCGGCGTCAAGAAATGCGAGAATATCGAGGAACTGACACGGCTTGCGACCGAGTGGCTGGAGGATTCCGACCTTCTCATCGCGCAGAAATTCATTCCGACCGAATATGACTGGCGCGTCGGCGTGCTCGGCGGCCAGCCGCTGTTTGCCGTGCACTACCTGATGGCCAAGAAGCACTGGCAGATCGTCAACCACAAGGCCAATGGCAAGCCCGACCAGGGTGGCATCAAGACCTTCACGTTGAAGGAGACGCCGGCCCATGTCGTCGAGACGGCGGTCAAGGCGGCGCGCTGCATCGGCGACGGCCTCTACGGCGTCGACCTCAAGGAGACCAAGGACGGCGTCTTCGTCATCGAGGTCAACGACAACCCAAATCTCGACCATGGCTGGGAGGATTCCGGCGAGAAGGACGAGGTCTGGGTGCGGCTGACGCAGTGGTTCCTGGAGCGGCTCGACCGGCCGGGGCGGTAACGGTCAACCAAGGGGAAGACATGCAGTTCATCGTGATCGAGGATTTCACCGGCTGCGACCGCAAGGATATCTACCGCCGCTTCCGCGATCGGGGCCGCCTGAAGCCGGAGGAGCTTGTTGTGCACAACAGCTGGATCGCCGCGGATATGAGCCGCTGCTTCCTGCTGGTGGAGACGGACGACGTCACGCTGCTGCAGCGCTGGGTGATCGAATGGGCTGATCTGGTCGAGTTCGAGATTGTTCCGGTGGCGACGAACAAGGACATGGTGGCGGCCTTGAGCGGGCACCTCTGACCACGGGAGCCTGACAGATCACCGCAGCGCCGGCGAACCCACAGCACGCCGGCATTCCTCTATAAGCCAATCGCGGAACGCCGCCACGACATCGCGCCTGGCGCTGCGCTCCGGAATGGTCAGGCAATAGGGCTGGCGCAGCGCGATCGCCCCGGCGGCGGGTCGGACCAGCCTGCCGTCCTCCACCGCTTCGGCACAATAGACCCCTTGCGCCAGTGTGACGCCCAGCCCCGAAATGGCAAGGTCGAGGGCGGCGCGCGACGAGTTGGCCGATAGGCCCCGCTGCGCCCGTCCGGGCTGGGCACCTTCAGCCTCGAACCAGTTGCGCCAGGACGGAAACGAGGCGCCCGTCGGTCCCCAGTCGGTGTGGATCAGAGGCAACCCGGCGAGTGGACTGTCGTCCGCCTTGATCACGCTGGCAAGCCCCGGTGCGCAGACCGGATAGACGGCGTCCCGGGTGATGTCCTCGGTCGGGTGCTCGCGATAGTGCGGACCGTAGGAGAGCCTGATGTCGATCAGTTCACGGTCGAACGGCACCGGGTCGTCGTCGCCGCGCAGCGAGATGTCGGCGGCACCGTGGCTTGCGACGAAGCCCGCCAGACGCTGCGAAAGCCAACCCATGGCCATCGAAGGCGGCACCGACACCACCAGGCGCGGGCGGAAAGCGTCGCCGCCCAATTCGCGCGAGACACTGCCGATTTCCTGAAAGGCCATGGTCAGCCGCGGCAGCATCTCCACGCCGGCCTCGGTGAGCACAACCTTGCGGTTGACCCGATGAAACAGCTTGCGCCCCATCTGTTCCTCGACGGTGCGGATAAGCTGGCTGACGGCGGCGGCCGAGACCGAAAGCTCTTCCGCCGCCGCGGCGAAGCTGCCCTTGCGCGCCGCGGCCTCGAAAGCCTGAAGTCCTTTGAGCGATGGAGATGTGACCATGGTCGCCAGATAGATAAGGTGAGCTTATCCAAATCGCAGGAATCGTCGTTTTTGGAAAGCTTTTTCACCAGCTAGAGTGGGTCTTATCAAATCGCCAGCCTGGATCGGAACCGATGGATCATCGCGACATCATCGCGTCACTTACCCCGGAAGAGCGCCGTCGCCTGACCGCCAAGTCCAACGCTGCCGGTCTCGTTCGGCTCGGCGCCCATTGGGGAGCGATTGCGATCATCGGATCGCTGATCGCCGCGAAAGTGCCATTCTGGCCGCTGCTGATGCTGCCGCAAGGCATCCTGATCGTCTTCCTGTTCACGCTGCTGCACGAGACGGTTCATCGCACGGCCTTTAACACCCAATGGCTGAACGATGCCGTAGCGCGCGTATGCAGCCTGGCGCTGGCGCTGCCGGCCGACTGGTTCCGCTATTTCCATTTCGCCCATCACCGCTTCACACAGGATCCCCAAAATGATCCGGAGCTGGCGTTTCCTAAGCCGGAAACGCTAAGGCAGTATCTCGTGCATGTTTCCGGCATCCCGCTGTGGTGGGGTCATTTCAAGACGCTCTACGCCAATGCGGTTGGCGGCAGCCAGGAAAGCTACGTGCCCCCGAAAGGCCGGCCCAAGGTGCGGGCCGAAGCGCGCGCCATGATTGCCTTCTACGCCGTCGTCCTTCTGCTCGCCGCCTATTTCCGGCTCTCCGTGCTTCTCTATGTCTGGATCATTCCCGCTCTGTTGGGGCAGCCGTTTCTGCGCCTCTATCTGCTCGCCGAGCACGGCCGCTGTCCGTTCGTGGCCAACATGCTGGAGAATACGAGAACCACGCTGACCAACTGGATGGTGCGCAAGCTCGCCTGGAATATGCCGTTCCATGCCGAGCATCACGCCTATCCCGGCGTGCCGTTTCATCAACTGCCGCAGTTTCACGCGCTGATCGAGCGGCACCTGAAGGTGGTCGAGCCCGGCTATGTCAGCTTCCACGAGAAATATATCGAAACGCTGAATTGACCGATGCCATCAGCCGGTCTGGCTGCGTAGCGCACGCGCCTTCAACAGACGCTGGATGTCCGCTGCCTTCGAGGGGACACCGATCAGATAGCCTTGCGCCTCGGCACAGCCATTGTCGCGCAGCATGTCGAGTTGCACCTCGGTCTCGACGCCCTCGGCTGTGACGACAATGCCAAGCTCGTTGCCGAGCCCAATGATGGTGCGGACGATCGCCGCCGTATCGCGATTGCCGATATCGCGGATGAAGGAGCGGTCGATCTTGATCTTGTCGACCGGGAAACGCCTGAGATAACCGAGGGAGGAATAGCCGGTGCCGAAATCATCCAGCGCGATGCGGATGCCGAGATCGCGCAACTGCCGCAGCGTCTTCAGCACGGCCTTGCTCTCGTCCATCAGCACGGTTTCGGTGATTTCCAGCTCCAGCTGTCCGGCCGGCACGCCTGAGAAGGCCAGGGCCGAGATGACGCTGCGGGCAAACCCGCCGCTTTTGAGCTGCACCGCCGAGACATTGACCGCGATGCGCAGGCCGGGCGGCCAGCTGGCCGCCGCCGCGCAGGCCTTCCTCAGTGCCCACTCGCCGAGCGGCACGATCAGGCCGGTCTCTTCGGCGACGGGAATGAACGCGTCCGGCGCGACAGTGCTGCGCGCCGGGGAATGCCAGCGCATCAAGGCCTCCGCGCCGATGATCTCGCCGGAGGCGATGTTCATGATGGGCTGGAAATCGAGATCGAACTCATGGCGCGGCAGCGCCGCGTCGAGGTCGACCTCGAGCGCCCGCCGGGCCTGCACGATGGCATCCATCGCGGGCTCGAAGAAGCGATAGAGGTTTCTTCCTTCGCTCTTGGCCCGATAGAGCGCCGTATCGGCGTTTTTCAGCAGCGTATCGGCGTCCTTGCCATCTTCAGGGAAAACGGCAATGCCCAGGCTGATGCCGATATGCATATCCCGGCTCTTGTCGCGAAACGGTTTTGCGATGGCCTCGACGATGCGCTTCGCCAGTTTTTCAGCATCGGCGATGCCCCTCGAGTTGAACTGCATGACGACGAACTCGTCGCCGCCGAAGCGGGCGACGACGTCTGTCTCGTTGCGCAGGCAACGCTGCAGCCTTTCGGCGACGCTTTTCAGGAGCCAGTCGCCGGCGGGATGTCCCCAGGTGTCGTTGATCGCCTTGAAGCGGTCGAGATCGAGCGAGAAGATCGCCAACGGCGGCGCCGCCGCATCCTCCAGCGCCAGGTCGAGCCGTTCGCGGAACATCGAGCGATTGGGCAGTCCGGTCAGCGTGTCGTGATGCGCAAGATGGATCATGCGCTCTTCGGTGCGTCGACGTTCGGTGACGTCGTCGAAGGTCACCACCCAGCCGCCGCCGCTCATCGGCTGGCGCGTGACCAGAATCGTCCTGCCGTCGGTTAGATAGCGATAGGCCTCGTGCATTTTTGCCGCCATCAGGCAGGCTTCGGTCTTGGCGACTTCGCTCTCGACGTCGATCTTCTGGTAGATGCCGAGTTCCAGCAGTTTTTCGAGCGCGTCGCGATGCGTCGTTCCAAGCGGAAAGTCCGCCGCGGTGACGTTGTAGAGCTCCAGAAAACGCCGGTTGCGCACGATCATCTTGCCGTCGGCGTCGTACATCAGCAGGCCTTGCGACATGTTGGCGAGTGCCGCGTCGAAACGGCGATGCTGCTCCTTGAGGTCCTGCTCGGCGCGCCGCTGTTCGGTAATGTCCTCGTAGATCGAGACCCAACCGCCGAGGGCCAGCGGGCGGTGCGAGATGTTGATGATGCGACCGTCCGACAGCGTTTCTTCGTAGGTCGAGGGTTTCGCCTGGTCGATATAGGGTTTGCGAATGGCATAGAGCTCGTCGGCGCTTTGCGAGGCGATGCCGATGTCGACGCTGTGCCGCAGGATGTCGACGAAGCGGATGCCCGGTCGTACCAGCTTGGCGTCGAGGCAGAAGATGTTGATGTAGTTGCCGTTGCAGATGATCAGGCGTTCGTCGGCATCGAACATGCACAAACCATGCGACATGTTCTCGACAGCGGCGGAAAAGCGCTCGTTCTGTTCGCGCAACTCGTCTTCCATGTGGCGAGAGCGCTCCACGCCTTCGGCCGCCCGCTCCGGGACGATCGAACCATCCTTGACATCCACGACGGGCATGATGCGCCCCTGCGGTGCGTGATCGAACACCACACTGTTGCCGTTTCCGGTTAATTTAGCGTTCTCTACCCTACCGCCGATGTCGCAACGGGATGCCGCGACTTTTCAAGCGCCGAAAACCGCTTCAGGAAGGCATCCTGCGCCCAGGTGACCGAGCGTGGTGTGAAATCGAAGCGCTCGGCGGAGAAACCGCGCGGACGGCCGAAGAATTCGGTCGCTTCGGCGGTCGAGAAGCCGGCAAGCAGCGTTGCCTCGAAATAGGCGGCGATCTGGTCGGCGCGCTTGATGTCCCTGCGCACCGCCGCGGCCGGTTCGGGAGGCAGCGAAAAGCGTTGATGGATGGCGCGCTGCAGGCGCAATTCGCAGTCCTTGTAGCTGCCGCCCATCACCGACTTGAACGGCGAGATCATGTCGCCGATGACATATTCAGGCGCATCGTGCAGCAGCGCCGCGAGCCGGTCGGTGGCAGAAGCCTGAGGCACCAGATCGTTGAACAGGGCTTCGACCAGCAGCGAGTGCTGGGCGACCGAAAACGCATGCTCGCCGCTGGTCTGGCCGTTCCAGCGGGCGACGCGGGCAAGCCCATGGGCAATGTCGGAAATCTCGATGTCGAGCGGCGAGGGGTCGAGCAGGTCGAGCCGGCGGCCGGACAGCATGCGCTGCCAGGCGCGCGGCGGCGCCCCGGTGCGGTCCGCCGCCATCAGGCTTCCTCCGCGCTGACGGTTTCCTGCGGAAAACCGAACTTGGCCCAGGTGGGAATGGCCATCGTCACCGGCACATCGCCAGCCAGGATCGGCTGGCCGGCGTCGAGCGCCGCCTTGACCCTGTCGATGCGGGCAATGGCAAGCCCGATGTCGCCGGCGCTCGAGCCGAGCGTGCCGACCGGCCGGCCCTCGACGGTGAGTTCGGTGCCGGAGGCAGGCAAGGCAAGCCCAGCTTGGACGATCAGCACACGTCGCCTGGCGGTGCCGCGGTGCTGCATGCGCGAGACCACTTCCTGGCCGACATAGCAGCCTTTCTTGAAGCCGATGCCGCCGGTCTCGTCGAGCAGCACGTCATGCGGGAAGGCGTCGCCCAACGCATAGTCGGCACCGCTCTCCGCGATGCCATGGGCGATGCGGAAGGCCTGCCATGCAGCGATGTCGCCGGCATCCGCAATGCCGGCATAAGTGCGTGTGACGCTTTCCTTGGCAAAGCGCTTATCGGCAAACGCGGTTGAATCATTTTCTGAGGCGATTGACTCTTTTCCCCACGCAACAGCGACAAGGGACTGTTCCGACTTGGCAATCTCGACCTTGGCGCGAAGCTTGTAGAGCATCAGCCGGCGAATGAAATCATCTGAAATGTCGGTCCGGCATTCCAAGCGGAAGGCGTTTTCGCCGGCACGCGAGATCAGGAAGTCGAACAGGATCTTGCCTTGCGGCGTCAACAACGCGCCCGGCTTGGCTTCGCCGGCGCCGAGCGTATCGAGATCTGTGGTCAGGATGTTTTGTAGAAAGTGCTCGGCATCCGGGCCGGAGACGGAGATGAGTGCGCGGTCTTTCAGCAGGGCAGAGGGCATGGGGAGGATAAAAGCCTGATCTTGCAAAACGGTTGGCCATTACGTAAGCCGCTGACACTCCCCCCGCAAGAGAGCATGGCCATGACCTACGACCTCATCCTGACAGGCGGCACAGTGGTCAACCATGATGGCGAGGGGGCACGTGATATCGGCGTGAAGAATGGACGCATCGCCGCAATAGGCGATCTCCGCCAGGCCTCGGCCGGCGAGACGATCGACTGTCGCGGCCTGCACATCCTGCCGGGCATCATCGACAGCCAGG
Source organism: Mesorhizobium sp. B2-4-19 (assembly GCF_006441315.1). Lineage (NCBI taxonomy): Bacteria > Pseudomonadati > Pseudomonadota > Alphaproteobacteria > Hyphomicrobiales > Phyllobacteriaceae > Mesorhizobium > Mesorhizobium sp. B2-4-19. The sequence continues at coordinate 29,651 of NZ_VFUV01000001.1, read as the reverse complement.
TGCATTTTCGCGAGCCGGGACTGGAGCACAAGGAAGATCTGGAAACCGGCTCGCGGGCGGCGGTGCTTGGCGGCGTCACCGCGGTGTTCGAGATGCCCAACACCAATCCGTTGACCACCAGCGAGGCAACGCTGGCCGACAAGGTGCGGCGCGGCAGCGGGCGCATGCATTGCGACTTCGCGTTCTGGGTCGGCGGTACCCGCGACAACGCCAGGGATGTCGGCGAGCTCGAGCGGCTGCCGGGCGCCGCGGGCATAAAGGTTTTCATGGGTTCGTCCACCGGCGACCTGCTGGTCGAGGATGATGAGGGCGTCGCCGCGATCCTGCGGAACACCCGCCGCCGTGCCGCCTTTCATTCGGAGGACGAGTTCCGGCTGCGCGAGCGCCTTGGCGAACGCATCGAGGGTGAGCCGTCATCGCATCCGGTCTGGCGCGACGAGATCGCCGCCCTGCGCTGCACCGAACGGCTGGTGCGCATTGCGCGCGACGTTCGCGCCCGCATCCATGTCCTGCACATCTCGACCGCCGAGGAAATCTTGTTCCTCGAACAGCACAAGGACGTCGCGACCTGCGAAGCGACGCCGCACCATCTGACGCTGAGCGCCGACGACTATCTCAGGCTCGGCACGCTGATCCAGATGAACCCGCCGGTGCGTGCCTCCCGCCACCGCGATGGCGTCTGGCACGGCATCGAGCAAGGCATCGTCGACGTGCTCGGCTCCGATCACGCACCGCACACGCTGGCCGAAAAGGCAAAACCCTATCCGGCCTCGCCCTCGGGCATGACCGGTGTGCAGACGCTGGTGCCGATCATGCTCGACCATGTCAACGCAGGCCGGCTGACCTTGCAGCGCTTCGTCGACCTCTCCAGCCACGGCCCGCAGCGCATTTTCGGCATGGCCAGAAAAGGCCGCATCGCCGCCGGCTACGACGCCGACTTCACGGTAGTGGACATGAAGCGGCGCGAGACCATCACCAATGCGCAGGCCGGCTCCAAGGCCGGCTGGACGCCCTATGACGGCAAGGAAGTGACCGGCTGGCCGGTCGGCACTGTCATTCGCGGCCGCCGCGTCATGTGGGACGGCGAAATCGTCACGCCTGGGCAGGGCAGGGCGGTGGAGTTTTCCGAGGCCCTTGTCGTCTGAGCCTCCTTTCCCCCTTTTATCAGGGGCAAGCCCTCAGTCTCCGGCGACGAAAAATGTCCACTGGCCCGCAGGCGTGATGCCGACGCGATAGAAAATATAGGCGCCGAACTGCTTCATGTCGTCGAAATCGCCAGCGGTGACGATCTTGAACAGTTCGACCCGCTGCTTGGCGTCGAGCTTGTCCAGCGGCAGCGCGAAGAAATACGGCCAGACATAGAGTTCCTGCGCTGTTCCGGCGTCGACATGGACATAGCCGGCGCCGAGCACTTCCTCCAGTATGGCCAGGATCTCCTGGCCGTCAGGGTCGCCCGACAGGCCCTTGAGGAAGGCGATGGCGTCGCCGTCGATGTCGGCCAGCGACAGCTGGGTCATGCTGGCGCCCTTGCCGATCAGGGGCCGGAGCTTTTCAATGTCGCCGCTTTTGCAGGCCTCAATGATTAGATCATGCATGCGCCGCACGGGCTCGGGCAGCTTGCTGAGGTCGTAGACGACCTCAGGCAAGGGTGCTTCGGGATCGACACGCGGCCTGTTGGTGCCGCCATCCGCTGGACTGTCGGGCTCCGCCGCGTCCGGAGCGGCCGGCTGTTGGCCGGTCGGAGGCGGCGTTCCCACTGGATCGGGCATGGGAATCACGCCGCCGGGCGACGAAACGTCGTCAACCGCCGACGGTGCGACAGGCGAGGGGAGCTCTTCGCTTTGGATCTCGCTCAGCGCATGGGCAGGGCTGCTTGCCAGGCACGTCACAAAGGCAATCGCGGCACAGCAAGTCGCGAGGTGGATGTAGAGGACCATGCCCTTCGGCCGGCCTGACATCGGAAAATTCACTGCCCGTATCTCCTTGGCTCCCGGGCATGATGCCCAAGCGGCGCTCGATCGTCAAAGAACCGGAAGCCGGTTCAGTGCCGCAGCCGCTCGGGTTCGAAGGCGCCAGCAATCACCTTTTCACGCATGCGGTCGAGCAGGGCAAGGGCCGATGTCTCGCCGTTGGCGCGCAGCATTTCACCAAATGCGGTCTCAAGCGCCGCCTCGGCAATGATCTCGGGCTCGATGCCGGCCGAAAGGCCCTCGGCCCAGGCTTCGCTGTGGCTTTCCACCGCCGTCAGGCGTTTTTCTTCCCTGACCAGCGCGTCGATGTCGTTGACACCATGTTCCATAAGCGATGTCCACCCTTTCAAGCTGCGATCCATCAGTGCGGATCGGGCTTGATCTGTTCCGTTTAAACGCAGCCTTAACTAAGTATCTGTAAATACGACATTTTTTTGATCGTCTTTTACAGCGGACGGCTGTGTTTGGCGAAGCTGCGTTTCAACCCCGATCAAACTTAGCCGATTAGTCCGGCCTGCGGGGTGAAAACCTTCAGTTTGAGTTAATTTCGCATTCTTGCGGTAACGTTTGATTAACGTTGTTGCAGAAGTGCAACATCAGGATTGCACCAAGCCACAGACCGCTACAAGCCGGATTTGTCTGATAGGTCCAGCGACGGCTCGGATATCTGTTGATGGACGCCTAATTGCCGTAGCGCGAGGCGATGTCGCGCGACAGCGTCTCGCCTTCCTTCATGTAACGGCTGATGGCTTCCGTGGCTGAAGCGGTGCACTGCGTATAGGTGCCGCCGAAGGAACGATAGCCGCGATTGAAGCTGGCGATGAAGCGGGCGCGACGCTCCGGATCCGGATTTTCCGATTCGAGCAGTTTTTCCATTTGGCCACGCCATTGGTCGCCCTTCTCGCCGCACAGGTTGCGCAGGAAATGCAGCGACCCCAGCACCTCCGCCAGCCGCATCAGTCCCGGCTCGAACGGCGACTCGGCACCGAACGCCGGCCGCACGGCCACGGCCGTACCGACGGCAAGGCACAAAGCGACAAGAAAAGCAGCACGGCTCATAAGTCTATGTGGCCAAACAATTTGTCGCCTGCAAGGCGTTTCCGGCGCGGCGGTTGGGGAATTCAGCGACTTTCAGGTCGGCCAAGCAAATCTTCCGCCACCGCGAACACCGAGCCGGCAAGCGGCAGCGCCGCCATCTCGCGGAGCGTGTAGAAGGCTGCTGTCTCGGCATCATCACTGGCCACGGCCTCGCCGCCGGCATAAGCGGCACCGAAGACCGTGAGTCGGTAATCGACCGGGTGGGAATCTTCCCTGCCGTCGATATGGATTTCCCGAAGCGGGCGCAAACCGGTGGCACGCAGGCCGGTCTCTTCCAGCAACTCGCGCCTGACAGCATCCTCCAGCGTCTCGCCGGCCTCGACCTTGCCGCCAGGAAAGGCATAGAGACCCTGTGAAGGTTGCCGCGCCCGCTTGACCAACAGCACGGTGTCGCCGCGCACCACGGCTACCGAGACTGCCGGCAGTATCTTTCGTGTATCGTTCATGGCTCCCAACCGTTCGGCCGCCGCAACCCGCTGTGGACGGCCGCCGCCGGACAGCTTTAGCGGTTGCAGTGCGGTTGTTCCATCGCCACTTTCTGGCGGAACCATTCGAAGGCAGGAGCAATCGATCATGTGCGGACGTTTCGCCTTGACCGCCACACCGGATCAGACAGCTGCCTTTCTCGGCCTGCCCGAACTGGAGGAGTTCCCGGCGCGCTACAACATCGCGCCGACGCAACCGGTGCTGATGGCGACCGCCGGTGCGCCGCGGGCGCCGGGTTCCAATTTGCCGGATCGGCAACCGATGCTGGTGCGCTGGGGGCTCATTCCCACCTGGGTCAAGGACACAAGGGAGTTTCCGCTGCTGTTCAACGCGCGCTCGGAAGGCGCAATCGAAAAGGCCTCGTTCAAGGCCGCCATGCGCCATCGCCGCGCGCTGGTGCCGGCGTCAGGCTTCTACGAATGGCGGCAGAGCGGGGGCAAGAAGGGGCAACCCTACTGGATCCGGCCCAGGCATGGCGGCCTGGTCGCCTTTGCCGGCCTGATCGAGACCTATGCCGAGCCCGGCGGTTCGGAAATGGACACCGGCGCCATCCTGACAGTCAACGCCAATGCCGCCATAGCCCACATCCACGATCGGATGCCGGTGGTCATCGATCCCGGGGATTTCGCCCGCTGGCTGGATTGCCGCACGTTGGAGCCGCGCGATGTCGCCGACCTGCTGCGCCCGGCGCAACCCGATTTCTTCGAGGCGGTTCCCGTCTCCGACCTTGTCAACAAGGTCGCCAACACTGGCCCGGAGATTCAGCAGAGGGGCGAGGTCGGGCCGGAGCCCGAGAAGACCAGGCGCCAGAAGCCCGGCGCGGACGACAGTCAGATGACGTTGTTCTAGCTGAAGTTTCTGTCTGGAGCCTTATACGCCTCATGCCCGGCGCCGGCCGCACTCTGCTTCAGGCAGCGCGGGGCGATACGATCTTCGGCGCCGGCTTCTTTTTCTTCGCGGTGTGAAGAAGGGCGGCGACGATCGCGGCCGGGCCGATGGCGCGATAGTGGCTGGCCAGCGCCGGTTGCTTGGCGCGGGTGGCTTCCTGCTTGCTTCGAGGCATGTTTCTCTTCCCAGGTAACGTTTTCGTGTTCGCGTTTGACTGTCGAATCCGACCAAATCGTGACGTTTGGTGATCTAGCCGGCGAATGTTTCATGACTGTGCCGACATGTTTAATAAAATGTTTCACTGCCTGATTCCGCGTGATCGAGCGACGCGTTTGCCAATCGTTACGGCGTTTTTCTCGGTAGCAGCGACTTGACGGCAACACTGACCAAGGCGATAAAGCCGCCCATGAAAACGTCTTTCGCCATTTGTGGCATTTGCATTATTGGCTAGCCTCGCGCTGGTCCGGACGTTTTCGCCTCATCTTTCCCCAGAGTGGACAAACGCCCCGGCCAGCAGGCTGGAGTCTGACTTGCGCCTCGGCGCGGGCTGGCTCCATCCAGATAAAAAGTTCTGAACCGGGAAGGGATGGAATGTCCGACGCATCGCAGGGCCTGCGCCTCTACAACACGCTGACGCGTGCGAAAGAGAATTTCGTTCCGATCGATGCGCTCAATGTGCGCATGTATGTCTGCGGCCCGACCGTCTACGACTTCGCCCATATCGGCAATGCCAGGCCGGTCATCGTCTTCGACGTGCTGTTTCGCCTGCTGCGCCATCTCTACGGGCAGGCGCATGTCACCTATGTGCGCAACATCACCGACGTCGACGACAAGATCAACGCGCGTGCGCTGCGCGATTTCGGCAGCGAGATATCGGCCGGAAAGCTGTCGCTCAACGAAGCGATCCGACGGGTGACCGAAAAGACCGCCGACCAATTCCACAGGGATGTCGCCACGCTGGGCTGCCTTGAGCCGACGGTCGAGCCGCGCGCCACCGAATTCGTCGAGCCCCGCGCCGACGGCAAGGCCGACATGATCACCTTGATTCAAAGCCTGATCAAACGCGGCCATGCCTATGTCGCGGCAGGCGAAGTTCTGTTCGACACGGCGTCGATGCCGGACTACGGCCAATTGTCGAAGCGCAATCTCGACGAACAGCAGGCCGGCGCCCGCGTCGCCGTTGATGCGCACAAGAAGAACCCTGGCGATTTCGTGCTGTGGAAGCTGTCATCGCCGGAAGAGCCGGGCTGGCAGAGCCCGTGGGGCAGGGGCCGGCCGGGCTGGCACATCGAATGCTCGGCGATGTCGGCGGCCTATCTCGGCGAGGTGTTCGACATCCATGGCGGCGGCCTCGATCTCATCTTCCCGCATCATGAGAACGAGATCGCCCAGTCGCGCTGCGCCCACGGCACATCAGTCATGGCCAATGTCTGGATGCACAATGGCTTCCTGCAGGTCGAGGGGCAGAAGATGTCGAAAAGCCTCGGCAATTTCTACTCGATCCACGAACTGCTGGAGACCGAGACCTTCGGCGGCCGCAACTGGCCGGGCGAGGTGCTGCGGCTGGCGATGCTGATGACGCACTACCGCGAGCCGATCGACTTTTCCGTGCGCAAGCTCGAGGAGGCGGAGAACACGCTGCGCAAGTGGAAACGCGCGGCGGATCTGGCGCCTGCGGCAGGGCGGTTGCCGGTGGAGGTCATCAATGCCTTGTCGGACGACCTCGCCACCTATGCCGCCTTCCAGGTGCTGACGCAGTTGGCCAGCGAGGCAGCGGAAGGCAACGAAGCCGCCGCCGCGCTGAAGGCGTCACTGCTGTTCCTCGGCTTCGATGTTGCCTCGGCAAAGGTCGACGAAGACAAGATCGCCAAGGCAATCGCCAATCGCCTCGCTCTCATCGCCGCCAAGAACTGGGCCGAAGCCGACCGCATCCGCGACGAGCTTTTGGCGCAAGGTGTACAGCTGAAGGACGGCAAGGATCCGGCCACCGGCGAACGTGTGACGACGTGGGAGGTCAAGCGGTGAGGGTAGCGCCAAGCACCCCCCTCTGCCCTGCCGGGCATCTCCCCCTCAAGGGGGGAGATTGGACGTCATTTCCGCTTTCGCCAATCGCGGACGTCGATGATTGGACGCCGTCGGCGAAGCTGCCGATCTCCCCCCTTGAGGGGGAGATGTCCGGCAGGACAGAGGGGGGCGCCTCGCAATGACCCATCATCACGTATCTCCCGTCAATCGCGGCAATGCGCGCAAGATGCGCAAGGCTATGACCGACGCCGAGCTGAAGCTTTGGAATGAGATACGCGCGCACAGATTGATGGAACTGGCGTTTCGACGTCAAATGCCGATAGCTGGCTACATCGTCGATTTTGCTTGCCCCAACAAAAAGCTGATCGTCGAGCTGGATGGCTCCCAACACGCTTCTCATGAGATTTCGGCGTCCGACGCCGCGCGAACAGCCAAGCTTGAGGCTCTGGGCTGGACTATCCTGCGTTTCTGGAACGACGACGTCATTCGCGATATCGACAATGTCTGCCAGCACATCGTGATCGAGGCCGGTTTGGCCGGTACCGAAGTGCCAGCACTTGAACCAGCAAGGGAGGCATTTCCATGATCGACCATCTCGGCATCGACGTTGCAGATTTCGACGCTTCGAAGGCTTTCTACGACAAGGCGATGGCGCCGCTTGGTGCTTCCCTGCTCTATATGGTGCCGCTGGAATACACCGGCGGCGAAAAGGTCGGAGGCTATGGCCGTGATCGGCCGGTGTTCTGGCTGCAGGAAGGCAAGCAGGGGCAAAAGGCCCATCAGCATGTCGCCTTCACCGCGCGCAGCCGCGCCGAGGTCGATGCCTTCCATGCCGCGGCCCTTGCCGCCGGCGGCAAGGACAATGGCGCGCCGGGCCTGCGCCCGCACTATCATCCGAACTATTATGGCGCCTTCGTCTTCGATCCCGACGGCAACAATGTCGAGGCCGTCTGCCATGATCCGGAGTGAGCCATGAGCCTTGACAACCGGCCGGTCTACACAGGCGGCTGCCAATGCGGGGCAGTGCGCTTCCGCGTCGAAGGCGCGCTTGGCGACGCCTCGATCTGCCACTGCCGGATGTGCCAGAAGGCGAGCGGCAATTTCTACCTTCCGTTGGTCTCGGTGCGCGGCGCCAGGGTTGACTGGACACGCGGCGAGCCCAAGCGCTTCCGCTCCTCCAATGCCGCCTGGCGCGGCTTCTGCGCCGAATGCGGCACCCCGCTGACCTTCGAGGCGCCCGACGGCATGGCGCTGGCGATCGCCGCCTTCGACGATCCGGCTGGTATCGCACCGACCATCCAGTGGGGTACGGAGGCAAAACTGCCTTATGTCGACACTATTCCACAACTGCCGGGCGAGGACACGATGGCGGACATGGGTTCGGCTCCCTATCTCGCCGAGCTTGTGTCCTACCAGCATCCCGATCACGACACCGACCAATGGCCGCCGGAGGAAAGACCATGACCGAAACTATCCGAACCGGCGGTTGCCAGTGCGGCGCCGTGCGCTTCCGCATCAAGGGCGCGCTCGGGCGCCCGTCCATCTGCCATTGCCGCATGTGCCAGAAACAGTTCGGCTCGTTCTTCGGTGCGCTGGTGACGGCACCCAGGGACGGTGTCGAATGGACGCGTGAGGAACCAAGCTATTTCCAGTCTTCGGTCAACATCGATCGTGGTTTTTGCGCCCGCTGCGGCACACCGTTGACCTACCGCCAGCCCGGCGGGCTCGAGATCGCGATCGGCGCCTTCGACGACCGCTCGGATCTGGCGCCGCAAATTCAGGTCAACTATGCGGCGAGGCTGCCCTGGGTGGAAAAGATCTTCGAGGCGCCGGTCCATGACGATCCCGACTTTTATGCAAGGCAGGAGCAGATCATCTCCTTCCAGCACCCCGATCACGAAACGGCCAACTGGCCGCAACAGGGCCTGAAACTATGAGCTTGCGTACCCTCTACCCGGAGATCGAACCGTTCGACAGCGGCATGCTCGATGTCGGCGATGGCCATCAGGTCTACTGGGAGCGTTCCGGCACTAAAGGCGCAAAGCCGGCCGTGTTCCTGCATGGCGGGCCGGGCGGCACTATCTCGCCCAAACACCGGCGGCTGTTCGACCCAAAACTCTACGACGTCATCCTGTTCGATCAGCGCGGCTGCGGAAAATCGACGCCGAACGCCTCGCTGGAGGCCAACACGACCTGGCATCTCGTCGCCGACATCGAGCGCCTGCGCGAAATGGCCGGCTTCGACGCATGGCTGGTGTTCGGCGGCTCCTGGGGATCGACGCTGGCGCTCGCCTATGCCGAGACGCACCCTGATCGCGTCAGCGAGCTGGTTGTGCGCGGCATCTACACGCTGACCCGCGCCGAACTCGAATGGTACTATCAGTTCGGCGTCTCCGAGATGTTTCCCGACAAGTGGGAGCGTTTCGTGGCGCCGATCTCCGAGGCCGAGCGCGGTGACATGATGGCCGCCTACCGCAAGCGCCTGGTCGGCTCGGACCGCAAGGCGCAGCTGGAAGCAGCCCGCGCGTGGAGCCTGTGGGAAGGCGAAACCATCACGCTGCTGCCGGAACCGGAAACCAGCGACAAGTTTGGCGAGGACGACTATGCCGTCGCTTTCGCTCGTATCGAGAACCATTATTTCGTCCATGCCGGCTGGCTCGACGAGGGGCAGCTTCTGCGCGATGCCTGGAAGCTCAAGGATATCCCCGGCACCATCGTCCATGGCCGCTACGACATGCCGTGTCCGGCACGCTATGCCTGGGCGCTGCACAAGGCCTGGCCGAAGGCCGATTTCCATCTGATCGAGGGCGCCGGCCATGCGTATTCGGAGCCCGGCATCCTTGACCGGCTGATCCGCGCGACGGACAAATTTGCAGGCAAATGACCATGACCCGCAAGCGCCTCTATCTCTTCGACACCACATTGCGCGATGGCCAGCAGACGCCGGGCATCGACTTTTCCGTCGAGGACAAGATCGCGATTGCAAAACTGCTCGACGATTTCGGCATGGACTACGTCGAGGGCGGCTATCCCGGCGCCAATCCGACCGACACGGCCTTCTTCCGGCAGAAACGTACGGCACGCGCCAAATTCGTCGCCTTCGGCATGACCAAGCGGGCAGGGGTCTCGGCCTCGAATGATCCCGGCCTTGCGGCGCTTGTGCAGTCGAAATCCGACGCCATCTGCTTCGTCGCCAAGAGCTGGGACTATCATGTCCGCGTCGCGCTCGGCTGCACCAATGAAGAGAATCTGGAGTCGATCAAGACTTCGGTAGAAACCGCTGTCGCCTCGGGCAAGGAGGCGATGGTCGATTGCGAGCACTTTTTCGACGGCTTCAAGGCCAATCCGGACTATGCGCTGGCCTGCGCCAGGACGGCATACGACGCCGGCGCACGCTGGGTGGTGTTGTGCGACACCAATGGCGGCACGCAGCCTTCGGAAGTGCGCGCCATCGTCGCCAAGGTCATCGCATCAGGCATTCCCGGAGATCATCTGGGTATCCACGCCCATGACGACACGGGCCAGGCGGTTGCGAATTCCCTGGCCGCGGTCGAGGCCGGCGTGCGGCAGATCCAGGGCACGCTGAACGGCATTGGCGAGCGCTGCGGCAACGCCAACCTGATCTCGATCGTGCCGACACTGGCGCTGAAGCCGGCATTCGCGGATCGCTTCGAGACCGGCATTTCGGCGGACGCGCTGACCGGCATTTCGCGTCTGTCGCGCGCATTCGATGAATTGCTGAACCGCGCGCCGGAAGTGCAGGCGCCCTACGTCGGCGCCTCGGCTTTCGCCACCAAGGCCGGCATCCATGCCTCCGCACTGGCCAAGGAGCCGGCGACCTATGAGCATGTGCCGCCGGAATCCGTCGGCAACCGCCGTCGCGTCATGGTCTCGGACCAGGGCGGCAAGGCCAATTTCCTCGCCGAGCTGAAGCGGCGCGGCATCGAGGTGCCCAGGGACGATCACCGGCTCGATGCGCTGATCGCGGTCGTCAAGGAGCGCGAGGCCGAGGGCTATGCCTATGAGGGCGCCGATGCGTCCTTCGAGCTGCTCGCCCGCAAGATGCTGCACGGCTTGCCGGAATTCTTCAACGTCACCTCGTTCCGCTGCATGGTCGAGCGCCGCTTCGACGCCAATGGCCAGCTGAAGACGGTGTCCGAAGCGATCGTGAAAGTGCTCGTCGACGGCGAGGAAAAAATGTCGGTGGCGGAAGGGCACGGCCCGGTCAACGCGCTCGACATCGCGCTGCGCAAGGATCTCGGCAAATACCAGAGCGAGATCGTCGACCTCGAGCTCGCCGACTTCAAGGTGCGTATCCTCAATGGCGGCACCGAGGCCATCACCCGCGTCCTGATCGAATCGCATGACGGCACCGGCGCGCGCTGGTGGACGGTCGGGGTTTCCGAAAACATCATCGACGCCTCGTTCCAGGCGCTGATGGATTCGATCATCTACAAGCTGATGAAGAACCGTGAGATGGCCGGGCTTGTTGCCGCCGAATAAGGTTGAACCATCAGCGAAAGTCCATTGATCCATCAGAACTTTGCGATGGTCTTGCCAAGGTTACTGGGCCATAGCGTTGGGCCATGGTCACTGAAGCAATTATCCTGGACGCGGAATCAAAGGCCCGTCGCGGCTTCCTGCTGGCGCTGGGCGCCTATCTGTTGTGGGGGTTGCTGCCTTTCTACATGAAGGCCGTGGCGCACCTGCCGCTTGCCGAGGTGATCGCCCACCGCATCGTCTGGTCGGTGCCGATCGCCGCTGCGGTCCTGGTCTGGGCCGGCCGCACGGCGGACTTCAAGGCGGCAATCCGGTCGCCCCGCACCATTGCCATGGCGGCGCTGACGGCGGCGTTGATTTCGGTCAACTGGGGCATCTATGTCTGGGCGATCGCGGTCGACCGCACTGTCGAGACCGCGCTTGGCTATTACATCAACCCGCTGGTCAGCGTCGTCGTCGGTGCGCTGCTGCTTGGCGAGCGGCTGGACCGTCTGCAGATCGCGGCGGTGGCGCTGGCGACGGTCGCCGTCACGGTGCTGACAATCGAGGGCGGCAAGCTGCCCTGGGTGTCGCTGGCGCTGGCTTTTTCCTTCGCCGCCTACGGCTTCTTCCGCAAGACGCTGCCGATCGGGCCAAGCCAGGGCTTTTTGCTCGAAGTGCTTTTGCTGTCCGTGCCGGCTCTCGGCTACATCGTCTACCTGATCGCGACGGGACAGGACCACATCGTGTCGAGCACCGGCACCGACACCGCGTTACTGATGGGCTGCGGTCCGGTCACGTCGGTGCCGCTGCTTTTGTTTGCGTTCGGCGCCAAGCTTTTGCGCCTCTCGACCATCGGCATCATGCAATACATCGCGCCGACCATGGTTTTCCTGATCGCGGTTCTGATCTTCGACGAGCCGTTCGGCACGGCACAAGCCATTGCCTTTGCCCTGATCTGGACGGCCCTGGCGATGTATTCCTGGTCGATGCTGGTCACGGCGCGACGGGCGGCGGCTACATCTGTCCGAGCCGCCTGACGAACAGGTACGTCACGCCGGCGATCAGCAGCGAGACCGCGGTCACCACCCAGAAGCCCATCGGCGTGTCGACCAGGGGCAAACCGCCGACATTCATGCCGAACAGGCCTGAGATGATGGTCATCGGCAACAGCACCGCCGTCATGACGGAGAGGATGTAGAGAAGCTGGTTCGACTGCATGGTCAGTTTCGCCATCAGCTCGTCCTGCAACAACCTTGTGCGTGCCTGCAACTGCTCGCCGTCATTATAGAGGGTGAGTGCCCGGTGCGAGAGTCTGGCCGCCATATCATTGATCAGATCAGGCAGCTCGTCGCGATGCGAATGGTCGAGATGCCGGAACAGGTTGGTGAGCGTCGCCATCTGCCGGTGGATCACCACCAGTTGCCGGCGCGCCTCGACCAGCGCCTGGCGTTCATTGTGCCATGCATCGCGCACGACGCGATCCTCTATGCCGTCGAGCGCATCGCCAAGCTTGCCGAGCTCGCCCGACATGCCGTCGAGCGACTGGCCCATGACCGCCTCGATCAGGTCCGACGGCGAGCGGAATTTCCGCGATCCATTCTCCACCGCCTTGCGGATGGCGTCGACCGACTCCAGCGGCTGTTTGCGGGCGCCGATCAACATCGTGTCGTTGAAGGCGAAGCGGAAATGGACGAGCCCGCGCGCCTCCGAGAAGTCGTGCTTGAGGTCCGGCAGATCGCCATAGAGCCAGCCATCCTCATAATCGATGTGGCAGCCATGGCTGGGGGCGAGGAATGCGTCGCGCGCCGGGGCCGGCAGGGCCAGCTCGGCGCCGATTTCCTGGCGCGCGTGGAGGTCAGTGATCTGGTAGCTGCGCCAGGTCCAGCGGGCTTGCGCCGGATCCTTGGTGCGCACGCCTTCAGCGGTGAAATGGTAGATGAAGAACAGCCCGTGTTCATCAGGCAAATAGGGCGAAAGATCGGTGCCTTCGGCGGGGAGGGCGATGTTCACTGTCGCTTCTCCAGATGGTCCAAGCAACGAACCGCGCAAGCGGCTCACTGCAAGGTCTTAGCACGCGGGAAGCCGGTTTCGTGTGACAGTTTCCTGACATCCGCCGATCTCGGTGTGCCGAGCAGGAGCGCGGTGACGGCGCCTTCACCGCCACCGCATCGCGATCAGGGTAACTCAGCGCTTCGGCCCAAACCCGGGGTAGGGGTTAAGCGGCACGATGGCGGCGATCTCCATCATGCCGGCCTTGATCAGCGGCAAGGTGGCGAGGTGGCCGCGCACTTCGGCGTCGTCGGCCGCCTCGAACATCATGCCGCTCCCTGGGATGTCGCCACGGTTCCAGACCTGGCGCACCGCGCCTTCGGCGTAGAGCGTGCGGCGCTGCTCGGCCTCGCCGGGCAGAAGCGGCGCAAAGTCGGCGTCGCCAAACTTTGCCGTATTACGGGTGAGAAGGGCAAAGAACTGCATGTCGGTCTCCTTTGGTTGGGATGGCCGACAATTCCTTTGACTAGTCAGACTGTCCAAGACTGATTAGGATAAAGTTGAGACCTTTGAGATCATAAAACTCGGAGAAAAAGTGTTCGACCTGCGCCAGCTCCGCTACTTCATCACGGTCGCCGAAACCGGCAATGTCGGTCGCGCCGCCGAAATCCTGCACATCTCGCAATCGCCACTCAGCAGGCAGATCATACAGCTCGAGGAGCAACTGGGCGTCACTCTGTTCGAACGGGCAAAGCAGCGGGTTCATCTCAATGCGGAGGGCCGCGCCTTCCTCACCGAGGCCCGCGCTCTGATTGCCAATGCGCGGCGCGTGGAGGAGTTCGGCCGCAGCCTCGCCGGCGGCGCGGTCGGCCGTCTCGCCATCGGCTATGTCGAGGGCGCCGTGCACGCTGGCCTGGTCGCCGGCATGCTCAGGCAATTCCGCCGCGAGCGGCCGCAATTGCATCTGAGCCTGATGAGCCTGCGCTCCGCCGCGCAGTTGGAAGGTCTGCGCCGGCGTACGCTCGATCTCGGCCTGGTCTATTCGCCGCCGTCGGCCGACTATCCCGAAATTGCCTCGATGCTGGTCCGCCGCGAGCCGCTGGTGCTGGCGATACCCGAGGGCGATGCACTTACGGCTGTCGCCGACATCGGCCCGCATCATCTCGACGGCCGCCCGTGGATCACCGTGGTGCGCCAGCCCGCCGACACCAACCGCGGCCAGTTCCTGGCGGCTTGCATCGAGGCCGGGTTCGTGCCCGACATCGCCTATGAGACCGCCGATCCCTTGACCTCGCTCGGCTTGGTCAGCGCCGGGCTGGGCCTGGCGACGGTGCAGGAAAGCCTACGAAGTGCCGCGCCGCCGGGAATAGTCTTCCGCGACCTTCCCTGGTTCGAGCGCAGCGTGGCGATTTATCTCGCCTGGCGCCGGCAGGACGAGCGCGCGGTGATTGGGGATTTGCGGAAGGCAGTAGGGCAGTAGGGCAGTAGGGCAGTAGGGCAGTAGGGCAGTAGGGCAGTAGGGCAGTAGGGCAGTAGGTGCGGTCTTTCCCTACTGCCTTACTGCCCTACTGCCTTATTCCCTTACATCTTGTCGATCACCGACTGCACGCCCTCGGTCGGGGCGTCGACGGAGGAGCCTGCCACCATGATGGCGGCGACGATGGCCTCCGGATCGTTGACGACCAGCGGCTTGACCCGTTGCGCGGTGTGGATGAAGCCCTCCGCCGTCATGTGTTCAAGCAACGCCGTCATCGGGTCCCAGAATCCGTTGATATTGCCGAAGACGATCGGCTTGCGGTGATGGCCGAGTTGCGCCCAGGTCATGATCTCGACGATTTCCTCGACTGTGCCGATGCCGCCCGGCAGCGCCACAAAGGCGTCGGATTTCTCGAACATCTTGTGCTTGCGCTCGTGCATGTTGTCGGTGATCAGCAACTCGTCGAGCCGGTCTAGCGCGGTTTCGGTTGCTTCCCTGTTGATCAGGAAGCGGGGAATGATGCCGGTCACCTTGCCGCCGGCCTTGAGCGCGCCATCGGCGACGGCGCCCATAATGCCTTTGGTGCCGCCGCCATAGACCAGCCGCAGGCCCGCTTTGGCAATCGAGCGTCCAAGCAGGTGCCCGGCCCTAGCATAGATTTCATCGCGGCCAGGAGACGAGCCGCAATAGACGCAGACGGATCGAATCGTGTTCATGCGGATGATTGGTGATTGGGTCTGAATGCGTGGTCAAGCCCCAAGGCTTGACAAGCCGGGGTTTTTCTTGACGGCCCGTTTTTCTTGTCGGCATTGGCAAAACACGCTAGACCGGCGTTAGGTGGCTAAGGGGTAGGGAAATATGGCAATTAATCCACTGAAGGCGTTCCTGTTCGCGGCGGGTGGGACCGTCGCGGCCGCGGGAACCGCCTATGTATCGGGCGCACTCGACCCGTATCTTCATCCAACGCCGCCGGCGAAGGTCGCGGCCTTGGCGCCGAAACCGGCTGATCCCGGCACGGAAGGGCGACTGCCGGCGCCGGCGGTGCCGGCTGCTCCCGCCGCAGCACCACAGGCGGCTGCTCCAGCCGCACCCGCGACAGAGGCTACGGCTCCGGCAGCGCCTGCACCGGGCGCACCCCTAGCAGCCGGCCCGATCTCGCCGACTTTCGATGTCGTGCGCGTCGAGGGCAATGGCTCGATCGTCATTGCCGGCAATGCAGCGCCCAGTTCAAAGGTCGAGATCCTGAGCGGCACGACGGTGCTTGGCTCGACTGTGGCGGGTCCCGATGGCGCCTTTGTCATCGTGCTCGACGACCCGCTGAAGCCTGGTGACTATACGATTGCCTTGCATTCGACCGTCGGCACCGTTGTGACCGTCTCGGTGCAGACCGCTGTCGTTTCGGTTCCCAAGGATGCCGCCGGCCAAGTGCTGGCCATGGTCGAAGAGCCGGGCAAGCCGGCCGAACTGCTGACGGTCCCGGCGCCAGGGACGAAACCGGCAGCTCCCGCCACCGGCGACCAGGCTGCTGCTCCGTCGCCGGCCGCTCAAGCGCCGGCAACTGCTGCTCCGGCTCCCGCCGCGCCGGCAACACCGCCCGCCGGCGTGGCCGAACCCAAGATCGTCGTCGAGGCGGTCGAGATCGACGGCAACAAGATCTTCGTCGCCGGCCTCGCCGATCCAGGCCGCAAGGTGCGCGCCTACGCCAACGACATCCTGCTCGGTGACGCGCTGACATCGCCGGACGGTCATTTCCTCGTCGAAGCGACGCGCGACATTCCGGTCGGCAGCTACACCATCCATGTCGACGGCCTCGATGCCGACGGCGTGAAGGTCGTGGCCCGCGCCGCGGTGCCGTTCGAGCGCGAGCCGGGCGAAGCGGTTGCCGCCGTGGCGCCTGCCGGGACCAAGCCGGCGGATGCCAAGCCAGCTGAGACCAAGCCGGCCGCACCGGCAGCGCCGGCTCCGGCCGTTGTCGCTGCCACCACGCCGCCAAGCGACGTGCCGGAGGCAGTGGCGCCCAAGCTCGAACATGCCGACGGCACCGTGATTATCCGCCGAAACGACACGCTGTGGCGGATTTCGCGACGCGTCTACGGCTACGGCGTGCGCTATTCCACCATCTACCTCGCCAACCAGGACCAGATCAGGAATCCCGACCACATCTGGCCCGGCCAGGTGTTCAAGGTCCCGGAAAAGTCCAAGGAAGGCGAAGCCGCCGACCTCAAGGCAATGGGCGAGCAGGCGACGACTGCGCCGACCAAGGCGCAGTAGAAGCCTATATCGATCAGCTGGCATCGCCTGCTTGGTTGGAGTGAAGCGCGAAACCGTTTGCCCCAGGATCGCCCAGCTCAGGGCGGAGATTCATGCTCGGAATGAGATAATCTCCGCCATTTTGCCGACGGTATGGGATGGGCGCCGTCTTCGCCAGCGTCCGCATCCTCTCACGCAGCTGTTCGGCCGCTGGCTCGAAGCCGGTCTCGTCGAGTCGATCGACCTTGTAGACCACGAACGGCGGAAGCACGTCGTATCCGGGGTAATAGAGGATCCCGTGATTGATCGGGAACAGCAGGTCGTCGATGGGGCCGTTGATCCCGCGTGACCTGTAGTGTTCCTCCCAGCCCCCGGCGGTCACGATCAACATAGCGCGTTTCCCGACAAGGGTGCCCTCGCCATAGCGATCGCCCCAGCGCCGATCACTATGCTCACCAACGCCATAGGCGAATCCGTAGGCGAACACACGGTCGACCCAGCCCTTGAGGATTGCCGGCATGGCGAACCACCAAAGCGGGAACTGCAGGATCAAGGTGTCGGCCCACAGCAGCTTCTCGATCTCGGCCTGTACATCTGCGGTTAGCGTGTTGGCCTCGAAACCTTTCTTGGAAGCCGCGACCGGGATGAGCCGCGCATCGGGTTCCAGCGACGGGAAGTCGGCGCGATCGACTTCGGATTTCCAGCCATCGGCGTACAGGTCCGATACGCGCACCTCATGCCCTTGAGCCTCGAGTTCCCTTACGGCGACGTCACGGAGGGCGCCGCTCAGCGAGCGTGATTCAGGGTGAGCGAAGACGAGCAGAACTTTCATGGGTCAGATCCAATATTGAGGAAACTGACGGGAAGGTAGCCAATGGCCGTTCAATCCACTATATGCAGGTAATGTATAATATTGTGCCGGATAATGGATAAGTCAGACGTTACATTCGAGCGCATGCGCACCTTCATTCGCGTGGCCGAGCGTGGCAGCCTGTCGGCCGTCGCGCGGGAATTTGGTGTCGGGCAGTCAACGATCACGCGGCATGTGCGGGAACTGGAAGAAGCTGTCGGCGTGTCTTTGCTCAGCAGGACGACCCGGCGGGTCACGATGACCGCCGAAGGCAGCCGCTATTATGCCAATGGCGTTCAGATCCTGCGCCTCGTGGAACAAGCCAGCGATGAGGCCCGGGGCACACGTGGCGCGCCCGCCGGCACCATCCGGATAAGCTGCACGGCAGCTTTCGGTGTCTTGCACGTCAGCCGCCTGATCTTCGCTTTTCAGGACCGTCATCCCGACATCGGGATTGACCTCAGCCTTACGGATGAGCGGGTGGACCTCGTCCGCGAGGGTGTCGATATCGCCGTCCGGCTGGGGCCGCTCACGGACAGCTCGTTGAAGCTACGAGCCCTCGGCCAGTCGCGGCGTCTGCTCGTGGCGTCTCCGGATTATCTGGCGGCGCGAGGACGACCCGTCGTCCCTTCGGATCTGTCCCTGCATGAGGGCATCCGGATGTCGAACGTGGCGGGCAGCGAAACGCTCGCCTTGCACGGCGCCGGCGGCGAACGCCACACGGTGCCTTTCGCGGGGCGACTGCGTATCGATCATGGACTTGCCGCGCGGCAGGCCATGATCGCCGCTCGCGGGATCGCGCCGGCGCATCGATGGCTTGTAGACGATCTTCTGGCGGCGGGCTTGCTCGAGACGATACTGGCGGATTATTCGCTGCCGTCCGTCCCGCTGAACATGTTGATTGTCCCGGAGCGCGCAGGCGTCGCAAGGGTCCGCTTGCTGGTCGAATTTCTGGCTGAACAGATCGCCGCTGTTCCAGGGATCGAGAAATCCATCTCGGAGCATTGATGCATGCCGCCCAAAAGTGACCTCGGTTCCGCGCGCCGCGCCTTAGCCGCCGTTCGATCTGCCCGGAAGAGTAGCTTGCGGCGGTGCCGTCCATCGTCTATCGCCGATGAACGATGACCGAATCCGCCCTTGAAACAGATCGCGCTGCTGGCGCTCGACCCAACCGCAGCTCGGATAGCCACGCTGTCGCGGCGCAATTTGCGGCGTTGTCGCATCCGGCGCGCATTGAGATACTGAAGCACCTCTCGGCCAGCAATTCCTGCTGCTGCCGCGAGGTCGTCGACCGTTTCGATCTGGCGCAGTCCACCGTGTCGCAGCATCTGAAAATACTGGTCGAGGCCGGTCTGGTCCGCTTCGAGCCCGACCGCCAGCGCTCGCGCTATGCCGTTGATCGCGTAGCCCTTGCCGATGTATCGGCATCGCTGAACGCCCTCGTCAATTCCTGCTGCTCCGGCCGCTGACCCTCTCACCCAAAAGGCAAGAAAAGTGGTCGAAAAAACCGTCTCCGCCGACACCTCAACGCTCACGACATTGCGCAATTTGTGGCCCTATATGTGGCCGGCCGACCGCGCCGACCTCAGGGCGCGCGTCACCTGGGCGACGCTGCTGTTGGTCGTCGCCAAGCTAACGCTGGTCGCCGGGCCCTATTTCTTCAAATGGGCAACCGACGCGCTGGCTGGCGGCTTCAAGACGCCGCCGCCGCTGCCGTCTTTCATGCTCGCGCCGGTGATGCTGGTCGTCGCCTACAATGTGCTGAGGCTGGTTCAACTCGGCTTCAACCAGTTGCGCGACGCGCTGTTTGCCCGCGTTGGCCAGCATGCCGTGCGCCAGCTTGCATTCCGCACCTTCGTCCACATGCACCAGCTGTCGCTGCGCTTCCACCTGGAGCGCCGCACCGGCGGCCTGTCGCGCATCATCGAGCGCGGCACCAAGGGTATCGAGACGATCGTGCGCTTCATCATGCTCAACACGGCGCCGACCATCCTCGAATTCGCGCTGACCGCCGGCATATTCGGTTTTACCTATGGCTGGAAATATGTGGCCGTGGTGGCGATCACCGTCTGGCTCTATGTCTGGTTCACAGTCAAGGCGAGCGACTGGCGCATCTCGATCCGTCGCGACATGAACGACAGCGACACCGACGCCAACACCAAGGCGATCGACTCGCTGCTCAATTTCGAGACGGTCAAATACTTCACAAATGAGCGCATGGAAGCCGACCGCTTCGACCGTTCGATGGCGCGCTACGAGGTCGCCGCCACCAAGACCTGGACCTCGCTCGGCTGGCTGAATTTTGGCCAGGGCGTCATCTTCGGCGTCGGCACGGTCGTCGTCATGTGCATGTCGGCGCTGGAGGTGCAGGCCCACACGCAGAGCGTCGGCGATTTCGTCTTCATCAACGCCATGCTGGTGCAGCTTTCCGTGCCGCTCAACTTCATCGGCTTCATCTACCGTGAAATTCGCCAGGGCCTTACCGATATCGAGCATATGTTCGACCTGCTCGACGTGCCGCAGGAGATTGTCGATAAGGCGGACGCCAAGCCGCTCACCGTCGGCGCGGGCAAGGTCGAGTTCCGCGACGTGCATTTCTCCTATGATCCGAATCGCAAGATCCTGAAGGGTGTTTCCTTCGAGGTGCCGGCCGGCAAGACGGTCGCCATTGTCGGGCCGTCGGGCGCCGGCAAGTCGACCATTTCGCGGCTGCTGTTCCGCTTCTATGACGTGCAGGCCGGCCAGGTGCTGATCGACGGCCAGGACATCCGGGATGTCACGCAGGACAGCCTGCGCGCGATGCTCGGCATGGTGCCGCAGGACACGGTGCTGTTCAACGACACCATCGCCTACAACATCCGCTACGGCCGCGTCGGCGCGAGCGAGGAGGAAGTCCGCAAGGCCGCCGAACTCGCCCAGATCGGGCCATTCATCGAAAAGCTGCCAGACGGCTACAAGGCGATGGTTGGCGAGCGCGGGTTGAAGCTTTCCGGCGGCGAAAAGCAGCGCGTCGCGATCGCCCGCACCATTCTGAAGGCGCCGCCGATCCTGATGCTCGACGAAGCGACTTCGGCGCTGGACAGCCACACCGAGCAGGAGATCCAGGCCGCGCTCGATCTCGTCAGCAAGGACCGCACCACCATTGTGATTGCCCACCGTCTGTCGACGGTGATTTCGGCCGATGAGATCATCGTGCTCAAGGACGGCCAGATCGCCGAACGCGGCACCCATGTCGAGCTGATGCGCAAGCACGGCCTCTATGCCTCGATGTGGGACCGCCAGCGCGAGGCGACCGAAGCCGAGGAGCGCCTGCGCCTTGCCCGCGAGGGCGACGAGTTCGGTGTCATCGTTCGCCGGCGGACGTCGGAGGTAAATTGATTTTTCCGCTTGACCTCAACTTAAGTTGAGATTGTATGCCGTTCCCGGAGCCTGAAAACACGATTATCCAGGAAACGGAACAATCGAAATGAACGACATAAATCAGAACGTTAACGGTGGCAGCGTGTTCAGGGTGGACAAGTTCGTCGTGCCGGCCGCCGCCCGCGAGGAGATCCTCGTCAAGGTCAGGACGACGCACGAATTGCTCCGCCAGCAGCAGGGTTTCGTGCAGGATTTCCTGCTCGAACAATTTTCAGGGCCGGGCGAATTCAACCTCGTGACGATCGTCGAATGGGAGAGCCAGGCCGCCGTCGACAAGGTCGTTCCGATCGTCAAGGTCGCGCACGAGCGCATCGCGTTCAATCCGCAGGAGACGATCGCCCGGCTTGGGGTGCGCGCCGACATTGCCAACTATCAGCGGATTCCCGAGGCATAGAGCAACGTGAACTGCTCCAGGCTTACGGCCAGCCGACGCCGGGTGCCGGCGCTTCCACGCTGAGCACTTGGCCGGTGCGTGCGTCGCTGACCATGTGCTCGAAGCCGCGCCACTCGGCGGCGACGATGAACAGGGTTTGCCTGTCCGCGCCGCCCAGCATGCAGGCGAAGCAGCCGCGATCGACGGTGACCGTCTGCAGCACCGCGCCGCCTTCGCGCACCCGCACGCAGTGCTTGTTGGGAACATCCGCGTACCAGATCGCGCCTTCGGTATCGAGGCAGATGCCGTCGGGATAACCGTCGAACTCGGCCCAGACGCGCCGGTTGGACAGGGTGCCGTCGGCGGCGATGTCGAAGGCGGTCAGCCGGTTGCCATGGGATTCGGCAAGGATCAGCGTCTTGTTGTCCGGGGTCACCGCCATGCCGTTGGCGAAGGCGATGTCGTCAGCCACTTGGCGGATCGCGCCGTCCAGCGTGATCAGCACGATGTGCCTGGGCCGAAATGCTCACCGGCAGCCGGCGCGGGGCCGCCGCCATTGACATAGATGTTGCCGCGCCCGTCGACGACGATCTCGTTCCATGGGCTTTTCGACAGGCCGCGCAGATCGGCATGGGTGACGAGCCCGCCATCAGCCTCCTGCCGCAACAGCAAGCCTTCGCGGCCTGAGACGACAAGCAGGCATCCATCCGGCAGCCAGTCGATGGAATAGGGCAGGACGGCCGGCACGGTGAGCATGATTTCGCGGTTGCCGTCGGCATCGATCGCGATGATCTCGCCGGTACCCCAGTTGCAGACCCACAGGCGTCCGTCATGCCAACGTGGGGATTCGCCGAAGGCAAGGCCGGCGGTGACGAGACACGCCGATGTGGCCGATTTTATCTGCATTACGGACCTCCTTGTTGCGCGTCATCGTGGCTGAAAAGGCCTTGGAAGGACGCCGTCTCACCCAAGGACGGGCGAGGGGTCCTCTTCCCGACAGCCGCCTTGTTATTCCGTTCAGGAAACATTGCCGGTAGGGCGTTGGCACCGCATGACGGCGGCTTGTCGGTTGTCGTCGGTATCGACCCGCGGGTCTTGACCGTACCGCCAATATCGCACGGGCTGTAGCCCGTCGTAGCGCCCGCCAGCCGCAGCCAATGCGGGGCCGCCGATTGTCGCGTTGCGGGCGGGGGGTGTTTCGGCTATTGAGGCCGGACCTGAAACAGGGACCGCCCCCACCCCATGAGCCTTGTCGACACGGTCAAGAACGCGTTCGTACCGATCCATCGTGAAGGCTACCCCTTCATCGCGGCCTTTGGCGCGGGCACACTTTTCCTTGGCTATTTCTCCTCGATACTGTTCTGGATCGGCCTGATCCTGACTGCCTGGTGCGTCTATTTCTTCCGCGATCCCGAGCGCGTCACGCCGGTCGACGACCGCCTTGTCGTCAGCCCCGCCGACGGCATCATTTCTGCGGTCGGCCCGGCCGTGCCGCCGCGCGAGCTTGGCCTCGGCAATGTCGAGATGACCCGCATCTCGGTGTTCATGAATGTCTTTTCCTGCCACGTGAACCGCGCGCCCGTACGCGGCCGCATCACCAAGATCGAGCATCGGCCTGGAAAATTCCTCAACGCCGAACTCGACAAGGCCAGCACCGAGAACGAACGCAACGGCCTGGTCATCGAGAGCCCCAACGGCACGGTGGCCGCCGTCCAGATCGCCGGCCTGGTGGCGCGCCGCATCGTCTGCTGGGCCGAGGCCGGAGGCTCGATCGGCACCGGCGAGCGTTTCGGCCTGATCCGCTTCGGCTCGCGCGTCGACGTCTTCCTGCCTTTGGCCGCGACGCCGCGTGTCGCCGTTGGCCAGACGGCGGTCGGCGGTGAAACCGTGCTCGCCGAATTCGGCGGCGTCGCCGGCACCCCGCTCGTCAGGATTTCCTGAGCCTTGGGCGCGCCGTTCAAGAAGTTCGAGGCCCATGCCAGCGGCGGTCCGCGCATCCGCGAGATCCCGATGCGCATGGTGCTGCCCAACCTGGTCACCGTGCTTGCCATCTGCGCCGGCCTGTCCGGCATCCGCTTTGCCTTCGAAGACCGCTTCGAGACGGCGGTGGTGATGGTGCTGCTGGCTGCCTTTCTCGATGGCATCGACGGCCGGCTCGCACGCATGCTGAAGGCGACTTCGAAATTCGGCGCGCAGATGGATTCGCTTGCCGACATCGTCAATTTCGGTGTCGCGCCGGCTCTGGTGCTTTATGCCTTCCTGCTTGACCGCGCCGGCTCGCCGGGTTGGATCGCCGCCCTTCTGTTCGCCATCGCCTGCGGGCTCAGGCTCGCCCGCTTCAACGTGCTCGACGACGAGAAGGCCGAGCGGCCCCTGTGGCAGTCGGAATATTTCGTCGGCGTGCCGGCGCCGGCGGGCGCGGTGCTGGTGATGCTGCCGCTCTATCTGTTCTTCCTGAGGCTCGGGCTGGAGCCAAGCCGCCCAGCCGCCTTCGTCGCCACCGGCTTCACCATCCTTGTCGCGTTCCTTCTGGTCAGCCGGCTGCCGGTCTATTCCGGCAAGAGCATCAAGATCCCGGGCGATAGGGTGCTGCCGGTCATTCTGGCCGTCGTGCTCTACATCCTCTTGCTGATGACCTATCCCTGGTACACGCTGACGGCATCGGTCGCGGGATATCTGATCTTCCTGCCGTTTTCGGTGCGCGCCTATTCCAAACGCGCCAAGCTCGAAGGCGAGAAGGTACCGCCTTCGGACATAGGCTGATCGCTAAACTGGTCTGGGTCGCAAGCCGCCAAGCAACAGATCGCCCCAGGCGGAGGCAAAGCGTTCATCGCTGATCTCAATTGCACGTTCACCCCAGATCGCTTCGAAGACCCGGAACATGGCGACGCAGCCGACGATCACGGCGGCGATCGCC
This sequence comes from Mesorhizobium sp. B2-4-19, assembly GCF_006441315.1. NCBI lineage: Bacteria > Pseudomonadati > Pseudomonadota > Alphaproteobacteria > Hyphomicrobiales > Phyllobacteriaceae > Mesorhizobium > Mesorhizobium sp. B2-4-19. The sequence continues at coordinate 5,426 of NZ_VFUV01000001.1, read as the reverse complement.
TCGCTGTCGTGCGGGCGCAGTTCGCCCCGACGCTGGCGCTGCCGCAGCCATTCCGCGACGGCAAGATAAGTGCTTTGCATGATCTCGCCACGCGCGGAGGCTTTCAGCGCTGGGAAATGCTCCAGGTCGCGCCACAAGATCCGAAGCACGTCGCGGTTGGCGCCGAGCTTTTCAAGCATGCTCTCCACAAGCCGCCGCGAACTTTCGTCGATGGAAAGCGTTGTCTCGCCAAGTTCGGCACGGCCTTCCCGTGCCGTATTGACAAACTGATCGATCGCGGTGGCAAGCAGGTCCTCTTTTGAAGGGAAGTGCTTGTAGAGTGCGCCGGAGCCGCGCGACAGGCCTGCCGCCTCCTGAATGTCGGGAACGCTCGTCCGGTCGTAGCCTCGCTCGGCAAACAGTCGGATGGCTTCACGCAGAATGCCTTCCCGTCCAGTCGATGGCGGTTTCATAGCGGATCGCGGCTCCATGACTTGGTAGGGGATTCTCGAAGGACAATAACACCACGCGCATAATTACAAACGGCGCTAGCCGGCGGCCTGGCGATGCGAATCGACTGCCGCGTGCTTGTGTCGTTCGCAAAGCCACGCCCTCCAGTTCCTTTGACCAAGCCGCTCATTGGTTTCGACCAAACCCATTTTGAAGCTCATCTTGCGGCTGACCGGCAATGGCAGGACGAGCCGCCTGAGCCCGAGCGCATCGCAGTATTGCCGTGCGAAACTCGAGAACGGCATCAGGTCCGGGCCGCCGATCGCAGGGCGTACCCCGCGCTTCCCGTCATTCACCGCCTCCGCCAGATAGCGGGCTACATCACGCGTATCGACGGGATTTGAGAGCGAATTTGGCAACGGCCAGACAGGCAGCCATTTCAGCCCGCCGAGCATCTGCTCCAAGAGGTAGTAGAATGGCGTTGCGCGAATGACGGACCACGCAAGCGGGCACTCCCGCACAAGCTGTTCGCCCGCCAACTTTGCTCGGGCATAGGGCAGGCTGCTGAATTCGAGGCCGACGATCGACACGAAGATGAAGTGGCCGATACCGGCGCGACGCGATGCTGCAAGCAGGCGCCGCGTGCCTTCGACATCGACGCTTGTCGGGCTGAAGAAGAAGTCGATCGGCCTCATGCCGCGCCTGGCGATCGGCGAAAGGGTCGCGGCATGGATCACGGTGTCGATGCCGCCAAGCGCGTCATCGATGCCTTCGCCGGTTGCCAAGTCGCCCAAGGCCCATTCCAGGGAGGGATCATTCATCGGTTTCCTGGCTAGCAATCTGACGACGTGACCGGCCTGGGACAGCGCCGGCACAAGATCGCGACCGAGATGTCCGGTCCCTCCGGTGACAAGGATTTTTGCCATGTGCAGCTTTCCTCCCCAGGTTGGAAATCTCGCCCCGATGGAGAGTGAATGATCACTCACCATTTTGGCGATTCTTTGGCGAGGGGCCATCTTCAGAGGTGTCGAGGCATGGACGAGGCGTGAATCCTACCGGATCTCGCCGATCATCCCGGCTTGCCTGAGGTGAAACGATTGGTTGGATCTGGCGGCGTTACGCCGCGATGCCCCGCCCCAGCCTGTCGATCGCCAGCTTTCTGGTCGAGACATAATCGGTCTTGCCGGAACCGAGCACCGGGATTTCCTCCACCTTGACGATGTCGTTCGGCACCATCAGTTCGGCGGCCCCGGCTTTCTTGCCGAACTGGCGCAGCTCTTCGGGATTGGCATCGTCGGCGGTGGTGACCAGCACGATGCGCTCGCCGCGCCTCTTGTCGGGCACCGCCACCGCCGCATGGCGTTCTTCCGGCCACAGCGACTGCACCAGCATCTCGACCGCGCCCAGCGACACCATCTCGCCGGCGATCTTGGCGAAGCGCTTGGCGCGGCCGCGAATGGTGATGAAGCCTTCGCGGTCGACGGCGACGATGTCGCCGGTGTCGTGCCAGCCGCTCAGCGGCCGCAACTCACCGGGGCGGTCCGATGTCATGTAGCCCATCATCAGATTCGGTCCGTCGAGCCACAACTGGCCGGCGTCCGAGATGCCCTCGACCGGCTCCAGCTTCATGCGCATGGCCGGCAGCAGCCTCCCGACCGTCCCGTCGCGCCCGTGGATCGCGGTGTTGACGGCAACCACCGGTGCGGCCTCGGTCAGCCCGAACCCTTCGATGATCTCGGCCTGGAAGCGCTCGCGGTAGACGCGGCGGGTTTCCGGCTTCACAGCTTCGGCGCCGGCAACGACGAAGCGCAGGCTGGAGAAGTCGCCGTCCTTGGCGGTGCGCGCATAGTTGGCGAGGAAGGTGTCGGTGCCGAACATGATGGTCGGCTTCACCTTGCGGGCGATCTCGGGGATGATCTTGTAATGAAGCGGCGAGGGATAGAGGAACAGCTTTACCCCGGTGACCAGCGGCAGGATGGTGCCGCCCGTCAGGCCGAAGGAATGGAATACCGGCAGCACGTTGAGCAGGATGTCGGCCGGCGAAATGGTGATGCGCGCCTCGGCCTGCATGGCATTGGCGAGAAGGTTCTTTTGCGACAGGACAACCGCCTTCGGCGTTCCCTCAGAGCCGGAGGTGAACAGGATAACGCCCGGCTTGGCCGCATCCTGGCGCTGCAGCGGCAAACGCCACAGCAAGGCGGCGGCAAGCTTGTCCAGCGCGGTGACGCTGGTCCGGGCGTCTTCCAGCCACAGCAGCCTGGCGCCGCCTTTTTCGACCGCGGCGACGATATCGGCGAGATCGGCCTTCTCGACGAAGGCGCGCGAGGAGATCACGGTGCGGATGACGGCCGTGCGGACGGCCGCCGTGACGCTTGCCGGCCCGGCCGTGTAGTTCATCATCGCCGCCACTCGGCCCGCCGAGAGAAGACCGACGAATGACAGCACGACGCCATTGGCGTTGGGCAGCATTATCCCCACCGCTTCGCCTGGCGCCGTCACCGCCTCGAAGCGCTTGCCCAGCACGCGGGCGCCGATGAACATCTTGCGGTAGCTCAGCGCGCCCGAGATGACGTCCTCGATGATCGGATGCGAGGCGCCGACCCTGGCTGCGGCATCGCGCATGGCCAGGAACAGGCCGCGGTCGAGGTCGTTGCCGAAAAGCCGGGCCTCGGCGACGCGGTCGAACAGTGCATTGGTGTTCGAGGCCTGATCCGGATTACGTGCCACCAGTTCGGCGATGGTCATCGGCTCCAGCACGCTCATCACGAGCTGCGGAAACCAGTGCCGCGGTGCCGCTGCCGCCGGCGTCAGGGAAACAGGCAGGCTGCGGGCGCCGGCGACAAAGATCGGCACGATGCGGGCGTCGGCCTGCATGGCAATGCGGGTGACGGCGCGAAACAGCCGAAACGTCTTGACGTCAGGCTCGACCGCGTCAGGCAGATAGACCGCGAGCCGGCCCTTGCCCTTCAGCACGCGCACCAGCCGGCGGCTGACGAAAAGATGTTCGGCATTGAAGGCGATCGTGCGGCCAAGCTCACGCCAGGGTTCCAGCCACGGCGAGCGCGCCGAGACCTCGTCCAGAATGTGCAGCGTGTCATCCGGCAGCAGCGACAGCATCAGCGCCGGTTCGAAGCGCGACTGGTGCGAGATGACGTAGATGACGGGAGCCTGCGCCTTGCGCGCGATCCGGATGCGGCCGTCGCTGATCCGGTAGGCGAGCTTGAACGGCACGTAGAGCATCGCCTGGCTGAGACGCAGGCCGAGGCGGAATTTTTCCACCACGCCGATCAGCAGCCAGGCCAGAACGAGACCCGCAAGCATCGCCAGTGTCAGGATCATGCCGCTTCTCTCCCAACAATTTTTGTCATTGCGGCTCTTCCGCGGCCGCCTCGGCGCAGAGGGTAGCGCAAGTGGGCGCTAGGTCAATGTGGGAAGAGACGGTGTTCCTTCTCCGCAAGAACGACGCTTACGCTGCCTTCAACCGCCCGCTGATGAAACGGAACTCCTGCGTCTTGCCGCCATAGCCATAGGCGGGTGCCGGCACTTCATGCACTAAGGCATAGCTTTCCTCGTGCACACCGCCCAACAGGCGGCCGAAGGCATCGAAGAGGGCCTTGAGATAAGCTTCCAGCTCGAGCTTGGTATTGGTGCCGTCGACCACCTTGATATCCAGCCAGAACGTGTTGGTGCCATGCTCGGCCAGCGACTTGCCGCCGGCGAACCAGTGCTGCGGATCGATATAGGACACGGCAACGGCGGTGATCGTCGGATCCTTGCGCAATTGCGTGGCGGTGATCTCGGTTATTTCCCTGGCGATGCTGGCGGACAAGGCGGCGTCCGGCTTGCCGGTGACGCTGATATTGATGAGAGGCATTTTTCGTCTCCTTGGTTTCTAGCGGCGTCCGGTTGCCGTTGGAGGGACCATGTCACCGTCATTGAGTCAAAAAAATCGAATTGTTTTCAACTGAAGATTCGATATTGTCGAATTATGGAAACGCTCGATCCGGATCTGCTCAAAACCTTCCTCGCTTTCGTCGACAGCGGTTCGCTGGCGCGGGCGGCTATCAGCGTTGGCCGTTCGCCTTCGGCGGTGACCGCCCAGATGCAGCGGCTGGAGGAGATCGTCGGCGAGCCGCTGCTGGCGCCGCAGGGCAGGGGCCGCGGCCTGACGCCGGCTGGGGAGGACCTCGTCGGCCACGCAAGGCGCATTCTTGCCGCGCACCGCGAGGCATGGCTGGCGCTGAAGGGGGCGCGGGCAGCCGGGCGTGTCGCCATCGGCACGACGCAGGATTTCGCCGACAACGGCCTGCCGGATCTGCTGCGTGCCTTCGCCACCAGCCATCCGCGCGTCAGGATCGAATTGCGGGTTGGCCGCTCCGCCGAACTGGCGCAGGCGCTGCAGGCCGGCAGCCTCGATCTGGCGATTGTCATGCGCCAGGCGGCCGCGCCCGACGAGGTCGGCGTGCTGCGTGAGCCGATGATGTGGCTGTGTTCTGGGAAAGGGCTGGCCTGGCGGCAGGAAGAGTTGCCGCTGGCGCTGCTTGATCCCTATTGCGGGTTTCGCGAGGCCGCACTGGCGGCGCTCGATGCTGCCGGCCGCCGCTACCGCATCGCCGCCGGCAGCGCCAGCCTGGCCGGCCTGCGCACCGCGGTGAATGCCGGCGTTGCGCTGACCTTGCGGACCCCGCGCTTTGCCCATTCCGGCATTATCGAAGCGCCGCGCGAGCTGGGCCTGCCGCCGGTTCCGATGGCCGAATTCGCGATCCGGCTGCGTACCGATGCTGATGCTTCCGCAGGCGATCTGGCGGCGCTGCTCAGCGGCAACCTGGCCCTGTCCCAACCGCCCGGCTGATTTGGCGCCAGCCTATCGCAAGAAAACGCCGACCTTACGGTCGGGCCTATCCAGAAAGAAAAAGCCGACCTTGCGGTCGGGCCCATTTAGAAAGAAAAAGCCGACCTTGCGGTCGGCTTGGAGTAGGACGGGCCGAGGGGTTTGG